>NZ_JADABY010000018.1 GCF_015672735.1 Citrobacter sp. Res13-Sevr-PEB04-36 | reverse complement strand
ATTTTTTCTTTTTGAAACTAAATCTTTATATTTGTAGCACTTTGACGGTAGCGAAACGGTAGTTTGAATGGAAAGATGCCTGTCAGACACATAAAGACACCAAACTCTCATCAATAGTTCCGTAAATTTTAATTGACGGAATTTATTGGCGGCAGTGGCAGGTGTCATATAAAAACCGATGAGGGTAATAAATAATGATGAAGCGCAATATTCTGGCAGTGGTTATCCCTGCTCTGCTGGTAGCCGGGGCAGCTAACGCTGCAGAAGTTTATAACAAAGATGGCAACAAGCTGGATCTGTACGGTAAAACCGTGGGTCTGCACTATTTTTCTGATAACGCCGATAACGATGGCGATCAGACTTATGCTCGTCTTGGTTTCAAAGGGGAAACTCAGATCAATTCCGATCTGACCGGTTACGGTCAGTGGGAATACAACTTTGCCGGTAACAATTCTGAAGGCGGTACTGACGCTCAGAACGGCAACAAAACCCGTCTGGCCTTTGCGGGTCTGAAATATGGCGACGCAGGTTCTTTCGATTACGGTCGTAACTACGGTATCGTTTACGATGCACTGGGCTACACCGATATGCTGCCAGAATTTGGTGGTGATACTGCATACAGCGACAACTTCTTCGTGGGTCGTGTGGGTGGTGTTGCAACCTACCGTAACTCCAACTTCTTCGGTCTGGTTGACGGCCTGAACTTCGGCGTTCAGTACCTGGGCAAAAACGAACGTACTGGTAGCGTCAGCAACACAGGCCGTTCTAACGGTGACGGCGTTGGCGGTTCTTTAAGCTATGAAATGGATGGCTTCGGTATCGTTGGTGCTTACGGCGCAGCTGACCGCACCAATGCGCAGGAAACCTCCACCTACGCAAACGGCGGCAAAAAAGCTGAGCAGTGGGCGACCGGCTTGAAGTACGATGCTAACAACATCTACCTGGCAGCAAACTACGGCGAAACCCGTAACGCAACCCGTCTCTCCACCACCCTGAATGGCATTACCACCAACGGCTTCGCCAACAAAACTCAAGATTTCTTTGTTGTCGCTCAGTACCAGTTCGATTTCGGCCTGCGTCCGTCCATCTCCTACAACAAATCTAAAGCGAAAGACGTAGAAGGTATCGGCAACGAAGATCTGGTGAACTACATCGAAGTAGGCGCAACCTACTACTTCAACAAAAACATGTCCACCTATGTTGACTACCAGATCAACCAGATCGACTCTGACAACAAACTGGGCGTGAACTCTGACGACACCGTAGCACTCGGTATTGTTTACCAGTTCTAATAGCAGACCTCTTTGCTAAATGCCTAAAAAACAGGACTTCGGTCCTGTTTTTTTATGTCCGTCAGCGGATTCTTGCGTCTTCAAAAAACACCCCAGCTTTTCGTCACTAACGGTTGGCATTTTGTAAATCTACCGTTAACCTGATAGCGGACTTCCCTTCTGTAACCACAATGGAACCTCGTCATGTTTGAGAACATTACCGCCGCTCCTGCCGACCCAATTTTGGGCCTGGCTGATTTGTTTCGTGCCGATGACCGCCCAGGGAAAATTAACCTCGGGATCGGTGTATATAAAGATGAGACAGGCAAAACACCGGTGCTGACCAGCGTTAAAAAAGCCGAGCAATATATACTGGAAAATGAAACCACCAAAAATTACCTTGGCATTGACGGTATTCCGGAGTTTGGTCGTTGCACTCAGGAATTACTGTTTGGTAAAGGCCACGCACTGATCAATGACAAACGCGCACGTACCGCACAAACCCCTGGTGGTACCGGTGCACTGCGTGTGGCTGCTGATTTCCTGGCAAAAAATACCTCAACGCAACGCGTATGGGTAAGTAACCCAAGCTGGCCGAACCATAAGAGCGTCTTTAACTCTGCCGGTCTGGAAGTCCGTGAGTACAATTATTACGATGCGGCAAACCATTCCTTAGATTTTGATGCGCTGCTGGCAAGCCTCAATGAAGCACAGGCGGGCGACGTAGTACTGTTCCACGGTTGCTGCCATAACCCAACCGGTATTGACCCTACGCTGGAACAGTGGCAAACGCTGGCGCAGCTGTCGGTCGAAAAAGGCTGGTTGCCGCTGTTTGACTTCGCTTATCAGGGCTTTGCTCGTGGCCTGGAAGAAGACGCCGAAGGTCTGCGCGCATTCGCCGCGCTGCACAAAGAGCTTATTGTCGCCAGCTCTTACTCCAAGAACTTTGGCCTGTACAATGAGCGCGTAGGTGCCTGTACGCTGATTGCCGCCGATGCCGACACCGTTGATCGCGCGTTCAGCCAGATGAAGTCCGTCATTCGTGCCAACTATTCCAACCCACCGGCCCACGGTGCATCGGTTGTCGCCACCATTCTGAGCAATGATGCCCTGCGTGCAATCTGGGAGCAGGAACTAACCGATATGCGTCAGCGCATTCAGCGCATGCGTCTGCTGTTTGTGAACACATTGCAGGAGAAAGGTGCAAACCGTGACTTCAGCTTTATCATCAAACAGAACGGCATGTTCTCTTTCAGCGGTCTGACGAAAGAACAGGTGCTGCGTCTGCGTGAAGAATTTGGCGTTTACGCGGTTGCTTCCGGACGCGTGAACGTGGCGGGAATGACGCCTGACAACATGGCACCACTGTGCGAAGCTATTGTCGCCGTGCTGTAAGCTCACCTGAAAAGAGAAAGCCCGCATATTCGTGCGGGCTTTTTTTTGCCGGATGGCGGCTAGCGCCTTATCCGGCCTACGGACTGGATTTACCAGACCGGCATTTCATCCTGCAGGAACGGATTGTGCTGGCGTTCATTTCCCAGCGTAGAAAGCGGGCCGTGACCGGGAATAAACGTCACATCATCACCGAGAGGTAATAACTTGCGTTTAATCGAGTCGATCAGCTGGCTGTGATCACCGCGTGGGAAGTCACTGCGCCCTACTCCACCTTTGAAAATCACATCGCCTGAAATCAGCAGCTTTGACTGTTCATCAAAAAAGACCACGTGCCCCGGCGTGTGACCCGGACAATGCAACACCTGTAACGTCACGTTGCCGACGCTGATGCGATCGCCTTCATTTAGCCAGCGATCGGGCGTCAGCGGCTCACAGTCTCCCAGACCAAACATACGGCTCTGCGAGGGCAGTCCCTGCAGCCAGAACTCATCTTCTTTTTCCGGACCGATAACCGGTACGCCATAGTACTGCGCAAGTTCAGACGCCGCCCCCACGTGGTCAAGATGGCCATGCGTGAGCAGGATCTGCATGAGCGTCAGACCACTGGCATCCACTTCCTGTTTGATTTTCTCGGCATCTCCGCCGGGGTCAACCAGCGCGGCCAGGCGCGTTTGCTCACACCAGATCAGCGAACAGTTCTGAGCGAAGGCAGTGACCGGAATAATACGATAGTTCATACAGCTCCTGTTTCATTAAGCTACGGCTCACCAGTGCCGTGCAGGCCCGGTGTCAATATGCACAAAGTTACTGCGTGGGTAGTATCCTACACCACCTGCGCGCATAGATAACGCAGCTTTGCGAATATTACTTAATGCAACGCCTTCAATGTGGAAATCCATTGCCTGCCCTTTGGTGTGGTAGCTTTTCTTTGCCACACCGCGGCTGCGCGCGCGTAGTTCGTTGTTGGTATCGACGGAACGATAGCCGGAGATCAGCTGTACGGGTTTACGCGTGCCAAGAAGGCCTTGCAGACGGAAGAGTTGATCGAACAATCCTGGATCGATGGATTTCACTTTATTTGCGCGGAAATCACGGAAAAAGTGATCAAGTTTTGCTAATTCGTCCTGAATATAGCCCCTGCCATCAAAAAACTCTGCTTTAATTGACTCACCAGTATGCAGGTTATTCAGAGTCAATATACGCGGACGTGGGGTGGAGAGTGTGGCAAACGCAGGCGTGGGCAAGATGGCAGCGCCGAGGGCAATGCCACCAAGCGCCAGCAGTTTGCGGCGATTAGCGTCAAATTTGTCCATGGTATTAAGGTCTACAAGGTCAATGTTATCGTATGTATGCATCAGCGCACGCGAGAAACCTTATCTGGCTAAGTAGTCCACGTCAAGGCTCCCAACCCCAGGAAATACGGGGCTTACAGCCAGTTAACCCCGTTTCCAGCATAACTTACGACAATCATTTTCCTCGAACTGCTTCATTTATCTGATTAATTGTTCGGCTTTTGACACAATTTGTGCACTGGATCGCGCTGTCAGATCGTAATTGTAAATATCTGTACGATACTGCGTACGGCCATCAGGGCCAACAAATGCGGTCAGATAGTAAAGATTGACCGGAATATTTTGGCGAATATTCACATAGCGCGTGTCCCCTTGCTTCAGAGCATCCGAGATCCGCGAATCATTCCAGCCTGCATCCTGCAGCAGCATATTCGCCAGTTCCGAGGCCTTATTCACGCGCACACAACCGGAACTGAGCGCCCGCGTATCTTTCTGGAACAAATTATGATTCGGCGTATCGTGCAGATAAATTGCATCCGAGCTCGGCATATTGAATTTATAACGACCCAGCGAGTTGCGCGCGCCCGGCGCTTGCTGGAAGCGGAACGGCAGATTTGACGGCGTAATCGTCGCCCAGTCCACCTGCCATGGATCGATTGTCTCTTTGCTGTTCCAGCCACGTATCACGGTATACCCATGACGCTCAAGATAGCCCGGATCGTTCCATACCTTAGGCAGAATGTCTTTGCGTGCCAGTGTGGGCGGGACATTCCACGGCGGGTTAACGACAACGTTATTCAGCGCGCTACTCATCATCGGCGTTTTACGGTCAGGACGTCCCACAATGACCCGTGAAGCCAGCACCTGATTACCGTTTTGATAATAGACCAGCGAGTAAGCCGGAATATTAACCATGATCCCGGTAGACAACTCGCCCGGTAGCAGGCGTAAACGCTGAATATTCAGTGCCAGCACGCCCGCGCGCTGCGCCGGCGTCACGTTCAGCCAGTCACGCGTTGCAGGACCAATTGCACCATCGGCCCCCAGTCCTTGCCAGGTCTGAAAACGCTTTACCGCTGCAACCAGTTCACTGTCGTAAGCGCCACGCCCTTCTCGGGCAGATGTACTGACTGTCGAATCCAGCATGCCGGTACGCTGCAAAATTTCGCGCAGGGCCGGAATGTCATTGCTCCATTCACCTGGGCGCAGCGTGGCTGTGCTGGTTAACTGTGGCCACGGACGTGAATCGCCCACCAGCTTCAACAGTGATTCATGCATCGCCGCATACTGCGGGTGCTGCGGCGTCAGGCTGGCAATAAAGGGGGTTAACTGGCCGTTATCCAACGCCACCTGCCATTGATTGATCACCGAAATGGGTGGCGTGGTTAGCGCGTAGGGCTTATCGCTGTATAACCATCGGTTGCCTTTAACCGGGATGTTGGCAATAAAGTGAAGGTAGCCCATCATCGCGTCAGAAAGGACAGCATCCCGCGCCAGCCCCGTTACGCCAGGGTCGGTCAGTAAAGCCACCCAGGTAGTGAACTGCGGTTGAAAACCGGCAATCGCCACCTCGGCTAACTGCTGCTGAAAGGCTTTGACCGCATCGCGATTCTCCCACATCGGTTTCATATCGCGTGCAGCGTACAACAGCTCCAGCTGACTCATGTAAACCGGCGTATAACTTGCTGGAAGTTGAGAACGTAATTCTGTGCGGGCTTTTTCCGCAGACGCGCCATCCGGCAGTGCCTGAATACCTGCCATCACGGCTGTAGCGAAAGATTGTCCCTGCGGCTGTAATAGCGCGGTTGGCTGCTCGCTGACGGCCGCTGAGCTGTCACCAGGGATCATTTCAGGCTCATCGGCCTGCGCATTGAACAGCGGAGCGAATGTTACGGCCAGGCACAAACTGATTGCCGACAGCCGACGACTACACATTTTATTAAGCAACATCCCTTGCCCCCTGTTTTCTTTATCATACTTAAATAGCCAGGCCGTCAGTGCTCTCCCGCTTATCTCGGGGTGGGCCTGTAAAACGCCAATACACTCTGAAGTATGACGAGCAAGCCCGGTGACGCGTCAGGCTTATCTTCAGTATATAAACATCAAATCGTTTTTGCCTAACCTAATGTAAAGAAATATAAAGAAATTACACCAGGCATTGAACACTTTTCAGAAAAGAAGAAGGCGGCTCTTTAGCCGCCTTCCTGACTTAACTTGCCTGCGAAGAGGCGTCTTCCGTTCCAGGCAACGGTTCAGGTAGCTGCGGTGCAAACCCGCGCAGACCCACTACATGAACGTGCTCAGTATTCTGGAAGACCTTACGCACCAGTTTATAGGTGGTGCCTTTCTCCGGACTGATGTTCTCCGGCGCGGCGATGATAAGCTGCATTTGCAAACGCTCACACAGTTCAAACAGCGTCGCGATAGAGCGCGCATCAAGTCGCGCGGCCTCATCAAGGAACAGCAGACGGCAAGGCGAAATATCTTTCCCGCGCAGTCTACGCCCTTCATCTTCCCAGCTTTGCACAACCATCACCAGGATCGACATCCCGGTACCGATCGCTTCCCCCGTTGACAGCGCGCCGGACTCAGCACGCAGCCAGCCGTCTGAACCACGGTTAACTTCAACTTCCATTTCCAGATAGTTGCGGTAGTCCAGTAGCTCTTCACCGATGGTTTGCGGCGTGCGCTGCCCCATGTCAATCTGCGGATTCAGACGCTGATACAGCTTCGCCAGCGCCTCCGAGAAGGTCAGGCGGTTACTGTTAAACAGATCCTGGTGCTGCTCGTGCTGCTCGGACAGGACATCCAGCAACGTGGCGTGGGTTTCACGCACGTTAACGTTCAGACGCACGCTGTTAACCTGACCGAAGGAGACGTTTTGCAGACCCTGGTTCAGCATACGAATACGGTTTTGCTCGCGCTGGATAGTCTTACGGATGATGTTCGCCACGCTGCGGGAGCTGATCGCCAGCTTCTGCTCACGCGAGGTTAACTCTTCCGTCAGGCGGCTCAGCTCAATTTCCATTTGCTCGATGGCTTCCACCGGATCGTCGGTGCGGATAATATCCTGACGAATACGTTCGCGCAGATGCTGGTAGACCGCCACGAAGAACTGGATTTTGCGTTCCGGACGCTTCGGATCTTCTGACATGCGCAGTACGTCACGCAGGTGTTCGTTATCCGCCACCGCCAGACGTAGCGCACCCAACGCCTTATCCGACATTGAACGTAATTCATCCCCGGAAAGATAAGCCAGCTCACGACGGTGCAGACGACGTTCAACGCCATTATCTTTCACCATGCGCATCACGGCACACCATCCGGCTTTCGCCATGACCACCTGCTCACGCATTTCAAAGTAATCACGTTCCAGCTTGCGCAGCCTACGGGTCAGGTTGTCCATCTCCGCTTCGCAGAAGGTCAGTGCTTTTTCCAGCTGGTTACGGCGCGCACGGTTGTTGCTTAGCTGCGCGTGCAGCTCATCACGACGGATACGCGCACGTTCTTCCGCGCCGCTATCGGCGCGAACGCCAATATCCTGCAGCTCACGCTGTAAATCGTTGAGAAGTTCTTTTTTGGTGTCGTACGAGCTTTTCAGCGACGCCATCACCTGGCTGTACTGGCTCAGCTGCGCGGCATGACTGCGCAAGGCGTCACGGGCACGGGTACGTTCAGCTTCAGCGTGCTCCAGACGTTCGCGCAGCTTCTCGTTCAGATCGCTGTTGCCGCTGAGCATTTCGGCCGAGTCGGAATAGCTAAAGTGCGCGCGACGCTGGACGACTTCAGTCAGCGCAAACGCCTGCTGGCGCGCGTCCCGCTGCATCTGCTGCGAGTACGCGTAGTCTTCTTTTAACTGTTCAAACTGCTCGGGGTCATTTTGCAGAACAGAAACCATCGGCTCCAGTTTGGCGAGCTGGTTGCCATGCTGCTGAACGAAACGCGCGGCTTCCTGGGCTTCATCCAGACGTTCACGGATTTCGTCCACGCGGTCAGCAAGCGTATCATCGGCCAGCAGATTCAAACGCGGCAACAGACGGTTGAGGGCTGAGACGCCCTCTTTCGCCTGTTCAAACTGCATACGTTGCTGCTGGTTATCATTTTCATGATTGGTCAGCGCACGCTCCAGTTCAACGCGACGGCTGTTCAGCTGACGGATCTCGGCTTCCGGATCGGCTTCAAACGCAACCGCCAGATGACTGCCAATAAAGCGGCTGAACGCCTGGTGCAGACGCTGGGTTTTCTGGACGTCAAACGAGAGCGTGGCGAAGCGCTCGGACAGCCCCTCACGTTCGGCATGCAGGGTTTCAATGCGGCTTTCCCTCGCGGCGCGACCAAAAATCGGCACCGTCGGGAAACGGGAATAACGCCACTGGCGCTCGGCGGTTTTCACCACCACCGCGCCTTCCAGTTCATCTACGCTGAAGACGCTGTCATCAAATGACTGCGGGTCCCCTTCGATGAAATAGAGATCTTCCGGGCAATCCGTCAGTCCGGCCAGTTGTTCGGTAACCAGCGACAGATCCGGTACCACGATGGCGTGGCGCGACGGACCATACAGCGCGGAGAAATACGGGGCATCCTCAAGGCTGACATCATCGTAGATTTCTGACAGCAACACGCCGCCAAAACGTTCAGCCAGTGCGTTGAGGCGCTGATCTTCTGCGCCCCCCGGCTGACTTAAGCGCTCAATCTCTTCATCAACCGCGTTTTTGCGCGCACCAACTTCATCACGCTCAACAATGGCTTCGCGTTCACGCTCCAGCAGCTGTTGCAGGTATTCGGTCACGTCCTGACTGGAGGTGAACTCTTCACCACACTGTTCGCTAAGCTGGTTGAGGCTATTTTGCGCCGCCAGCCAGACAGGAGCACGCTGCATTAAATGCTGAATACGGGATTGTAGCTGTTCCTGCTCCTGACGCAGGGTCATACGCTGTTCGCTAGCGGACGATACGCTATCAGACAGGGATGCGATGCGGGCTTCCAGCTCCTGATGCAGGGCTTCCAGCTCGTCGATATCGAAATGTTTACCCTGACGCTTACAAAACTCAGCCAGCAAACGCTCAGCTTCCTGCTGTTCGCGCAGACGCTGTTCCAGCTCACTCAGCCGCATGCGCAGCGGCTGAGCCTGCTCCGCCAGATGCCGTTGCTCAACACCTTCACGCAGTAACTCACGCGCCACGCTCCAGGCTTCACCACGCGCCAGCGGACCGTTGATTGCCGCCACCAGTTGATAGGCCTGTTCGAACTGACTGTGCGCGGTTTGCGCCACGCTCATTTTTTGTTCCAGCGTTAGCAGTTTTTCCGTGGCTTCCTGCTCTTTAGCCTGGAAGGTTTCCAGCCACTCTGCTGCGGAGTCTGGCGTCAGATCTGGCAAATGACAGATCTCTTTGGCCCGACTCAGCGCCTGAATTGCCTGAGTGTACTGAATCGCACGCGTTTGCTGGACGTCCAGCGCCTGCTGATAATCGGCAAGCTGGCTTTTCAGCTCATCCACTTCCAGCTCGGCGGCCTCAGCACGCGCTTCGTTATCTTCCTGGCGATCGGTGGCTTCCGCCACCACTTCATTTTGTTCTTCGAGACGAATCTGTAACTCTTCAAGATCCGCTTCGTAGCGTTCGATTTTTTCCTGCTGACGCAGCGCGGTTTGCACCAGATTCAGGTGATCGCTGGCGGCCTGATAATCGGCTTCAAGGTCGCCTTCGGCGCCATTGTGTTCACCCAGCTCACGCGCCATCTCCACGTGCTTATACTGCTCTGCCGCCAGCTGTTTACGCGACGTGTGCAGCTCGCGACGATATTCCAGCGCTTTATCCAGATGGATACGACGCTCGTTGGCATGGCGCATATAGTCCGCGGCCACGTAGTTGGTCGCTTCGCTGATCAGGTGCTTAAACAGGTCGCGGTCTGACTGGGTCACGCGTATCGCTTCCAGCGTCATGCGGTTTTCACGCAGTGCGGCTTCCATATCCTGGAATGCTTTACGCACCCCGCCGTTTTCCGGCAGCAGATAGTCGCGCAGCGAACGGGTGATGGCGCTGGAGATCCCGCCGTACAGCGAAGCTTCAATCAGGCGATAGAATTTACTTCGGTCAGAAGCGGAGCGCAGACGACGAGCGATGATGCCCAAATCGAACATCAGCGAATGATAATCGGTTATCGAGTTGAACTGCTTAAACTGGACGCCTTCCATCTCTTCAAGCTTATCTTTCAGCTCAGCAAGAGACAGGACGCGCGCCTGACGCTCATTCAACGTTTCCGTGACCAGCTCGGTTGGCTGTACCGACATCGGCAGCCCCTGAATGGCGAACGGTTTGATATCCACTTTACGATCGCGCCCGGCAACCTGCTGCAAGCGCACGCCAACCACCACGCGCTGATGACGCGAGTTCAGGACGTCAAGCATCGAATAACAGACACCTGCTTTGAGCTTACCGTGCAGGCCTTTATCACGAGAACCGCTGGTCGCACCGGCTTCGGTAGTGTTACGGAAATGCAGCAGGGTTAAGTCCGGGATCAGCGCCGTAACAAATGCCGCCATAGTGGTGGATTTACCCGCCCCGTTCCCACCGGACAGCGTAGTGACCAGTTCGTCGAGGTCAAAGGTGCGGGCAAAAAAACCATTCCAGTTAATCAGCGTTAGTGAGCGAAATTTACCGCGTTCAATCATTATTCTTCCTCTCCACTGTCCGGCTGATTCTCTTCTGGCTCATCGTTGAGTTGCAGGTGGTTTTCGACCGACATCGCTTCACCATCGCGGATTAAGCGACGCTGCGCTTCGCGTGGATCGTCGCCGCTGCGCACATCCGCGCCAAAGCGGAAGACCGACTCCGTAATGCGGAATTTGCTGCTGTCATGGCCCATAAACCACACCATACCTAAGCGGCGCAGGCGGTTTAATGAAGAACGGACTTTTTCCTGCAGCTTCTGACGGTCAACGTCCGAACCGGTGGAACGGTTATTCACCAGCCTGAGCAATTTGGATTCGTCCGCTAACGTCAGCAGTTCGTCATACAGTTCTTGCTGGGTAAAAATCCCTTCATTGGCCAGACGTTCCGGGCTGAGATAGAGATAGCAAAGAATTTTACCGACCATCATGTCCAGCTCAGACAACACCGAGCGGGGAATAAGCGTGGTCGAGCGCGGGCGAAGGTAGAAAAAACCCTCCGGGGCACGAATGAGTTCCACGTTATAGCGGCTGTAAAATTCTTCAAAGTATTCCTGAAAATCCATCAGGAAGGCATGATTGTCCAGCTCATCCAGACCGATGTGTCGGCCTGAACGTAATGCGCTGTCCAGCGCCGGAAATAACGGATTCGCCAGCGCCTGCGCCAGCTTAACCGGCATCACTTTTTCAATATTTGTCAATGACATGCGCCTGTACCTTGGCTCCGTAATCATTAATCGGCTGCCATTTGGCTGGCAGTCCGGTGAAATCTGCTTGCGCTACGCCAAGGCGTACCGCCTGATCGATAACAATACGTGCGACATCAAAGTGACGCGCCCGTGGGTATTGCGCCAGATATTCGCGCACTACCAAACCGAGATCCAGTGGCGTTTGTCTGGATTTATAGATAGCCAACTGTTCTTCGATGATCGCCGCCAGCTGTTCGCGGATCTCGTTAAATTCTTCATACTCCAGATCCGGCGGCAGTTCCCCGGTAACCTCTTCGTCACGCAGCACCATCTCTTCGTCACGCATATCCAGCAGGCGATCGGCATTGGCATAGGTCAACGCCCACGGATCGTCAAAGTAAGTCTGGACAGACTGGCGCAAACGCTGAGCAAAGACGCGGTTTTTATCCATATCAATCGCAGTACGGATAAATTTATGCACGTGGCGATCGTAGCCGATCCACAGATCGATGGATTGCTGACCCCAGCTGATGATACGGTCAAGCTTGCTCTGTAAGTCGAACACCAGACGATCAACGAAGTGCAGATCGTCATGGGTCATGGTGGAATCCTGAATACGCAGCAGGTTAGCCTGTAGCTTATCCCCTGCCGCTTCCAGCGTATCCTGCAGTTCACGCAGCGTGCCGGAGGTTTCAGACAGCAGCATTTCGCAGCTGGAAATCGCCGCCCGCCAGTCTTTATTCAACAACTGCGCGATGTCGTCTTTCACCTGCTGCTGCTGCTCATCCATAATGCGCTGCGTCAGGTCGATGCTGTCAAAAATTTCCGCCACCGAATATTTCAGCGGCGCGTACACATTGCGGTGCCAATGGAACTCATCGCCGCCTTCTTCGGCGGCGTCTGCCGCACGCTTTAGTTCCCCAGCTACAATTGAGAGCTGCATGGAAAGGCGCAGCGTCGAGAACTCACGCTGGCGGATGTAATAATCGGTGATGCCAATCCCCAAAGGCGTCAGACGATAAATGGCGTTTCCTTCCGCCTGCTCGCTGGTAAAGCGGTTCAGCAGACGTTGACGTACCATATCGTTGATCGCGTTGTTGGCACGCACGCCGATGGTTTCGCTGGTTTGCTCAAACGCATCACTAACATGGCGGAACGCATCCACCAGTTCGCCTTCACTCATCTCACCGTCAAGCCGCTCACCGTTCAGCGTAGCCACAGCCAGCAGAAATGAAAGTCTGTCTACCGGCAGAGAGATGGAAAAGTCATTTTTTCTGGCCCAGGCAACCAGTTCGGGGACTGTCTGGGAAAATTCACTCATAGGTTATCCTTGCATCTGCGGTTTGCGCGCGGTGACATGAATATAACGCCCAAGGCTGATAAACGGCTCCTGGCGACAATAGCGCGTTTCTATTTCTGTTAAAGCGTCAAAACAGTCATGTTGTTTTTGTTTATCACGCAGATAATCATGAAACACCCTCACGCCCGTTTTACCGGTTATCTCCCAGCCTATCTCCTCCAGCCAGCCATAGACTTGCTGAGGGTCGCGCGGGAAATCGGGAGACAGCGTGCGCCGTTTCTTTTTATACATTCCCTGCTGTACATAGCCAAAATTGCCGACCAACACATTACGCATCAACAGACCGTTTGCATTGTAGAACATCAGCGATAAAGCACCGCCCGGGCGTAACATCGACCACAGTGTTTTTAAGACGGCTTGCGGGTCGGCCACCCATTCCAGCACAGCATGAAACAATATCAGATCAACCTGAGAATCCAAATGCTGTGGAATGTCCTGAGCGGCACAATGTATAAAATGCATGTTGTCGCTCACACCTTGCTCTTCTGCCGCACGTTGCGCCCGCGCCACCATTTCAGCAGACAGATCGCACAGGGTGACGTGATGGCCCCGTTGTGCCATCAGGATGGCTGTCTGCCCTTCTCCGCCACCCGCATCAAGCACACGCAACGTTTGGCCCGCATAGTTGGCAAGAAGCGCGTCCAGATCCTGCCAGAGGATCGTCTGACGAAGCTGACCTTTGGTGGTACCGTAAATGTTACGGGAAAACTTCTCGGCAATGTCATCAAAATTGCGATCCCGCATCGCGCGCTCCACATGCTGGCTTAAGGGTGACTAAGTAAAACCGCTATTTTGTCACACCCGCGCCGAGAATGAACCTTTCTGGTGTAATATCCCTGCTGATCTTCTGCTGTATGGTTAAAAAAGGAACCAAAAAGGATGCTTTTTACGCTGAAGAAAGTGATTGGCGGTATGATGCTGCCGCTTCCGTTGATGCTGCTGGTGATGGGGATAGGGCTGGCGTTAGTCTGGTTTAGTCGCTTTCAGAAAACAGGGAAAGTGTGTATTAGTCTGAGCTGGCTAGCGCTTTTGCTACTCAGCTTACAACCCGTCGCCGATAGCCTGCTTAAACCGATTGAAGATACCTATCCTACCTGGCAGGATACGCAAAAAGTAGAATACGTTGTGGTACTGGGCGGGGGCTATACCTGGAACCCACAATGGGCACCGAGTTCAAATCTCATCAATAATAGCCTTCCACGCCTCAATGAAGGACTGCGTCTGTGGCGAGCTAATCCAGGATCGAAACTGATCTTCACTGGTGGCGTTGCAAAAACCAATACCGTCAGCACCGCAGAAGTCGGTGCCCGCGTAGCGCAATCATTGGGGGTTCCCCGCAGTGAGATAATTACGCTGGATGAACCTAAAGATACCGAAGAAGAAGCCGCCGCGGTGAAAAAAGCAATTGGTAACGCGCCATTCCTGCTGGTGACCTCCGCATCACATTTACCGCGCGCGATGATCTTCTTCCAGCAGGCCGGGCTGCATCCGCTACCAGCGCCCGCTAATCAGCTGGCGATAAACTCTCCGCTTAACCCGTGGGAACGCGCTATTCCGTCTCCCGTCTGGCTGATGCACAGCGATCGCGTCGGTTACGAAACGCTGGGAAGGATCTGGCAGTGGCTAAAGGGCTCATCAGGCGAGCCAGGGCAACAGTGATTTGGTTGCCAGATCAAAGTTAGACCTATTGAAACGCCCGGTATTGACCAACTGGGCGACTTCATCCCACAACACGTACAGCCAGCGTCGCCAGATGAACGACTCCGCCACGGGCGCGCGTTGCAGATATTGCCACAGCAGGCTTTCCGCCAGCGCATTATCCATCAGCCGGAACAGCTCAAATTCTCTTGGCGCCCAAAGCATTAACCCCGGCCCGACCATTGCCAGGAGCTGATCGCTACGGGCATCTTTGAGCATACTGCGCAAACTGAAATTGCCGTGGATCAGGACGCAGTTATCATTAAACCCTTCAAACAGGGCAGGTAGGCACTCTCGAGTGCGGAACAAAATCCGTTTGTCCTGCATCGTTAACCCGGTATTGCTGAACTGGTTGAGGGTGCTCCACAACACCTCCACACGTTGACGATACCAGGACGGCCAGACATTTTCCTGGGTATTATCCACCTCACCAACGCAACCGCGGCTGTCCTGGCGATGCCATGACAGCATCCCTTCAACGATCTGATCTTTTAAATGTTCCCAACGTTCGGGGGTTCTCGCGGGTGCTTCCACCGGCACGCCGCGCAAACGCTCAAGTAGCAGTACGTCCGGGCCGGGATGTTCTTCGTGCGTCAGGACGCCATAAATGACCGGCATACGTACCGTACCGCTGCGTGCCAGCATGGACGTTTTCCATGCCAACTGCTGTGCCATACCCGGCGTGGTGAAACTTCTCGCCATCAGCGGCATCGGGTTTCCCTGGCTGTCATACAATGCCCACAGCGCCGTATCCGCTTTTTCATTCACGCATTCTATACGACTGAGTTTTTCACCCAGTAAATGACTGAGTTCGGCACGCAACTGTTCCATTTCAGATGGCCCTCATAAATGCGACTGCTTTTATAATGAGCGTCGTGCAGACGGATGTCACCCGGATGAGATCAATTGATGAACAGAAAAGTGGAAGAAAAGAATCAAGATACGACACTCCTCCCACTAATACTCGTCAGATATCAATCTGTAGTGAGGGGAGTGTAATTAGAAAAACTAACGCATTTCAGCGCGAACGCGCTCGAGATCTTCGGCGGTATCAACACCTGTACCGGGTACTTCTTTCGCCACCGCCACGTGAATTTTTTCGCCGTACCACAGCACGCGGAGCTGCTCCAGCATTTCAATATGCTCAAGCGGACTCGGCTGCCAATTAACATAGCGACGGATAAAACCGGCGCGATAGCCATAAATCCCCAGGTGACGCAGGAAGGTATCACCGACGGTTTCAAGACTTTTGGCAAAACGATCGCGATCCCAGGGAATGGTTGCCCGTGAGAAATAGAGCGCATAACCTTCAGAATCCAGTACCACTTTTACCGCATTAGGATTAAAGGCTTCTTCCGTGGTGTGGATCGGCGCAGCAAGCGTTGCCATACCGACCTGCCGCTGCGCCAGGTTCTCTGCTACCTGGCGAATAATGACCGCCGGGATCATCGGCTCATCACCCTGTACGTTCACAATAACGGTATCGTCGCTAAAACCGCATTTCTCGACCACTTCCGCCAGGCGCTCCGTTCCGGACTGGTGATCGGCGCGCGTCATGCACACTTCCCCACCCACCGCTTCAATTGCGCGAGCAACATCTTCATGATCGGTAGCAACGATAATACGATCGGCACCGGACTCACGCGCACGTTCCAGAACATGCACGATCATCGGCTTGCCGTTGATATCCAGCAGCGGCTTACCGGGCAGACGTGTAGATGCATAGCGCGCGGGAATAATGACCACAAAACTCATGATTTGCTCTCATCCGCTGTCAGGGCGCGGGCTTCCGTTTCCAACAAAACGGGAATGCCATCTCGCAGCGGGAACGCGAGGTTATCCGGCTTACAAATAAGTTCTTGTTTTTCCTGGTTGTACCAGAGTTTTCCATTGCATACCGGGCAGGCAATAATTTCAAGCAGACGATGATCCATAGTTCCTCCAGATGGACCGGATTGTGAATCCGTAAATATTAACATAATCATTTACCGGGCTGGGGCTATTTCCCAGCCATCACGACAGTCGACAAATAAACCGTCAGGACAGCGTCCCAGCGTGACGCGCGTCGCCTGTTGCCAGCGCGCGAAATCATCGATGGCCTGGAATAAGCCCCTTTGCAGGGTAATTCCCGGTTTGACGCCATCCTGCAACCAGAGTGAGATAATCTCCAGCACGCCCGTTTTACGGTGCATTTTAGCATCCATACGGCCCACCAGCTGCCCACGATGCAGCAAAGGCAAAACAAAATAGCCGTACTGCCGTTTCGGTGCTGGCGTATAGCACTCCAGCCGATAGTTAAAATCAAACAACTGCTCCGCGCGTTTACGATCCCAGACCACCGGGTCAAAGGGAGATAACACAGCGCTGTGGGTAGCCGTTAACCTGCCTGCCAGTGCCTGTTCAAGCAATGGTAGAATGTCGCTATGGAGCCACATGGGCCCCAACCTTTCGACATCGACAGGGATGATTTTCCGCTGTTCTGCACGCACATCACGCCAGCTTTTGAGTTCTGGACGTTTCAAACGATAGTAGTCCGCCAGCCACGATTCGCGAAAAATACCGAGGCTGCGAGCGCTGTTATCCAGCATGGCTATTTCTGCTTGTGTCTGCGAAAGCAGGTCACGCTCGTCATCCCAAAGCGGCATAACACGATGTGTTACATCATAAACTCGCTGGAAATTACGCCGCTCCACCACCATCACCCTGCCAGCAGTAAACAGACCTTCAAGATGACGTTTCTGCGGCTTCCATTCCCACCAGCCGCTGGTTCCCTTGCGCGAATGCTCAAAATCGGCTGAGCGTACTGGTCCATTTTGCTGAATATGCACCAGCAGCTGTTCAATCTCATGAGCATGTTCTTGCATCCAGGCCGCTGTGTACTTCCACCCCATATTCTCAGGGGCAAGCATACGGTGGCGAATCAGCGCAAAGTCACTACGTGGTAAGAAGCAGGCTTCATGCGCCCAGTATTCCATCAGTTCACCGCGCTGTAGCGAGCCATCCAGCCATTGTGGGGAATAGTCGCCCAAACGACTGAACAGTACCAGGTAAGGACTGCGCGCCACAATGTTGATGGTATCGATCTGCAGTAAAGACATGCGTGCAATGGTCGCAAGAATATCTTCAGGAGTCGCCCGACGACGTGTTTTTTTCAGCAGTCCTTGCGCTGCAAGGTGGAGATGACGGGCATCCGTCAGAGAAAGGTACGGCAACGACATGGATAACCTCATAAGTCAGTCGCTGCCGCAGCGTGAAACCGTTAACGAGCCAGCGAGGTTAATCTATCAAGTAATACGCCGGGCAGGTCCCCCGACAGATGCGCATCAACAGGTAGGTACCACCAGTTATCCTCAGCAAAGGCGCGACATTTCACCGCGTCTTTTTCTGTCATCACCAGCGTTTGTCCGGCAACTAACAGTGCACTGACGTCACTGTAGGTCAGAGACTGATGGTCTGCCAATGGGACACATTTCTGTAGGTTAGCCCCGCATGCCGCCAGGGTGGCAAAGAAACGCGGGGGATGACCAATCCCGGCCATAGCAACAATATTGGACAGCTGCGCAACGTCGCAGCGCTCGCCAGTGCGTAAATTAACGGCCAGTCCCGGCTCAAGGCGCATCGGAATTTCTCCCGCCAGCGGAACGCCGCCGTTGACGATAGCCGCATCCACCGATTTAAGCCGCCCGGCACGTTCACGCATTGGACCCGCAGGAAGCCACCAGCCATTGCCAAACCGACGTTCGCCGTCAATCACCACGATTTCCACGTCGCGTGCCAGGGCATAATGCTGCAGGCCATCGTCCGTGACGATAATCTGCACGTCATGACGGGCAAGAATGGCTTTTACCGCATCGGCTCTTACCGGAGAAACAGCAACCGGCACCCCAGTACGCTGGAAGATCAGTACCGGTTCATCACCCGCTTCTGCCGTAGTGGTGTCCGCCGTCAGCAACAGCGGGTACGCCTGCGCTTTTCCGCCATAACCGCGAGAAACCACGCCCACACGAATGCTGCGTTGCTGCAGGTGTTCAACCAGCCAAATAACAACTGGCGTTTTACCATTGCCGCCAGCAGTAAGGTTTCCGACTACCACAACCGGCACTGGCGCGCGCCATGCGCGTTTAAGCCCAAGCGTATAGCATAAGCGGATCCCTCCACTCACCAGGCCATAAAGCCAGGAGAGTGGAAGTAACAAGCGCCACAGCGGCGATTCACCAGACCAGATGCGTGCGATCATTGACCAAATTGCATTTTGTGTAATTGCGCATAAACGCCACGCTGTTCAAGCAGTTCGCTGTGGGTACCGCGCTCAACAATCAGCCCGTCTTCCACAACGACAATCTCATCCGCTTGTTCGATGGTCGAAAGACGGTGCGCAATGACCAGCGAGGTGCGGTTTTTCTGCAGTTCATCAAGAGCCGCCTGAATAGCGCGTTCGGATTCGGTATCCAGAGCCGAGGTTGCTTCATCGAGGATCAGAATCGGACTGTCGCGCAGCAAGGCACGGGCGATAGCGATACGCTGGCGTTGACCGCCAGAAAGCAGCACACCGTTCTCGCCGATGACCGTATCCAGACCATCATCCATTTTGTTGATGAAGTCCATGGCGTAGGCCATTCGCGCCGCTTCTTCAATCTGTTCGCGGCTGTAGATATCCGTACGCGCGTAGGCGATGTTATTGGCTACCGTGTCGTTAAACAGATGCACGTTCTGCGAAACCAGCGCCACCTGATCGCGCAAGGATGCCAGGGTATATTCGCGCAGATCGTGTCCATCCATCAGAATCTGCCCTTCATCAATGTCATAGAAGCGCGTGATCAAACTGGCGATGGTGGATTTACCTGAGCCTGAACGCCCTACCAGCGCAACGGTTTTCCCTGCCGGAATATTCAGGTTGATGTTACGCAACGCAGGCACTTCACGACCCGGATAGGTAAAAGTGACGTTACGGAATTCCAGATCGCCAGTCGCGCGTTCGATAACACGTTTACCTTCGTCTTTTTCCTGTTCGCTATCCAGAATAGTGAATAAGGTCTGGCACGCCGCCATACCACGCTGGAACTGCGCATTGACGTTAGTCAGAGACTTCAGCGGACGCATCAAGGCAATCATTGAAGAGAAGACCACCGTGATTGTCCCCGCCGTCAGGTTTTCCATGACGCTTGGGAAACTGGCAGCATACAAAACGAAAGCCAGTGCCAAAGACGCAATCAGCTGAATAATAGGATCGGAGATAGAAGATGCAGAAACCATCTTCATGCCCTGCAAACGCATCTTGTTACTGACTTTATCAAAACGCTTGGTTTCGACTCCCTGACCACCAAAAATCAAGACTTCTTTGTGGCCTTTCAGCATCTGCTCCGCACTGGTCGTCACCTGCCCCATGGTATTTTGCATATTCTTACTGATGCTACGGAAACGCTTGGAAACCACGCGGATCGCAATCGACACAATGGGTGCCAGCACAATCAGAATTAGTGACAGCTGCCAGCTGTAATAAAACATCATGATAAACAGGCCAATAATCGAGGCGCCTTCACGCACGACGGTGATCAGCGCGCCAGAAGACGATGACGCTACCTGCTCTGAATCATAGGTAATTCGAGACAGTAACGTACCTGTAGACTGTTTATCAAAAAAGGCGACGGGCATGCCCATCATGTGGCCGAACAGGCGGCGGCGCATGGTCATAACCACTTTGCCTGACACCCAGGAAATACAGTAGCTGGAGACATAGCTGGTTAAGCCACGTACTATCATCAGCCCAATGACCACCAGTGGCATCCACAACAACACCGAGCGATCTGTTTTACCAAAACCATCATCCAGTAATGGTTTAAGGAGCGATAGCATGAAGGTATCGCTGGCCGCGTTAAGGACTAACGCTATACCCGCCACGATCAGACCCGATTTAAAAGGCGCTATGGTCGGCCATAGTCGGCGAAACGTCTGCCACGTAGAGAGATCTTTATCGTTATGCATTCAAAAAACCAGCATTTGTTAGAATAGCCGCATATTCTACCCGTTATCCTCCGGCACGCCAAACCACTGATGATACCAACGAGGTAAAATCTGATCCCGCAAACTACGTATTTGCCAATTTTCCGGGAAAAAATCCAGCGTAACCTGCCCCTGATGAGGGGTGTCCAGCCATTGGTAATTCTGTTGCTGATAGCGTTGCTTCACTTTCCAGGAAGGTAGACGCCAGGCGTTATAGCGTGAAGCTGAAGCTAAAGCAGCCTGCCCTCCCACTCGCTGGATCAGCGCTAATGACGAGGAAGTATTACTGCCATGATGCGGAACCTGAATAAAAGTGGACTGCAGATGCTGCCAGTAGTGACTTAGCATTTTTTGTTCAGCGGGAGATTCAATATCACCGGTCAGTAGAAGACTGCGCTTACCATCGTCAACCTTCACCACGCAGGAATGGTTATTTCCCCGATCATTATTCCCACGAATCGGCCAGTGTGCGCTGAAGGTTAATCCTTGCCATTGCCAACTCTCACCGCGAAAGCAGGGTAAATGACCTTTCCATCCCAGCGGGCTTCTCACCCACATTGCTGGCCAGGTTTTCAGTAACGAATCCATACCCCCCCGATGATCCAGATGTTCATGGCTCAATACGATCCCTTCAGGCGTCAGGTTGTGCCAGCGTAACCAGGGGATAATCAACTGCTGTGCGCTGTCGCCCCCTGGCCATGCCAGCCCGGTATCATAGAGGATCGCCTTACCATTTCGGGCTATGATCATTGCCAGTCCCTGCCCAACATCCAGCATATACACCTGCCATACTTGCGTTCGCGCAGGTCGCCAGAATGGAAAACTCAACAAAAGCACTGCCGAAATGCAGACTACCGGTAAGGTACGCCAGGCGTTCAGTCGCCATGCCACGAGCATCGCCCAGGGCGATAACGAAAGCCATTGCCAGCGCTGATCAATGTTAATCCAACCTTCTGGTAGGCTATTGAGCGCCCAGAATAAGAGTGCCAGCGATCGATCGGCCAGATACCAGCAACCGGTCTCGACAACCAACGGTCCGGTTAAGTGCACAATCATACCCGCGAGTATCAACGGGACAGAAACAAACGTGACCAGTGGAACGGCAAACAAATTAGCCAGAAATGAGGTCAGGCTGATACCGTGAAACAGGGCGATTTGCATTGGCAAAAGCAGTAGCGTAATGCCTAACTGGAGATGCGCGAGCTCAAGAAATATGCGTCCTGCCCGGGTGAGCGACAACTCGGGCAATGGGAACCATTGATACCAGAATATCAACGCCGCAACGGCAAATGCAGACAACCACAGGCTTTGGGAGAGAACAGCGACAGGGTCAACCACCACAATCGCGGCCAGGCAGCATGTCCAGACTGCCCACCCACTCCACTGTCGCCCACTCAGTTTAAGCGCGCCCCAGACAATGAGTGCAACCACGGTGCGTAATGCGGGGGGTTGCAGTCCTGTTAACCATGCATAAAACATCGCACAGGCGATTCCCCCCACCAGCGGAATCTGCCAGACGATCCAGCGAGTTGGCATAAAAAATTGCCCAACACGGATTAGCCCGCCGGCCAAAAGCGCGGCAAAGGCAATATGCAGCCCGGAAATAGCCATCAAATGCGCTGTACCGGTATCGCGCATAATGGTTTTCACCTCTTGCGAAACAGATAGTCGCTCCCCCATTCCCAGGCCCAGTATCACCTGCTGCCAGGGATAAACGGCTAACGTTGCTTTCAACGAAGAGAGATAACGGGCGCGCAAGCTACACTGCGGCGAGATGATGGTAGCCTGCAGGAAACGTCCCGTCAGCGGTTGGTGCTGCGCTAAAGCATAGCGCTGGCTATCAAATCCCCCTTCATTTAATTGGCCGTGTATCGCGCGTACCTTAAGCGTCATAGCCCATTGCTGACCCGCACAAACCTCACTGGGTAAATATTGTCCATATAGCACGATCCCAACGGATGGAAATATTCGTCTCCCCTGCAGATGAGTAATCTGCCCATAGTGTGTGGTCATATGATCAGTGCCAGTTATCTGCACAACAGCCTGCCGTGTGTCCGCAGGGAGCGTATTTGCTGCCCAGATAGCATCTTTCGCCGCCAGTATTCCCCAGAGAAAGAACAACAGGGTTAACCCGGCGTATAGCAGAGACTTGTGTGGAATAAGACACAGCATACACGCCAGGAAAAACAGCCCGCTGACACACTGCATTGCGGGCAGCGTGGGTAATACAGTAAGCGGGAGAATACCGCACAATGCACACATACTGGCCGTTGTTATTTTCACGAAACACCTCCCTGTTACAGGAAGTGTGCAGGACAACGCTGCGGTTGTCTGGCAATGATTTTTCGTTTTCCAGCGTGCGTTCCGCTGTTATTGATCAGTGGATGTAACGTGCGAATTAACTGAGAGGAGGGTTCCAATACAGACAAGCAGAAATGAAAAAAGCACCCATGCAGGTGCTTTTCTCGGCGTTAAGTTTCGTTACGAACTTAACCGTAAATATTGGCGCGATCGCGCAGTTCTTTCCCTGGTTTAAAGTGCGGAACATATTTTCCTTCCAGATCCACTTTATCGCCAGTCTTCGGATTACGTCCGGTACGTGGTGCGCGGTAATGCAAAGAAAAACTACCGAAACCGCGGATTTCAATACGCTCGCCCTGCGCCAGAGTCGAGGCCATATGTTCCAGCATCTCTTTTACCGCGTCTTCAACCGCTTTCGCGGGAATGTGAGGCTGCTGGGTTGCAAGTCTTTCGATCAATTCTGACTTGGTCATGATTCCTCCGGTTCCTTAAAGGCAAAATTAGCTGCTGTATTGATTAAGGGCGGCCGTAGCCGCCCTTTGTCATTGATTACAGGACGAATCCTGTAATCTGTCAAGCTACTCGTCACCCTTTGTGCCGTTAATAGCACAAAGGATTCGGAGCACTCGATATTACTCGCCTTTAGCTGCTTTGAAAGCTTCAGCCATTGCGTTGTTAGAGAAGTTTGCATCTTCCTGTTTGTTAACAGTTGCGATTGCATCTTTCTCATCAGCTTCGTCTTTAGCACGAACAGACAGGCTGATTGCACGGTTCTTACGATCAACGCCGGTGAATTTAGCTTCAACGTCGTCGCCTACGCTCAGAACCAGAGTTGCATCTTCAACGCGGTCACGTGAAGCTTCAGAAGCGCGCAGGTAACCTTCAACGCCATCAGCCAGTTCTACGGTTGCGCCTTTAGCGTCAACTGCAGTCACTTTACCGTTTACGATTGCGCCTTTCTTGTTCAGTGCAACCCAGTTGTTGAACGGATCTTCTGCGAGCTGTTTAACGCCCAGAGAGATACGCTCACGTTCTGCGTCAACCTGCAGAACAACTGCTGCGATTTCGTCGCCTTTTTTGTATTCACGAACTGCTTCTTCGCCTGCAACGTTCCAGGAGATGTCAGACAGGTGAACCAGGCCGTCGATGCCGCCGTCCAGGCCGATGAAGATACCGAAGTCAGTGATAGACTTGATTTTACCTTCAACACGGTCGCCCTTGTTGTGGGTTTCCGCGAACTGCTGCCATGGGTTGTTTTTGCACTGCTTCAGACCCAGGGAGATACGACGACGTTCTTCGTCGATATCCAGAACCATAACTTCCACTACGTCGCCAACGTTAACAACTTTGGACGGGTGGATGTTTTTGTTGGTCCAATCCATTTCGGAAACGTGAACCAGGCCTTCAACGCCTTCTTCGATTTCAACGAAGCAGCCGTAGTCGGTCAGGTTGGTCACGCGACCAGTCAGTTTGGTACCTTCCGGATAACGCTTAGCGATAGCTACCCATGGATCTTCGCCCAGCTGTTTCAGGCCCAGAGATACACGAGTACGCTCGCGGTCGAACTTCAGCACTTTAACAGTGATTTCGTCGCCAACGTTTACGATTTCGCTCGGATGCTTAACGCGTTTCCATGCCATGTCGGTGATGTGCAGCAGGCCGTCAACGCCACCCAGATCAACGAATGCACCGTAGTCAGTGAGGTTCTTAACGATACCTTTAACTTCCATGCCTTCCTGCAGGTTTTCCAGCAGCTGATCGCGTTCTGCGCTGTTCTCGGATTCGATAACGGCACGACGGGAAACAACAACGTTGTTACGCTTCTGATCCAGCTTGATTACTTTGAACTCAAGCTCTTTGCCTTCCAGGTGCAGCGTGTCGCGGACCGGACGAACGTCTACCAGGGAACCCGGCAGGAACGCGCGAATACCATTCAGCTCAACAGTGAAGCCACCCTTGACTTTGCCATTGATAACACCAGTAACGGTCGCAGCTTCTTCGTAAGCTTTTTCCAGCGTGATCCAAGCTTCGTGACGTTTAGCTTTTTCACGGGACAGCAGAGTTTCACCGAAGCCGTCTTCTACTGCATCCAGAGCAACGTCAACTTCGTCACCAACCTGGATTTCCAGCTCGCCCTGGGCGTTTTTGAACTGCTCTGCCGGAATGGCAGACTCAGATTTCAGACCGGCGTCAACCAGTACGATATCTTTGTCGATAGCAACAACAACACCACGAACGATGGAACCCGGACGGGTTTCGATTTCTTTTAAGGATTCTTCAAACAGTTGAGCAAAAGATTCAGTCATGTTTAATCTTCAGGTTTCATATTTAACGTCCACCTGGCTCCATGCCGGATGGGGTTGTTTAACATACCCGCTGTCATTCCATTGCAACGGGGGTACTGCAAATTCGGTCGCTCTTAAGCGAGTGCCAGTTTTTGGCGCGCGTATTGTAACGCTTTTTCAATCACTTGCTCAATGCTTAATCGGGTTGAATCCAACACTAAAGCATCAGCAGCGGGAACTAACGGCGCTACCGCACGGTTTCGGTCGCGGTCGTCGCGTTCTTCGATCTCGGCCAAAAGGCGTTCAAAGTTAACACTAAAGCCCTTTTCCTGCAACTGTAGCATACGTCGATGCGCACGTTCTTGCGAGGAGGCGTCCAGAAAAATTTTCACCGGTGCGTCAGGGAATACCACGGTCCCCATGTCGCGTCCGTCAGCGATTAATCCCGGCGCTTCACGGAAGGCGCGTTGACGACGTAACAGTGCTTCGCGCACACGGGGAAACGCAGCGACCTGAGAGGCGGCGTTTGCCACTTCCTGAGTGCGGATTTCACCGCTAACATCTTCGCCTTCCAGGATAACTTCCAGATTGCCGTCTGTTGAGATAAAACGCACATCCAGATGTGACGCCAGCGGAACCAGCGCATCTTCAGAGGCGACATCAACATGATGATGTAACGCCGCGAGCGCGAGTACGCGATAAATCGCGCCAGAATCTAACAGATGCCACTGCAATGCTTCCGCCATTGCTTTGCACAAGGTGCCTTTACCTGCACCGCTTGGGCCATCAATGGTGATAACCGGGGCAATTGCCGTCATCTTTTTCTCCTTAAACAGGCATACGTTAACGTAAACGCCGCGCATTATACGCGCCAACGTCAACGATCGTTATCTTTGTGTGAAAAATACAGAATCATTGAAGCTGAGTGTAGAATAAATGGGCAATCGGGGATGTCAGAATGTGCCGCACCTGGGTAGTGCGGCCATAAAATCAAGCTGGTGTACTAATACGCGCCAGCTGTTCGAAATAATCCGGGAAGGTTTTGGCCGTACATTTAGGATCAAGAATAGTGACTGGCGTATCTGACAGTGCCACCAGCGAGAAACACATCGCCATGCGGTGATCGTTATAGGTCGCAATGTCGGCAAATGTTAACGCTGCCGGTGGCGTGATACGAATAAAATCATGCCCCTCTTCCACTTCAGCGCCTACTTTACGCAGCTCCGTCGCCATCGCGAACAGACGGTCGGTCTCTTTGACTCGCCAGTTGTATATGTTGCGTAAAGTCGTAGTGCCTTTCGCAAACAGTGCCGCGGTAGCAATGGTCATTGCCGCATCCGGAATGTGGTTCATATCCATATCAATGGCGTGTAATTCCCCATGCGTACAGGCAATGAAGTCATCACCCCACGTCACGGTGGCGCCCATTTTTTCCAGCACATCGGCAAAGCGAATATCACCCTGCATGCTGTGGCGGCCAATCCCGGTAACTTTCACCGTGCCGCCTTTAATCGCACCGGCTGCAAGGAAATATGAGGCCGATGACGCATCCCCTTCTACCAGGTATGCACCAGGGGACTGGTACTGCTGTCCACCTTTGACAACAAAATGTTGGTAGTTCTGGTTCTCAATCTCAACGCCAAAGGTTTTCATCAGGTTTAGCGTAATATCGATGTAAGGTTTTGATACCAGCTCACCTTTAATTGTAATCGTCGTATCCTGCGGCGCCAGCGGCGCGGTCATCAGCAACGCGGTGAGAAACTGGCTGGACACGCTGCCGTCCACCTCAACCTGACCACCGATAAAACCACCGCGCAGCCGTAAAGGCGGATAGTTTTCCTGCTCCAGGTAATCAATATTTGCACCACCCTGGCGTAGCGCGTCGACCAGATGGCCAATCGGACGCTCTTTCATGCGCGGTTCACCCGTCAGCACAATATCGTTGTGCCCCAGACACAGCGCGGCCGCCAGCGGACGCATCGCGGTGCCGGCGTTGCCAAGAAACAGTTCGACTGCACCTTCAGCCTGTAACGCGCCGCCGTTACCGATGATTTCACAACGGGTACGATCGGCGGAAAGGGTATAGCTAATCCCTAATGCATTCAGCGCGTTAAGCATATGGCGGACATCATCGCTGTCCAGCAGGTTGGTCAGGACAGTGGTGCCATTTGCTAATGCAGCCAGCAGCAAAGCGCGGTTAGAAACACTTTTGGATCCAGGCAGATTGATGGTGCCATCTACCCGCGCAATGGGTTGTAACGTCAGGGATTCCATGAAACTTAACTCTCAAAAACAGATATAAAAACCCCACAGGCTGGCTGTGGGGATGAAAAATAACAGCCAATTAGCCGCGGCGACGCTCGAAATCGATCATGAAATCAGTCAACGCTTTCACGCCTTCAAGCGGCATTGCATTGTAGATAGACGCGCGCATCCCACCGACCACACGATGTCCTTTCAGCGCATGCAGACCGGCAGCAAAAGACTCTTCCAGGAACAGTTTATCCAGTGCGCTGTCAGCCAACTGGAAAGGAACGTTCATGCGCGAGCGGTTCGACTTCGCAACGTCGTTACGATAGAAGTCACTGTTATCAATGACGCCGTATAGCAGTTCCGCTTTTTGCTGGTTAATTTTGTCCATTACGCTGACGCCGCCCTGCGCTTTCAGCCACTTAAAGACCAGACCAGAGAGGTACCAGGCAAAAGTCGGCGGCGTGTTAAACATCGAGTCATTGTCGTTCAGGACGGTGTAATCGAGGATCGACGGGCAGGACACGTGCGCTTTGCCGAGTAAATCTTCACGTACGATGACGATCGTCAGACCCGCTGGGCCGATGTTTTTCTGCGCGCCAGCGTAGATTACGCCATAGCGGCTAACATCAAGCGGCCCGGACAGAATGGTGGAAGACAGGTCAGCGGTTACCACAACGTTACTGGCAAAATTCGGCGTCTCATCGATTGCAATACCATCGATGGTTTCGTTCGGGCAATAGTGTAGATAAGCCGCATTGTCAGAAAGTTGCCACTCGCTCATCGGCGTGACTGCCCGCAGACCGTCAACGGTGACTTTGGCATCAATCACGTTCGGTGTGCAGTACTTTTTCGCTTCTTTAATGGCGCTGGCAGCCCAGTAACCGGCATCGACGTAATCCGCCGTGGTTTTATCGCCTAAAATATTGAGCGGGATCCCAGCGAACTGACCGCGGCCACCGCCATGGCAGAACAACACTTTGTAGTTGGAGGGAATGCTGAGGAGATCGCGAAAATCCTGCTCTGCTTCCTCTGCAACCTGGATAAACTCTTTTCCACGGTGGCTAATTTCCATCACCGACGTGCCAAGACCATTCCAGTCGCGGAGATCCTGTTGAGCCAGTTTAAGTACGTCCGCCGGTAGCATTGCCGGACCTGAACTAAAATTGAAGACCTGAGCCATTTCCCCTCACCACGTTGTGTTGTTATCCAGTCAACATCCTGTCTTTGGCGATATTTCCAGTGACAGACATTGGGTATATGTTATTCCTGTGGATATCGGTTTTATCATTCAGTGACACGCGCCGCAATGGGTAAAACAGGTCAGGGTAAAAATGAGTCATTCGTCACACAACAGAATCTATCGGATTGACGACTCAAAACCGATATTTTCGCTGTCAGGTAACCCGTTTTGCCCGACTGGCCTTCGTCCATTCTGGATTTGCACAGCGTGGACATAATTGATGATCCCCGGCGCGCATGTGAATAACTTCACTACAGCGTACGCAGGCATAATCCCCTGCCTCCGGCACCACCTTAAAGCGTTGCGTACAGTGTTTAGGCAAAATGCTGAGACCAGGTTTGACGTCTTCGTCGGCAAAGAAATAGACGCTGATTTGCCCGTTTGTCTCCAGAATAGCGAGCCTCACCTGTCCTAATTGCTCCACGCCGTTCAGCCGCAATTCCATAAAAAACTCAAATTCCGTCATATTGGCGTTATTGAGCTTCGACCATGACAGCTCGCCATCTTCGATGATCACCAGCGGTTTACCCTCCAGCAGATCCTCCAGCTTTTCACTGTGCGCCATCAACCACATCACTAAGCGATACAGCAGCGCCAGGGTAATAAATACCACCAGCACCGGTAGCAGCGGGACATCGTCATAAAACGCCACATCCCCCGCTGCCGACCCTAATGTCAAGATAATCAGTACTTCAAAAAGCGACATCTGGCGTACACCACGCCGCCCCGTGAGCTTTAAAAACAGAAAAACCAATATAAAGGTATACAAGCTGCGCAGCGCCACCTCACCCAGAAACTCCATGGGCAGTTTATCCAGCGCCATACGGTGTAAATCGAATGCTTTCATTTTGTACTCTTAACGTGGGTTATCGTGTGAAAGCATAGTCAATGCTTTTATTTGCGTCACCGCAGTGGCGGCGATAGCGCCATTCATATAAAACCCGTATCATTGCGCGCTTTCCGTACGACAAAAGTGATTTTCATGACGCAAACATTTATTCCCGGCAAAGATGCCGCGCTGGAAGATTCCATCGCCCGCTTCCAGCAAAAATTACTCGACCTTGGCTTCCAGATTGAAGAAGCCTCATGGTTGAACCCCGTTCCTAACGTCTGGTCTGTGCATATTCGCGATAAAGAGTGCGCACTGTGTTTCACCAACGGTAAAGGCGCGACGAAAAAAGCGGCGTTGGCTTCCGCGCTGGGCGAATATTTTGAGCGTCTGTCCACCAACTACTTCTTTGCCGATTTCTGGCTGGGTGAAACCATTGCTAATGGGCCGTTCGTGCATTACCCGAACGAAAAATGGTTCCCGTTAACCGAAGAGGATGACGTTCCAGAAGGTCTGTTGGATGCCCGTCTGCGCGCATTCTACGATCCGGAAAACGAACTGACCGGCAGCATGCTGATCGACCTGCAGTCAGGCAATGAAGAACGCGGCATCTGCGGTCTGCCGTTTACCCGCCAGTCTGATAACCAAACCGTGTACATTCCGATGAATATCATTGGCAACCTGTACGTTTCCAACGGAATGTCTGCCGGTAATACTCCAAATGAAGCACGCGTTCAGGGGCTGTCTGAAGTCTTTGAACGTTATGTGAAGAACCGCATCATTGCAGAAAGCATCAGTCTGCCGGAAATCCCGGCCGACGTGCTGGCGCGTTACCCAGCTGTAGTCGAGTCCATCGCCAAACTGGAAGCCGAAGGGTTCCCAATTTTCGCCTATGACGGCTCGCTGGGCGGCAAATATCCGGTTATCTGCGTAGTACTGTTTAACCCGGCTAACGGCACCTGCTTTGCGTCATTCGGCGCCCACCCGGACTTCGGCGTGGCACTGGAGCGTACCGTCACTGAACTGTTGCAGGGCCGCGGTCTGAAAGATCTTGATGTCTTTATGCCCCCGACCTTTGATGATGAAGAAGTGGCTGAGCATACCAACCTCGAAACCCACTTTATCGATTCCAGCGGCCTGATCTCCTGGGATTTGTTCAAGCAGGATGCCGATTATCCGTTTGTTGACTGGAATTTCTCCGGCACCACGGAAGAAGAGTTCGCCACCCTGATGGCTATCTTCAAAACCGAAGATAAAGAAGTGTATATCGCTGATTACGAGCATCTGGGCGTGTACGCCTGCCGCATCATCGTTCCGGGGATGTCCGATATCTATCCGGCTGAAGATCTGTGGTTAGCGAACAACGGTATGGGCACACATCTGCGTGAAACCATTCTTTCTCTGCCGGGCAGCGAGTGGGATAAAGAAGACTATCTCAGCCTGCTCGAACAACTGGATGAAGAAGGTTTTGACGACTTTACCCGCGTACGTGAGCTGCTGGGTCTGGCAACAGGTTCAGACAACGGCTGGTCTACGCTGCGTATTGGCGAGCTGAAAGTGATGCTGGCACTGGCCGGCGGTGACCTGGAGCAGGCGCTGATTTGGACCGAATGGACTATGGAGTTTAACGCATCAGTCTTTAGCGCCGAGCGAGCCAACTACTACCGTTGCCTGCAAACGCTGCTGCTGTTGTCGCAGGAAGACGATCGCCAGCCGCTGCAGTATCTGAACGCCTTTGTCCGTATGTACGGTGCCGATGCGGTTGAAGCGGCGAGTGCGGCATTGAGCGGAGAAGCGCCGTTCTATGGTCTTCAGTCCGTCGACAGCGATCTGCAGGCTTTTCCGGCGCATCAGTCCTTGCTGAAAGCCTATGAAAAACTGCAGCGCGCAAAAGCAGCATACTGGTCAAAATAATGGCAATTAGCCTGCTCTGAGTAGGCTTCAACAATTGACTACGCTATATTACGGGGCGCATTTTGTGCCCCGTTTTTTTATTTTTGCGTAATCAAAAATAAATGTAAAAACAAGGTTAAAAATTAGTAGTTGATATTAAAAAAAATAGCTTGATAGTGTTGCGTTTTATCTCAATTACTCCATTTTAATTAACCGCTCAACGGGAGGCGAAAGGAAAAAATTCAACTCACTTTATAATTTTTAAAATTTATTTTTACTTGGATAATCAAAAAGTTACTCCGTAATCGCATAAAAACCATGCGTCTTACGGGCCTATAAGCCAGGCGAGATATGATCTATATCAAATTCTCATCTATAATGCTTTGTTAGTATCTCGTCGCCGACTTAATAAAGAGAGAGTTAGTGTGAAAGCTGACAACCCTTTTGATCTTATACTTCCTGCTGCTATGGCCAAAGTTGCCGAAGAAGCAGGCGTCTATAAAGCAACGAAACATCCGCTTAAGACGTTCTATCTGGCAATTACTGCCGGTGTGTTCATTTCAATTGCCTTTGTTTTCTATATCACCGCCACGACCGGTACTGGAACGATGCCTTTCGGCATGGCCAAGTTGATCGGTGGTATCTGCTTTTCCCTGGGACTGATTCTTTGTGTTGTCTGCGGCGCCGACCTCTTTACTTCAACCGTACTGATTGTCGTCGCTAAGGCCAGTGGGCGTATTACCTGGGGCCAACTGGCAAAAAACTGGCTCAACGTTTATGTTGGCAACCTGGTGGGTTGCTTGCTCTTTGTGCTACTGATGTGGCTTTCCGGCGAATATATGACCGCTAACGGCGCATGGGGGCTTAACGTCCTGCAAACCGCCGATCACAAAGTGCATCACACCTTTGTTGAAGCCGTCAGCCTTGGCATTCTGGCTAACCTGATGGTGTGTCTGGCCGTATGGATGAGCTATTCAGGCCGCAGCCTGATGGACAAAGCGTTTATCATGGTATTACCGGTCGCAATGTTTGTTGCCAGCGGTTTTGAGCACAGTATCGCAAACATGTTTATGATCCCTATGGGTATCGTAATACGCGATTTCGCTACACCGGAATTTTGGACCGCTGTCGGTTCTTCTCCGGAGAATTTTTCTCACCTGACCGTGATGAATTTCATCACCGATAACCTGATTCCGGTTACGATCGGTAACATTATCGGCGGCGGTTTGTTAGTCGGGTTGACATACTGGGTCATTTACCTGCGTGGTAACGATCATCACTAATCTGTTGATGCTCATTGCACGTAGTAAATAAAAAATCCACTTAAGAAGGTAGGTGTTACATGTCCGAGCTTAATGAAAAGTTAGCCACAGCCTGGGAAGGTTTTACCAAAGGTGATTGGCAGAATGAAGTAAACGTCCGTGACTTCATTCAGAAAAACTACACTCCGTATGAGGGTGACGAGTCCTTCCTGGCTGGCGCAACTGACGCGACCACCAAGCTGTGGGACAGCGTGATGGAAGGCGTTAAACAGGAAAACCGCACTCACGCGCCTGTTGACTTTGACACCTCCGTTGCTTCTACCATCACTTCTCACGATGCTGGTTACATCAACAAGCAGCTTGAGAAAATCGTTGGTCTGCAGACTGAAGCTCCGCTGAAACGTGCGATCATTCCGTTTGGCGGCATCAAAATGGTTGAAGGTTCCTGCAAAGCGTACAATCGCGAACTGGACCCGATGCTGAAAAAAATCTTCACCGAATACCGCAAAACCCACAACCAGGGTGTATTCGATGTTTATACCAAAGACATTCTGAACTGCCGTAAATCCGGTGTTCTGACTGGTCTGCCAGATGCGTATGGCCGTGGCCGTATCATCGGTGACTACCGTCGCGTTGCGCTGTACGGTATCGACTACCTGATGAAAGACAAATACGCTCAGTTCGTCTCTCTGCAGTCCGATCTGGAAAATGGCGTAAACCTGGAAGCAACTATCCGTCTGCGTGAAGAAATTGCTGAACAGCACCGCGCACTGGGTCAGATCAAAGAAATGGCGGCTAAATATGGCTGCGATATCTCTGGTCCGGCTACCAACGCTCAGGAAGCTATCCAGTGGACCTACTTCGGCTACCTGGCCGCTGTTAAGTCTCAGAACGGTGCAGCAATGTCCTTCGGTCGCGTATCCACCTTTCTGGATGCGTACATCGAACGTGATATCAAAGCAGGCAAAATCACCGAGCAAGACGCTCAGGAAATGATTGACCACCTGGTCATGAAACTGCGTATGGTTCGTTTCCTGCGTACCCCTGAATATGATGAACTGTTCTCCGGTGACCCGATTTGGGCAACTGAATCAATCGGCGGTATGGGCGTTGACGGCCGTACTCTGGTAACCAAAAACAGCTTCCGCTTCCTGAACACCCTGTACACCATGGGTCCTTCTCCGGAGCCGAACATCACCGTTCTGTGGTCTGAAAAACTGCCTCTGAACTTCAAGAAATTCGCCGCTAAAGTGTCCATCGACACCTCTTCTCTGCAGTATGAGAACGATGACCTGATGCGTCCGGACTTCAACAACGACGATTACGCTATCGCTTGCTGCGTAAGCCCGATGGTTGTTGGTAAACAAATGCAGTTCTTCGGTGCGCGTGCAAACCTGGCGAAAACCATGCTGTATGCAATCAACGGCGGCGTTGATGAAAAACTGAAAATCCAGGTTGGTCCGAAATCTGAACCAATCAAAGGTGATCTGCTGAACTTCGACGAAGTGATGGAACGTATGGATCACTTCATGGACTGGCTGGCTAAACAGTACGTCACCGCACTGAACGTCATCCACTACATGCACGACAAGTACAGCTACGAAGCCTCTCTGATGGCGCTGCACGACCGTGACGTTGTTCGCACCATGGCGTGTGGTATCGCGGGTCTGTCCGTTGCTGCTGACTCCCTGTCTGCAATCAAATATGCGAAAGTTAAACCGATTCGTGACGAAGACGGTCTGGCTATCGACTTCGCAATCGAAGGCGAATACCCGCAGTTTGGTAACAACGACTCTCGCGTTGATGACATGGCGGTTGACCTGGTAGAACGTTTCATGAAGAAAATTCAGAAACTGACTACTTACCGTAACGCTATCCCGACTCAGTCTGTTCTGACCATCACCTCTAACGTTGTGTATGGTAAGAAAACCGGTAATACCCCAGATGGTCGTCGTGCTGGCGCGCCATTCGGACCGGGTGCTAACCCAATGCACGGCCGTGACCAGAAAGGTGCTGTTGCCTCTCTGACCTCCGTTGCTAAACTGCCGTTTGCTTACGCTAAAGATGGTATCTCTTACACCTTCTCTATCGTTCCAAACGCACTGGGTAAAGACGACGAAGTGCGTAAGACCAACCTGGCTGGTCTGATGGATGGTTACTTCCACCACGAAGCGTCCATCGAAGGTGGTCAGCACCTGAACGTGAACGTCATGAACCGTGAAATGCTGCTGGACGCGATGGAGCACCCTGAGAAATATCCTCAGCTGACCATCCGTGTATCTGGTTACGCAGTACGCTTTAACTCCCTGACTAAAGAACAGCAGCAGGATGTTATTACCCGTACTTTCACTCAGACCATGTAATTGGTTTTGACTGAAATCACGCGTTAAATGTCGTACAATAAAGGCTCCACGTAAGTGGGGCCTTTTTAGCAACTAAGTCTCTTTCGTCAGCTATCTATACTTATGGATAACCGCCAAAACAGACTCGACACAGTTAATAACTGTGCACTCACTCTGGCCCCGGATGGGCCACATCTGGAGATACACCGCAATGTCAGTTATTGGTCGCATTCACTCCTTTGAATCCTGTGGCACCGTAGACGGCCCGGGCATCCGCTTTATTACCTTCTTCCAGGGCTGCCTGATGCGCTGCCTGTATTGCCATAACCGTGATACGTGGGACACGCACGGCGGTAAAGAAGTCACCGTTGAAGAATTGATGAAAGAAGTGGTGACCTATCGTCACTTTATGAACGCCTCCGGTGGCGGCGTGACGGCATCTGGCGGAGAGGCTATCCTACAGGCCGAATTCGTTCGTGACTGGTTCCGCGCCTGTAGAAAAGAAGGCATTCATACCTGTCTCGATACCAACGGATTTGTTCGCCGTTACGATCCGGTAATTGATGAACTGCTGGAAGTGACCGATCTGGTAATGCTCGACCTCAAACAGATGAACGACGAAATTCACCAGAACCTGGTGGGCGTCTCTAACCATCGTACGCTGGAGTTCGCACGCTACCTGTCTAACAAAGACATCAAAGTATGGATCCGCTACGTTGTGGTACCGGGCTGGTCTGACGATGACGACTCTGCGCATCGTCTGGGTGAATTTACCCGCGATATGGGCAACGTCGAAAAAATCGAACTGCTGCCTTACCATGAGCTGGGTAAACACAAATGGGTGGCGATGGGCGAAGAATACAAGCTGGATGGCGTGAAACCACCGAAGAAAGAGACTATGGATCGCGTGAAAGGCATTCTTGAGCAATATGGTCACAAAGTGATGTATTAAGTTTACATCCCTGCAAAACGGCTGCCCAACATGGCGGCCGTTTTGTTATCTACACTCACCTCTCCGGCAAACGGGCCACAACACAGGAAAGGACGTCATGCGGTTATTCATCTCAGGAGTGTTACTGTTGTCTGCCCAGGCCGCGAATGCCGCCAGCAACTGCGATATTAATGCCATCATCCAGCACGCCTGGCCGGATGCCAGGACAACGTCGCAAGGTACTATCACTAAAGATAACCGGGTGATTACCATCCACGGTGATTCACCCAAAAGCGCGATTTGCCGTGTCTGGCCGGCTCACCCTGAGCTGACGCTGGCCGCTGTACCATTAATGGCTCAGCAGTATAGCGATTACGATAACGTCGGCGATCTGGAGCTTCTGGTGCTCGATTCCGCCACTCTCGACGTAAAACAACGATTACGCCTGCCAGAGAGTATGAGCGACGACGCCATTCGCATTACCGGCCTGACACTGGATACCGCGCGCTGGAAAATTGCGCCTGAACAGACCGCATTCGGTTTGCGTATCTCCCGTACCGGCAGTTCCCGGGTAAATCCATTTAGTGAAACGGCGCTCTCGCTGTTTGTCATAGACAATAACCAGGTCCGGCCAATACTGAACGGTATTGTGCTTGAGAATAGCAGCGGAGAATGGGACGGCAACTGCGAGGGAACCTTCAGCGACAGTAAACGCACCCTGGCGCTGGATTCCGGTTCACAAAATGGGTATGCAGATATTCGGGTGACCGAGAAAAACGTGGCATCAACAAGCTATGTTGATGCCAACGAGCAGTGCGTATCGAAAGATAGACCGGGTAAAGCCAGCTGGCTACTGCATTATGACGGTAACCACTATGCCATTCCCGGCGAACTTACCCCGCTGTCCTGAGCAGCCAGGCAGGAGATAGTCCCGCTATCTCCTTTTGGTTATCGCTCGTTTAGCCCTTTCTTCTCGCCAGCAGCGGGAAAATTAAGCCCAGCCCGACCAGCACAAACGGCGTCGCAATGTTAAGCGTCAGCTGGAACGTCCACTCTGGGGTAAAGGCTTCCATTTTTGGAAATATCCCAGTGAGGCAGGCAAACGCGGTGAAGGCAAAACACCATCCCCCGACGGTTAACGCCAGCGTTTTATTGCGAATAAAAACATATTCTGACTTATATTTCTGCGCCAGCCGAATAACGGCAATAAATGCTACGAACACCCATAAATAACGCAATGGCATAACAACGGAGTTGAGATTCAGTAACCATTTATACAAATTGTTCATGTCGCCAATACCCAACGTCGGCAACATAATCAAAATGGCAACTAGCACTAACGTGAGTATATAACCGTTCACCGGCGTACCGGAGGCATTTGTGCGGCACAAACGTGCAGGAATATACCGACTGTCTGCATCGCCCAGCAAGACTTTAAGCGGCGCATCAATAGAAAATACGAGTGCCGCAATCTGCCCCAGCGTATTGGCAACCGCATAAATAACCATCAGCGTGTTACCCATCCCGTAATACTCGCCCAGTTTCTGGAAAGCATAATATTGACCGTTGGTCATTAAATCATCGGGAATATGCCGGGAGTCAAACATCATCCCCATTGCCAGCGATCCGAGGATCGCGCACACCGCCACCATAATGGCCAGAATCAACATCCCTTTCGGGAATTCTTTGCCTGGATTGCGGGTCTGGTTAACATAAGGTGAGATTTTCTCCGCGCCACCCACCGCGAAGACCAGCATCGAAATCGTCGTGATATAGGTAAAATCGATATGCGGAATGAACGATTCCCAAGTGATGTTAGTCGTGGCGATCTCAACATTCGTGATTGCCGGTGCGGTTACCGCCATTACGACATACAGAATCGACATCACGAACATCGCAATTCCCGCCACGGAACCCACAATTTTCAGTGACTTCATCCCACGGGATGCAACCCACATGAAGAAGACAAACAGCGCCAGCGTCAGCCCTTGTAGCGCAACAACGCTGTATTCTTTAATAAGTGACCCATCACCCTTCAGCGCCCAACCCAGGGCAATCAGGATTGCCTGCGGTTTCTGTGCCAGGTAAGGATATGCACCACCCAGTAAGTCCATGCGGCAAGGTAAGCCAGCCCTGGCCCCATGGTGTGCTTAATCCAGGTACTGACGCCACCTTTACCTTCTTTAAACGTAGAGCCAAGCTGTCCGACGATCAGTGCATAAGGAATAAAATAGAGCGCAAAAATAAAGATCCAGGAGGAGACAACTACTAATCCCTGATTAGCATAGTTGTTAACAACGTTGCCAAACCCCCAAACGGTAATAAACGACATCAAGGCGATGTTGTACCATCGCAACTGTTTTTCCTGTGCACCGGCCATACGCGATCCTTCGTGGGGTTATTTTAAATATCAATAAATGAGGCGAGGGATTATGCGCGGTAAAATGAACGGGCGGAAATGGCAGAATGTAAAACTATAACCTTCTGCACAGTTTATTTTTCAGCAAAGATGAGGGGGAATTGAATACGGTGGATTCTCACCAAACATACATAATTTGTATGAATAGAAACCCACCGTAATCGTTAAATAGCCTCAGATATGTGCCACAGAATTGGGCTTGTGTCCTGTTTTACGCAACAGCATCAGTAAATAAATAAACGACACGCTGGCGATCATGATGAACAACAGGCTATCTGAGAAGTTCTGCATCAACATTGCGGTAAATGACGGCCCAAGCAGGCTCCCCACGGTATAGCTTAATAACAGTGCCTGGTTCATGGCAACCAGCTGGTGGTGTTCCACTTTTTCACAGGCCCAGGCCATCGCCACCGGATAGAGCGTAAAACCGGCCGCACCTAACATGAACAACGCCGGGGCCATTGCAGCCTGGTTCAGCATCGCAATGCTGCCGATGATCACCACAAAAACCTGAACGCGTAAAACCAGCAGGCGACCTAATTTATCCGCCAGACGGCCAATCGGCCATTGGCCCAGAATACCGGCGCTGACCATCACCGCCATCCAGAAACCAATGCTGGCGTTACTGGCCCCCTGATGATTAAGGTACAGCGGCATCAAGCCATACAACGAGCCCAGCACAATACCGGAGATAATGCAGCCATTCACGCCCAGTCGCGCCTGACGAAGTCTCAACATCGATGCTATCGGCGTCGAATGCTGTTCTTCGCTTTGCTGATTCACAATGCGGGTAAAGAGCAGTGGTAATACGCCTGCCAGAATCGTGCCAGTGACCCACGGCAGAACGCTCATTAGCTCTGTCGAGACTTTACTGACTAACAGCTGCCCTAAAAACGTCCCCACATAATAGACCATCATATAGGCAGCCAGTAAGCGTCCGCGGTTGCGGGACGTCCCACTGCACATCAGCGCGCTTTCTACCACCACCCAAATCATGGCGCAGCCGACACCGGCGATAAAACGCCAGGTCATCCAGCTCCAGAATCCCACCATCACGCCCAGCCCGATACAGCCCACGGCGAAGATAAACGAGGCAATGTAATAGCTGCGGTTAAAGCCAAGGTGTCTGATTAAATACCCGGTCAATAACGTCCCGACCAGATTCCCGGTGAAATAGGACGAACTAACCACGCCAACCTGCCAGGTCGGCAGATTTTCATGGGCGAGCCAAAGCGGGACGAGCGTGTTTAACACGGCAATCGCCAGAGTCAGCAAAAGCAGCCCGCACAGCAGCAGCATAACGGGTCGGGTATAGGTAGACATGAATAAAAAACCGTGAGGAAGTTCAAATTTCATGCGCATCATGCCACTGCCAAAAACATTGTCAATCGGCGCAATCAGGGGCCTGAGGCGCTTTCATGACGATCGATTCGTATTACTGATTCTTAATATGAATGGATGAAAAAGAGGAAAATACATCTGTTTGTTTTAATTGATCTAAAACAAAATTATCGCGTTTCGTTCAGTCGAAATATTTCATGGATGAATCGCATTTTTTATTTGCCGAATGGCGCCGTTAGCTGCGCCATTCGGCATTCTTCAGATCAGCTGGCAACTGCCATGCCCACTGTCATATGCAGACCGTAGAACACACCGCGACCGATCAATTCGCCAACCAGCAGCAGAATAAATGCCACTGACAGCAACGGTACTGCCGGTTGGTAGCCTTTTACCTGCGGCACAATCCAGCAGCACAGAGCCAAAGCCAGTGCCGCAATGCGCCACGCCATGAGCGAGCCGTAGTCCGGTACCAATGCAGATGCCTGCTGAATGGAACTGTGAATTGTCGCTAGTTCAGCCCCCTGCATCACCGCCATGATAGCACTCACCACCAGCGCAAATACCGAAATCGCCGGCAGCAGGCGCATTGCCCAGCCGTCTACTCCAGCCACGCGCAGCAGCAGATAACCTAACAGCGGCCCCCCCAAAAACAGCGTCAGGAAGAAGCCCAGCGGCGTCCAGAGGCTGTACCAGGTTGGGATCGTATCAATGGTGTTATACACGCGCACCATCATCCAGACGAAAACCACGCCCAGTACCATAGTGACGATTAGCCACAAAGTACGTAACGCAGGCGGCATTTTTTTCAACGTCGCCATCAGCCAGCCGATACCGCCGACGGCAAAGAACAGCGAACCGCTGGCAATTTCGTTACTCAGTGCAGAAGCACCAATGCGGTTAAGGGAGTTAAAAGCACGCATCGGCGATCCCAGGTGCAGCATAGAGGCAATAAAGCCAATGCCCATTAACACCCACAGGCCCAACATACAGGCAACGACACGCTGCTGTGCATCGGGACGTAAGCCCCCTTTCATCAATGCCAGCGCCAGAACAATAAAGCCGCCAACCACACACTGTCCGAAGACCGTGAAGATCATCAGCGGCCACTCATGCCATCCACTTCCCATCTTACACCTCCTTCGGATTAGCCAGATAACCCGTGGTATCCCCGGTCGGGCGGCTATTGGCATTAGGTTTGATTACAATGCTGGGTTTGGTGAAATGTGCACCCGGTAGTGGCGCAACCGCCGCCAGCTCACCGTGTTTTTTGCGCAGTTCATCAATCGGACCAAAATCCAGCGCGCGCAATGGACAAGATTCGACGCAGATCGGCTTTTTGCCCTCGGCCACGCGGTCGTGGCAGCCATCACACTTGGTCATATGCCCTTTGGCCGCATTGTACTGTGGCGCGCCGTAAGGACAGGCCATATGGCAATAACGACAGCCAATGCACACATCTTCATCGACGACCACAAAACCGTCTTCACGCTTGTGCATCGCGCCACTCGGACACACCTTGGTACACGCCGGGTCTTCACAATGGTTACACGCAATGGACAGGTAATAGGCAAAGACGTTCTGGTGCCAAACGCCGTTGTCTTCTTGCCAGTCGCCACCGGCGTATTCGTAAATACGACGGAAACTGACATCCGGGGTTAAATCTTTATAGTCTTTGCAGGCCAGTTCGCAGGTTTTGCAACCGGTGCAACGGCTGGAATCAATAAAAAATCCATACTGGGTTGTCATCGGTTACTCCTTACACCTTTTCAACCTGAACAAGGTTCGTATGTGACGGGTTCCCCTTCGCGAGCGGAGAAGGACGCTGGGTCGTCAGCACGTTGATGCAGCCGCCCTGATCCACACGTTTCATATCCGGGTCATACCAGGCTCCCTCACCTAGCGCCACCACGCCCGGCATCATACGCGGCGTGACTTTCGCCTCGATACGCACTTCGCCACGATCGTTAAAGATACGTACCTTATCGCCGTTGCTAATACCACGTCGTTGCGCGTCCAGCGGGTTGATCCACATTTCCTGGCGGCAGGACGCTTTCAGCACATCCACGTTGCCATAGGTCGAGTGAACGCGAGATTTGTAGTGGAAGCCCGTCAGCTGCAGTGGGAATTTATCCGCCAGCGGATCGCTTAAACTTTCAAAGCCCGGGGCGTAGACTGGCAAGGGATCGATCACATCGTCTTCAGGGAGTTCCCAGGTAGCCGCAATGTCCGCCAGCGCCTGAGAATAAATTTCAATTTTGCCCGATGGTGTAGTGAGCGGGTTGGCTTGAGGATCCTCACGGAACGCTTTGTACGCCACATGATGCCCTTCTGGATCGCGCTGTTTAAAGATCCCCTGCTTGCGGAACTCTTCAAACGTAGGCAGTTCAGGTATCGCTTTGCGCGACTGTTCATACAAATGACGCATCCACTCTTCCTGAGTTCGGCCTTCCGTAAACTGCTGCTCAACGCCAAGGCGCTTCGCCAGTTCGCTGGTCATTTGATAGATAGTCTTGCATTCAAAGCGCGGTTTGATCGCCTGATCGGTGAAAATCACATACGACATATTCCCGCAGGAGGCATCCAACGCGAAGTCCATTTGTTCAGACGCGGTGCAGTCCGGCAGCAAAATATCCGCGTATTTCGCCGAGGATGTCATATGGCAATCAATGACGACAATCATCTCGCACTTCTTGTCATCTTGTAGGATTTCATGCGTGCGGTTGATATCAGAATGCTGGTTAATCAGACAGTTACCGGCATAGTTCCAGATCATCTTGATGGGTACATCAAGCTTATCTTTACCGCGAACACCGTCGCGCAGCGCCGTCATTTCTGGGCCTCGCTCAATGGCGTCCGTCCACATAAACATCGAGATACTGGTTTCAACCGGGTTTTCCAGCGTCGGCATACGTTCAAACGGCAGATCGTAAGAGCCTTCACGCGCACCGCTGTTACCCCCATTAATACCGACGTTGCCGGTCAGAATAGCCAGCATAGAAATAGCACGGGTGGCAATTTCACCGTTGGCGTGACGCTGTGGTCCCCAACCCTGACTGATGTAGGCAGGTTTGGCGCTGCCAATTTCACGTGCCAGCTTAACGATGCGTTCCGCAGGAATACCGGTTATCTGCGCGGCCCATTCCGGGGTCTTCGCGATACCGTCTTTGCCCTGACCTAAAATGTAAGCCTTGTAGTGGCCATTCTTTGGTGCGCTCGCCGGGAGGGTTTTCTCGTCATACCCCACGCAGTATTTATCGAGGAACGGTTGATCAACCATATTTTCGGTAATCAACACGTAGGCCAGGCCATTGACCAATGCCGCATCGGTGCCCGGACGAATCGGGATCCATTCATCTTCACGACCCGCACCGGTGTCCGTGTAGCGCGGATCGATGATGATCATTCGCGCATTGGATTTCTGCCGCGCCTGTTCGAGGTAATACGTTACCCCGCCACCGCTCATGCGGGTTTCACCCGGATTATTACCAAACAGAACAACCAGTTTACTGTTTTCGATATCAGACGGGCTGTTGCCGTCCGCCCAGCCGCCGTAGGTATAGTTCAACCCTGCAGCAATTTGTGCAGAAGAGTAATCCCCGTAGTGGTTCAGATAACCACCACAGCAGTTCATCAGACGAGCGACCAGCGTTTTACCCGGTGGCCATGAGCGTGTCATGGTTCCGCCCAGCGTACCGGTGCCGTAGTTCAGGTAGATAGACTCGTTGCCGTAGTCTTTGATCAGCCGCTGCATGTTGCTGGCGATGATGTCATACGCCTCATCCCAGCTGATACGCTCGAACTTGCCTTCGCCACGCTTGCCGACGCGTTTCATCGGGTACTTCAGACGATCGGGATTATAGACACGGCGGCGCATGGAGCGACCACGCAGACAGGCACGAACCTGGTGCAGCCCTTCATAATTGTCATCGCCGGTATTATCAGTTTCAACATATTTGATTTCACCGTCCACCACGTGCATACGCAGCGGGCAGCGGCTACCACAGTTAACCGTACAGGCGCTCCAGATCACTTTCTCATTGATCTGCGCCGAATTAATGGCTTCTGCAGCATTGGCAATACGGGTAAATGGCAGGGTAAACGCGCTACTGGCCATCGCCAGCCCGCCTATCGCCGTCGTTTTAACCAAACCGCGACGACTCACCTCAGCGGCCAGCACGGCATCGGGGATCTTAGTTTTCATAGTGGCTCACTCTGCTGCTCACAATAAAGAAACAATCGCTGTATAGCTTTTTATATATCAATGCTATCGTTATACAGACTGGTATATAGTGAATTTGCGTAAAGACAGAGATAGATACTGACTTTCATTCGAAGGAAGTATTACCACTAATGGGGTAAGGATTATTGTCCGGCGTCAAGCAGGCATAAAAAAAGCGCCCGCAGGCGCTTTTTTAGCAGGTAAAACTCACTTACCCAATGTATTCCAGACCATTCATATACGGACGGAGTACTTCCGGAACCTGAATGCGGCCATCAGCCTGCTGATAGTTTTCCATTACGGCAACCAGAGTTCGGCCAACCGCCAGACCAGAGCCGTTCAGTGTATGAACCAAACGGGTCTTCTTGTCGGACTTGCTACGGCAGCGTGCCTGCATACGACGAGCCTGGAAATCCCACACGTTGGAGCAGGAAGAGATTTCACGGTAGGTATTTTGCGCCGGGATCCACACTTCCAGATCGTAGGTCTTGCATGCGCCGAAGCCCATGTCACCGGTACACAGAATGATCTTACGATACGGCAGACCCAGCAGCTGAAGGACTTTCTCAGCATGGCCGGTCATTTCTTCCAGCGCGTCCATCGAATCTTCAGGACGAACGATCTGCACCATCTCAACTTTATCGAACTGATGCATACGGATCAGACCACGGGTGTCACGACCGTAAGAGCCCGCTTCTGAACGGAAGCATGGCGTATGCGCCGTCATTTTGATTGGCAGCGCATCTTCGTCAATGATTTCATCACGCACCAGGTTGGTCAGCGGAACCTCTGCCGTTGGGATCAGCGCATAGTTGCTGCTATCGGCTTCTTCGTCCAGCGGACGGGTATGGAACAGATCGCCGGCAAATTTCGGCAACTGGCCCGTACCATACAGCGTGTCATGGTTAACCAGGTAAGGAACGTAGTTTTCACTGTAGCCATGCTGCTCAGTATGTAGATCCAGCATGAACTGAGACAGCGCACGGTGCATACGCGCAATCTGCCCTTTCATGACTACGAAACGCGAGCCGGTCAGCTTAACAGCGGCGGCAAAATCGAGCCCCGCGTGCATTTCGCCCAGCGTAACGTGATCGCGTACATCAAAATCAAACTCACGCGGGGTGCCCCAGCGGCTGACTTCGATATTGTCATTTTCATCTTTACCGACCGGGACTTCGTCCGCTGGCAAGTTAGGAATGGTCAGCGCAATATCGCGAATCTCAGCCTGCAAGGTATCCAGTTCAGCTTTCGCGGCATCCAGCTCTTCGCCCAGTTTGTTCACTTCCAGACGTAAAGACTCGATATCTTCCCCGCGCGCTTTTGCCTGGCCAATGGATTTCGATCGAGAGTTACGCTCTGCCTGCAGATTTTCAGTTTGTACCTGCAGAACTTTACGACGCTCTTCAAGAGCGCGCAGCTTATCTACGTCCAGCTTAAAGCCCCGGCTTGCCAGTTTTTCAGCGACTGCGTCTGGCTCATTACGCAGCAGATTGGGATCGAGCATGCTTATCCTGTGCTTATCGAATTAAAATGGGAGAAAGTGACCACAGCCTGCAGTCACAGGGATACATTGCCAACATTACCGCAACGATCGCGCTAACGGTAGCGTTTTATAGGGCTATTTTGATCCTGTCCGGCAAGCCAGGCGAGCTTTTCGCCAATCTTACCCTCAAGACCTCTGTTTGTCGGGTGATAATAGCGTGTTTGTGCCAGTTCCTGCGGGAAATACTCTTCACCGGCAGCATACGCATTCGGCTCATCGTGCGCGTAGCGATATTCCTGCCCGTAGCCCATTTCCTTCATTAACTTCGTCGGTGCGTTACGCAGATGCACCGGTACGTCGTAATCCGGACGGTCGCGCGCATCTGCCAGCGCCGCTTTATAGGCGGTATACACCGCGTTACTCTTCGGTGCGCAGGCCAAATAAACAATCGCCTGGGCAATCGCCCGCTCACCTTCTGCAGGTCCCACGCGGGTGAAACAATCCCATGCCGAAATCGCCACCTGCATGGCTCGGGGATCGGCATTACCCACGTCTTCAGAAGCAATCGCCAGACAGCGGCGTGCAACGTACAGCGGATCGCCCCCAGCCGTAATGATGCGTGCGTACCAGTAGAGGGCCGCATCCGGCGCGCTTCCGCGTACTGATTTATGTAATGCCGAGATAAGATCGTAAAAACGATCGCCTTTATTATCAAAGCGTGCGCTACGCTCTCCAGCAATCTCTGTCAGCAATGTGGGTTGTAAAACGCATTTTCCGCTGGCGTCGACTTCCGCCATATCTGCCATCATTTCCAGCGTATTTAGTGCCCGACGCGCATCGCCATTCACCAACTCGGCAATGGCCCGACGGGTTTCATTCGGCAGAACAATATCCTGGCCACCGTAACCCCGCACTTTATCCGCCATCGCCTGCTCCAGTACCTGCTCAATATCGTCGGTGGTGAGCGATTTCAGCAAATAGACTCGCGCACGCGACAGTAATGCCGAGTTCAGTTCAAACGAGGGATTTTCGGTCGTGGCGCCAATAAACGTAATGGTGCCATCTTCAATATGCGGGAGAAAGGCGTCCTGCTGACTTTTATTAAAGCGGTGGACTTCATCCACGAATAATATAGTGCGCCGACCGGCGTTACGATTCTGACGCGCACGTTCAATCGCTTCACGAATTTCTTTCACACCCGAGGTGACGGCCGAAATGCGTTCAACGTCTGCGTTCGCGTAGCGGGCAATCACCTCGGCAAGCGTGGTTTTACCTGTGCCAGGAGGGCCCCATAAGATCATGGAGTGCAGGTGCCCGGCCTCGATGGCGCGCGGCAAGGGCTTACCTGCAGCCAGCAAATGCTGCTGGCCGATATACTGCGCTAAATTTTCTGGCCGCATACGCGCGGCCAGCGGCTGAAAGGTATTATCAGAAAAATCGAGCGACAGATTACCCACTCACACGCCTCTACTTACGTTGATCGTCTACCGTGACACCCTGCGGTGGGGTAAAGGTAAATTTTGATGGTTCGATCGCACCATTCTGCTGAGATTTCAGCTGATAGCTACTGCGCTGATCGTCCTGCTCTACGGCGCTAAACTGATGGATCGTACCGTCGCGCCCAACGTTGATGGTAAACTGCTTCAGATTGCCGCTGCTGGTTTTCGGGGTCAACACAAAGTCATCACCGTTTTGCTTGATGTTGTACTGCTGCCAGTCGCTGGACTGGTTACGCGCAATCAGCATAAACGGCGTGTTACCGGTGGCATCTTTCAGCCAGGTCGCCGTGGCCTGCTCAACAAACGGGTTAAAAAACCACAGCGTTTTGCCGTCGGAGACCAGAATGCTTTCGTCAGGTTGCGTCATATGCCAGTTAAACAGGTTTGGACGTTTAACCCACAGGTCACCCTGACCTTCCTGCACCGCAGCGCCGCTACCGTCTGTAACCTTCTGTGTAAAGCTGGCATGGAAGCTACTAACTTTATCCAGACGGCTTTTCAGATCGCTGGCGGCGTCAGCCCAGACGCTGCTCACCACAAAGCTCGACAATAATGCACAGGTGATTGCGATTTTTTTCATCGTTATTCCTCAAAATTCGTCACTCCCGACGGGAGATCCCTCTGCTATCCATTCCAGGCCAAAAATCAGCATGAGGAAAGTAGAAAATACTGAATTACTTAACTTTGCAATCAATCGAAGGGCGGTGGTGCCAGCACTTCACGATTACCATTATGCCCTTGCTCACTGACGATTCCCTGCGCTTCCATCTGTTCGATGATACGTGCAGCGCGGTTGTAACCGATGCGGAACTGACGCTGGACGCCGGAGATGGAGGCTTTGCGTTTTTGGGTAACAAAATTCACCGCCTGATCGAACAGCGGATCCAGTTCCTCCCCACTATCAAAACCACCGCCACCGCCTTCGCTTTCGCTGTCAGAGGTAATACCCTCAACATATTGCGGACGACCACGCGCTTTCCAGTCCTGAACAACGGCATGAACTTCTTCATCACGCACAAAGGCACCATGTACGCGCACCGGAATTGTCGAGTTTGGCGCGGAATAGAGCATATCCCCCATCCCCAACAGCGACTCCGCTCCTGACTGATCAAGGATGGTACGCGAATCAATTTTACTCGACACGGTAAAGGCGATACGGGTCGGGATGTTGGCTTTGATAAGCCCGGTAATCACATCAACCGATGGACGCTGGGTCGCCAGTACCAAGTGGATCCCCGCGGCACGTGCTTTTTGCGCCAGTCGGGCAATCAACTCTTCTACCTTTTTACCGACGGTCATCATCAGGTCAGCAAATTCATCGACCAGGACCACAATATAAGGCTCTTTTTTCAGCACCGGATGGGTGACATCCATGCTATCGCCAGGCTTCCAGTACGGGTCCGGAATCGGACGCCCCATGTGCTCGGCTTCAGCGATCTTCTCGTTGTAGCCCGCCAGATTACGCACGCCCAGCGCTGACATCAGCTTATAACGACGTTCCATTTCATTGACGCTCCAGCGCAACGCGTTGGCGGCATCTTTCATGTCAGTAACAACTTCAGTCAACAGATGCGGAATCCCCTCATAAACCGACAACTCGAGCATTTTCGGGTCGATCATAATGAATCGCACATCTTCCGGTTGTGCCTTGTACAGCATGCTGAGGATCATGGCGTTGACCCCAACAGACTTACCGGAACCCGTAGTACCGGCCACCAGCAGATGCGGCATCTTCGCCAAATCAGCCGTAACCGGTTCGCCCGCAATATCTTTGCCAAGCACTACGGTAAGCGGTGAGGGATTATCACGGAATTTCGCGTTATCCAGCACTTCTCGCAGGTAGACGGTCTGACGTTTTTTGTTCGGTAATTCCAGCCCTACGTATGGTTTACCCGGGATAACCTCCACCACACGGACCGCAGCGGTTGACAGCGAACGCGCCAGGTCACGGGAGAGGTTAGAAATACGCGCGGCTTTAACACCCGGAGCCAGATTCAGTTCAAAACGGGTAATTACCGGGCCCGGCGAATAGTTCACCACATCAGCTTTAATGCGGAAATCTGCTAAGCGCGCTTCCACCAAACGAGCCATTTGCTCCAGCGCGAAGGTGTCTACTGGTTCAACTTCACTCGGTGGCGGGGTGAGCAGATCCAGCGATGGCAGCAGCGTGGTTGGACGCTGGACAGGACGGCTGTCGCCATTGCGCATCAATAGCGGATGGATCAGGCTATCCTGCGGCTGCGGCGCAACAGGCTGTGGCGGCTGCTGATAATGCTGCTGAGGCGCAACAGGCTGCGTCGGCTGCTGATAATGCTGCTGCGGCGCAACAGGCTGCGTCGGCTGCTGATAATGCGGCTGCGGCACGGCAGGCTGCGTCGGCTGTTGATAATGCTGCTGCGGCACGGCAGGCTGCGTCGGCTGTTGATAATGCTGCTGCGGCGCGACAGGCTGTGGCGGCTGCTGATAATGCTGCTGCGGCGCGACAGGCTGTGGCGGCTGCTGATAATGCTGCTGCGGTGACGGTTCCGGCATCACGCTTGGGGTAAACAGCGGCTCATGCGGACCATCATCCACCAGCGCTTTCATCGGCGAGAAAGCAAAATCATCCAGCGAGAACGGATTCGCTCCCGCAGGCTGTTCACCGGAATAGCGCTGCTGCTGGGAAGCGGCAAACTGACGGGCCAACGCCGCTTCTGCTGCAGATTCTTCATCCTCAGCCTGATGCGTATCGTCCTGATACTCTTCACCATAGCGGTGCTGCTGCGACTGTGCGAACTGACGTGCCAGCTCATCCTGTTGCATTGCATCAATTTCATCGTCGTTATAGTCCGTATCAAGCTGCTCTTCACGCGCTTTCTCTTCGGCCATACGCTGCGACGGTAATTTTATACCATACGAAGCCAGTTCACGACGCGTTGGTACACGAACGCGATTTGGACGCGGCAGTTGCGGACCAATGCCTTCTTTCACCTGTGGGCGCGGCGCACCGCTACCCGCCAGACTAAACACAGGTGCGGCAACCGCAGCAGCCCCGGCACCCAATGCCGCGTTTTTCACTCCGGCAGCCAGCGGCGCAACGGCAGCGACAGATTCAACCGGAGGAATAGACGCGGTCGTCGGCATCGATGGCATAGACGGTTTAACCCGCGCGGGCTCCTGTGCAGGCTCTGGGATCGGCTGATACCAGGCCGCGAGTTGTTCACGCTCTCGTGCGCGCTTCTCTTCCACTTCTTCAAAATAATAGAGTGGCGGACGCGCCGGTTTCGTCTCTTCCACAGACGGTTCAGGCTCGACAACCGGCGGTTGTTCAACAACAGGTTCTTGCACTAAAGCAGGCTGCGGCTGATACATTGGCTGCGGCTGGAATGTCGATTCCTGCTGAAAAGCAGGCGGAGTCGACGGCGAATTATAAACAGGTTCCGGCGAATGAACCGGCTGCTGCACTGGCTGTTGTTGCCAGCTTTGTTCTGTAACAGGCTGCTGCGGTTGCATTTGCTGCTGTGGGGCGACAGGCTGTTGGTAGTGAGGTTGAACCACAGGCGGCACAGCATATTGCGGCTGAGTCTCAACCGGTGCGGGCTGCGGCCACGGCTCATAAGGCTGTGCCGTCGGCTGTACAACCTGTGCAGGCTGCGGATAACCTTCGTAGGTTGGAGCCATAACCGGCTCAACCACCTGTGGCGCTAGCGCAGGTTGCCATGCAGCGGTCGGTGCAGGCTGAACAGGAACGCCACCGGAGACCAGCGGAGCTTGCATTAAAGGATCGGCAGGCGCACTCCAGGCCTGCGCGGTCGCCGTGGCAGCTGCGGCGGCAGTCACAGGCTCAGTCACCGAGTGACCACTTAACAGTGGGTCGAACTCATCATATTCAGGCAGCGTCGCGCGATTACCCGAGAACAGAACATCATTCGGATCGGCGGTTACGCCACGGGCGCTATATTCAATTTCATCTTCGTCATCCATCCGTTTGCCGGAGAACAACGCAGCATCGGTGTGGCGACCAAGCGGGTTGGTAAATTTCTCGGCCAGCCGCTTACGACGCGCTAACGCCCCGCGAAGAATACGCGCCCGGCGCGATTCATGCGGTTTTCCTTCGGCCATGTCGACGGACTCTTCATCGTCTTCGTATTCTTCATCATCGACCCAGGTATCATCGCGGCGAGTGCGATTACTGGCAAACGTCAGAATATTGAGTAACCAACCGCCTAATTTTTCCGCAATACTCACCCATGACCAGCCGGTAAACAGCGTCAGACCAGCGGCCCAGATGCACAATAGCGTGAGCGTTCCCCCGCTACTGTGCAGCAGAGGTTGTAACGTAGTGCTGAGCAGACTGCCGATCACGCCGCCAGACGCGAAATACCAGATATCATCGGCATTGATTGCAGCCAGTCCGCAAGACGTGAGAATAAGTGCCAGTACGCCAATAATGCGCAGTGACACGGCAAAATAGTCGACATATTCATCACTGGCCTGATGTCGCCAGGTAAACCAACAGCCCCCGACAATGATGACGGGTATGGTGTAAGCCATTATGCCGAAAATAAAGAACAGCGTGTCCGCCAGCCATGCCCCGGGAATTCCCCCAAGATTATGGATAGGCTCGTGCCACGCGGTTTGTGACCAACTGGGGTCCGAAGGGTTAAAGCTGAGTAAGGCAGCCATCAACCAGACGGCAAAAAGGGCAATAAGGATCAGTAGCGCTTCCAGAAGTCGGCGCCCGCTGCTTAACTTCGTCAATGTGACGTCTTTGTCTTCAGTGTATTCCTGGCTCAAAAACGGCTCTCCAGGTTTCAGGCTTTTCCTGCCCGATGCTAAAACGGACAACAGCACCGGGTTGCCCCGGCACTGTTGCTGTATGGATTAACAGGAGTGTAATCAAACTAAGTCGATTTTGCACCTGTTCCGTGTTAGCGCGTCTTAATTACCAGACGATTGCTCTGTTTGACTTCTTCCATTACCACGTAAGTACGTGTGTCATTCACGCCAGGCAGACGCAGCAGGGTTTCCCCCAATAGCTTACGGTATGCTGACATATCCGGTACGCGTGTTTTCAGCAGGTAGTCGAAATCACCGGAAACCAAATGACACTCTTGAATTTCTTCAAGTTTTTGTACTGCAGTGTTGAACTGTTCAAACACATCCGGTGCGCCACGATTCAGAGTAATCTCAACAAAAACCAGAAGTGATGCATCCAGATAATGCGGGTTTAACAGCGCCGTATAGCCCTGAATAAAACCCTGTCTTTCTAACCGACGCACACGCTCAAGGCAGGGCGTTGGTGAAAGTCCCACTCGTTTAGAAAGCTCGACGTTAGAAATACGCCCATCCTTTTGCAGCTCATTAAGAATGTTACGATCAATACGGTCGAGATCTTTGCCAGGGCGCTTCTTACTATCTACCATTATTATTGTCTCTCTGTATTCCTTCCCTACTCCTGCCTGACCCTTCTAACATCACTGTTCAGAGTCGCTACCCATCACAATACCCGAAACCCAGAGGGATTTACGGTGCGCAATGCCTGGGTTTATGGTGAGAAGACCGTTGCCTGTCGGCGGCTATCGACATCACGAATGGCATCTGTCCACACCATGCGTAGATTTCGCTAACTCGGTAAACATGGTATCTGGATGCATGATTATGCAGCACACACACGACACAGTTTTTTTCTTCCTTGAATGTTTTCGCAAAACAGCAGGGGATTGTCAAAGCAAAACATCGATTTTTAGTACAACATGCCAGTTATTCATTGGGAGTGATGAGAAATCGTCATTTTATCGCCTTATAACTGGCCGATTTTAAGTAGAAATCGTTATATCCTCATCATACTTCACGTTGCCTGTGCGTTGCCCTCACGCTCTTGCCACCTTCATCTAACTCGAATTATTTTAGTAATCGTCATCCCGCTTGACTGGCCGATCATCGGTTCCCGCTATTGCACAAATTGTTAACAAAATCGCCATACTCTTTTTTTACGCCTGCAAATTCCCTACAATCCTGCACATTGCCTGCCAACAACTATGGGGATCTCATGGGCGCAACCAAACACAGTAAACTTCTTATTCTGGGCTCTGGCCCTGCGGGATACACCGCTGCGGTCTACGCTGCACGCGCAAACCTGCAACCGGTACTGATCACCGGTATGGAAAAAGGAGGTCAGTTGACCACGACAACAGAAGTCGAAAACTGGCCGGGCGACCCGCACGATCTTACCGGCCCATTGCTGATGGAACGTATGCACGAACATGCGACAAAATTTGAGACAGAAATCATTTTTGATCACATCAGCAAGGTTGATTTGCAGAACCGTCCGTTCCGTCTAACCGGCGACAGCGGCGAATACACCTGCGATGCGCTGATCATCGCCACCGGCGCTTCCGCTCGCTACCTTGGCTTACCGTCTGAAGAGGCGTTTAAAGGCCGCGGTGTTTCCGCCTGTGCGACCTGCGACGGTTTCTTCTATCGTAATCAAAAAGTGGCGGTTATCGGCGGGGGTAATACCGCTGTGGAAGAAGCCTTGTATCTGGCAAATATCGCCTCTGAAGTGCATTTAATTCACCGTCGCGACAGCTTCCGTGCGGAAAAAATCCTTATCAAGCGCCTGATGGATAAAGTCGAAAACGGCAACATCGTGCTGCACACGCATCGTACGCTGGAAGAAGTGACAGGCGATCAGATGGGCGTAACCGGACTGCGTCTGCGTGATACGCAAAACGCTGATAACGTCGAGTCTCTGGATGTTGCTGGACTGTTCGTCGCTATCGGCCACAGCCCGAACACCGCCATTTTCGAGGGTCAACTTGAACTGGAAAACGGCTATATCAAAGTCCAGTCCGGCATTCACGGCAATGCGACGCAAACCAGTATTCCTGGCGTGTTCGCAGCCGGTGACGTGATGGACCATATTTATCGCCAGGCAATTACTTCTGCAGGTACGGGTTGTATGGCAGCCCTTGATGCAGAGCGTTATCTCGACGGTTTGGCTGATGCCTGCAAATAAGTTTACAAATCAGTAACAAAAGTAAAAAAGGCGACTATAAGTCGCCTTTATTTTTGCCCCGTTGTAACATTGTCCTGCCTAAAAATTCCTATAACTCACCTGCTAAGCGAGCAATGAATAAAACCCGTCAAAAAGAGCTAACCCGCTGGTTAAAACAGCAAAGTGTCATTTCCCAGCGTTGGCTGAATATTTCACGCCTGTTAGGCTTCGTCAGCGGCCTGTTAATTGTCGCTCAGGCCTGGCTTCTGGCGCGCATTCTTGATCATATGATCATGGATAATATTCCACGCGAAGCCCTTCTGCTCCCTTTCATCGTATTAGTGCTGATTTTCATCCTGCGTGCGTGGGTTGTTTGGCTACGTGAGCGGGTCGGTTTTCACGCGGGACAGCACATTCGTTTTGAAATTCGCCGTCAGGTTCTGGACCGTCTGCAACAGGCTGGCCCCGCGTGGATCCAGGGCAAGCCGGCCGGAAGTTGGGCAACGCTGGTGCTCGAACAGATTGACGACATGCATGATTACTACGCACGTTATCTACCGCAAATGGCACTTGCCGTCTGCGTCCCGATTTTGATTGTGGCAGCCATTTTCCCGTCTAACTGGATAGCCGCCCTTATCCTGCTCGGTACTGCACCGCTGATCCCCATGTTTATGGCGATGGTCGGTATGGGTGCTGCTGATGCTAACCGACGTAACTTTCAGGCCCTGGCCCGACTCAGCGGCCATTTCCTCGATCGCCTGCGCGGTATGGAAACGTTAAGAATATTTGGTCGCGGCGAAGCAGAAACAGAAAGCATTCGTGCGGCATCACAAGATTTTCGCCAGCGCACCATGGAAGTTCTGCGCCTCGCGTTCCTCTCCTCCGGCGTGCTGGAATTTTTCACGTCGCTGTCCATCGCACTGGTGGCGGTTTACTTTGGCTTCTCGTACCTCGGCGAACTCAACTTCGGTCACTATGGCGTCGGCGTCACCTTAGCCTCCGGGTTCCTGGCACTGATTCTTGCGCCTGAGTTTTTCCAACCCTTGCGCGATCTGGGCACGTTTTATCATGCCAAAGCCCAGGCTGTTGGGGCCGCAGACAGCCTGAAAACGTTCATGGAAACACCGCTGGCGCATCCTGAACGTGGCGACATTGAGTTGACCGTAAAAGAGCCGGTTTCGATTACCGCAGAAGATCTGGTTATCACCTCCCCGGAAGGTAAAGTGCTTGCTGGTCCACTTAACTTCTCGCTGCCAGCAGGTCAGCGCGCGGTGCTGGTGGGACGCAGTGGGTCCGGTAAGAGTTCGCTGCTGAATGCGCTGTCTGGTTTTCTCTCGTATCAGGGTTCACTGCGGATTAACGGTTTTGAGCTGCGCTCCCTGGCGCCTGATTCCTGGCGTAAACAGCTCTCATGGGTAGGACAGAACCCACAGCTTCCTGCCCCAACATTGCGCGATAATGTGCTGCTGGCACGACCAGATGCCAGCGAGCAACAGCTTCAGGCAGCGCTCGACAGCGCCTGGGTAAGTGAGTTTTTACCCCTGCTGCCTCAGGGCGTCGATACCCCGGTCGGCGATCAGGCGGCTCGACTTTCCGTCGGACAAGCGCAGCGCGTTGCCGTTGCCCGCGCCTTGCTCAATCCATGTCAGCTATTACTGCTGGACGAGCCCGCAGCCAGCCTCGATGCGCACAGCGAGCAGCGCGTCATGCAGGCGCTGAATGAGGCATCACGCCGCCAGACCACGCTGATGGTCACACACCAGCTTGAAGACCTTGCCGAGTGGGATGCCATTTGGGTCATGCAGGACGGACAGATCGTCGAGCAAGGCACTTATGCTCAACTAAGCGCAGCCAACGGGGCTTTTGCGACATTGCTGGCTCATCGTCAGGAGGACATCTAAATGCGCGCGTTGCTACCTTATCTGACGCTGTACAAACGTCATAAGTGGATGTTAACACTGGGTATTATCCTGGCGATTATCACGCTGTTAGCCAGTATTGGTTTGCTGACGCTCTCTGGCTGGTTCCTCTCTGCCTCTGCAGTGGTTGGCGTGACCGGGATTTACAGCTTTAACTACATGCTCCCCGCTGCCGGCGTACGCGGTGCGGCGATCACCCGTACTGCAGGGCGTTATTTCGAGCGACTGGTCAGCCACGACGCGACATTCCGCGTGCTGCAGCACCTGCGTATTTATACGTTTAGTAAATTGCTACCGCTCTCTCCGGCGGGTCTGGCCCGATATGGCCAGGGTGAACTGCTTAACCGCGTCGTTGCGGATGTCGACACGCTTGATCATCTTTATCTGCGCGTCATCTCTCCGCTGGTTGGGGCATTTGTCGTGATTGTGGTGGTCACGCTGGGACTCAGCGTTCTCGATCTCACGCTGGCTATCACTCTTGGCGGCATTATGCTGCTGACCTTGTTTATTTTGCCCCCGCTCTTTTATCAGGCCGGAAAACGCACCGGGCAAAACCTGACTCACTTGCGAGGACAATATCGCCAACAGCTGACCTCCTGGCTGCAAGGTCAGGCCGAGCTGACCATTTTTGGCGCAAGCGTTCGCTATCGTGCGCAAATGGAAGCCACAGAGTTGCAGTGGCACGAAGCTCAGCGTCGCCAGTCGGAATTAACGGCGTTGTCTCAGGCCTTAATGCTGCTGATTGGTGCACTGGCCGTCATCGTGATGTTATGGATGGCCTCGGGTGGTGTGGGTGGAAATACCCAACCGGGCGCGCTGATTGCACTGTTTGTGTTCTGCGCACTGGCCGCATTTGAAGCCCTGGCCCCGGTAACGGGTGCATTTCAGCATCTCGGTCAGGTTATCGCCTCGGCCCTGCGCATCACCGAACTGACAGAACAGCAGCCGGAAGTCACTTTCCCTGACAACGGGTCTACACTTTCGCAGCCGATTACCCTCACGCTGCGCGACGTCTCTTTCTGCTATCCGGGACAGTCGCAAAATGCGCTGGATACCCTTTCTCTGCAAGCTAAGCCCGGCGAGCATATTGCGATTCTCGGGCGCACCGGCTGTGGAAAGTCCACCCTGCTGCAACTGCTGACGCGCGCCTGGAACCCGCAACACGGCGAAATCCTGTTCAACGATCTCTCAATTTCAACCCTGAGCGAATCAAGTTTGCGTCAAAGCATCAGCGTCGTGCCGCAGCGCGTACACCTGTTTAGCGCCACATTACGCGACAACCTGCTGATGGCAGCACCGCAGGCCAGTGATGACGCATTGTCTGAGATACTGTGCCGCGTTGGCCTGGAAAAACTGCTGGAAGATGATGGACTCAACGCCTGGTTAGGTGAAGGTGGTCGTCAGCTTTCCGGCGGCGAACTCCGCCGTCTGGCTATCGCCCGAGCGGTACTCCACGATGCCCCGCTGATGCTACTGGATGAACCCACCGAAGGGCTGGACGCCACCACTGAAAGCCAAATGCTTGAATTAATTAGCGAAGTCATGCGAGAAAAAACCGTCTTGATGGTGACGCATCGCCTGCGCGGGCTGTCACGTTTTGATCAAATAATAGTAATGGACAACGGACACATTATTGAGCAAGGTAATCACGCAGAACTGTTAGCCAGGCAGGGGCGTTATTACCAGTTTAAGCAACGTCTGTAAGCTATTATTGAACGATCCGACTCGCGTAATGGAGTTTCGCTGTCATGCGCCTGGTGCAACTGTCCCGTAATTCTATCGCCTTCCCATCACCGGAAGGCGCTTTACGCGAACCTAACGGTTTGTTAGCGCTGGGGGGCGATCTCAGCCCTGCCCGCCTGCTTATGGCGTACCAGCGCGGTATTTTTCCGTGGTTTTCTCCCGGCGACCCAATTCTTTGGTGGTCGCCCGATCCGCGAGCTATTTTGTGGCCCGAAAAATTCCATCTTAGCCGCAGCATGAAGCGCTTTCATAAACACTCACCTTATCGCGTCACGCTAAATTATGCATTTGGTCAGGTTATTGAAGGCTGTGCCAATGACCGGGAAGAAGGGACCTGGATAACGCGTGATATTGTTGACGCTTACCACCGCCTGCATGAATTGGGGCACGCGCATTCCATTGAAGTGTGGCGGCACAATGAATTAGTCGGCGGCATGTACGGCGTTTCGCAAGGGACGTTATTCTGCGGTGAATCAATGTTCAGTCGTCAGGAAAATGCCTCAAAAACCGCGTTGCTTGTTTTTTGCGCTGAATTTAGCCAGCAGGGTGGGAAGTTAATTGACTGTCAGGTGTTAAATGGCCATACAGCGTCGCTGGGCGCCGTTGAAACGCCGCGTCGGGAGTACCTTGAACACTTAAGCAAACTGCGCCAGCAGCGGCTACCCAGCCACTTTTGGGTACCCCGGACGTTATTTTTACCTCAGGAGTGAATGTTTTCGGCACATTTTTTGTTGGGGTGTTATAATTGCGTCGCAGAGTTGGTTTAGCCCATTACCCCGCCGCCGTTAAGGAACAGTTCGCGCCAGGCAACGCCTATCGTCTATCTCATCGTTCCCTTACACGTTGCGCTTTAAGTGCGGCTTTGCCGTGTGTGGATAGAGTAATGCGCCAAACCTGATTTGCTGTGTTTTAATCGCGCAAATCTTTACTTATTAAAAGAACTTCGGCATTATCTTGCCGGTTCAAATTACGGTAGTGATACCCCAGAGGATTAGATGGCCAAAGAAGACAATATTGAAATGCAGGGTACCGTTCTCGACACGTTACCTAATACCATGTTCCGCGTAGAGTTAGAAAACGGTCACGTGGTTACTGCACACATCTCCGGTAAAATGCGTAAAAACTATATCCGCATCCTGACGGGAGACAAAGTGACTGTTGAGCTGACCCCGTACGACCTGAGCAAAGGCCGCATTGTCTTCCGTAGTCGCTGATTGTTTTCACGCCAGACCGGCGTCCAGATAATAAAAGGTCGGTATATCCGGCCTTTTTTGTGGATCAAATTTGAGGTTTTAATCCTCAATCATGCGCGCATATTCTTCCGTCAGGAAATCCACTAAAGCGCGCACCGAGGGCAATAAGCCCCGACGCGATGGAAAAACCGCGTGAATAATCTCCCGCTTGGGTTCCCAGCCGTCCAGCAACGCCACCAACTCCCCTGCCGCTAATTGATCCTTGACCATTAACTGCGGGAGTTGTACGACACCCACACCGGCAACCGCTGCCTCACGCAGCGCCAGCATATCTGTCGTAATCATACGCGGCGTGAAATGCACTTCCGCTCGGGCGCCCTGTGGGCCAAACAATTCCCAACGATGAACATGTTTACCAGATGCCAGACTCAACCCCGGCCAGCGGGTCAGCTCTGCCGGCGCGTGTAATGCCCCCATCTGCTCAATCAATAGCGGACTGGCGTACAGCCGATGCCCCCTGTCAGCAAGCACCCGCATGACCAAATCACTGTCTTCAAGAGGACGAGGCCGGACACGAATGGCTACATCCAGACCTTCTCCGACGACATCGACGCGGCGATTCGTGGCTTCAAGCTGCACTGCGACATCCGGATAACGCGCCATAAATCTCGCCAGCATCGGGCCAATATGCACATGCAGCAGCGTTACTGGACACGTCAACTTCACAATGCCGCGCGGCTCAACCTGCAACGCTGCGATGGCATCCTGTGCCGCCTGTGCCTCAACCAGCATCGCCTTACAATGTTCGTAAAAGGTCTGCCCGACTTCCGTGACATTAAACTGTCGGGTAGTTCGCTGAATCAAACGAACGCCCAGTCTATCCTCCAGTTGCGCAATACGCCGACTAAGTTTGGATTTGGGTTCATCAAGCGCACGACCTGCCGCTGCAAATCCCCCTTCTTCGACAACATGCACAAACCATGCGAAATCATTGAGATCCAGCTTTGTCATCTGATTGTCCTGTTAATGAGACGGTGAGAACTATTTTAGCCACTACTCAGCTCGCTGTCATGAATATAAGCTTATTCACATCAAGATAACGCCACTGAGGAGATACAGATGAAACACGTAACAGGCGTCTACACCGCACCTCGCCCACACTGGGTTGGCGATGGATTTCCAGTTCGCTCGATGTTCTCTTACCAGTCTCATGCTGAGCAGCTAAGTCCATTCCTGCTGCTGGATTACGCCGGTCCGCATACCTTTACACCGGGTAACGAAAAGCGTGGCGTCGGTGAGCACCCGCACCGTGGTTTTGAAACGGTGACCATTGTTTACAGCGGTGAGGTTGAGCATCGCGACTCTACCGGTCGCGGCGGCATTATCGGTCCAGGCGATGTGCAGTGGATGACAGCAGGGGCTGGAATTTTACACGAAGAATTCCACTCTCCGGAATTTACCCGTAAGGGCGGCGAGTTGGAAATGGTTCAGCTGTGGGTCAACCTGCCAGCCAAAGACAAAATGACCGTGCCAGGCTATCAGGGCATCAGCAGCTACGTTATTCCCACTGTCGCCCTGCCGGATGACGCAGGTACTGTTCGCGTGATTGCGGGCAGCTATCAGGATACGAAAGGTCCCGCGCATACCTTCTCACCGTTGAACGTGTGGGACATGCGCCTGCAAAGTAATCGTCCGGTCACGCTGTCCCAGCCGGAAGGATGGAGCACTGCGCTGGTAGTGCTAAAAGGCAATATCACCCTCAACGGCACCACGCCCGCAAGTGAGGCGCAGTTGGTGGTATTAAGCCAGCAGGGTAAAACCCTACATATTGAGGCCAGTAGCGATGCCAGCGTACTGCTGCTGTCAGGCGAACCGCTAAATGAACCGATTGTTGGTTACGGTCCGTTTGTGATGAACACTAAACAAGAAATCGCCGAAGCCGTACGCGATTTCAACTCCGGCCGTTTTGGCCAAATCTAAAGCGAAGGAGAATACGATGTCCAGTCCTGCAAATTTTAATGGTTCACGCCCGGTTATCGACGTAGATGATGCCGTAATGCTGCTTATCGATCACCAGAGCGGTCTTTTTCAGACCGTCGGTGATATGCCGATGCCCGAACTGCGTGCCCGCGCCGCTGCGCTGGCAAAAATAGCCACCCTGGCGAAGATGCCGGTGATCACCACCGCCTCTGTGCCCCAGGGACCCAACGGCCCGTTGATCCCTGAGATCCACGCTAATGCGCCCCATGCGCAGTACGTGGCGCGCAAAGGCGAGATCAACGCCTGGGATAACGAAGACTTTGTTAAAGCTGTCAAAGCAACCGGTCGTAAAACGCTGATTATTGCCGGTACGATTACCAGCGTCTGCATGGCTTTCCCGGCCATCAGCGCGGTGGCAGAAGGATATAAAGTGTTTGCCGTCATTGATGCTTCCGGCACTTACAGCAAGATGGCGCAGGAAATCACGTTGGCGCGAGTAGTACAGGCAGGCGTGGTGCCAATGGATACCGCAGCCGTCGCATCTGAAATACAGCGGACCTGGAACCGTGAAGATGCCGCTGAATGGGCGGAAGTGTATACCAAAATCTTCCCGGCCTATCAGTTGCTGATTGAAAGTTACAGCAAGGCTCAGGAAGTCGTCACCAACGGTGAAAAACTGGACTCTCAGCGCTAATCATATTCTCTGCGCCTGTTCGGGCGCAGAATATGTCTATTGCGTAACCAAACGAGAGTGAAGACGTAAATTCTGCTTGACCGTTTTAGCGCAACTCCCTATAGTAGCGCCCCGTTGCCCCCCAAGCGGTCAGGCAGCACTACAATACGGTGAGGTGTCCGAGTGGCTGAAGGAGCACGCCTGGAAAGTGTGTATACGGCAACGTATCGAGGGTTCGAACCCCTCTCTCACCGCCACATTTGAGAAAGAGCTCGTACGCAAGTACGGGCTTTTTTTTCGTCTGTTGCATTTGCCGGATGCGACCAACAATCCGCATCTCTCCGTAGGCCTGATAAGCGAAGCGTCATCAGGCATTCCCGGCGAAGAAAAGAAATTATTGCCGGATAAGCAGCGTCAATACTTCATAGTGCGCGGTATGCGGGAACATATCGAAAAGCTGGACGCGTTCAATGCGATACCCTGGCAGTTCACGAATATCCTTCGCCATGCTTTGCGCATTGCAGCTGGAATAGACTATAAACGGCGGTGCCATGCGGGAAAGGTAATCACACAGTGGTTTGCCAATGCCCCGACGCGGTGGGTTCACCAACACCAAATCAGGTACTTCTCCCTGCGCCGTCGCGAATTGAGTCGAGTCGAGCGCCTGAAAATGCAGATTCTGTAATCCTAAAGCCTGCGCAGACTCTTTCGCACAGGCGATCGCCTCTGGCGCGATCTCAATACCCGTCAGCTTCATCTGCGGCGTGGCACAATGCAGGCCAAAACCCCCGACGCCACAAAACAGGTCCCACATATGGTTGACCGGAAGCTGGCGCACCCAGTCGCGAGCCGTGGCATACAAACGCCCCGCCACCACCGGATTGGTTTGAAAGAAACTCTGCGGGCGGATCCACAGCGGTACATCGTTAAAACGTTCAGCCAGCGCCTGCTGCTCGGTCAGGAAGATTTCTGTCTCCCCTTCCATAATTGCCATATGCACCGGCTGGATATTGACCGTTATCACCTTTAACTGCGGTAACTGCGCCTGCAGCCACGGCAACGCCGCGCGCAGTTGGCCCAGCTTCGCCTCAGAGCGTAAGACAAAACGTAACATCATACCGCCGTCAAACTGACTTTCCGTTAACAGCACATATTTCAGTTCGCCCCGCTTACGCGCTACGTTGTAAGGTGTCAGCCCGGCGCGGGCGATAAAGGGTTTTAGCGCAGCGAATACCGGCGCAAATGAGGCAGGATAAAGCGGGCAGTCACACAAATCTTCAGGCGTACCGTCACGATGCAGCATGCCCAACAGCGGGTTTTCCACGCTGCCACTCACCACCATCTTAGCTTTATTACGAAAAGCACTCTCCGGACCACCGACAGGCGCGCACCACTCCCCAACCGAAGAGTCGGCAAGCAGATTCTGGAGATCGGCTATTTTTGCACGAAGTTGATCGCCAACAGGCTGTGTTATCCACTGACAGGAACGGCAGCGATCGGCGTCATAAAGTGCGCACTGCATAAGAAAACCTTCAAATTAACCGGGGCGGAGATTATACACATTATTGCAGGCGGAAGAACCGTCGACTGGACGCCGGAACAAACAGCAACAATAACACCAGCATATCCGGCAATTTCTGCATCACCAGCGTGCGAAAAATTTCACGCTTCGATTCACCCGCAATACTGAACAGCTCAGGATAACCATAACCCAACGACGCCGCCCACAAATAACCGGAGGCCACTACCTGGGTAAGCAGATAAATCCAGCGCGCCCAGTTACGTCCCTTTACTAAGGAAAAGGCACAGTAAATTTCGATGAACACCAGCATCAGACTGCTTAAAAATACCAGTGTCAAATCCCAGGTCTGCACGCTACGCTGGATAAATGCCATCGTACCGCGCACGCCCAATGTATTGAAAATCATCAACAGATCGAGACCGCGGATCATGATAATAGCGAGCACCGCCACCTGCACTAAAGCAGGAACGTTTAAGCGAGCATGTGATGCGGATGATTTCTTAAAAAATCCCAACGCGTCGTCTTCCGTGAAAACGGTGCAGCGCCACATGCTGCACCGAGTAAAGGTTGGCAGATTTTAGTTTTTTCAGCCGCGTCTTGCACGCTGGATATCGCGCAACCGCTGCTTTTCTGTCCGAGCCATCAGATACCACGCGATAAATCCGATAATTCCTACCACACCAAGGATCAGCGTCGCCAGCGCGTTAATCTCCGGATTAACCCCCATACGTACGCTGGAGAACACCAGCATCGGCAACGTCGTCGCCCCAGGACCGGAGACAAAGCTGGCGATAACCAGATCGTCGAGCGACAGAGTGAAAGCCAACAACCAGCCAGATATCACCGCCGGCATAATCATCGGCAGCGTGATGACAAAAAAGACCTTCAGCGGCGTGGCACCAAGATCCATCGCCGCTTCTTCGATAGAGTGATCCAGTTCGCGCAAACGCGAGGAGATAACGACCGCCACATACGCCGTACAGAAAGTGACGTGCGCCAGCCAGATAGTTAACATCCCGCGATCTGCCGGCCAGCCAATGGCATGTGCCATGGCGACAAACAGCAACAACAGCGACAGGCCAGTGATGACATCCGGCATAACCAGCGGCGCTGTTATCATAAAGGCAAAACCATTCGATCCGCGGAAACGACCAAAGCGCACCAGCACCACCGCTGCAATCGTACCGAGGATCGCCGCCATCGTCGCCGCACAGGCCGCGATGGTTAAACTCATCCCAACGGCGCTTATCATCGCGGTATCGTGGAGCAACTCGCCGTACCAACGCGTCGACCACCCTGCCCAGACCGTCACCAGTTTGGAACTGTTAAACGAATAGATAACCAGCATCAGCATCGGCGCGTACAGGAAAGTGAACCCTACGACCAGGATAAAAATACGCCACGGTGAACGAACGACGGGTAAATTATTCATCCGTGTTCCCCCACACTTTTTTGCTGATACTTATGGAACCACATGATCGGCACAATCAGTAACAGCAGCATAATAATGGCCACAGCCGACGCCACCGGCCAGTCGCGGTTATTGAAGAACTCCTGCCACAACACACGGCCAATCATAATGCTATCCGGTCCGCCCAGCAGTTCAGGGATCACAAACTCCCCGACCGCCGGGATAAACACCAGCATTGACCCGGCGATGATCCCGCCTTTGGTCAACGGCACGATGACGCTAAAGAACGTTTTCAGCGGTCGGGCCCCAAGATCCAGCGCCGCTTCCACCAACGAATAGTCAATGCGCGTCAGCGCAGTGTAGATAGGCAGCACCATAAACGGCAAATAGGCATACACAATACCGATATAAACCGCCAGATTAGTGTGCAGGATAGTCAGAGGCTGATCGATAACCCCCAGCCACATCAGAAAATTATTCAGGATCCCGTTATTTTTCAGGATCCCCATCCAGGCATACACGCGGATCAAAAACGAGGTCCAGGAAGGCAGGATCACCAGCAACAACAGAATATTCCGCGTTGACGGTTTGCTATGTGCCACAGCCCATGCCAGTGGATATCCCAGCAGCAGACAGCAGATTGTCGAAATCCCCGCCACCTGCAACGATTGCAGGTAAGCATCAACATACAGAGGATCGGCCGTCAGTTGCAGGAAGTTGCCGACATTGAGCGTAATGGAGAGCTGATCGTCAGCCCATGAGATAAGGTCGGAATACGGAGGGATCGCCCGCGCCATCTCAGAAAAGGAGATCTTAAAGACGATTAAAAATGGTAGCAAAAACAGCAGAATCAGCCAGATATACGGCAGCGCAATTACCACCTTACGCCCATGCTTCATCTGCATCCGCGACATAAACAGCGTGAAACGGCTCGCGTTGTCCACACGCGCCGGAGGTTCAAGTGTACGCATTTTCACTCCTTAAACCGTCAACACTACGCAACTGTCCGCATCCCAACACAAACGCACCTCATCGCCCCAGGTCGGTAGCCCCTTACGGTAACGATGTTCGTTTTGTAGCTGGGCGCTTAACATCTGGCCGCTTTTTAAACGCACGTGGTACACAGACAAATCGCCGAGATAGGCAATGTGCACCACCTCCCCCACCGCAAAGTTATAGCCATCTGCCGGAGGGGCCTCGCAAAGCATAATTTTTTCAGGACGCAGCGCGACATACACCGGGACGTTATCAACAATAGAGGCATCGGCATCAACCTTCAGCGGATGGACCAGCCCCGGAGAGTCAATGACCAGGCCGTCTTCCTGACGCGCTTTCAGCAGCCCCTCAAAGACGTTTACCGAGCCGATAAATTCCGCGCTGTAGCGGGTGGTCGGGTGCTCGTAGATCTCTTCAGGCTCACCGATTTGCACGAACTTACCGCGATTCATGATCGCAATACGCCCCGCCATCGTCATGGCCTCTTCCTGATCGTGCGTTACCATCACACAGGTCGCACCCACACGTTCGAGGATATCGACCACTTCCAGTTGCATGCGATCTCGGAGCTTTTTATCCAGCGCCCCCATCGGTTCGTCCAGCAGCAGCAGCTTAGGTCGCTTTGCCAGGCTGCGCGCCAGTGCCACTCGCTGGCGCTGGCCGCCGGAAAGCTGATGTGGTTTGCGTTTGGCAAATTCCTGCATATGCACCAGGCCCAGCATCTCATTGACACGACTGGTAATTTCAGCTTTCGGCAACTTGTCCTGCTTCAGGCCAAAGGCAATGTTCTGCTCCACCGTCATATGCGGGAACAGCGCGTAGGACTGAAACATCATATTAATCGGGCGCAGATACGGTGGAACGTGCGCTAAATCGACACCGTCGAGCATGATTTGCCCGGTGGTCGGCAGTTCAAAGCCCGCCAGCATGCGCAGCAGGGTTGATTTGCCGCAACCGGAGGCCCCCAGCAGAGCAAATATTTCGCCTTTATAGATAGTCAGGCTGACGTCATCGACGGCATGCTGGCCGTCAAAAGACTTGGTCAGATTACGAATTTCAAGCAGCGGGGTTAGCGCTTTACGGGTCTTCGCCTGTGGGCGGGGGGTCGCATCATTCACTTGAGTGCTCTCCGGCATAAAACAAAGAAACGGTGCAAATAACGCACCAGCGTGGTGCGTATTGCCGGGTTATGGGTGTTCGGGATCGGATGACCCGGCGGACACACGTGCCACCGGGTCATGTCCCTGACGCGGGTTATTTCCCGCTTTTCACCTTGGTCCAGGCACGAGTGCGAACACGGTCGATCTTCGGATCCTGTACTTTCAGAGTGAACAGCTTGGCGCGTACATCGGCTGGTGGATAAATACCCGGATTGTCACGAACTTCAGGGCTGACCAGCGCCGTCGCTTCTTTATTCGCATTGGCGTAGAACACGTGGTCGGAAATATGGGCAACCACATCCGGGCGCAGCAGGTAGTTGAGGAACTGATACGCTTCGTCTTTGTTTTTAGCATCCGCAGGCATGGCGAAAACATCGAAGAACGCCATCGCCCCTTCTTTTGGAATTGAGAAGGAAATATTGACGCCATTTTTCGCTTCTTTCGCGCGATTAGCGGCCTGCCATACGTCCCCTGCCCAACCAATTGCCACGCAGGTATCACCGTTTGCCAGATCGTTAATGTATTGAGAAGAATGGAAATAGCGAATATTTGGACGCAGCTTCAACAGCAGATCGGTTGCCGGTCCGGTGTAATCGTCCGCTTTGGTACTGTTGGGGTCTTTACCCAAATAATTCAGCACGGTGGCAAAGACTTCTTCGGGCGCATCAAGGAAAGAGACGCCGCAGCTTTTGAGTTTTTCCAAATTTTCCGGCTTCAGGATCAGATCCCAACTGTCGACCGGCGCATCCGCGCCCAGCACCGCTTTCACCTTATCCACGTTGTAACCAATACCGGTAGTTGCCCACATATATGGCATCGCAAACTTGTTGTCCGGATCATGTTTCGCCACCAGCTTCAGCAATTCAGGATCGAGGTTTTTCCAGTCAGGCAGTTTACTTTTGTCCAGCGGCTGGAAAACACCCGCAGTAAGCTGACGCTCAAGGAAGCTGGCGGAAGGAACAACAAGGTCAAAGCCGGTGCTACCCGCCATGAGCTTACCTTCCAGTACTTCGTTGGAGTCGAAAACATCATAAACCACTTTAATACCGGTCTCTTTTTCAAAATTAGCCACCGTGTCGGGGGCGATATAATCAGACCAGTTATAAATATGCAGCGTTTTTTGTTCAGCAGCGAGCGTGCCGGCAGAGAGGGATATCAGAGCACCCGCAACCAGGCCTGATAACCATTTTTTATTTAAGGCGGTCATAATCTCTTTCCTTCTGAAAGTTCGTTAACAAACGAACAAAAAATTCACACTCTACGATATGCAAGAAACGTGCATATTCTTTCGCTCAGCACAAATAAGAAAAGAGGCTTCCCCTGTGCCGCTATGGCTCGCTGATAATCGCTAAATCATTCAACATGCTTTGCGGGCGTATGCAGCCCACAAAGGGTTCATTGATGGATGACGTTTATAAGCCTCGCCAGAATAACTTTAGCCAGGATTCGAGGATATAGCCCAGTTAAAAAAACGTCTTTTATCAATTTTTTATGCAGGATTTATCTATGACATAAGGCAGAAGGCGTGGAAGTGAGGTGAATAATTCTTTAATGAAAGGTTAAACGCAGAATAAAAATGGGGTAATACGCAACCGCTCTGGCAGCGGCTGCGCTATTGGCATCATTGTTCAGGAAATATTAATGGAGAAAATGGGTATCAGTACCACTGTTTTGCACATCTTCTTCGGCGTTAAATAACAGCTGATGCGCCCCGGCTTCCAGGATCACCATGGATATCTGTTCTTCGCTCTGACGAACAAAACATTCAAACTGCTCAAACGTTACGCCCGGCACAACGTATAAAGACTGGCAAACCACCAGCTTTGGCAGATTATCATCCTGCATGTCCAGAAAGGCTTTCACCGTCAGCGAACTGGCATTAATGGATGACAGATCGGCAGCAAGCGGCAGTAACGCCGATGGCCTGACTTCCGCCATCGCAGAAAATAGAATGACGTTATCCACCAAATCAATTTTCGCATCAAAGATGCCGTCGAAGTTTTGCATGTGGGGTAAATGCAGCGCCTGACAGGTATCGCATTCAAAAAAACTCATGCCCAGGTCGTCGAGCCATTGACGCAACGTATCCAGAGTGGGAACGACCAGTGATGTCATAATAATGTGCGACCTCTTTCGATGAAAAAATTACCGGCACAGCTTACGCAAAAAGACCGCGTCATACCACGATCGCCATCGATATTGCGTTTAGCCGCCGATTTTAAGACAAAATTCAGGGGTCGCGTGGCGTTCGATCCACTGGATCATCCGCACGGCAATATCAACCCCCGTGGTTTTCTCCACGCCTTCCAGCCCCGGAGAAGCGTTAACTTCCATGACCAGCGGCCCGCGTTCTGCGCGCAAAATATCAACGCCAGCCACATCCAGGCCCATGGTTCGGGCGGCTTTGATCGCAATGTCTCTTTCACGTGGCGTAATATTGGCAATACTGGCCACGCCACCGCGATGGAGATTAGAACGAAAATCGCCCTCTTTAGCCCGACGCTCAATGGCGGCCACCACCTCATCTCCCACGACAAAGCAGCGAATATCCCGCCCTTTCGCCTCTTCAATATATTCCTGCACCAGGATGTGCGCATTCAGCCCGCGAAACGCATCCACGACGCTCTCCGCGGCCTGACGCGTTTCGGCCAGCACCACACCGATACCCTGCGTGCCTTCTACCAGCTTCACCACCAACGGCGCGCCGCCGACCATATCGATCATGTCGCTGGTATCGTCCGGTGAGTGCGCGATTCCGGTGATGGGCAGATCAATCCCCTGCCGTGCCAGCAGCTGCAATGAGCGCAGCTTATCGCGCGCGCGGGTGATCGCCACTGACTCATTCAACGGATAGCTTCCTAACATCTCAAACTGACGCAACGCCGCCGTACCGTAAAAGGTAATAGCCGAGCCTATTCGTGGGATGACCGCGTCAAAATGGGGAAGCTGGCGGCCCTTGTAGTGAATCGAAGACGCCGCCGGGCTAATGTTCATATAACAGGAAAGGGGATCGATAATTTCCACCAGGTGACCGCGCTGCATCGCCGCCTCACGCAGGCGCTTACAAGAATAGAGCGTTCCGTCCCGGGACAAAATGGCAATTTTCACCCTGCACCTCTCTGAAAGACCTGCTGAAAGCCGGCGTATGATACACCGGGTTAAAATCTTTAGCGCGTAGCCCATCCCTGTTTGTGCAAATATTCCAGGATAAATGGACGATTTTCTTTGATGATAGTCCGGCGGATATGATCGCTCCAGGTGTCGCGACGCGTGTTGCTGCCACGGGTCAGATAATACTGCGCAAGCTGCTCATCATATTGCGCCAGAACGTCCTTATCGAGCGGTTGGTACTGATTTTCATGCACCACAATGGCCGCAGGCAGTCGCGGTTTGATATCGGGGTTATCCGCAGGCCAGCCAAGACACAGGCCAAACAGCGGCAGAACATGCTGCGGCAGTTTCAATAGATCAGTCACCGACTCTATATTGTTGCGCAGCCCGCCAATATACACACCACCAAGCCCCAACGACTCTGCGGCGGTTAGCGCATTTTGCGCCATCATCGCCGTATCAACCACGCCCAGCAGAAGTTGTTCTGCCAGTCCCAGCTGAGCATCAGGGCAAATCTGTAAATGACGGTTAAAATCGGCGCAAAACACCCAAAATTCGGCGGCTTGCGCCACATGTGGTTGCCCGCCCGACAGCGTAACCAAAGACTCACGCAGGGCCTTATCCGTCACACGAATTATCGTGCTGCACTGTAAAAAACTGGAACTTGAGGTGCCTTGCGCGGCCGCAATAATCGCCTCGCGCTGCGCATCTGAAATCAACGCATCGGTAAAATGGCGAATAGAACGGTGGCTGCGAAGTAAATCAATGGTTGGAGTCATCTCTTTTTTCTCTGGCTGAACGGGAAGAAACGCCGGATGTTCGTGACATCAGCTGCGGCGCCAGCAGTTGCGCAATGCGCCACATTAAAAACACCGCGGCGGGAAGCATCAGCAATACACCCAAAAAAATCATCACCACACAAGCCAACGGACTGTTAAGCGGCGCGGGTAAAGTGAGGTAATCGTTAAGCGACAGCAGCGCCAGCGTTAACGACACCATACCGATCGTTTCCAGGATCAAAACGCTTTTAGGTAACACACTCACAGTGCGCATACGTGACCTCCCGGCGAAGTGGAACGTATTATAAAACGTTCCGCGTTCTCATGTTTAACAGATATAGAGTAGATGTATCAAAGCAACAGGCCGAACCTGCTTTCCATCCGACATAAATCGCGGCATCATACAGATATTCGCCATCTGGCCTGATAAGTTCGAGGAGAAAAAGATGTTTGCTGTTATTTTTGGTCGCCCAGGGTGCCCATATTGCGTGCGTGCAAAAGAATTGGCAGAAAAATTAAGCAATGAGCATGAAGATTTTAACTTCCGCTACATTGATATTCATGCAGAAGGGATCTCAAAAGCCGATCTGGAAAAAACGGTAGGTAAGCCGGTAGAGACCGTACCGCAGATTTTTGTCGATCAGAAACACATCGGCGGCTGCACGGATTTTGAAGCATGGGCAAAAGAGAATGCAAATCTGTTCGCCTGATTGCCATCTCTACGCCCTCCACTGGAGGGCGTAATCAGTGCTTTTTCCGCTGCTGATGTTGATTAAATAGGCTACTGATAAATAAAAAACACAATGCGCCAAGCGCGCACCAAAACACCGCACTAAACAACCATGCCAACTCTTGCCACAGCGAACGTGTAGGCATAAACACGAACCGCATCAATAACAGGCAGCACGGTGCCGCCAACATTGCACCAAGAAGGGGTCTAAGTACCTCCCGACGATGGGAAAAAAAGCTTGCTGCTGCACCGGGTAAGATAAAAAACAACAACCCGACCTCAGGATGCCCAGTCGCCCTAAATGCCCCTTTCACGTTCAGCGTCAATGAAAGACACACCACAATAAAAAGCACAAAGCAGCAGATCGCACCCGCCCAACCTTGCCTATGTTTCAACCGTTCCTCCTGACACTCTCTATCGAACACTCTTTTCGCCCAAAGGCGTCCAGTCAGATAAAGTCGTTCGGCATTCCATGCCAAAAACACACTCACACGATTCTTATAGCTGTTGAAACGCAATGAGATTAAACTAGCAGCATATATTGTCATGCTGCTTTATTAGGGGCTGTGTACGATGCTGTCGCCCCTTAATTTCTGGCAAAAACATTAGCGTAAATTGCCATTTCTTTCAATAGCTTACTAGTAAACAAGAAGTTAGTCTCCGTGAATATAAACGTCGCAGATTTGTTAAATGGGAATTACATCCTGTTATTATTTGTGGTCCTGGCGCTGGGCCTGTGTCTGGGTAAATTACGCTTGGGCACAGTCCAACTCGGTAATTCTATTGGCGTTTTAGTGGTATCCCTATTATTAGGCCAGCAGCACTTTAGTATTAACACTGATGCTTTAAATCTCGGCTTTATGCTGTTTATTTTTTGTGTCGGCGTCGAAGCAGGTCCCAACTTTTTTTCGATTTTTTTTCGCGATGGGAAAAATTATCTAATGCTTGCTCTGGTCATGGTCGGCAGCGCAATGCTGATCGCCCTGGGGCTGGGTAGGCTATTTGGCTGGGACATCGGCCTGACAGCCGGCATGCTGGCGGGTTCAATGACCTCCACGCCGGTGCTGGTCGGCGCGGGTGATACCTTGCGCCATTCGGGGATGACGGGAACACAACTGTCGACCGCCCTTGATAATCTGAGCCTCGGTTACGCGCTGACCTATCTGATCGGGCTGGTCAGCTTGATTGTCGGCGCACGCTACTTGCCAAAACTGCAGCATCAGGATCTGCAAACCAGCGCTCAACAAATCGCCCGTGAACGTGGCCTCGACACCGACGCTAACCGTAAGGTTTATTTGCCCGTGATTCGCGCCTATCGTGTCGGTCCGGAACTGGTTGCGTGGGCTGATGGTAAAAATCTGCGTGAGCTGGGCATCTATCGTCAGACCGGTTGTTATATTGAGCGTATCCGCCGCAACGGTATTCTGGCTAACCCGGACGGCGACGCCGTACTGCAGATGGGCGATGAAATAGCCTTAGTGGGCTATCCGGATGCGCATGCCCGCCTCGACCCCAGTTTCCGTAACGGCAAAGAAGTATTCGATCGCGATCTGCTCGATATGCGCATCGTCACCGAAGAGATCGTAGTGAAAAACCACAATGCTGTCGGCCGTCGTCTGGCACAGTTGAAGCTGACCGATCACGGCTGCTTCCTTAACCGCGTGATCCGCAGCCAGATTGAGATGCCGATTGATGACAACGTTGTGCTCAATAAAGGCGACGTGTTGCAAGTGAGCGGCGATGCCCGCCGCGTAAAAACTATTGCAGACCGTATCGGCTTTATTTCAATTCACAGCCAGGTCACCGACCTGCTGGCCTTCTGCGCCTTCTTTATCATCGGCCTGATGATTGGGATGATCACCTTCCAGTTCAGTAATTTCAGCTTTGGCATCGGAAACGCAGCAGGCTTATTGTTCGCAGGGATTATGCTTGGCTTCCTGCGCGCCAACCACCCGACGTTTGGCTACATCCCGCAAGGTGCGCTGAACATGGTGAAAGAGTTTGGTCTGATGGTCTTTATGGCAGGCGTCGGCTTAAGCGCGGGTAGCGGTATTGGCAATGGCCTCGGTGCAGTCGGTGGACAGATGCTGATAGCTGGCCTGATTGTTAGCCTGGTGCCGGTGGTGATCTGTTTCCTGTTTGGCGCTTACGTATTGCGTATGAACCGTGCCCTGCTGTTTGGCGCCATGATGGGCGCACGTACCTGTGCACCAGCGATGGAAATCATCAGCGACACAGCACGCAGCAATATCCCTGCTTTAGGTTATGCAGGCACCTATGCAATTGCCAACGTCTTACTGACGCTGGCGGGGACACTGATCGTCATTGTCTGGCCTGGTCTCGGTTAAAAATTTACCTTTAAATGAAAATTTTTTGCAGGTAAGCAGAACTTTTCTTCAAGGTGTCAGTCATAACTATTGCCACTGCTTTTCTTTGATGTCCCCAATTTGTGGAGCCCATCAACCCCGCCGTTTTGGTTCAAGGTTGATGGGTTTTTTGTTGCCTGAAATTTGTCTCCCCTCCGTCCTCTGTGTCCAGGTTGCATCATGCTGGTTACAGCACATACTTTTACACAGTGCTTTTAGTAGTCGGGTAGACTGTCGCCCGCGAACAGAGCGCAATGCCAAAGACAATAACCAGCGCACTCACCAGATGGTACGAATGTAGTGTCACATGCAAAAAGATGACGCTGAATAATCCCCCACTCAGTGGGATCAGATGCGAATAGATTTCACCACGCGTAGCCCCAATAGAGTCAATCCCTTTGTTCCAGAGTAAATATGACAGCCAGGAAGGGAAAATAATAAGGTATACGACACCAGTCATAACGTCAGAATTCACATAGCTGCTCCAGTCTGGCATACCATGAAGCATCAATTCCAGGATCAGTACGGGAAGGAGCACAATTGCACCTATCAGTGCGCTAACAGCGACGAATGCATTGCCCTTTACCTCACGGGGTTTTGTTCGCAGAAAAGCACAATAGAAGGCCCAACTCAGTGCTGACCCCATGGTCCAGAAATCGCCCTGATTCAGATGATTAAATATATCCGAATGCATCAGATTGCCTTGCAATACCAGCCAGAAAACGCCAATGGTACTGAGAGCAACACCTGCAATATTGCGAGGAGAGATCCGCTCTTTGAAAAACAATTTATTGATGAGCAGAACAATCGCTGGCGTGGTCGACATATAAATCGCTGCATTTAGCGATGTCGTATATTGCAGGCCGATGTACAATGTCAGCGGGAAAAGAACCTGACCGCATAACACAAGAAAAGCGAGAGTGCCAAAGGACGTTTTCATCACTGGCCACTGCTCCCTGACCTGTCGAAAATAAAGCGCTATCAATAGCAGTGCGGTAAATATCCAGCGCGTAGCTGATAAAATGATGGGATTAACCTCAGCAACCAATATGTGGCCGACCACATAGTTTCCGCCCCAAAAGCAGGCAGCCAGACTGAGTAAAATATAGGGCATATATACGCCCTCTTGTCACGTTTACGGTATCGCAACAAGGCTACGGCGGCATCATAATGAATGCTAATATAACGTTTTCATCCATGTGCATAGATTAAAACTATGAGATTTACGCTAAGGCAACTTGAGTTTTACATCGCGATCGCTGAAACATTACAAATTTCCAAAGCAGCAGCGCGTTGTCATATTTCTCAGTCGTCAATGACCATAGCCATGCGTAACCTGGAAGATGCATTAGACGTGCAGCTATTTTTGCGATATCCCAAAGGAGTGAAGCTAACCGCCGAGGGAGAGCGTTTTCTGGCTCATGCCTGTAACATTATCAGCAATAGTCGCGCCGCCGTTGATGATTTGCATGACAAAACCGATATCCTCACCGGTACGGTACGTATTGGGATAGCCGAAACACTCTCTGCGTATCTGGTACCCGATATACTTGGTGACATTGAACGACGTTTCCCCCTTCTGGAGATCGTTTTTCATGAAGCCACCGCACCAGAATTAGTGCGGGCACTGCGGGAGAAGAACGTCGATTTTTGTCTGCTGCTGACCTCAAATATCAACCACGATCCCGACCTGGAAATCGAAACCTTTATTCGCTCACAGCGGCGTCTGTGGACCTCAATTGGGCACCCGCTACAAAGCCAGTCATCCGTCCGCCTTAAAGACGTAGAGAAGCTACCATTTTTATTGTTGGAAACCGACAAGTACCCCGACGTCATCACTGATTACTGGCAACAGCGTGGCTACAGACCCAATATCTGTTTTCGCAGTAACTCTTTTGAGGCAGTGCGCAGTCTGGTCGCCAAAGGAAGAGGTATTACCATTTTATCCGATCTGGTTTATCGCCCGTGGTCGCTGGATGGGCTGCGCGTCATGCGCAGAACCCTTGATGATTTTATTACATATATGGACGTTGGAATCGTGAAAACGGCCGCCCAACCACTAACCACTGAAGCCAGGAAGGTCATCGATTTTTTACGCCAGGCGACGACACGCCTCGACAAACCATTTTGATGGTTTCACTTCTACGGCAATCCCGCAATGCGCGCCACCATCAAAAGGATATCGTCTCGCTGCAGCGGTTTTTTATCGGTCACAAAATGTAGCGTCATCCCTTCAATAAAGGCATCCAGCGCACGGGCCGTAGCGGGGTCAAACCACTGCTCTAAGGTTTGTTGACTGCGTTGCATCCAATTTTGCATCACCGTTTTCAACGCCGGCTTGCGGCTGGCGAACGCGTACAGTTGATACATAATCTCCATGTTGTCCGGCGTGGTGACCTGCGAACTGTAAATCATCTCAGTAATGGCATGACAGGCTTGTGGCGCATCGGTTACGCCCACAAAAAACGCCTGATATTGCAGCGACATAGTTTCGGTAAAACGACCGAATGCCTCCATCAGAAGCTCATCGATTCCCAAAAAATAATAGGTCATTGAACCCAACGGCACCTGCGCAATCGTTGCAATCTTACGATGCGTAACTGCATGAATACCATAAATTATTACCGCTTCCAGCGTAGCCTGAACTATTTTTTCTCGCCGTTGTGGATCGTTCGCGCGTCGCACTGCATTTCCTCTTCTTGCATTTGTGTACAAATGTACACAACCTTGCTAATGTTGTCTCCTTTCCTCATTTCTTTGGCTCGAATTCATGACTGGCATCTCATCACGCAAAGCCTTAAGACGCCGCACCTGGGCGCTTTTTATGTTTTTCTTTTTACCAGGATTATTAATGGCCTCCTGGGCAACGCGTACCCCAGCCATCAGAGATATCCTCTCCGTTTCTACCGCTGAAATGGGAGCGGTGCTGTTTGGACTCTCTATTGGCTCGATGAGTGGCATTCTTTGTTCGGCGTGGCTGGTGAAACGATTTGGCACGCGAAAAGTAATCCGCACCACCATGTCATGCGCGGTCATTGGGATGGTTATCCTCAGCGTGGCGCTATGGCTGCATTCCGCCTGGCTATTTGCGTTTGGGCTAGGGGTTTTTGGTGCCAGTTTTGGTGCCGCAGAGGTCGCCATTAACGTTGAAGGCGCGGCCGTTGAGCGCGAAATGAATAAAACCGTGCTGCCGATGATGCATGGCTTTTATAGCCTCGGCACCCTGGCTGGCGCAGGCGTCGGGATGGTGCTCACCGCCTTTAGCGTTCCCGCCAATGCGCATATTCTGCTGGCGGCGCTGGTGGCCATTGCGCCAATATTTATCGCCATCAAAGCGATTCCTGACGGCACCGGTAAAAATGCCGCTGACGGCTCTCACTCAGCCGAAAAAGGGCTGCCCTTTTACCGCGATATCCAGCTGCTGCTCATCGGTGTCGTGGTACTGGCGATGGCATTTGCCGAGGGTTCAGCCAATGACTGGCTTCCTCTCCTGATGGTAGACGGACACGGGTTTAGCCCAACCTCAGGCTCTCTGATTTATGCCGGGTTTACGCTGGGCATGACCGTCGGACGGTTTACCGGCGGCTGGTTTATCGATCGCTACAGCCGCGTTGCGGTCGTACGCGCCAGTGCGTTAATGGGCGCGCTGGGTATTAGCCTGATTATCTTTGTCGACAGTACGTGGGTCGCAGGTGTGTCGGTCGTCTTGTGGGGACTCGGCGCGTCGCTGGGCTTCCCGTTGACCATTTCGGCCGCCAGCGATACCGGCCCCGATGCGCCAACCCGCGTGAGCGTTGTGGCAACCACCGGCTATCTCGCCTTCCTGGTCGGACCGCCGCTGCTGGGCTATCTGGGTGAACACTATGGCCTGCGCAGCGCCATGCTGGTGGTGCTGGCGCTGGTGCTGGTCGCGGCTATCGTCGCGAAGGCTGTCGCCAAACCAGATGTTAAAAATACCCCAGTGACGGAGAACAACTAATGGCTATTAAGTTAATTGCAGTCGACATGGACGGCACGTTTTTAAGTGACCAAAAGACCTACAACCGTGAACGTTTTATGGCGCAGTACCGCCAGATGCAGCAGTTGGGGATCCGATTTGTGGTCGCCAGCGGCAATCAGTACTACCAGTTGATCTCCTTTTTCCCCGAACTGGCCGATGAAATCTCCTTTGTGGCGGAAAACGGCGGCTGGGTGGTCAGCGAAGGGGAAGATGTGTTTAACGGCGAACTGGATAAAGACGATTTTCAGACCATCGTGGACCATCTGCTGACGCGAACCGACATTGATATTATTGCCTGCGGAAAAAACAGCGCCTACACGCTGAAGCACTACAGCGATGAGCTAAAATCCGTCGCTGCCATGTACTACCACCGCCTCGAATTTGTTGATAACTTCAACAATATCAACGATGTATTTTTCAAGTTCGGGCTGAATATCTCTGAAAAACAGATCCCGCAGGTTCAGTCTGCTCTGCATGACGCGATTGGCGATATTATGGTTCCGGTTCATACCGGCTATGGGAGCATCGATTTAATTATCCCGGGCGTGCATAAAGCAAACGGTCTGCGTCTGCTGCAACAGCGCTGGAATATTCGCGATGAGGAAGTGGTGGCGTTTGGCGATGGCGGCAATGATATTGAGATGCTGCGTCAGGCGGGGTTTAGTTTTGCCATGGCCAATGCCAACGATACGGTGGCCCGGGCGGCAAAATATCGCGCGGGGTCGAATAACCAAGAAGGCGTACTGGATATTATCGACCGGGTGCTAAAAAACGACGCACCATTTACGCGATAACGCCTCAGCACAGACGGCAACAAAAGAAGGACATGATCTATTCATAATCCGCATCACATTAACCCGCTGGATAATTATCTCCAGTAAATATTTTCAGGTGAGCTGATGATGAAGAAAAGTGTACTGATAGCGGCAATATTGCTGGGGTTTGCGGGAACCGCGATGGCGCAAAGCGTCACCGTTGATGTACCAAGCGGTTATAAAGTTGTTGTGGTTCCCTCTTCCGTGAGCGTTCCGCAGGCGGTCAGCGTGACCACTGCGCCACAAACGGTTTATGTTGCTCCAGCCCCAGCCCCTGCACCCGTTTATCGTGCGCATCCTTATGCTCGGCATGTCGCTAGCGTAGGCGAAGGGATGGTTATTGAGCATCAGATTGACGATCACCACTAAGCCCTCGTAAAGCCCGGGCAGCCGTCAACGCCTCATCGATTTTCAGTCGGACATGGGTCATCGCTTCAACTCTCTGGCTTTCAGCTATATCCGTTTTGCTGTTCAGAGATATTCAAGTAAAAGCTCAGGTAGTCAGGTGTGGGCTGGTCCGGCTGAAAATTGCCGACGAGTTTCCGTAAGGCCGGGAGAGCCAGCATGGATGCTGGCTCAGGGCGCGTTTTGCAGGGACGCTACCTCGCGCCCGGCCCGATAGCCTGGAGGAATAAGCGGAGGGGATTGCGAAGCAACAATTTTCCTGCCGGGAGCCGGGATTGTAAAGGGCGTGGCGAAGAACGCCCTTTACACGTTCACAGGAATCGGTGCTTCAGAGAAACGATGAACATGAGGTGAACGGAACCCTTTCTCTGAGAGAGCATATTCATTACCTCCCCAACACATGTTGATGCTTTCTGAAACCGAGACGTTAACTAAGCGGCATTACGGATAGCCGGGCTTTATCCTTCCCGTGAGTCCCCTACCCGCTTATCTTTCAGGAAGATAAACATCAGCGCCAGCCACAGTACCCCGCTGGCCAGATTAAACAGGCTAAACAGGCCGTTACCGCCGAGTAAATAAGCATGCTTACTCAGCTCAATACCAACGGTAAAGATCAGCATCTGCAGCATGCCCATCGCGGCGGAAACCGTCCCTTTGCTCATATCGCTGGCAAACAACGTCAGGCGTACCAGTCCGGCATTCGCCACACCAATCCCAAATGCATAAACACTTAACCCTGCTGTCATCCACAAATATGCATGGGAAGAGACCACCGTGGCCGCCGCGGCGATAATCAGCCCCACGGCGATCGGCCATCCGCCCATAATAATCAGCGATCGTACCGTGCGTCGCGCGGTCAGGCGCGCCAGCACCAGGTTACCGGCAATTAGCGCGCCAAAAATTGGCACCTGTAGCAGACCATATTCATAGCTGCTCAGCTTTTCACCGCTAATAATGATAATAGGAGACTGGGCGATCCACGCCAGCAACGGCAGGCTGACAAAGCCCAACGCCAGAGCACCGGCGACAAAACGCACGTTCTTCAGCACCAGCTTGTAGTCTTTGCCCAACTCTTTAATGGACAGTGTTTCACCGAGTCGGGTCGCGGTTTCAGGCATCGCGCGCTGCAGGCCAACAAAGGCGATAGCGGCCAGTACGGCAAACAGCACAAACATCCCTTCCCACGGCAGCACGTGCACCCATGCAGCGCCGACCAACGGGCCCAGCAACGGAGCAATCAGCGCCACGTTCGCCATCAGGGCGGTAATTTTAATGCATACCGCCTCCTCAAAGGACTCCTGAATCGCGGCATAACCCACCGCGCCAATAAAGCACAGGCTAATGCCCTGCAAAAAGCGCAGGAAAGTAAATTGTTCAATGTTCTGCGCAAACAGCGTCGCAAGGCAGGTAACAATGAACCACACCACACCGGTTAACATCACCGGCCGACGACCAATACGATCCGACAGCGGTCCTAATAACCACTGCAAAAACATGCCGCCTGCCAGGTACGCGGTCATGGAAGTGGGAACCCAGTCTAATCCGGCCTGATATTGCTCCACCACCGCCAACATACCGGGCTGGATCATATCGTTGCCGATATACGTAGAGAATTCGTAAAGCACCAGACAGAGCGGGAAAAGTAATGCCTGACGCCCCAGTCGGGCGCCTGAAGATAAACGGTTGTGCATGCAGTCTCTTAACCAATGAAAAATCGCGCAAAGTGTAATAAATGCGTCGGACTGGTGATAGTGAATTATGTGATTTGACAGCAAAATGCGCACATTTTTACACTCAGTTTCACAATGCTCTTTTGCTTTAAGGTTAATTTAAGTTGAACCCGTTATCATGCGCTTTAGACATCATTAATTATCTTAAAAAGAGTCATTTAGCTGACAAATAAGACAACGCCGCTTTTTATTCCATGGAAGCGCTCTTATGCTCGGCCTGATGGGACTTTTTTTAACTACTGTGCTGAATCTGGATGTTATGCTGGAAAATCTGAACAACTCGCTATTTTACCTGATCAACGCCACGCCGGACTCTGCGCAATGGGCGATCGCGTTTGCCATATTTATTGCCAAAGATCTGATCAGCATCGTGCCGCTATTGGCCGTAATCCTGTGGCTTTGGGGTCCGCGCGACCACGTTAACACTCAGCGCAAACTGGTGATCAAAATGGCGCTGGCGCTGATCGTCGGCCTCACCGTTTCCTGGCTGATGGGGCATCTGTTCCCGCACGATCGTCCGTTCGTTAACCACATCGGCTACAACTTCCTGCACCATGCGCCTGATGACTCTTTCCCGAGCGATCACGGCACCGTTATTTTCACCTTTGCACTGGCCTTTATATTCTGGCATCGCCTGTGGTCTGGCGCCCTGTTTATGGCGATTGCCGTGGCGATCGCCTGGTCGCGGGTGTACCTCGGCGTACACTGGCCGCTGGATATGCTGGGTGGGTTCCTGGCAGGACTAATCGGCTGCCTGAGCGCCCAGATGATCTGGCAACGGTTCGGCACCACGCTGTATTCCGCGTTGCAGACTTGCTATCGCACCTGCTTCGCCCTGCCGATCCGTAAAGGCTGGGTGCGTGACTAATCCACGGTAAAAAAGTAGTATTAAGCGCGCGATATGAAACGCTTATTCTACTCTCCAGGGGAACTATGGAAACACGACGCGACGAGCGTATTGGTCAGTTGCTGCAGGCGCTGAAACGCAGCGATAAATTACACCTTAAAGAAGCCGCGACGCTGCTTGGCGTATCTGAGATGACCATCCGTCGCGACCTGAACAATAACAATGCCCCGGTCGTGTTGCTGGGAGGCTATATTGTTCTGGAACCCCGTAGCGCCAGCCACTACTTAATCAGCGACCAAAAGTCCCGGCTGGTGGATGAGAAACGTCGCGCGGCCCAACAAGCTGCGAGCCTCGTTCAGGCGCATCAGACAATCTTTTTTGACTGCGGTACCACCACGCCGTGGATCATTGAAGCTATCGATAGTGACCTGCCTTTCACTGCAATCTGCTATTCGCTGAATACCTTTCTGGCACTCCAGGAAAAACCACTGTGCCGCGTCATTCTGTGTGGCGGTGAATTCCATGCCAGCAACGCTATTTTCAAACCGCTCGATTTTCAGGAGACACTGAATAATCTGTGCCCGGATATCGCGTTTTATTCTGCAGCAGGCGTACACATTGATAAGGGCGCAACCTGTTTTAACCTGGAAGAATTACCGGTGAAGCATTGGGCGATGTCGATGGCGCAATATCATGTGCTGGTGGTGGATCACAGCAAGTTTGGTAAGGTGCGTCCCGCGCGGATGGGCGAGCTAAAACGTTTTGATAGCATCATCAGCGATACCCGTCCTGACGATGAGTTTGTTGATTACGCAAAAGCGCAGCAAATTAAGTTGATGTACTGAAAGGACATTGCCGGACGTACAAACGCCGTCCGGCAATTACAGCGATTAAGAGAACCAGCCACCAAACCACTGGTGGAATTTCATCATCACAAAGTCCCACATCCGGCTAAAGAAACCGCCCTCTTCAACGGCCTCCATCACCATCAGCGGACGCTGCTCAATGGATTTCCCGTTCAGCTGGAAGTCGATCGTTCCGACAACCTGGCCTTTCTTCAGTGGCGCGGTTAATTGCGGTTCGGTCAGCGTAAAGCTGGCTTTCAGATTTTTAAGCTGGCCGCGCGGAATGGTCACCGAACCGGCTTCACCGGCCCCCAGATTAACTTCACTCTTATCGCCAAACCAGACACGCTGGGTCACAAAGGTGGCATCCGGTTTAATCGGTGTGACCGTTTCAAAGAAGCGGAAGCCCCACGTCAGCAGCTTCTCTGACTCATTGAAACGAATACGGTCGGTTTTCGCCCCCAGCACTACCGAGATCAGGCGCATATCGCCCTGGGTGGCGGAAGCCACCAGGTTATAACCCGCGCCCGTCGTGGTGCCCGTTTTCATCCCGTCCACATTCAGGTTGGTGCTCCACAGCAGGCGGTTGCGGTTCGGTTGGCGAATTTTATTAAAGGTAAACTCTTTCTCTTTATGAATGGCGTACTCTTCCGGCACATCGTGGATTAGCGCTTTACCGAGCAAGGCCATGTCACGCGCGGTGCTGAACTGCCCCGGCGCATCCAGGCCATGCACCGTCTGGAAGGTGGTATTCGTCAGTCCCAGCTTTTGCGCATAGCCGTTCATCAAACCAATAAAGGATTCCTGGCTGCCAGCCACGTAATCTGCCAGCGCGATACAGGCATCATTACCCGACTGAATAATAATGCCTTTGTTCAGATCGGACACCGCTACCTGATCGCCGGGTTTCAGGAACATCACCGAAGACCCACGCAGAGCCGGGTTGCCCGTCGCCCAGGCATCTTTTCCTACAGTGACCATATCGTTAAGGTTGATTTTCCCGGCCTTTAGCGCCTGGCCTACCACATAGCTGGTCATAATCTTGGTCAGACTGGCTGGATCCAATTTCTCATCAGCATTGCCTTCCGCCAGCACCTTGCCGCTAGCGTAATCCATTAAGATCCACGCGCGCGCATCCACGCTCGGCGGCGCGGTGGGTTGCTCTACCGCCTGTGCGATCGGTGAAAAAAGGAATAACAGCGCTGAACCTGCGGCGAAACTGCGAAGGGAAGAGAAGTATTGCGTCATAAATGCCACCCGAGTATCCATTCCAAAAAACCACGTCATAACACACCATGTTTACACAAACTGCATCGGCCAAACCCGCGCAGAAGCGGCCTGATGGATGACGTGTAAAATAAGTGCGGTGAGTAATAACGCACTAACGAGCTTAAAGAAACCGTAAGTTGGTAAAGTTTTTAAAGTTTATGCAATAACACTGCGCTGCGCCGCTTTCATCACGATTTTTTTACGTGTTGTTGCGTAAATATTAGGTTTCCCCCACCATGTAACGGGTTTAATACCGAATGCAGCCATCAAGCTGCTCAATGATTACGCGGGGTTACTATGATTACACTGTGGGGTCGCAATAACTCGACCAACGTGAAAAAAGTGTTGTGGACGCTCGAAGAACTGGAACTGCCGTATAACCAAATACTGGCGGGCGGGCAGCACGGTATCAACCGAGATGCTGACTACCTTGCGATGAATCCAAACGGTCTGGTCCCCCTGCTACGCGATGATGAAACCGACGTTTTACTGTGGGAATCCAATACCATCGTCCGCTATCTGGCCGCCCAATACGGGCAAAAACGGCTGTGGATCGATGCCCCGGCAAAACGTGCAGAAGGCGAAAAATGGATGGACTGGGCTAACCAGACGCTAAGCCCTGCGCATCGGGTCATCTTATTTGGTCTGGTCAGAACGCCGGCAGAACAACGCGACCAGGCGGCCATTGACGCAGGCGCGAAGGTTTGTGACAACCTGTTTGCCATGCTCGACAACGCGCTGACCGACCAACCATGGTTCTCCGGGGACGAGTTTGGTACCGGCGATATCGCCATCGCCCCGTTTATCTACAACCTGTTTAACGTTGGCCTGAGCTGGACCGAACGTCCTCACCTTGAGCGTTGGTACCAGCAGCTTACCAAACGTCCAGCGTTCCAAAAAGCGGTGATGATCCCGGTCAGCTGATGCTGTAGCGCTGCGGCTACCGGGGGCTCACCTTCAGTAGTTGCCCGTCGGACTCGTCGGTTAACACGTACAAATAACCGTCTGGTCCGACACGCACATCGCGGATCCGCTGTCCTCTTTCGCGTAAAATACGCCCGTCCTCAGTAACCTGATTCCCGTTAACGCTTAAAACGATCACATCCTGATCTTTTAACGCGCCAATAAACACCTTCTGCCGCCACTGCGCAAAGGTATCGCTATTGTAAAAAGCCATCCCGCTGACCGCCGGCGACTTTTCCCAGTAGAAAACAGGCTGTTCCGTACCCTCAACAATTCCACCTTTAGCCTCAGGTATTTTTAAACCGCTGTAGTTCATCCCCCAGGTCGCTAACGGCCAGCCGTAGTTTTTGCCTTTCTCGGGGATATTAATTTCATCGCCACCGCGCGGGCCATGTTCATTGAGCCACAGCGTGTCACTCCAGGGATTCATCGCCATCCCCTGCGGATTACGGATGCCATAGGACCAAATCTCAGGTCGAGCACCGGCCTGGTTCACAAATGGATTATCCGGCGGAATGTTGCCCTCGTCGGTCAGTCGCACCACCTTACCCTGCAGCTTGTCCAAATCCTGAGCGGTAGCGCGCTGGTTATTTTCACCCAAACCAATAAACAAGTGGCCTTTACCGTCAAACACCATGCGCCCACCAAAATGGTTGCCGGTTGAGAGTTTTGGCATCTGGCGGAAAACCGTCTGGAACGCCTGCAGATGTTTGAGATCGTCGCTCAGTCGTCCATAACCGACTGCCGTACCGGCCTTACCCTCATGGTCGGCTTCAGCGAAGCTGAGCCAAACCCGCCGCGAGCGTTCAAAATCCGGGGCGAGCACCACATCAAGCAACCCACCCTGACCGTGTGCCCAAACCTTTGGTACCCCGGTGAGTGGATCGGAAAGCCCTTCCCCCGCTTGCCAAAGCCGCAGCTGCCCACCCCGTAGAGTGATTAATATGCCGCGGTTGTCAGGTAAAAAGGCCAATGACCAGGGGTGATCAAGTTTGGTTTGCAGCACTTCAACCTTCAGCGCAGAGGGTTCGGCACTGGCATGAGGGGCAAACAGTAACAGTGGGGCCGTACAGAGAAAGAGTCGCCGCATAACACCTCCTTAAGGGCTCTGCATAAAGCGTAGCCAGCAAGGGGCAATATCCCGCGACTTTTACACAATCTTAACGAAAAGGGGGAGCGCCCTCCCCCTGGTTCAGACGTGTTCCAGCGTTGAGTACATTTGCAAACTCTGGATACTCAGCGTCAGCGTTGTCAGGCAGTTTTCAAGTTTATCTGCGTTAACGGCGATAAAGGTCGGACAATCGTGATGTCCACTCATCAGACAAACAGCCGCGGCGGCTAACGCCCCTTCAGCACGGCGCAGGGCATTCCACTCTTCCTGATCAAGATGCATACCGTGGAGCTGTGATTGGTCGTGTAGTTCGCGATTCAGTACAAAAAAATTATCACGCAGACTATCGCTCTCACTCACTGACATATAGCCTTTCGCTTTCCTCAACAACAGATAAGCGGCGAGATTGATGCGGGCGTTTATCAACTTGTTGAGAAGATCGGTTCTCAGTCTGTCAACAACCATACTTTGTTCCTCCTCTTTCCAACCATGGTGCAACTTAATAGTATGGTTGTTTTTTGAACAAATTGATGCCCTACATCAATAAATCCTAATTGATTAACATTATTTACAATGTTACAACGTGCAGAGCGGCATTGTGCCGTTGCCTGGGTGGAGAAACGGCCTGTTTCTGACGTAGCGATAATTTTTTGCTATACCTGATGGGGTTACTTTCGTGGCACGGATGATGAGGGCGCTATGTCAAAAGCAAATGATGCCGAGAAGATACGTACGCTATCAAAGATAGACCTGAATCTGCTGACCATTTTCTGTTTAATCTATAGCCTCGGCAGTATCACCCGCGTGGCTGATATGCTGAATATTTCCCCCTCTGCCGTCAGTCAGTCACTAAGAAAACTACGTGAACTGATGGGCGATAATCTCTTTGTTCGCAGCGGCAATGCGCTGTTACCGACCGTCTACTCCGACGAGCTTTATGATAATGCGATGCCGATTATCGATAAACTGTCGCTGCTGATGCCACATACTTCCCCGGCATCCAAAAAAAGGCTCACGCTGTATACAGAATCGTTTATTTCGCCAATCGTTATTCCCGACGTTACGGAAAAAATAATCTACAACAACGCGGACATCAGCCTTCTGCATCTCACCGCCGATTTAAATGAACAGAGTATTATTGAACTGCTCACCATGCGGCAGGCTGATGTTGTTTTTTCTACCTTTTCCGTGGAGTCGGGCAGTATTTCCTGTCAAAAAATATGCGATATGCGGCTGGTACTGGCAGCGTCACAAAATAATACGTTGTATGGTCATTCAATCAGTGAGGAAATGTTCAGAAGTGCCAATCTGGTGGGTTACAACACTAAGAATGAAAAAATTATTTATCACCGCAGCATCGTGGATAAAAAATTCAGAACCGGGGATCGTTGCCTGCTAACCTCTTCTTTTACTGCAATACTCACCATTGTCGCGAATACCCAATGTTTAGGGGTGATCCCGGAAAAAATCTTTGCCACGCATGCGCCACTTTACGGCCTGAAGGAAATAAAGACACCGTTCCCGCTACCGCAATTCAGTATTTTTGCCTCGTCACGCAAAGATACCAATACACATAAAATGCTGGAGCCGATTCTCGCCGATTTACAAGCATCCTCCCTGTCCTGAAAACCAGGGAGAATACCCGTTGTGATTAAGGGTTAAACATGGTTCCTGGTAATACGCCAGATATTATCGGCATATTCCTGTACCGTTCTATCTGACGAGAAGTACCCCATATTGGCAATATTATGTAGCGTTTTCGTCGTCCACTCACGGGGATTACGATACAACTCATCCACCGAGTCCTGGCAATCAACATAGCGGCGATAATCCGCTAACACCTGATAATGGTCACCAAAGTTGATCAATGAATCGAGGATGTTGCGATACCGCCCAGGCTCCTGTGGACTGAACAGCCCTGTGCCAATTTGCGTCAGTGCCTGATGCAGTTCAGCATCATTCTCAAAAATCGTTCTCGGGTTATAGCCGTCACGTCGTAAGACGTCGACTTCCTGCGCCGTATTGCCAAAGATAAAAATATTATCTTTGCCGACATATTCCTGCATTTCAATATTTGCCCCGTCCAGCGTGCCAATGGTCAATGCACCATTTAAGCCAAACTTCATGTTACTGGTACCGGAGGCTTCAGTCCCTGCCAGTGAAATTTGCTCGGAAAGGTCAGCCGCCGGAATAATCAGCTGCGCCAGGCTGACGTTGTAATCCGGGATAAACACCACCTTCAGCTTGCCGCCAATTTGCGGATCGTTATTCACCCGCTGTGCCACGTCGTTAATTAAGCGAATAATCTGTTTCGCCATGTGATACGACGAGGCAGCCTTACCGGCAAAGATATTCACGCGAGGCACCCAGTTTTCATCCGGCGAAGCTTTAATCCGATTGTAGCGAGTAATCACGTGGAGCACGTTCAATAATTGCCGCTTGTACTCGTGGATACGGGGCCGCAGGATCCACCACCACCCCGTACCGGGTGGCAATATGGTGCGCCAGCCGCTGTTTATTTTTGTGCTTCGCACGATGCACCGCGTCGTTCACGCTCGGATAATCAAGATACTGTTTCAGATTAGCCAGTTGCGCCAGGTTAGTGCGCCAGTTCTGACCGATATTCTCATCCAGTACGTTTGCCAGCGGCGGGTTCGCCAGTGCCAGCCAGCGACGGGCCGTCACGCCATTCGTGACATTGGTAAACCGCATCGGGAATATTCGCGCAAAGTCAGCAAACAGCGATTCCGTCATCAATTTTGAATGTAATACCGACACGCCGTTCACTTTATGGCTGACCACAACGGCAAGCCAGGCCATCCGCACCACCCGGCCATGCGATTCATCAATTAACGAGACCCGTTTAAGCAGCTCACTGTCATCATGATATTTATCCGCAACGGATTTCAGGAAGCGATCGTTAATTTCAAAAATAATTTGCAAATGGCGCGGCAGGATCCGGCTCAGCATCTCTACCGGCCATGTTTCCAGCGCTTCACTCATCAAGGTGTGGTTGGTATAGGAGAAAATCTGACAGGTCACGTCAAACGCATCATCCCATGCAAATTGATGATTGTCGATTAACAGGCGCATCAGTTCGGGGATCGCCAGAACCGGATGGGTATCATTCAAGTGAATCGCGATTTTATCGGCCAGGTTATGATAGCTTTTGTGCAGTTGATAATGCCGGCTCAAAATGTCCTGAATCGTCGCTGAGGCCAAAAAATAGGCCTGGCGTAAACGCAGTTCGCGCCCTGCATCGGTGGAGTCATCCGGATACAGCACCCGCGAGATCTTTTCAAAATGGTATTTGTTTTCCACTTCAACGGTAAAATCATCATGCAGATTCACTTTGCCTGAATTGACTTCACTATTAACCTGCACATTCCACAAGCGCAATGTATTGGTGCTGTCTGTGTTATAACCAGGGACAATCTGGTCATGCGCGACGGCCAGAATATCCTCGGTCTCAATCCAGCGGATTTTGCTGCCTTCCTGCTGAACGCGGCCGCCGAAGCGCACTTTATAGTGGGTATTATGACGTTTAAATTCCCACGGGTTTCCGTATTCCAGCCAGTAATCCAGCGACTCCTTTTGCACCCCGTTGACGATATTTTGTTTGAACATACCGTAATTGTAACGGATGCCATAACCGCAGCCTGGCAAACCCAGTGTGGCCAGCGAGTCAAGGAAACAGGCCGCCAGACGTCCGAGACCACCATTGCCAAGCCCGGGATCGTTTTCTTCGTCAATCAGCTCTTCCAGATCCAGTCCCATGGCCTCGAGCGCGCTGTTCACTTCGTCATAAATCCCCAGAGAAAGCAGCGCATTCGACAATGTCCGCCCAATCAAAAACTCCATCGACAGGTAATAAACCTGACGGGCATCCTGAGAGAATTGCGCCCGGTTTGAACGATGCCAGCGTTCGACCATGCGATCGCGCACGGCATATAGCGTGGCATTTAACCATTCGCGTTTGGTGGCAATGGCCGGATCTTTACCAATGGTAAATAAGAGCTTATTGGCAATATCATCCCTGAGTTTATCAACATCAATTTCGGCGGCTGTAGGAAGTGGGGAAATATACATATCAGCGTGACCTCGCAGAATCGGGAAGGGGCAGAAGAATAAAAAATAAATAAATTAGAATAAATTTATGAGCGTTGATTCTTTTGCGGGCCCACTTCCTGACGAGTAATGGAATGAAGTTCATTCATTAATAAGCGCCAGCTTAAACCAGTCGCGAGCGAAATATAATATAAGCTCACACCATTAGCATAAAGAGTTCTCGCCATTTTAAGTTTTGACTGCAAAGCAATGTCTTTCAAATTTAACCTCATGGATAACGCTCGACGAAATAAATTTATAAGACTTCTTCTCTATAGCCAAGAAGTGACACTTAAAGCCGGAATTAGACTATCTAAACACCTTTCCCCTACCGAAAAGTCATTTGCCCGTATCCCCCTTCAGGACGACCTACTTCTGTTCATCAGATATAGATGTCGCGCGGTGGCATCTGTATAATCCACCGATTACGAGCAATGTACAGTATAAGAAAATGGCAAAAATTGGTTTTATTTCACTAGGTTGTCCGAAAAACCTCGTTGATTCTGAGCGCATCCTGACTGAACTTCGTACTGAAGGTTATGATGTTGTGCCGAATTACGACGATGCAGATATGGTTATCGTTAACACCTGCGGCTTTATCGACAGCGCGGTACAAGAATCACTGGAAGTGATTGGCGAAGCGCTGAACGAGAACGGTAAGGTGATTGTCACCGGCTGCCTGGGCGCGAAAGTCGATCAGATCCGTGAAGTTCACCCGAAGGTGCTGGAAATCACCGGACCGCACAGTTACGAGCAGGTTCTGGAACACGTTCACCATTACGTGCCAAAGCCAAAGCATAACCCGTTCCAGAGCCTGGTTCCTGAGCAGGGAGTCAAGCTGACGCCACGTCATTACGCCTATCTGAAGATCTCTGAAGGTTGCAACCATCGCTGCACGTTCTGCATCATTCCGTCGATGCGCGGCGATCTGGTCAGCCGTCCAATCGGCGAGGTACTCAGCGAAGCCAAGCGCCTGGTTGATGCGGGCGTCAAAGAGATTCTGGTTATCTCCCAGGATACCTCCGCTTACGGTGTGGATGTGAAGCACCGCACCGGCTTCCATAACGGTGAGCCGGTGAAAACCAGCATGGTTGATCTGTGCGAGCAGCTGTCGAAACTGGGTATCTGGACTCGTCTGCACTACGTCTATCCGTACCCGCACGTCGATGATGTCATCCCGCTGATGGCGGAAGGCAAAATTCTGCCGTATCTGGACATCCCACTGCAGCATGCCAGCCCGCGTATTCTCAAGCTGATGAAGCGCCCAGGTTCGGTAGACCGCCAGTTAGCGCGTATTAAGCAGTGGCGTGAAATCTGCCCTGAACTGACCCTGCGTTCAACGTTCATCGTCGGCTTCCCGGGTGAAACCGAAGAAGACTTCCAGATGCTGCTCGACTTCCTGAAAGAAGCACGCCTGGATCGCGTTGGCTGCTTTAAATACAGTCCGGTAGACGGTGCGGGAGCCAATGAGTTGCCGGATCAAATCCCGGAAGAGGTAAAAGAAGAACGCTGGAACCGCTTTATGCAATTGCAGCAGCAGATCTCTGCTGAACGCTTGCAGGAGAAGGTCGGCCGCGAAATTCTGGTCATCGTCGATGAAGTTGACGAAGAAGGCGCGATTGGTCGCAGCATGGCAGACGCTCCGGAAATCGACGGTGCGGTGTACATGAATGGCGAAACCAACGTGAAGCCTGGCGATATTATCCGCGTCAAAGTTGAAAACGCAGACGAATACGATCTGTGGGGCAGCCGCGTTTAACTCATCGTCACCCAACTGTAGGCCGGACAAGGCATTTACGCCGTCATCCGGCCTACAGTTTATCCTTTAATCTTCGGATCCAGCGCGTCGCGCAGGCCATCACCCAATAAGTTAAATGCCAGCACCGTCAGGAATATTGCCACCGCCGGGAATATCGCCACGTGTGGGGCAATCACCATATCCGCCCGCGCTTCGTTGAGCATCGCGCCCCACTCCGGCGTCGGTGGCTGAGCACCCAATCCCAGGAACGACAAACTCGCGGCGGAGATGATCGACGTCCCGATGCGCATGGTAAAAAAGACCACAATCGACGAGACCGTTCCCGGCAAAATATGGTTGAAGATAATAGTCGTATCGCTGGCGCCAATACTGCGCGCCGACTCAATAAACGTCTGCTGTTTGAGCACCAACGTATTTCCACGCACCAGTCGCGCAAAGGCCGGAATGGAGAAAATGGCGACGGCAATAATTACGTTAGCAATGCCGCTGCCGAGTACCGCCACCACCGCTATCGCCAGCAGAATACCCGGAAAAGCGAATAGCACATCGCAGATACGCATAATCAGCCGATCCCACCAGCCTTCGTAATAGCCTGCCAGCAGGCCCAGCACCGTACCTATAGCTGCGCCAATAAATACGGCAAAAACCCCCGCCGCCAGCGAAATTTGCGCGCCAACCAGCACGCGGCTAAAAATATCCCGTCCCAGCGAATCGACGCCAAACCAGTGCAACATCGACGGCCCGTCATTGAGGCGGTCATAATCGAAGTAATTCTCGGCATCAAACGGCGTCAGCCAGCGAGCAAATATCGCCACCAGAATCAAGGCCAGCACGAATAATCCTGCGATCATCGCCACACGCTGGCGACGAAAACGTCGCCAAAATTCGTGCCACGGCGTGCGGATCTGTTCAGGTTTAACGAGCGGCATTGCATTTAAAATCGCCTGTCGGCGCCAGTTAAAAAATCGCATCCTTACTTGTACCTGATAGCCGGATTAATGGCGGCATAGAGTACATCCACCACTAAGTTAATAAGAATAAACTCCAGAGAAAATAACAGCACCTCGGCCTGAATCACCGGGTAGTCTCGCATTTCAACCGAGTCCACCAACAATCGTCCGAGCCCTGGCCAGTTAAAGACTTTCTCAACCACAATGGAGCCACCAAGCAAAAAGCCAAACTGCAGCCCCATCATCGTGACGACCGGGATCATCGCGTTACGCAAACCGTGTTTTAACACCACCCAGGTTTCACTCACCCCTTTTGCCCGCGCGGTGCGCATGTAATCTTCGCTGAGCACATCGACAAACGAGGCACGGGTAAAACGCGCCAATACCGCTGCCACCGCCGCGCCCAGCGTGATAGAGGGCAGGATATAATGCTGCCAGGAATCCGCGCCCACGGTGGGTAACCAGCCGAGCTCCACGGAAAAAATCTGCATTAACAGCATGCCGAGGGCAAACGCCGGGAATGAGATCCCGGTGACCGCCAGGGTCATACTCAACCTGTCCGGCCAGCGATTACGCCATACGGCGGCGATGATCCCCGCCGTCATGCCAAACAAGACCGCCCACGTCATGCTGGCAATCGTCAACCACAATGAGGGCATAAAGCGGCTGGCAATCTCTTCAGCAACCGGACGACGCGACACCATCGAGGTGCCAAAATCACCTTGCAACACGTTCGTCATGTAATGCCAGAACTGAATATGCAGCGGCTGGTCCAGACCCAACTGCTGACGCACCAGTTCAATAACCTCGGCATCGGCTTCCGGTCCGGCGATCAACCGGGCCGGATCGCCGGGCAAAAAATGAACAAATAAAAACACCAGCACCGCGACGATCAGTAGCGTTGGAATCAATCCCAGCAGGCGCTTGAAAACATAATTAAGCATCAGACTCCCTTCGGCGGCCCCCGGTGTTCAGGGGCCGAATGAATAGCTTATTGCAAATCCGCATCATCAAAACTAAATCCGGTGTCCGGCATAATCCAGAATCCGGTCAAGCTGGTACTGTGCGCAGAGATCAGTTTCTCCACCACCAGCGGGATCCACGGCGACTCTTTCCAGATGATATCCTGCGCATCTTTGTACAATCGCGCTTTTTCGCTCGGATCGTTCGTTTGCAGGGCCGCGGCTAAATCGCTGTCCACCTGCTTGTTACTGTAAAACGCCGTATTAAACAACGTTGGCGGCCAGTTTTGTGAAGCAAACAGCGGCGACAGCGCCCAGTCAGCTTCGCCCGTCGACGCAGACCATCCGGTGTAGAACATCCGTACCCCGCTCTCTTTCTGCGCTTTACCTTCAACTTCCGCCGCCCGCTGTCCGGCATCCATCGCCGTCACCTGCGCCTTCACGCCGACCTGAGCTAACTGCTGCTGGGTAAATTGCAGCACTTTCTGCGCGGTGCTGTGATTATGCGATGACCACAGCGTGGTGGTAAAGCCATTGGGATAACCCGCCTCTTTCAGCAACTCACGGGCTTTCGCTGGATCATAAGGCCACGGCGTATAGCTTTGCGCATAGGCTATCGCGGGCGGCAGCACGCCGGTCGCCGGTGTGGCATAACCGGCAAACGCTACTTTAACCAACGCCTGGCGGTTAATGGCATAGTTCAGCGCCTCACGCACCTTCGGATTATCAAACGGTTTTTGCGTCACGTTCATGCTGATATAACGCTGCATGATCGACGGACTGGCAACCAGTTCCAGTTTTTTGTTCTTCGCCAGTAATGCGGCCTGCTCGTAAGGGATCGGGAAGGCAAATTGTGCCTCGCCGGTCTGCAACATCGCCGCACGGGTGTTATTGTCGGTCACCGGACGCCAGGTAATCGTATCCAGCTTCGGCAGGCCCTGCTGCCAGTAGCCGGCGAACTTTTTCACCTTCACAAAATCGGTCTGATTCCAGGTTTCAAGCTGATAAGGCCCGGTACCCACAGGATGGAAGCCGATATCTTTACCGTATTTCTTCAGCACCGCCGGCGATATCATTGCCGTCGCCGGGTGTGCCAGAATATTAATAAACGCCGAGAACGGCTGTTTCAGCGTGATCTTCACCGTCGTCGCATCAACGGCCTCGGTGTTAGCGATATTTTTGTACAGGTTATAGCGTTTAAGATGATTTTCCGGATTGCTGGCTCGCTCAAGGTTAGCTTTCACCGCCTCTGCATTGAAATCGGTGCCATCCTGAAACTTGACCCCCTGCCGAAGTTTGACGGTATAGGTTAAGCCGTCATCGGAAACGGTATAGCTTTCTGCCAGCACATTTTTCAGCTTCATCTCTTTATCAAGGCCGAACAGACCCTGATAAAACGACTTCGCCACCGCCTGCGACAGCGTGTCATTCGCGTCATACGGATCGAGCGTAGTAAAATTAGACCCGACCGCCACCACCACGTCTTTAGCCGACCAGGCAGGGGACGCAGCCAGTGCAGAGGCAACCCCCAGCGCAACCAGCCATTTACGAGCAACAATTTGTCTCATGTTATTCTCCTGAACCCTGCCTGTTATAGACGCGAAAGCGCATTTTCCAGCTGCGGACGCGCAACATAATGCCCAGGCCCCACTAACTGGAGTGACACCGGGGAAATCTCTTCTCCGCGCTTGCGGATATTGCTGGGGATATCATCCGACAGCAGCACCCGCTGCGGCCGCTGATGAGAGGGATCGGCAACCGGAACCGCCGCCATTAATTTGCGGGTATACGGATGCTGCGGATTTTCAAACACCGCCCGACGGGGACCAATCTCGACAATCTGCCCCAGGTACATCACCGCCACACGGTGGCTGATACGTTCGACCACCGCCATATCGTGAGAAATAAACAGGTAGGCGATACCCATTTCCCGCTGGAGATCGAGCAATAAATTAATAATCTGCCCACGAATCGAGACATCCAGTGCCGAAACCGATTCATCGGCGATGATCACTTTTGGATTGAGCGCCAGCGCCCGGGCAATACAGATACGCTGCCGCTGGCCACCGGAAAACTCGTGCGGATAGCGCCAGGCGTGTTCAGGAAGTAGCCCCACCCGCTCCAACAGCCAGGCGACCCGTTTTGCCGCGGCGTCCCCTTGCAGTAGACCGTGCACACGCAGCGGCTCGAGAATGGAATAACCTACCGTCTGACGCGGGTCGAGCGACGCATAGGGATCCTGGAAAATAAACTGAATATCCCGACGGAGCGGCTGAAGCTTGCTGCTGGCCAGCGTGTCAATACGCTGACCGTTAAAGGTGATCTCTCCGTGCTGAGACTCCACGAGTCGCAACAACGCCCGTCCGGTAGTGGATTTACCACAACCGGATTCCCCCACCAGCGAGAGCGTTTCACCCGGCCACAGATCAAAGCTGACGTTTTCCACCGCATGTACCTCACGGGTCACGCGGTTGAGAATGCCGCTGCGCAGCGGGAAACGCGTCACCAGATTACGCACCTGCAGGATCGGCTCGCCCGCCACCACCGTGTCCTGTTCAGTCTGCGGCTCTCGGTGGTCGGGGTCCTGCAGCGAAATCAACGGGAAACGGCGCGGCAGTTCATGTCCACTCATTGCCCCGAGCTGCGGCACGGCGGCCAGCAGCGCTTTGGTATAGGGGTGTTGCGGGGCGTGAAAAATCTGTTCCACGCTGCCCGTTTCTACGGCTTCACCCTGATACATCACCAGTACGCGGTCGGCAATATCGGCAACCGCGCCCATATCGTGAGTGATAAAAATCACCCCCATGGCCATATCCTGCTGTAACACTTTAATCAGTTGCAGGATCTGCGCCTGAATGGTGACATCCAGCGCGGTGGTCGGCTCATCGGCAATCAATACCGCGGGACGGCACGACAGCGCCATCGCAATCATGACCCGCTGGCGCATACCGCCAGAAAGCTGATGCGGAAAGCGCGATAAAATAGCCCTGGACTCCGGTATCCGCACCTGATCGAGCATCCGTTTGGCCTCTTCCATCGCCGCTTCACGGCTAGCCCCCTGATGCAAACGAATCGACTCGGCTATTTGTTCACCTACGGTGAACACCGGATTGAGCGACGTCATCGGCTCCTGGAAGATCATCGCGATATCCGCCCCGCGCACATGACGCATCTGCGACGCGCTCTGTTCGCCCAGTTCAATCACCTGCCGGTTGCGTCGCCGAAGCAACATCTCATCGCAGTTCACCTCACCACCCGCCTGTTCAATCAGGCGCATCAGTGACAGCGCGGTGACCGATTTTCCTGAACCGGACTCGCCAACAATCGCCAGCGTTTCCCCACGCTTGAGACGAAATGACAAATTGCGTACCGCACTGATCCGCTTCTGCTCCTGCGCAAAAGCAATGTTCAGATTGCTAACCGCCAGTACATCGTTGGCGTCAAGCTCATCACTGTGTGGCAACGGTATCTCCTTTCTCCCGGTAAATACCGGTGGTTGGCGTATCGCCAGCATATCCCCAGGCACGGTACATGCCTTCACTGTTAAACGGTAAGGCCACATTGCCTTCATGATCGACGGCAATAAGCCCGCCGCTACCGCCGAGCGCCGGTAATTTTTCCATCACCACGCGTTCGCAGGCCTCTGACAAGCTCAGGCCGCCGTAATCCATCAGCGCGGCAATGTCATATGCCGCCAGCGCGCGTATAAACACTTCCCCGGTTCCGGTACACGAGACCGCCACACTGGCGTTATTGGCATAACAACCGGCACCCACTAACGGGCTATCCCCGACACGCCCCGGCAGTTTGTTGGTCATGCCGCCGGTCGAGGTCGCCGCCGCCAGATTACCGTATTTATCCAGCGCCACCGCACCGACGGTGCCCATTTTGCTGCCCTCATCCAGCGGCGTGCCGCCGTGATCAAGCACAGTTTCTCCCGCAGCTTGCGCTGACAGCAGCTGAGCATACCGTTCTGGCGTCGAGAAAATCTCCGCACTCACGCGATCCATACCCTGCGCATGGGCAAAATTCTCCGCCCCTTCACCAATCATCATGACGTGCGGACTTTTTTCCAGCACCAGACGGGCCGCGAGGATCGGGTTGCGCAGATGGCTGACGCCAGCAACGGCGCCCGCCTGCAGCGTATTTCCGTCCATCACGCAGGCATCCAGCTCATGGGTTGCATCTCGGGTATATACCGCGCCGATTCCGGCATTAAACAGGGGGCACTCTTCCAGTAAACGCACGGCTTCAGTCACCACATCCAACGCACTTTGGCCCGCCTCCAGCATCCGTTGACCCACTTCAACGATGTCTGACAACGCCTGTATATAACGCAATTCCTGCTCCTGACTCAGCTGCGCGCGGGTTATTGCGCCAGCGCCGCCGTGAATTGCAATGACTGCTTTGCCCATTTTTATCGTCCATTTAGGTGGCAGGAAACGTGGTTATAAATAGCAGAATTTCGGTGAGTTATTGATTCGATTTTCGAATATAGAAAGATGCAGACGTCATGTAAAGATAAAGGCCTGCACCTAAGACTGAGGTGGCATACTGTCTGCGTCTGTTTTCTGACATAATGACCGGATTCGATTTTGCCTCGCAGGAGTCTTCTCATGGAATTTACCGCCGGACTGATGCCGCTCGAAACGGCACTCTCACAAATGCTGTCGTCTGTTACCCCACTCGCCGCTGTTGAAACGCTGCCACTGGTCGAATGCTTTGGCCGTGTGCTGGCAACCAACGTCGTCTCACCGATTGATGTACCGGGATTCGATAACTCGGCAATGGACGGCTACGCTGTGCGTTTAGCGGATTTGCAATCCGGTCTGCCGCTTGCTGTTGCGGGTAAAGCCTTTGCCGGTCAGCCTTTTCATGGGGAATGGCCTGCGGGGACCTGCATCCGTATTATGACCGGTGCGCCGGTGCCCGTCGGCTGTGAAGCCGTGGTGATGCAGGAACAAACGGAACAGACTGACGATGGCATTCGTTTTACCGCGGATGTCCGCGCCGGGCAAAATATTCGTCTGCGCGGTGAAGATATAGCCAACGGCGCGGTGGTGTTTGCCGCAGGAACGCGTCTGACAACCGCTGAGCTCCCGGTGCTGGCCTCGCTCGGCGTTGCCGATGTGCAGGTTGTGCGTAAAGTGCGCGTGGCGCTGTTTTCCACCGGTGATGAACTACAACTGCCAGGCCAACCGCTGAGTGACGGTCAGATTTATGACACTAACCGACTGGCTGTTCACCTGATGTTGCAACAACTGGGCTGTGAGGTCATCAACTTAGGTATTATCCGCGACGATCCTCACGCCCTGCGCGCGGCGTTTATCGAAGCCGACAGTCAGGCCGATGTGGTGATAAGCTCCGGCGGCGTGTCGGTTGGGGAAGCGGACTACACCAAAACCATTCTCGAAGAACTCGGCGAAATTGCCTTCTGGAAACTGGCGATTAAACCAGGTAAACCGTTCGCTTTCGGTAAACTGAACAACAGCTGGTTTTGTGGCCTGCCGGGTAACCCGGTCTCTGCGGCCCTCACCTTCTATCAACTGGTGCAACCGTTGCTGGCAAAACTAAGCGGCAACACCGCCAGCGGATTACCCCCACGCCAGCGCGTACGGACCGCATCACGGCTGAAGAAAACGCCAGGCCGTCTGGATTTCCAGCGAGGCATATTACAGCGTACAGCAAACGGCGAACTGGAGGTCACCACCACCGGTCATCAGGGCTCGCATATTTTTAGCTCCTTTAGCCTTGGCAACTGCTTTATCGTTCTTGAACGCGATCGCGGCAACGTTGAAGCCGGGGAATGGGTAGACGTCGAGCCCTTTAACGCGCTGTTTGGAGGCCTGTAATGGCAGAACTCAGCGACCAGGAGATGCTGCGTTATAACCGGCAAATTATCCTGCGCGGCTTCGACTTTGACGGTCAGGAAGCGCTAAAAGAAGCGCGGGTGCTGGTCGTTGGACTGGGAGGTCTGGGCTGCGCTGCGACCCAGTATCTGGCGGGTGCAGGCATTGGGCATTTAACCCTGCTCGACTTTGACACCGTGTCGGTTTCCAATCTCCAGCGCCAGACGCTGCATAGCGATGCGACCGTCGGGCAGCCGAAAGTGGATTCAGCGCGCGATGCGCTGGCGCGGATTAATCCACATATCACCCTCACACCGGTGAATGCGCTACTCGATGATGCTGCAATGCATGCGTTGGTTGTAGAGCATGACCTGGTGCTGGATTGCACCGATAACGTCGCCGTGCGCAATCAGCTGAACGCCGCCTGCTTTACGGCAAAGGTTCCACTGGTGTCCGGCGCGGCCATTCGTATGGAAGGACAAATCACCGTCTTTACGTATCAGGAGGGTGAAGCCTGCTACCGCTGTTTGAGCCGCCTGTTCGGTGAAAACGCCTTAACCTGCGTGGAGGCCGGCGTGATGTCACCGCTGATTGGCGTGATCGGATCGCTGCAGGCGATGGAAGCCATCAAGTTACTGGCAAACTTCGGTAAACCGGCAAGCGGTAAAATCGTGATGTACGATGCAATGACCTGCCAGTTCCGGGAAATGAAGCTGATGCGCAACCCGGGGTGTGAGGTTTGTAGTCGGTAAAAAAGTCGGGTGGCGGCTTCGCCTTACCCGACCTACAACGGCTCGAACGTAGGCCGGGTAAGCGTTAGCGCCACCCGGCAACAGCATCAGATCGACGTACGTCCAAATGCGCTCTGCCAATCGTGCTCGAACTTCGCCACGGCAGCATCCACGGCCGGGGAGCTAATCAGTTGCAAAGCCACATCCAGCGGCAGCGTAATGGCTTCACAGCCTGCCAGCAGGCAATCCAGCGCCTGTCGTGGGGTTTTAAAACTGGCAGCCAGTACTTTGGCGTGCGGCGCGTGCATTTTCAGTAAATTCTGTAAATCGACCACCGTCTGAATGCCATCCCCGCCCTGCGCATCCACACGGTTAACATACGGCGCAATATATTCAGCTCCCGCCAGCGCGGCTAACAAACCTTGTGCCGCACTGTAAACTGCGGTACCCAACGTTGGGATCCCCTCTTCCTTCAATAATTTAATCGCCGCCAGCCCTTCTGCGGTCACCGGTACCTTCACCACGATATCGGGAATCATTGCCCGCAGTTTATGCGCGTCGCTGACCATGCCCTCAGCGGTCGTTGCCATCACTTGAGCAAACAAACGTCCCTGCCCGCCAGTTGCATCGTGCAGTTCCGGGAGTAATACCTCCAGCGCCTTTTTACCTGCCGCCACAATACTCGGGTTAGTGGTAACGCCTGCCAGCGGAAAAACACGCGCCAGGGTTTTCACCGCATTCACATCAGACGTATCTAAATAGAGTTCCATGACCTTTCCTCAAACTGATAATTAGCATGAATCAAAGGTAGCACGACGAAACCGCACGGTTAGTTGACGCACGTCAATATAACTTTCATTCGAAAGTAATTTAATCTCTATACGAAAGATGAGAGGCCGTTTATGATTTTCAATATCCAGCGCTATTCCACCCACGATGGTCCCGGTATCCGCACCGTAGTCTTCCTTAAAGGATGCTCTCTGGGTTGTCGTTGGTGCCAGAATCCGGAGAGCCGTGCCCGTACGCAGGATCTGCTGTATGACGCACGTCTGTGTCTGGAGGGCTGTGACCTGTGTGTCCAGGCTGCGCCTGACGTCATTCAGCGCGCGCTAAACGGCCTGCTTATTCATCGTGAAAAATTGACCGATAAGACCCTCACCGCACTGACCCACTGCTGCCCAACCCAGGCGCTTACCGTCTGCGGTGAAGTAAAAAGCGTAGAGGAGATAATGTCCACCGTGCTGCGCGATAAACCCTTCTACGACCGCAGCGGTGGTGGGGTAACGCTCTCCGGCGGTGAGCCATTTATGCAGCCAGAACTTGCCGCGGCGTTGCTCAAAGCCAGCCATGAGGCGGGTATTCACACTGCGGTCGAAACCTGCCTGCACGTACCGTGGAAATACATTGAACCTTCATTAGCGCACATCGATCTGTTTCTTGCCGATTTAAAACACGTCGCCGATGCGCCGTTTAAGCAGTGGACTGATGGCAACGCCGCTCGCGTGCTGGATAATCTGAAAAAACTGGCCGCTGCCGGAAAAAAAATGATTATTCGCGTGCCGCTGATTCAGGGCTTCAACGCCAACGAAGAAGCCATTAAAGCTATTACCGATTTTGCCGCCGATGAACTTCACGTCGGTGAGATTCATTTTTTGCCCTACCACACTCTGGGCATCAACAAATACCACTTACTCAGCCAACCCTACAACGCCCCGGACAAACCGCTGGATGCGCCTGCACTGCTCGAATTTGCCCAGCAGTATGCCAGCCATAAAGGTTTAACCGCGACCCTACGAGGATAACCGCCATGACCACACTGAAACTGGATACACTCAGCGACCGCATCAACGCACACAAAACAGCCCTGATCCACATTGTGAAGCCGCCGGTGTGTACCGAGCGCGCCCAGCACTATACCGAGATGTATCAGCAGCATCTGGACAAGCCGATCCCGGTACGCCGCGCGCTGGCGCTGGCGCATCATCTGGCGGAACGGACTATCTGGATCAAACATGACGAGTTGATTATCGGTAATCAGGCAAGCGAAGTCCGCGCCGCGCCAATCTTCCCGGAATACACCGTATCGTGGATTGAAAAAGAGATCGACGATTTGGCCGACCGGCCAGGAGCAGGCTTTGCGGTCAGCGAAGAGAACAAGCGGGTACTGCATGAAATCTGCCCGTGGTGGCGCGGTCAGACCGTGCAGGATCGCTGCTACGGCATGTTTACCGACGAGCAGAAAGGCCTGCTGGAAACCGGCATCATCAAAGCCGAAGGCAACATGACTTCCGGCGATGCGCACCTGGCGGTGAACTTCCCGCTACTGCTGGAAAAAGGCCTTGATGGTCTGCGTCATAAAGTCGACGAGCGTCGTTCGCGCATTAACCTGACCTGCCTGGACGATCTCCATGGCGATCAGTTCCTGAAAGCCATTGATATCGTACTGGATGCCGTCAGCCTGCATATCGAACGTTTCGCCAGCCTGGCGCGCAAAATGGCAGCAACTGAAACCCGTGAAAGCCGTCGCGATGAGCTGCTGGCAATGGCAGAAAACTGCGATGTCATCGCCCACGAACCGCCAAAAACCTTCTGGCAGGCACTGCAACTATGCTATTTCATCCAGCTTATCCTGCAAATCGAATCGAACGGTCACTCGGTGTCGTTTGGCCGCATGGACCAGTATCTCTACCCGTTCTATCGTCGTGACGTGGAGCTGAACCAGACGCTGGACCGCGAGCACGCCATTGAGCTGCTGCACAGCTGCTGGCTGAAGCTGCTGGAAGTGAACAAAATCCGCTCCGGCTCCCACTCGAAAGCATCCGCGGGCAGCCCACTGTATCAAAACGTCACTATCGGTGGTCAAAATCTGGTCAACGATCAACCGATGGACGCGGTTAATCCGCTCTCCTATGCCATTCTGGAGTCCTGCGGTCGCCTGCGTTCCACCCAGCCGAACCTCAGCGTGCGTTATCACGCCGGGATGAGTAACGATTTCCTTGATGCCTGCGTACAGGTCATCCGCTGCGGCTTCGGCATGCCGGCATTTAACAACGACGAAATTGTTATCCCTGAATTTATTAAGTTAGGAATCGAGCCGCAGGATGCCTACGACTACGCGGCCATTGGCTGCATCGAAACCGCCGTGGGCGGGAAGTGGGGCTACCGCTGCACCGGCATGAGCTTTATTAACTTTGCCCGTGTGATGCTGGCCGCGCTGGAAGGTGGTCGCGATGCCACCAGCGGTAAGGTGTTCCTGCCGCAGGAAAAGGCGCTCTCTGCGGGTAACTTCCAAAACTTCGACGAGGTGATGACCGCCTGGGATACGCAGATCCGCTACTACACGCGTAAATCCATCGAGATTGAGTATGTGGTTGATACCATGCTGGAAGAAAACGTCCACGACATCCTGTGCTCTGCGCTGGTGGATGATTGCATTGAGCGGGCGAAGAGCATTAAACAGGGCGGCGCAAAATATGACTGGGTATCCGGTTTGCAGGTCGGGATTGCTAACCTTGGCAACAGTCTGGCTGCCGTGAAAAAGTTGGTCTTCGATCAGGGGGTTATCGGTCAGCAGCAGCTGGCGGCAGCCCTGGCAGATGACTTTGCAGGCCTCACGCATGAACAATTACGCCAGCGTCTGATCAACGGCGCACCGAAGTACGGTAACGATGATGACAGCGTCGACACCCTGCTGGCCCGCGCCTACCAGACCTATATCGACGAACTGAAGCAGTATCATAACCCGCGTTACGGTCGCGGTCCGATCGGTGGTAACTATTACGCCGGAACCTCCTCCATCTCGGCAAACGTACCGTTTGGCGCGGCAACAATGGCAACGCCGGATGGCCGTAAAGCGCATACCCCGCTGGCAGAAGGCGCCAGCCCGGCCTCCGGTACCGACCACCTTGGCCCAACGGCGGTGATTGGCTCAGTGGGCAAGTTGCCGACCGGCGCGATCCTCGGTGGGGTGCTGTTAAACCAGAAGCTTAATCCGTCTACACTGGAAAATGAGTCCGATAAGCAGAAGTTAATGATCCTGCTACGTACCTTCTTTGAAGAGCACAAAGGCTGGCATATTCAGTACAACATTGTCTCCCGCGAAACGCTGCTGGAAGCGAAAAAACACCCGGATCAGTACCGTGACCTGGTGGTGCGTGTGGCAGGCTACTCCGCTTTCTTCACAGCCCTGTCTCCGGATGCGCAGGACGATATCATCGCCCGTACAGAGCATATGCTGTAATTTCCCGTAGGCCGGATAAGACGTTTTCGCGTCGCTATCCGGCAGCGATACCGCCTCAATGCCGGATGGCGCTGACGCTTATCCGGCCTACAACTGTGCTGTAATAGACGACGGGGAAACTTTCATTCGAAATTAAATTTGTGCTACAGGTCACATTGTTATTAGAATGTTTCTGGTTGCAGTGAAAGCCAGGAGCATATATGACCATCAACGTTATCGTCACCGACATGGACGGCACTTTTCTCGACGATGCCAAGCAGTACGATCGCCAGCGATTTATGGCGCAATACCATGAACTGAAAAAACGAGATATTGAATTTGTCGTGGCCAGCGGCAACCAGTATTACCAGCTGATCTCTTTTTTTCCGGAACTCAAAGACGAAATCTCTTTTGTCGCGGAGAACGGCGCGCTGGTGTATGAGCACGGTAAACAACTTTTTCACGGCGAACTTACCCGCCACGAATCCCGTATTGTCATCGGCGAGTTGCTGAAAGATAAACAACTAAACTTTGTTGCCTGTGGACTGCAAAGCGCCTACGTTAGCGAAAATGCACCGGACGCGTTTGTAGCACTGATGTCAAAACACTACCATCGCCTGAAACCGGTTAAGGATTATCAGGATATCGATGATGTGCTGTTCAAGTTCTCGCTGAATTTACCTGATGGACAAATTCCGTTGGTTATTGACCATTTGCATACTACCCTCGACGGTATCATGAAGCCGGTGACTAGCGGATTTGGCTTTATCGATCTGATAATCCCGGGTTTACACAAAGCCAACGGCATCAGCCGCCTGCTTAAACGCTGGAACCTGTCGCCGCAGAATGTAGTTGCCATTGGTGATAGCGGCAACGATGCGGAAATGCTGAAAATGGCACACTATTCTTTTGCCATGGCAAATGCGGCAGACAGCATTAAAGCAATTGCCCGTTACCAGACCGATGACAACAATCATCAGGGCGCACTGAACGTGATTCAGGCCGTACTCGACAACACCTCACCGTTTAACGTCTGATATAAACCCGGAGTCCGTTCACGTTACTCCGGGTTTTATCCCTCCCTCACCCTGTCAGAATGACTCTAATTCCGCGCGAGCGTAGGCAGAGACAATGTATTGCCCGATAAGCGCCAGCAATGCCATATACGTTAATAGCAAGTAGAGCGTATTACCCGTTAGTCGTTTGCCATCTTCAGTTTGTACGGTATTGCCGGTGACAAAGAGGCCGTCAAAAAATCCGACTACGATATTATCGGGCACGGTCAACTCTGCGCGCCGGGTGACGTGGTTTATCCATTTTTACCCGTATCCCCCTGCTCTCGGCAGGTCAGACACACCACGTGTCCCCATCAGCAATTAACGCCGCTCATTAAACTTGCATTAACTTATTTTTAACTTATATTATCATTTGCAATCAAAATTAGTTTCGAATGAAAGTTCATGCGAGGTAGTTATGGCTCTTACTTTTACCAGCGACACATTGCCTGCCGATCACAAAGCGGCAATCCGTCAGATGAAGCGGGAACTGCGGGCGCAGCTTGGCGAGGTCCAGCAGATCTTCAGCCAGCTTAGCGAGACCATCGCCACCCGTGTGGCGGAGATCAACGCGCTTAAAGCACAGGGTAATGCCGTCTGGCCGGTCCTCTCTTATGACGATATCCAGGCGGGGACCGTCTCCGAAGAACAGCGTGAACAGATTAAACGTCGCGGATGTGCTGTCATTAAGGGTCATTTCCCCCGTGAGCAGGCGCTGGGCTGGGATCGGTCGATGCTCGATTATCTGGACCGCAACCGCTTTGACGAGGTCTACAAAGGACCGGGGGACAATTTCTTCGGCACCCTGAGCGCATCGCGTCCTGAAATCTTTCCGATCTACTGGTCACAGGCACAAATGCAGGCCCGCCAGAGTGAAGAGATGGCTAACACACAGTCGTTTCTCAATCGCCTGTGGACTTTTGAAAGCGAAGGTAAACAGTGGTTTAACCCGGATGTCAGCGTAATATATCCTGACCGCATTCGCCGCCGCCCGCCGGGAACCACCTCCAAAGGGCTCGGCGCACATACGGACTCCGGCGCACTGGAGCGCTGGCTGCTTCCGGCGTATCAGCGTGTTTTTGCTTCTGTTTTTAACGGCAATCTGGCCGATTACGATCCGTGGCAGGCGGCGCATCGCACTGACGTCGAAGAGTATACGGTCGATAACACCACCAAATGTTCGGTATTCCGCACCTTCCAGGGCTGGACGGCGCTTTCCGATATGTTACCGGGCCAGGGGTTACTCCATGTGGTACCCATTCCTGAAGCGATGGCTTATGTGCTGTTACGCCCACTGTTGGATGATGTTCCGGAAGATGAACTGTGCGGCGTCGCGCCAGGAAGAGTGCTGCCGGTTTCAGCGCAATGGCATCCCTTACTCATCGAGGCGTTAACCAGCATTCCGCAACTGGAAGCCGGCGATTCCGTGTGGTGGCATTGTGATGTGATCCACGCCGTTGCGCCGGTGGAGAATCAACAGGGCTGGGGCAATGTGATGTATATTCCCGCCGCACCAATGTGCGAAAAAAATCTCGCCTATGCCCACAAGGTGAAGGCCGCGCTGGAGAAAGGTGCCTCGCCGGGGGATTTCCCGCGTGAAGACTATGAAACAAACTGGGAAGGACGCTTTACGCTGGAGGATTTGAATATCCACGGTAAGCGCGCATTGGGAATTATTTAATGTGTAACTTACACCCTTTTTCCTAAGTATTTCGCGTTACAGGAAGGCGGCCAGCCTGTAAATCCCCGGGAGCTTACATAAGTAAGTGACCGGGGTGAACAGGTGCAGCCAACACACCTGTAACACGAAAGACGACGGAAAAATTATTCGACGCCTTTACTACGCAGGTAATCTTCGTAGTTACCGGTGAAGTCGATCACGCGTTCCGGCGTAATCTCAATCACGCGGGTGGCCAGCGAGCTGACGAATTCGCGGTCGTGAGAAACGAAGATCAGCGTGCCCTGGTACATTTCCAGCGCCATGTTCAGCGATTCGATCGATTCCATATCCAGGTGGTTGGTAGGTTCATCCATTACCAGAATATTCGGTTTCTGCATCATCAGCTTACCAAACAGCATGCGCCCTTTTTCACCACCGGACAGCACTTTAGCAGGCTTTTTGATATCGTCCTGGCTGAACAGCAGACGACCAAGGAAGCTGCGAACAACCTGCTCGTCATCGCCTTCTTGTTTCCACTGACTCATCCATTCGAAAACGGTTAAATCGTTTTCGAACTCATATTCATGATCCTGTGCGTAGTAGCCAATTTGCGCATTCTCAGACCATTTCACGGTACCGTTATCCGGCGCCATGTCGCCGACCAGCACTTTCAGCATGGTGGATTTACCCACGCCGTTAGCCCCCAGAATGGCAACTTTCTCGCCCACTTCCAGCAGCAGATTGAAGTTTTTAAACAGCGGGCCGTTATCAAAACCTTTGGTCAGCGCTTCGACTTCCAGCGCGTTACGGAACAGTTTCTTGTCCTGTTCGAAACGGATGAACGGGTTCTGACGGCTGGATGCTTTCACTTCGTCGAGCTTGATTTTATCAATCTGACGCGCACGAGAAGTCGCCTGACGAGATTTCGAGGCGTTGGCGCTAAAGCGGCTGACGAAGGATTGCAGATCGGCAATTTGCGCTTTTTTCTTGGCGTTATCGGCCAACAGACGCTCACGTGCCTGGGTTGCTGCCGTCATGTATTCATCATAGTTACCCGGATAAACACGCAGCTCGCCGTAGTCCAGATCCGCCATGTGCGTACAGACCATGTTCAGGAAGTGACGGTCGTGCGAGATGATGATCATGGTGCTGTCACGCTCGTTCAGCGTTTGCTCCAGCCAACGAATAGTATCGATGTCCAGGTTGTTGGTTGGTTCATCGAGCAGCAGGATGTCCGGGTTAGAAAACAGCGCCTGCGCCAGCAGCACACGCAGCTTCCAGCCGGGTGCCACTTCGCTCATCGGGCCGTAATGTTGTTCTACCGGAATACCGACGCCCAGCAGCAGTTCACCGGCACGAGATTCAGCCGAATAACCGTCCATCTCACCGTATTTAACTTCGAGATCGGCAACTTTATAGCCGTCTTCTTCGCTCATTTCCGGCAGCGCATAGATACGGTCACGTTCCTGCTTCACTTCCCACAGTTCAGCGTGCCCCATAATAACGGTGTCCAGAACGGTGAACTCTTCAAAAGCGAACTGATCCTGACGCAGCTTACCGATGCGTTCGTTCGGATCGAGGGAAACGTTACCCAGCGTCGGTTCGAGGTCGCCGCCGAGAATTTTCATAAAAGTGGATTTACCGCTACCGTTGGCGCCAATCAGGCCGTAACGGTTGCCGCCGCCAAATTTGACGGAAATATTTTCAAACAGCGGCTTACTGCCGAACTGCATGGTGACGTTGCTGGAAACTAACACTGGCGTATCCTGAAAGAAGAAATATGTGACGAACCGCTTATTATGCCATAAGTCTGGAATAAGATCGCGCCTCTCGTGTATGAGGGCTAAAGTGAAACCAAAAGGAAAAAAATGTGATTTAGTACACATCTGAATTCCTTGTTGCTTAGAATGCACATATAATGCGTGCCCAACACTACATAAATCTCAACCCACTAGCCTGCCAGGCTTCAGAATCTCGCAAAAATGAATATGAAATTGACAACGCTTTTCGCGGCGGCGCTCGCAGTAGTTGGTTTTTGTAACACTGCCTCAGCCGTCACGTACCCGCTGCCTACCGATGGTAGCCGTTTGATTGGCCAGAACCAGGTCATCACGATTCCTGAAGGCAACACCCAACCGCTGGAGTACTATGCGGCTGAATACCAGATGGGTCTGTCCAACATGCTGGAAGCTAACCCGGGCGTGGATACCTTCCTGCCGAAGGGTGGCACCGTGCTGAACATTCCTCAGCAGCTGATCCTGCCGGATACCGTGCATGAAGGTATTGTGATTAACAGCGCTGAAATGCGTCTGTACTACTACCCGAAAGGCACCAACACGGTTATCGTTTTACCGATTGGTATCGGCCAGTTAGGCAAAGATACGCCGATCAACTGGACCACCAAAGTTGAGCGTAAGAAAGCAGGCCCAACCTGGACACCAACGGCCAAAATGCACGCCGAATACCGCGCTGCAGGCGAACCACTGCCAGCCGTTGTTCCGGCAGGTCCGGATAACCCGATGGGTCTGTACGCACTGTATATCGGTCGCCTGTATGCCATCCACGGGACCAACGCAAACTTCGGCGTCGGCTTACGCGTTAGCCACGGCTGCGTACGTCTGCGTAATGAAGACATCAAATTCCTGTTCGAAAATGTTCCAGTCGGTACGCGTGTCCAGTTTATTGATGAACCGGTAAAAGCGACGACCGAGCCAGACGGCAGTCGTTACATTGAGGTGCATAACCCACTGTCTACTACCGAAGAACAGTTCGAAGGCGGGGAAATCGTACCGATTACGCTGACCAAGAGCATTAAGAGTATCACCGCTCAGCCGGATGTCGACCAGGCCGTCGTTGAGCAGGCTGTCCAGAACCGTTCTGGTATGCCGGTGCGTCTGAACTAAGCATCAAAAAATGCCGGATGGCGGCTTTTGCCTTATCCGGCCTACAGATTAAGTAGGCCCGATAAGCGCTAGCGCCATCGGGCGTAATCCTCACATCATCTGCAGCAAACCATACCCCACCAGCGCGGCCCAGATCAGCATCGGCACCGAATACCAATGAAAACGCCACCAGATACGTCGATCGTTCGCCATGCGTAAGGCAATAAGGTTCGCCAGCGATCCCGGTAACAGTCCAAAACCACCAATATTGACCGCCCAGGCCAGCAGAAGCGTTGGCGGGACGTAGTTCAGCAGCAAAATGGTACTGGGTACATTACTGATAAACTGCGACAGGCCGATTGCCGTCAACCATAGACCGGGTTGTGAAAGCGTACCAATGTGGCCCGAAGCCCCCTGAAGCACGGGTAACTGTGTCAACAGATGCACATCGATAAACATCGCCATAAACACCAGCAGCAGCGTCCAGTCCACACTGAAGATCACACGGCGAGCCAGCAGCATAAAGCCTGCCGCCACAATCCCCAGCCCCCAAAGCTCAAGCTTGAGTTCCAGCGCCGTTAAAAAGACCAGATACAATACCAGGCAACTCCACACCAGTCGGGGCTGCCAGTCAGGCGCAAGCGTGCCGGTATGGTAGAGCAACGCTTTACGCGGAAAACTAAACCAGCACAGCACGACCAGCGTCAGCATCATCACACCGGCAAGCGGTGCCATTTGCCAGGTAAACGCGGTGAATGACAGCCCGGAGCGTCCCCACATCAGGATGTTCTGCGGATTACCGATCGGCGTCAGCAGCGATCCGGCGTTGACCGCCAGCGCCTCAAAAATAATCAGGCGGTTCACCGGGATTGCGCACAGTTTTTTCAGGGTGATGGTCAACGGAACCACAATAAACAGGGCGACATCATTAGTCAGAAACGTCGACAGTAACGCCGCCGCCAACACCATAAATATCGCCAGCTGACGTTCTGTTTTAAAGCGGCGGGTCATCTTGCGGCCAAGCACATCAAAATAACCGCTTAGCTCCACCCCTTTGGTAAGGAGCATCAACCCACTAAGCGTAATGATCGTATGCCAGTCAATGGCCCCCGGCCAGCTCCGGGGCGTAAACGGTGTGAACAGGCTCAGTACAATACCAGTGATGATTAACAACTGGAAAAAACGATCGCGCTTTAATGCGCGTAACAAAGGAAAACTCATTCAGAGTCAGTTCCCTGCTGTTGGGTAAATCGGCTAAAAGCCTCCAGTGTTTCCTTGCTGACATGGTGCTCCATCCCTTCCGCATCGCGGCGGGCAATTTCCGGGCTGATACCTAACATTAGCAAGAAATTTTCTACGATCTGATGACGTTCGCGACTCTCCTGCGCCAGCTTCTCGCCTTCAGCTGTTAAGAACACACCGCGCCAGGGGATCATTTCAATTAACCCCACGGAAGCAAGGCGCTTAAGCATCTTGGCGACGGTGGGTTGGGAAACCCCAAGTCGGGCAGCCATATCCACCTGACGCGCTTCGCCCACTTCGATAATGAGGTCGGAAATCAGCTCCACGTAATCATCGATCAGTTCGCGACGGTGCGCCTCCCTGACCTGACGAAACCCCTCAACATGTTCCTCAACATTCACCAATTGCGTCACTTTTTTTGTTGTTGGCATACCTGCGCGACGACTCATTCTGCTTCCTCGTTCCTGTGACGCATTAACAGCATCTGATTAGAGAGCGCTCATTGTAAACCAGAGTTGCGTAGGCACAAAAAATTAACGTTTTAGCAATAGCTATATAATATAGCCTGTGCTATATCTGTATATAATAAAGACATCCCTCAAGGACTGATGGGATCGTAAAGTCAGGAGGTTCATATGAATGAATTCAAGAGGTGTATGCGCGTGTTTAGTCACTCTCCTTTTAAAGTACGGTTGATGCTGCTCGCTATGCTGTGTGACATGATCAACGGCAAACCAGAGCAGGATAAACCCTCCGGAAAATAATGCGGCGTCGCGGTACGCCGCTTCATTTTCTCGCCGTAACATCGATACGGTGGTCGGTTTCCCACCAATACCCCTTCTTTTTGTCCGTTTTGCCATCCCCCTCGCAAAACATTTACTTTGTAGTAGTTGACCTTCTTACGCACACACTCTATCTTTTCGCAGCCCTGCATATATTGTGGCTCGCAGATGCGGACCTCATCCCTCTTCTCGCTCTCTCAGGCAGGCAAATGACCCTTCGCGCCAGGGTAAGCACATGGCGTTTTTGCAACAGTGGCATATGAATTTAACCCTCAAAGATTCACTTATTGCTCGTAGCCGGGCGCTTAGCCCGTGGACTGGTTTCTATTTCTTACAGTCTCTGCTGATCAACCTTGCGCTGGGCTACCCGCTTAGCCTGCTATATAGCGTCGCCTTTACCTGTATATTGTTACTGCTGTGGCGCTATGCACCGCGCACGCAAAAAACGCTGATTGGCATTTGTTCACTGATTGCTGCGATGTATTTTCCGTTTGGTCAGGCTTACGGCTCACCTAACTTTAATACCCTGCTGGCGCTGCATTCGACCAACATGGAAGAGTCCACCGAAATCCTGACCATCTTCCCCTGGTACAACTACCTGGTGGGCGTATTTATCTTTGCCCTCGGCGTGCTTGCCATACGGCGTAAAAAAGACGCGGCTCAACGCCGCTGGAATAAGTTCGACAGCCTGTGTTTGCTGGTCAGCATTGTGGCGTTCTTTGTTACGCCAGTGCAAAACCTGGCCTGGGGCGGTGTCTTCAAATTAAAAGATACTGGCTATCCGGTGTTCCGCTTTGCCAAGGACGTAATCGTCAATAACGATGAAGTCCTCGACGAGCAGGAACGAATGGCTAAGCTGGCGAGTGTCAAAGACACCTGGACAGTGACAGCGGTGAAACCCAAGTACCATACCTATGTCGTCGTAATTGGTGAAAGCGCCCGTCGTGATGCGCTAGGCGCATTCGGTGGCCACTGGGATAACACGCCATTTGCCAGCAGCGTTAACGGCTATATTTTTACAGATTACATCGCGGCCAGCGGATCAACGCAAAAATCACTTGGCTTAACGCTGAATCGGGTGGTCGATGATAAGCCGCAGTTCCAGGATAACTTTGTTACCCTCGCTAACCGCGCCGGATTCCAGACGTGGTGGTTCTCTAATCAGGGGCAGATCGGTGAATACGACACGGCAATCGCCAGTATCGCCAAGCGTGCTGACGAGGTTCATTTTCTGAAAAACGGCGACTTCGAAGCCGACAAGAACACCCGCGATGAAGCGCTGTTGAAGATGACCGCCCAGGTGTTAGAAACGGAGCGTACTCAACCCCAGCTCATTGTGTTGCACTTAATGGGTTCGCATCCGCAGGCCTGCGATCGTACTCAGGGGAAATACGAGACTTTCGTCCAGTCGAGAGAGACGTCGTGTTATCTGTACACCATGACGCAGACCGACGACCTTCTACGCCAGCTCTACGATCAGCTGCGTAATAGCGGCGACAGCTTTTCGATGGTCTACTTCTCCGATCATGGCCTCGCCTTTAAAGAACGCGGGAAAGAGGTACAGTACCTGGCACACGACGATCAATTCCAGCAGAATTTCCAGGTGCCGTTTATGGTGCTATCCAGTGACGACAAAGCACACAGGGTGATTAAAGCCCGTCGCTCCGCAAATGACTTCCTGAGCTTTTTCTCGCAGTGGACAGGGATCAGCGCGAAAGAAATCACTAACCGCTACCGCTTTATTTCCGAGAAAAAAGCCGGACCGGTGTACATCACCAACTTCAAATTACAGAAGGTGGACTACAACCATCTTGGTACCGATATCTTCGAGACCAAATCACGCTAACGCGCAAATCGCAGACAAAAAAAATCCGCCCCTCGGGGCGGATTTTTCATATCACCGAAGTGATTAGAAGCGGTAACCCACGCCTGCGATCCAGGTGCCGACGTCAACGCTACGAATACGGCTCTGCTCGTAAGAGAAGTCCAGAGCAACGTTTTCGATCGGGTTGAACTGCAGACCAGCACCGTAAGAGAAACCGTAGTCGCTGGTGCTGTGGTTGTCAGCAGGAGAGGCTGCATCCTGGAATTTACCGTAGCCAACACCTACAACGCCGTAGATGCTTGCCCAGTCGTTCAGACGGTAAGCAGGACCTGCAGTGATGCCGTAGTACTGGGTTTTGTTGTAGTCGCCGGAAGCATCGGTACGATCTTTTTCAGTGTAAGTGAAGGAACCGATCACGCCCAGCGGGTTGTTGTCCTGCTCGTAGCGATACTTCAGGTTAAAACCGTTCATTTTGTTCGCAGCGCCCTGAGCATCACTCTGAGCATAACCACCGGTAACGGTAGAAGTAGACGCAACAGCGGAACCTGCGGAGAAAGCCAGAACAGCGGCCAGTGCTGAAAGACATGCAATTTTTTTCATAACCACCTCAAATGTGCTTCAAGTAAATCTTAAGTTTTAAATATACCAAAAATTGATGGGAAACTCTTTGCGATTAGCGATGTCTAACGGGAAATTTCATGTAACAGAACATTTCAAAAACCCGCTATCTCTTTCAATTAACATCACTTTTATAACGATTAATGCCATTATTGCGCGCACAACCAGGCACATTCATCCAGAAAATTCCTAATCACACAGATTATTAATCCATCACTTTCAGGTCATTGTACGGATCTGTGCACTTTTTTTTTCAACGAATACTCAACCACCTGCGTGTATTTCCATTACACTCGCTGTTTTACTTATATTGACAGGAGAAAGGATGCTGGGGTCGTCACGTAAAACGCCAGTCTGGTTACCTATTTTGGTTCTGCTGATTGCAATGTCCTCTATACAAAGCGGGGCATCGCTGGCGAAATCGCTATTCCCTATCGTCGGCGCACCAGGTGTGACCGCGCTACGTCTGGCACTAGGAACATTAATCCTCATCGCATTTTTTAAACCCTGGCGGTTACGTTTTGCCAAAGAGCAGCGTCTTCCTCTGCTGTTTTACGGCCTGTCTCTGGGCGGGATGAACTATCTCTTCTATCTGTCGATTCAGACCGTTCCGCTGGGGATTGCCGTGGCGCTGGAATTCACCGGGCCATTAGCGGTGGCACTGTTCTCATCCCGACGTCCTGTTGATTTCATTTGGGTAGCTCTGGCCGTACTTGGACTCTGGTTCCTGCTGCCGTTGGGCCAGGATGTGTCGCACGTTGATTTAACCGGTGCTGCGCTGGCACTGGGCGCAGGTGCCTGCTGGGCGGTCTATATTCTTACCGGTCAGCGCGCTGGCGAGGAGCACGGCCCGGCAACCGTAGCGGTGGGTTCGCTGATTGCAGCGATCATTTTCGTGCCGCTGGGCGCGATACAGGCCGGAGATGCGCTGTGGCACTGGTCGATTCTGCCATTGGGTTTAGCAGTCGCCGTCCTCTCTACAGCGCTACCCTACTCGCTGGAAATGATCGCCTTAACGCGCCTGCCTACGCGCACTTTTGGCACGCTGATGAGCATGGAGCCTGCGCTGGCGGCGGTTTCTGGCATGATCTTCCTCGGCGAAACGCTGACGATGGTACAAATGCTGGCTCTGGGGGCCATTATTGCCGCGTCAATGGGCTCTACGCTCACCATTCGTAAAGAGCCACAAATTAAGCAACTCGACGTAAATTAACCTGCCGTTATTCTGCATGGTTTGCATAATCATGCAGAATAGCCTTTTGTTGATCTCAGTGATTATTATTCTTATACCGCTATCGTTTATCACTTCCTATTTCCCACGAATATAAACATCCAGAAAAAATAGCTGACAACAGATTACAATTTAACTTATTAGCATGATTCAATTGAATATTTATATTCCCCACAGTGTTCACTATTAAAGTGATAGGTAAGACCAGAAAAAGAAACAAGAATTTAGGTCTATACTTACTCTCGTTGAATGACCTGGGACATAAATATCAAGAGGATATAAGATTATGAGTACAGCAAAACTGGTAAAAACAAAAGCATCCCCCCTTCTTTATACCCGTAACGATGTATCCGACAGTGATAAGAAAGCGACCGTAGAGCTGTTGAATCAGCAGGTGATCCAGTTCATCGACCTGTCACTCATCACCAAGCAAGCGCACTGGAACATGCGCGGCGCTAATTTTATTGCCGTACATGAAATGCTGGATGGTTTTCGCACCGCGTTAACCGATCATCTCGACACCATGGCCGAGCGCGCCGTACAGTTGGGTGGCGTCGCGTTGGGGACAACGCAAGTTATTAACAGCAAAACGTCGCTGAAAAGCTACCCGCTGGATATTCACAGCGTGCAGGATCACTTAAAAGAGCTGGCTGAACGCTATGCCGTGGTCGCTAACAGCGTGCGTAAAGCCATTAGCGAAGCCAAAGATGAAGATACCGCTGATATTTTCACCGCCGCGTCGCGCGATCTCGACAAATTCCTGTGGTTTATCGAAGCCAACATCGAATAACAGTCATGATAAGAAATTCCTATATAACCCTCGCCCTGGCGGGGGTTTTGCACTTTTTTGGTGCACAACATTGATCGCTCGTCACTGCAAAGTAAAATATTTGTAATAATCACCTCACACAATCGTTAACGAAAGATTGTTTTATCAGCAATTTTTACGCTAAATAGTCATACCGTTTGCACCACACCTTTCACGCACCAAATGAGTGCCCCGAAACGGTGCAGGCAGCCCGCTTTGCCCTACATATTGTGCAGGAAAATGCAGTACCTTCTTGTTAAAACAATAAGTTGCAAAATTGGCACGATTCTTTCATTACGCTATTTGTTCTCGCAGGGGATCGCCCCGTGGATATAAAAGGAAATCCTATGAAGTCTGTATTAAAAGTTTCACTGGCTGCACTTACCCTGGCTTTTGCGGTGTCTTCTCATGCCGCGGATAAGAAACTCGTTGTCGCAACTGACACCGCTTTTGTTCCGTTTGAATTCAAGCAGGGTGACAAATACGTCGGTTTTGATGTGGATCTGTGGGCAGCTGTGGCTAAAGAGCTGAAGCTGGATTATGAACTGAAACCAATGGATTTCAGCGGCATCATCCCGGCGCTGCAAACCAAAAATATCGATTTGGCTCTGGCAGGTATCACCATCACCGAAGAACGTAAAAAAGCGATCGACTTCTCTGACGGCTACTACAAAAGCGGCCTGTTAGTGATGGTTAAAGCCAACAATAACGACGTGAAAAGCGTGAAAGATCTGGATGGCAAAGTGGTGGCGGTGAAAGGCGGAACCGGTTCTGTCGATTACGCGAAAGCAAACATCAAAACCAAAGACCTGCGCCAGTTCCCGAACATCGATAACGCCTATATGGAACTGGGCACTAACCGCGCAGATGCCGTCCTGCACGACACACCAAACATTCTTTACTTCATCAAAACCGCGGGCAACGGTCAGTTCAAAGCCGTAGGCGACTCTCTGGAAGCCCAGCAATACGGTATTGCCTTCCCGAAAGGCAGCGACGAACTGCGTGAGAAAGTGAACGGCGCGCTGAAAACGCTGAAAGAGAACGGCACATACAACGAAATCTACAAAAAATGGTTCGGTACTGAACCTAAATAATAACTCGCGGCGTTGCCCGGTAGCGCGAAGCTTACCGGGCCTACGCCAGCAGATTTGAGACCTGTAGGCCGGATAAGCCTGTCGAATCCGGCAAAACAGGCATTTGAATATTTTCACCACGGTAACAGGAACGACATATGCAGTTTGACTGGAGTGCCATTTGGCCCGCCATTCCGCTCTTGATTGAAGGCGCCAAAATGACCCTGTGGATTTCGGTCCTCGGTCTGGCTGGCGGTCTGGTAATCGGGCTGGCAGCAGGTTTTGCACGTACCTTCGGCGGTTGGATAGCCAACCACGTTGCGCTGGTATTTATCGAAGTCATCCGCGGCACGCCCATCGTTGTGCAGGTGATGTTTATTTACTTCGCCCTGCCGATGGCGTTTAACGATTTACGCATTGATCCCTTCAGTGCCGCCGTCGTCACCATCATGATTAACTCCGGTGCCTACATCGCGGAAATCACCCGTGGCGCGGTGCTCTCAATTCATAAAGGTTTCAGCGAAGCCGGGCTGGCGCTGGGTCTCTCACGCACAGAGACTATTCGCCACGTTATTTTACCACTCGCGCTGCGTCGTATGCTGCCACCGCTGGGTAACCAGTGGATCATCAGCATTAAAGATACCTCACTGTTTATTGTCATTGGCGTCGCTGAACTGACCCGTCAGGGCCAGGAAATCATTGCCGGTAACTTCCGCGCACTGGAAATCTGGAGCGCCGTTGCGGTGTTCTATCTGATTATTACGCTGGTGCTGAGCTTCGTTCTGCGTCGTCTGGAAAGAAGGATGAAAATCCTGTGATTGAATTTAAAAACGTCTCTAAGCATTTTGGTCCTACCCAGGTGCTGCATAACATCGATCTGAATATTAGCCAGGGCGAAGTAGTGGTGATTATCGGGCCTTCCGGCTCCGGTAAGTCGACCCTGCTACGCTGCATTAACAAGCTGGAAGAGATTACCTCCGGCGAACTGATTGTCGATGGTCTGAAGGTCAACGATCCGAAGGTCGACGAGCGGTTAATTCGCCAGGAAGCCGGGATGGTATTCCAGCAGTTCTATCTGTTCCCACACCTGACAGCACTGGAAAATGTCATGTTTGGACCGCTGCGCGTGCGCGGGGCGAAGAAAGATCAGGCTGAGAAACAGGCCAAAGAGTTACTGGCTAAAGTGGGCCTCGCCGAGCGTGCGCATCACTACCCTTCTGAGCTTTCCGGCGGCCAGCAGCAGCGTGTGGCGATCGCCCGTGCACTGGCGGTGAAGCCGAAAATGATGCTGTTTGATGAACCAACCTCAGCCCTTGATCCGGAACTGCGTCACGAAGTGCTGAAAGTCATGCAGGATCTGGCAGAAGAAGGCATGACGATGGTGATTGTGACCCACGAAATCGGCTTTGCCGAAAAAGTGGCTTCACGCCTGATCTTCATTGATAAGGGCCGTATTGCCGAAGACGGCAACCCGCAAACTCTGATTGAAAATCCGCCCAGCCAGCGTCTGCAGGAATTTTTGCAGCACGTTTCCTGATGCTGACACCTCCCTTCTCCCGAAGGGAGGTTCTCCCCAAGAATCGTCTGATTTCACGCCCCTCCCGCCCTGACATCTATACTTATCCTTTTGCGTTTATTTCTCATGGGAGGAGTCATGCGGTGGATCTTATTCATTTGCGTTTTTCTACTGAGCGTCCCGGCTCAGGCAGTCACGATACCCGGCATAACCTCCACAGCCTCCGACAGCCCACCAACGAAGCCTACAGCTGAGCCTGACGTTGAGCAAAAGAAGGCGGCCTATTCTGCTCTGGCAGACGTGCTGGAGAATGACGCCTCACGCCAGGAGTTGATAGGACAACTGCGTAAAGTGGCGGCAACGCCACCACCTGACCCGGTCCCCACTATCGTCCCCCCCACGCTGACGGAAGAAAAAACGGTACTTGAGAACGTGACCGATGTCAGTCGCCACTACGGCGAAGCCCTCTCCAGCCGATTTGCCCAGCTTTATCGCAACATCACCGACGCGCCGCACAAATCATTTAACCCGCAATCATTCACCAATGCCCTGACCCACTTCGTCATGCTGGCGGTGTCCGTATTCGGGTTTTACTGGTTGATACGCTTATGTGCGCTGCCGCTGTATCGCAAAATGGGGCAATGGGTGCGGCAAAAAAATCGTGAACGCAGCAACTGGCTACAGCTTCCCGCCATGATTATTGGCGCGTTCATCATTGATTTATTGCTGCTGGCGCTGACGCTGTTTGTTGGGCAGATATTAAGCGACCGCATGAACGCAGGTAATCGCACCATCGCTTTCCAACAAAGTTTGTTCCTCAATGCATTCGCGTTGATTGAGTTCTTCAAGGCCATTTTACGCCTGATATTTTGCCCGACGGTGGCGGAGTTGCGTCCGTTCAACATTCAGACAGCAGGTGCGCGCTACTGGAATCGTCGCCTGAGTTCACTCAGCAGTCTGATTGGCTACGGGCTTATTGTGGTGGTGCCCATTATTTCTAATCAGATCAATGTGCAGGTCGGTGCTATGGCTAACGTCATCATCATGTTGTGCATTACGCTGTGGGCGCTGTATCTGATCTTCAAGAACAAGAAAGAGATCACCGAGCATTTACAGAATCTGGCAGAAAGGTCGCTGGCTTTTTTCAGCCTGTTTATCCGCGCCTTTGCGCTGATTTGGCACTGGCTGGCCAGCGCCTATTTCGTCGTGCTGTTTTTCTTCTCGCTATTTGATCCGGGCAACAGCCTGAAATTTATGATGGGGGCAACGCTGCGCAGCCTGGTGATTATCGGCATCGCCGCCTTTATTTCCGGCATGTTTTCCCGCTGGATCGCCAAAACCATTACGCTTTCACCTCACACCCAGCGCAGCTATCCGGAATTGCAAAAACGCCTTAATGGCTGGCTGTCGACGGCGTTAAGCATCGCGCGGATCCTGACGGTCTGTGTCGCCATCATGCTGCTGCTCAACGCCTGGGGGTTGTTCGACTTCTGGAACTGGCTGCATTACGGCGCGGGCGAAAAAACGGTGGATATTCTGATCCGTATCGCGCTGATTTTATTCTTCTCGGCTATCGGCTGGACCCTGCTCGCCAGCCTGATTGAAAACCGCCTGACCTCGGATATCCACGGTCGGCCCCTGCCCAGCGCACGCACCCGCACGCTGCTGACGCTGTTTCGCAACGCGCTGGCGGTGATTATCAGCACCATCACTATCATGATCGTGCTGTCGGAAATTGGGGTCAATATTGCCCCGTTACTGGCAGGCGCGGGCGCGCTGGGGCTGGCTATTTCCTTCGGCTCGCAGACGCTGGTGAAAGATATTATTACCGGGATCTTTATCCAGTTTGAAAATGGCATGAACACTGGTGATTTGGTCACCATCGGTCCGCTAACCGGCACGGTTGAGCGCATGTCGATTCGCTCAGTCGGTGTGCGCCAGGACACCGGGGCGTACCATATTATCCCGTGGTCATCGATAACCACCTTCGCCAACTTTGTACGGGGCATTGGATCTGTCGTCGCCAATTACGACGTGGACCGCCATGAGGATGCCGATAAAGCCAATCAGGCGTTGAAGGATGCCGTCACGGCGGTGATGGAAAGGGAAGATATTCGTGGATTCATTATTGGCGAGCCGTCATTCGCGGGTATTGTCGGGTTAACCAATACGGCGTTTACGCTGCGGGTGTCGTTCACCACCTTACCGCTGAAGCAGTGGGCGGTACGCTTTGCGCTCGACAGTCAGGTGAAAAAATACTTTGATTTGGCCAACGTGCGCGCGCCGGTACAGGCCTACCAGGTTTTGCCCGCAGCGGTGAATGGTCCCACGGCAGCAGCCGATCCGCTGCCGCCGACGGAGCCGACGATTTAGCGCTGACGCGCCATGAAACGGCGACGCTGATCGTTATCCATAAAGGTCCAGGCAATAAAGCGGCTGTGCTTTTGCCCCTGGGCCATCTCTTTTTTGACCACTTTCACCGCACCCACATCCGTCAGGGCGTGGTACAGCGGTGGCAGATTTTCACCGCGTGAAACCAGCGTGGTGAACCACATCACCTGGCGACCAAAGGCCTGGCTTTCGGCGATCATTTTTTTGATAAACGCTACTTCGCCACCTTCACACCAGAGCTCCTCCTGTTTCCCGCCAAAGTTCAGCGCATCGTCTTTGTCCTGTCCCAGGTTACGACGTTTACGCTCACTTCCGGCGCGGGCAGAAGCCGCTGAATCATGGAACGGCGGATTGCACAGTGTCGCTTCGAACTGTTCATTCTTATGAATAATTCCGTTGAAGATAGACGACAAATCTTTCTGACGGCGCAGGCGAATAGCACGGGTTAACCCCGGATTGCCGTTAACGATCGCCAGTGCGCTGCTCAATGCTTCCTGGCTGGTCTCACTGCCGGTAAACCGCCAGCCATATTCGTGCACGCCAATCAGCGGATAAATACAGTTTGCCCCAACGCCGACGTCCAGCACGCTCGCATTCGCCGGGATAGTTCCCGTCGTTTCGCCCAGCAGATCGGCCAGATGATGAATGTAATCCGCCCGACCCGGGACCGGTGGGCACAGGTAACCTTGCGGAATATCCCAATTAGCCACCGCATAGTAATGCGCCAGCAGGGCTTTATTCAGCGCCTTCACAGCCAATGGGTTAGCAAAATCAACGCTCTGCTCGCCGCCTGGCGTAATGGTGAGGAATTGCGTCAATTCGGGCGTCACCTGGCATAACGCGGCAAGATCGTAACGGCCATTGTGGCGGTTGCGTGGGTGTAATCCCGGTTTCTGGGGGGGCATAACATTCTCCTATTAACAGCGGCGTAAGATACCCGCATAACGCCACGCGGTAAACACGCACGGCACGGAAAATCGATAATTTATGCCGGATTTCCACAAAACGAATCGTTCAAAAAACACTCAGTTGTCCATCAATTTTTTGCGGTAAACGTCCGGCAATGACGTCCTAAACTTATCAGGCACTACCCGTTGTTTCTCAGAGGATATCATTATGAAGAAATGCCTCACACTCCTTGCCGCTACCGTACTTACCGGTATGACATTTGCGTCTTTTGCTGCACCGCCTAACACCAGTCCTGCCACCGGCCCGCTACAGGCTTCCGGAACCGTGTCGGCTACCGGCGCGTCAAGTCTGACCGATCTTGAAGACAAGCTGGCGGAAAAAGCGAAAGAGCAAGGCGCAAAAGGCTTTGTGGTTAATGCTGCTGGCGGTAAAAATCAGATGTACGGTACCGCAACTATCTACAAGTAATCTCCCTCAGCCTAACTGCATTCGTCCTGAATGCAGTTTTCTTTTTTGCTCTCCGTACTCCCCGCACAATTTGTAACCACCATGTTGGAATTTTGAATCCAATGTAAATAAATGTATTTATTTTTGAATTAATGAATGCTAAAAAGTCGCACTGATTAATAATGCTTATCAAAATCATTATCAATTACGCATTTCATTACGGCGAGACCTGCAGGCGTAACATCCAAAGAGATGTCCCTTCGCACGAGTGAAACCTTCTACTCAAAAATAATAAGCTACTCATTAACATGGATAAAAATCGCAACCTGCCGTCCAGTAGTTTCCATTCACTGACCTTTTTTGCCGGTCTGTGCATCGGCCTGTCTCCGGTCGCTCAGGCCGTCGCCGCAGGCGATCAGGACAAGAAGCAAGAAGATACGCTGGTCGTAGAAGCCGCCAAACCGTCGCTGTACGCCCCCACCCACTCAGCCGATCCGAAATTCTCCCGTCCTGTTGCTGATACGACGCGCACCATGACGGTGATTTCTGAGCAGGTCATTAAGGATCAAGGGGCAACAAACCTGACCGACGCGCTAAAGAACGTACCGGGCGTCGGCGCATTTTTCGCAGGTGAAAACGGCAACTCTACTACCGGCGACGCGATTTATATGCGTGGGGCCGATACCTCAAACAGCATTTACATCGACGGCGTTCGCGACATTGGCAGTGTCACGCGCGATACCTTCAATACCGAACAGGTTGAAGTGATTAAAGGTCCTTCCGGCACCGACTATGGCCGCAGCGCGCCGACCGGCTCGATCAATATGATCAGCAAGCAACCGCGCACTGACTCGGGCATTGATGCCTCTGCCAGCGTCGGCAGCGCCTGGTTCCGCCGCGGTACGCTGGATAT
>NZ_JADABY010000017.1 GCF_015672735.1 Citrobacter sp. Res13-Sevr-PEB04-36 | reverse complement strand
GGCAAGTTTCGTGCTTAGATGCTTTCAGCACTTATCTTTTCCGCATTTAGCTACCGGGCAATGCCATTGGCATGACAACCCGAACACCAGTGATGCGTCCACTCCGGTCCTCTCGTACTAGGAGCAGCCCCCCTCAATTCTCCAGCGCCCACGGCAGATAGGGACCGAACTGTCTCACGACGTTCTAAACCCAGCTCGCGTACCACTTTAAATGGCGAACAGCCATACCCTTGGGACCTACTTCAGCCCCAGGATGTGATGAGCCGACATCGAGGTGCCAAACACCGCCGTCGATATGAACTCTTGGGCGGTATCAGCCTGTTATCCCCGGAGTACCTTTTATCCGTTGAGCGATGGCCCTTCCATTCAGAACCACCGGATCACTAAGACCTGCTTTCGCACCTGCTCGAGCCGTCACTCTCGCAGTCAAGCTAGCTTATGCCTTTGCACTAACCTCCTGATGTCCGACCAGGATTAGCTAACCTTCGTGCTCCTCCGTTACTCTTTAGGAGGAGACCGCCCCAGTCAAACTACCCACCAGACACTGTCCGCAACCCGGATCACGGGTCTACGTTAGAACACCAGCCATTAAAGGGTGGTATTTCAAGGTTGGCTCCATGCAGACTGGCGTCCACACTTCAAAGCCTCCCACCTATCCTACACATCAAGGACCAGTGTTCAGTGTCAAGCTATAGTAAAGGTTCACGGGGTCTTTCCGTCTTGCCGCGGGTACACTGCATCTTCACAGCGAGTTCAATTTCACTGAGTCTCGGGTGGAGACAGCCTGGCCATCATTACGCCATTCGTGCAGGTCGGAACTTACCCGACAAGGAATTTCGCTACCTTAGGACCGTTATAGTTACGGCCGCCGTTTACCGGGGCTTCGATCAAGAGCTTCTCCTTACGGATAACCCCATCAATTAACCTTCCGGCACCGGGCAGGCGTCACACCGTATACGTCCACTTTCGTGTTTGCACAGTGCTGTGTTTTTAATAAACAGTTGCAGCCAGCTGGTAT
>NZ_JADABY010000016.1 GCF_015672735.1 Citrobacter sp. Res13-Sevr-PEB04-36 | reverse complement strand
GATGGTGTGCTTTATTACGAAAATAAGTAATAAAACATAAATATAAAATTTTGAAGGGATGGATACAATGAAATTTAATTTAATTGCCAGTACATTAGTACTGTCTTCTACTATGTTCGTAGGCCAGGCAATGGCTTTAAGTACTGGCGCCGTTCACTTCCGTGGTGAAGTTATTGACAGTACCTGTGAAATTACCTCTGATACCGCGGATCAAAATGTTAATATCGGTCGCGTTGATAAAAATGCCTTCTCTGGGATCGACTCGACGGCTTCCGTTAAAGACTTCCACATTAAACTGGATAAATGTCCAGACACCTATACACAAGCAGCCGTACGTTTTGATGGTACTGAAGATCAAAACACGATTGGTAAAGGCTATCTGAAAACCGGTACACCGATTGACGGGGAAACCGGCACTGATGGCCAGTACTCGGGTGACGGCGCGGTGATTGCTGCTACCGGTGTTGCCATTAAAATTTTCAACCTGAGCGATGACTCAGCCGTTCCGCTGTATAACAACTCGCTTTATGCCACCATTGTTGATGGTAAGGCTGATATGGGCTTCAAAGCTAAATACGTTCAAACCCTGGCAACGGTAACGCCGGGTACAGCTAACGCGGATTCCCAGTTTACGATTGAATACGCGAAGTAAGAATTAGTTAACAGGAACGGGAGCCTGTTAATAAAACTATTAATCACCAGTTTACTGCCTAATGGATTTAATTATCTATTTTATAGGTTATTTTCAGGCTCTCTTATTGTAAAGGATTATGGTCATGTCAAGGCGCATGTTGGGTGCTTTATTTGCACTGCCTTTAGCTCTGTTTTCTTCATTGGCAACAGCCGGAGTGGTTATTGGGGGAACCAGAGTCATTTATTATAGCGATAAAGTTGATGCTACTATTTCCGTCAAAAATAATGATGCATCGCTACCCTATCTTATCCAGACATGGATTGATCCTTTCGACAGTAAAGATACGGCAAAACCACCGTTCACGGTAATTCCTCCCGTTTCACGCCTGGAAGCCAGACAGGAAAAAGTGCTGCGAATTATGAAAGTAAAAGGCGAGCTTCCGCTGGACAGGGAATCTGTCTTTTGGCTTAATGTGAAAAATATTCCACCAAGTAGTGAAAACCCTAATTCGTTATCTATTGCGATTAAAACGCGAATCAAATTTTTCTGGCGACCGGCTTCGTTAAAACAGATCCCCGAGAGCGTATTCTCTACCCTGAAATGGCATGTGCAAAAAAATCAACTCATTGTTGAAAATCCAAGCGCTATTCATATTAATGTTATGAATGTCACCGTGGACGGGAAAGATATTCCATTGAATATTATTCGTCCGTTTGAAACGTTGCATTTATCTTTACCGGCTGGTGTAAGCGGAAATTCATTGGTGTGGCGTTATGTGAATGATGTTGGTGCTATCAGTCAGGATATAAAAATAAAACTTTAATATTTCAGGAGTATTAACGCTGATGAGCTCCTCTCGGGTTATCACGACGCTGGCATCGGGGGTGTTACTTTGTTTTTCTGGGGGAGTCCAGGCAAAGGATGTATTTAACTCCGCGCTTTTAGAGATCGACCATCCTATGGATGTTGATATTCGGCAATTTAATCGAGCGAATAATTTACCTGCGGGAGTGTATAAAGTTGATATCAACGTCAACGGTAAATTAATGGACCGTCGCGATGTCACCTTCGCTCAGGATACTCCTCAGTCTGAATTACATCCTTGTTTTGTGGCGGTAAAAGATGCGCTGAAAGATTTAGGTGTAAAAGCGGACGCACTCAAGTCAATGGTTCATATTGATGATAAGGCCTGTATTAACCCGGAACCTTTGGTGCCCGGTGCGACATGGAAATTTAATGGCGATGAGTTAGCATTAAATATTACCATTCCGCAAATTTATATCGATGCAGCCGCCAGTGGATATATTAATCCTTCTCGCTGGGATGAAGGTATCAATGCGCTTATGGTCAACTATGATTTCTCCGGTTCCAGTACGGTGCAATCAGACGATGACGATAACAGTGATTTTTACTATCTGAACCTGCGTAATGGCGCAAACCTGGGCGCATGGCGTTTGCGAAATTACAGCACCTTAAACGTCAATGACGGGCAAGCGGATTACCATTCCATCAGCACCTACGTTCAGCGTGATATTGCCGCGCTGCGTAGCCAAATTATGCTGGGTGATACGTGGACGGCGAGTGATGTTTTTGACAGTACCCAGATCCGCGGCGCCAGGCTATATACCGATGACGATATGCTCCCCGCAAGCCTGAATGGTTTCGCACCGGTGGTGCGTGGCGTGGCGAGAAGTAATGCGACGGTCATCATCAAACAGAATGGCTATGTCATTTATCAGTCTGCGGTGCCGCAGGGTGCGTTTGCCCTCTCTGATTTAAACACCACCAGTTCCGGTGGTGACCTGGATGTCACCATTAAAGAAGAAGACGGTAGCGAGCAGCACTTTACTCAGCCCTACGCTTCGCTGGCGATCCTTAAGCGTGAAGGCCAGACGGATGTTGATGTGAGCATTGGCGAGTTGCGCGATCAGAGCAATTTTACACCGGATGTGCTCCAGGCGCAGGTACTGCACGGTTTTCGTGCTGGTATAACTCTGTACGGCGGCGTTCAGGCCGCGGAAGATTATGCCTCGGCGGCGCTGGGTATGGGTAAAGATATGGGGTCTTTTGGCGCCATTTCTGTTGATATTACTCAGGCCCGCTCGCAGTTTGATGATGGTGAAGACGAATCCGGTCAGTCATATCGTTTTTTGTACTCAAAACGCTTTGATGACACAGATACCACTTTTCGCCTGGTGGGCTACCGCTACTCGACCCAGGGATATTACACGCTCAACGAATGGGCGTCGCGGCAAAATAGCGAGAGCGATTTCTGGACTATCGGTAACCGCCGTAGCCGCCTGGAAGGTTCATGGACACAGAATTTTGGTAAAGATTTGGGCAATATTTATCTTACGTTGAGTCGCCAGGAATATTGGCAATCCGATCAAGTTGAGCGTTTGGTTCAACTGGGTTACAGCAACTACTGGCACGATATTTCCTGGAATATTTCGTGGAATTACACCCACTCAATATCGAGGGGACAAGACTCGGAATATGGATATGCGTCAGATGATGACAATGGTAGCGAGCAGATCTTTATGTTTTCGATCTCCGTGCCGTTATCGGGTTGGCTCAGCAATAACTATGTGAGTTATGGCATTACGCAAAATAATCACGGCAAAGGCGTCAATCAGCTAGGTCTGAACGGCACCGCTCTGGAAAACCATAACCTTTCGTATAATGTGCAGCAGTCTTACGACGCCGATGAAGATGACTACAACGGTAGCGCGGGTGTGGGGTATGACGGAACATATGGCTCGGTTAGCGGTAGCTATGACTACAGCCAGGACTCACAGCGCCTGAACTATGGTATTAAAGGCGGTATTCTGGCGCATAGCGATGGCATTACTTTCTCGCAAGAACTGGGTGAAACGGTCGCGTTAGTAAAAGCGCCAGGGGCCGCTGGGTTGGATCTGGAAAATGGAACCGGCGCGGCCACCGACTGGCGTGGTTACACTGTACAAACCCAGCTTAACCCCTACGCTGAAAACAGCGTAGAGATCAATAGTGATTATTTTGGTAAAGCTAACGTTGAGTTAGAAAGCAGTTCGCTCACGCTGATCCCGACTAGAGGGGCCGTGGTAAGGGCTGAATTTGTGACACATGTGGGTTACCGCGTATTGTTTAACGTTAGTCAGGCAAATGGCCAAGCGGTGCCTTTTGGCGCGATGGCTACCGCAGATCTTGAGTCAGGCAGCGTAACCGGTATTGTCGGAGATGAGGGCGATTTATATCTTTCGGGAATGCCGGAGGAAGGAACGTTCTTGCTGAACTGGGGAAGCGATAATACTAAAAAATGTACGGTACATTATCAGTTTGCCAAACCATCAGGCGTTGAACTGGTTCAGACAGCGGCTGTATGCCAATAAGGATATTATAAATGCGGTTATGGATAACAGTTTTGTTCTCATTTTTTATGATGTTGATAACCCCGATGTGTCGGGCAAGTGATGGGGTTTGCCATCCTACAAATGGCACTGCTAATATTTATAACCTCAATCTTAATGGTGTTAAAATTCCTGCGGAAAAGAATAAGTCGGGTACGGAAGCCAGAGATCTGGATGTATTAAAATCTTCAGGGAAATATAAAGCTCATTGCGACTGTTTGACTCATTTTACTACGTTATATAGCGATATATATTATACGGCACGCTCGCCTTTAAGCATCAATACCACCAGAAGTGGTTACACTTATTATACACTTAACAATAACCTTAGTATTGCTACTTCGATCCATGTTCAGGGGAGAGGTTTTGTCGCGGTTCCTTTCGAAGGGCAGGAAAATAATCAAGTAAGCAGTGGTTATTGTTTCACTTCTGCAACGAGTCATGATGGCGAAGATATTACTCTCGAAACGGGTACGGAAGTGGAAATTTCTTTTCTGATTAATGAACCTTTTATCGGTAAAGTGACTATTCCTTCAACGATTGTCGCTGATTTATACGGTGGTCTGGATGCCAGTTCATCTATAGCCAGTACGGATAGATTGGCAGAAATCAGGATATTAGGCGATATTACCGTACCGCAAAACTGTGAAATAGCGCCAGGTCAGAACTTGGTTGTTGATTTTAAACAAATAGAGGCAGCGAGCTTTTCAGCGAACAAAGGTGAGGCGATAACCAGCAATAAAGTTACGAAGACGATACTGGTGCAATGCACCGGTATGGCCGATGAAAATATCGTCTACTCAACGTTCAAGGCTGATCCGGTAGATTCTGACGCGATGATGATGAAAGTGAACGGTAATGACGATGTTGGGATTGTCGTGTATGACAAATGGGGACAGATCGTTAATGTTAATGGCGGAAGTATGGACATGGATATGGGGGCCAACAATAAGGGCGAGGAAAACAACTCGCTGACCTTTTCTGCTGCACCCGCCAGCGCAACTGGCGCCCGACCCAAGCCCGGCACATTTGAGGCCTATGCGACGATCACGCTAGAAATTAAAAATTAGCGAGTTGCGTGACTTTTGTCGCAAGGGTAGAAAACTATCGTTTTTTGCCCTTTATTTCATAAAATCTGCTTCTGGCGTTTATCCTCATTTCATCCTCTCGTTCTTTTTCCATGCGGCTCTTGCCTGCAGGTACCTTTGTTCTGTCATACATTATCGGTGGCTTGTCATTAAACTGTCATAAACATGACATATAACTGTCACCAGTTTGTCCTATTTTGCTTTCAGCAGCTAAACAAACAATGATTTACCAAAATCGTGCAGGAGACATTATGAAAGTTATGCGTACCACTGTCGCAACTGTTGTCGCCGCGACCTTATCCATGAGCGCGTTCTCTGTATTTGCAGCAGCGAGCTTGACAGGTGCAGGTGCAACTTTTCCTGCGCCAGTGTATGCCAAATGGGCTGATACTTATCAAAAAGAGACCGGTAGTAAAGTCAACTACCAGGGTATCGGCTCCTCCGGCGGTGTAAAACAAATTACGGCAAATACCGTTGATTTCGGCGCTTCTGATGCTCCGTTGTCTGATAAGAAACTTGCACAGGAAGGCCTTTTCCAGTTCCCAACCGTGATCGGCGGTGTCGTGCTGGCTGTTAACATTCCAGGCCTGAAATCCGGCGAGCTGGTGCTGGACGGTAAAACCTTAGGTGACATCTACCTCGGCAAAATCAAGAAGTGGGATGACGCCGCCATCACCAAACTGAACCCGGGTCTGAAATTGCCATCTCAGAACATCGCCGTTGTGCGTCGTGCTGATGGTTCCGGCACCTCCTTCGTGTTCACCAGCTATCTGGCAAAAGTGAATGAAGAATGGAAATCTAAAATTGGTGCAGGCTCTACCGTTAACTGGCCGACCGGTCTGGGCGGTAAAGGTAACGACGGTATTGCCGCGTTCGTACAACGTCTTCCTGGCTCCATCGGTTACGTTGAATACGCGTACGCCAAGCAGAACAACCTGGCCTATACCAAATTGATTTCCGCTGATGGTAAACCGGTAAGCCCGACCGAAGAAAATTTTGCGAATGCGGCAAAAGGCGCTGACTGGAGCAAAACCTTTGCCCAGGATCTGACGAACCAGAAAGGTGATGAGGCGTGGCCAATCACTTCCACCACATTTATCCTGGTTCACAAAGAGCAGAAGAAACCTGAGCAGGGCGTTGAAGTGCTGAAGTTCTTTGACTGGGCGTACAAAAATGGTGGTAAACAGGCGAATGACCTGGATTACGCCAGCCTGCCGGATAACGTGGTTGAGCAGATTCGTGCTGCATGGAAGACCAACGTGAAAGACAGCAGCGGTAAAGCACTGTACTAATAGAATATCTTTGACGAATTGGCGGATGGCGCTACGCTTATCCGCCCTACGGTTTCTACCGTAGGCCCAGAGTGTAGGCCGGATAAGCGTAGCGCCATCCGGCATGGGCAACTGAGTAAACGAGTTTAACTTAAAGAGTGATTTATGGCTGCAACCAAGCCTGCTTTTAACCCACCGGGTAAAAAGGGTGACATGATATTCAGCGCGCTGGTAAAACTGGCAGCGCTGATTGTGCTATTGATGTTGGGTGGCATTATTGTCTCTCTGATCATCTCCTCCTGGCCAAGCATTCAAAAATTTGGTTTCTCATTTTTGTGGACCAAAGAGTGGGATGCGCCAAACGATATCTACGGTGCGCTGGTACCGATTTACGGTACGCTGGTGACCTCGTTTATCGCCTTGCTGATCGCCGTTCCGGTGAGCTTCGGCATCGCTTTATTTTTGACTGAGTTAGCACCTAACTGGCTGCGTCGTCCGCTGGGCATTGCAATTGAACTGCTGGCAGCGATCCCAAGTATTGTTTACGGCATGTGGGGCCTGTTTATTTTTGCCCCGCTGTTTGCTACCTACTTCCAGGAGCCGGTCGGGAATATCCTTTCCAACATTCCGTTTGTCGGTGCCCTGTTTGCGGGCCCGGCCTTTGGCATCGGTATTCTGGCTGCCGGTGTCATTCTCGCCATTATGATCATCCCGTACATTGCAGCCGTCATGCGCGATGTGTTCGAACAAACGCCGGTACTGATGAAAGAGTCAGCTTACGGCATTGGTTGTACCACCTGGGAAGTCATCTGGCGCATCGTCCTGCCGTTCACCAAAAATGGGGTGATTGGCGGCGTGATGTTGGGCCTTGGTCGCGCGCTGGGTGAAACCATGGCGGTGACCTTTATCATCGGTAACACCTACCAGCTCGACAGTGCATCGCTGTTTATGCCGGGTAACAGTATTACCTCTGCGTTGGCGAATGAATTTGCCGAAGCGGAATCTGGTCTGCATGTGGCTGCGTTGATGGAACTGGGGCTGATCCTGTTTGTGATCACCTTCATCGTGCTGGCAGCTTCTAAGTTCATGATCATGCGCCTTGCTAAGAACGAGGGGGCACGCTAATGGCTACGCTTGAAATGCAAAACACCGCCGCGCTGGCGGAATCCCGCCGTAAGATGCAGGCGCGCCGCCGCCTGAAAAACCGCATCGCGCTGACGCTCTCAATGGGGACGATGGCGTTCGGACTGTTCTGGCTGGTCTGGATCCTGTTCTCAACGGTGGTTCGTGGTATCGACGGTATGTCGCTGGCGCTGTTCACTGAAATGACGCCGCCGCCGAATACGGCGGGTGGCGGTCTGGCGAATGCCCTGGCGGGTAGCGGATTGTTGATTCTGTGGGCGACTGTATTAGGTACGCCACTCGGTATTATGGCGGGCATCTATCTGGCTGAGTACGGGCGTAAGTCCTGGCTGGCTGAGATTATCCGCTTTATCAATGACATCCTGCTGTCTGCGCCGTCGATTGTTGTGGGTCTGTTTGTTTACACCGTGGTCGTTGCAAAAATGGAACACTTCTCCGGCTGGGCGGGCGTAATTGCGCTGGCGCTGCTGCAGGTACCTATTGTGATTCGTACCACCGAAAACATGCTCAAGCTGGTACCGGATAGCCTGCGTGAAGCGGCCTATGCGCTGGGTACGCCGAAGTGGAAGATGATTTCAGCGATCACCTTGAAGGCATCCGTCTCCGGCATTATCACCGGCGTTTTGCTGGCGATTGCGCGTATTGCCGGTGAAACCGCTCCGCTGCTGTTTACATCGCTCTCCAATCAGTTCTGGAGCACCGACATGATGCAGCCGATAGCCAACCTGCCGGTGACCATCTTTAAGTTTGCGATGAGCCCATTTGTGGAATGGCAGCAACTGGCCTGGGCCGGGGTGCTGATAATTACCCTGTGCGTACTGCTGCTGAATATTCTGGCGCGCGTTATTTTCGCGAAGAAGAAACACGGTTAATTTTTTACGGCGCGGCCAACGAAGGCGGCGCTGGATGAGGATGAGATTGAAATGAGTATGGTTGATACTGCCCCAGGTAAGATTCAGGTTCGTGATTTGAACTTCTACTATGGCAAATTCCATGCCCTGAAGAACATCAACCTGGATATCGCTAAAAACCAGGTCACGGCGTTTATCGGGCCATCAGGCTGTGGTAAATCAACGCTTCTGCGTACTTTCAACAAAATGTTTGAACTGTATCCGGAACAGCGTGCGGAAGGTGAAATCCTGCTGGATGGCGACAATATTCTCACCAATACCCAGGATATCGCGCTGCTGCGTGCCAAAGTGGGGATGGTGTTCCAGAAGCCGACGCCGTTCCCGATGTCCATCTACGACAACATCGCGTTTGGTGTCCGTCTGTTTGAAAAACTCTCGCGTGCAGATATGGACGAGCGCGTGCAGTGGGCCTTGACCAAGGCCGCATTATGGAATGAAACCAAAGATAAACTACACCAGAGCGGGTACTCTCTCTCCGGTGGTCAGCAGCAGCGTTTGTGCATTGCGCGTGGTATTGCCATTCGCCCTGAAGTGTTGCTGCTGGATGAGCCGTGTTCGGCGCTCGACCCGATCTCTACCGGGCGTATTGAAGAGCTGATCACCGAGCTGAAAGAGGATTACACCGTGGTTATCGTGACCCACAATATGCAGCAGGCTGCACGTTGTTCCGACCACACGGCATTTATGTACCTGGGTGAGTTGATTGAGTTCAGCAACACGGACGATCTGTTCACCAAGCCTGCGAAGAAACAAACTGAAGACTACATTACCGGCCGCTACGGTTGATATGCCCTTCAGCTTTCAAGCGATAACCGCGTTGGCTGCCTTTGCTCACCCCGGTCACGTAGTGGACTACGTTCCCGGGGACTCGCGCAGTTGCCGCCTTGTTCTCGCTCGAAATCTTTTGGGCATCTGGAGAAATGATGGACAATTTAAATCTCAATAAACATATTTCCGGCCAGTTCAACGCAGAACTGGAAAGCATCCGCACCCAGGTGATGACCATGGGCGGCATGGTAGAGCAGCAGCTTTCTGATGCCATTACCGCGATGCACAACCAGGACAGCGAGCTGGCGAAGCGCGTCATTGATGGTGACAAGAACGTCAACATGATGGAAGTGGCGATTGATGAAGCCTGCGTGCGTATCATCGCGAAACGTCAGCCGACGGCGAGCGACCTGCGCCTGGTGATGGCAATCATCAAAACCATCGCCGAACTGGAACGTATTGGTGACGTCGCGGACAAAATCTGCCGTACCGCGCTGGAGAAATTCTCCCAGCAGCATCAGCCGCTGTTGGTCAGCCTGGAATCACTGGGTCGCCATACGGTGCAAATGCTACACGATGTGCTGGATGCGTTTGCGCGCATGGATCTGGACGAAGCGGTGCGCATTTATCGTGAAGACAAGAAAGTTGACCAGGAATATGAGGGCATCGTGCGCCAACTGATGACCTATATGATGGAAGACCCGCGCACCATTCCGAGCGTACTGACCGCACTGTTCTGCGCCCGTTCTATCGAGCGTATCGGTGACCGTTGCCAGAATATTTGCGAATACATCTTCTACTTCGTGAAGGGACAAGATTTCCGTCACGTCGGCGGCGATGAGCTGGATAAGCTGCTGGCGGGTAAAGACCCGAAGGAATAAGCGGCTTGTTGCGTTCGCCGGGATCCCCGGCGTCGCTATTGTAGGCCGGATAAGGCGTTACGCCGCATCCGGCATTCTGCGCCATTCGCTTGATGGCGCTTTGCTTATCAGGCCTACTGTTTAATCGACGATATTCCAACCCCGCGCTTTCCACAATGCCGGCAGCTGTGCCAGATCGGTAAAAGTCGTCACTTTAGGATGATCGATCGGTTTGTTGTGCGAATCAGCGCAGAAGTAGAACACCTCCATCCCGGCATCAATCCCCGACTGCGCACCTGCAGCAGAATCATCCACCAGAATGCAGTTTTGCGGATTGACGTCCATGGCCTTTGCCGCATGGAACATCAGCGCCGGATCGGGCTTCCAGCGTTGGATATCATAGCCGCTGAACAGTAAATCCGGGAAATGATGCAGCATGCCTAGCTTGCCCAACGAGTGCTGCATTTTGCTGACCGGACCGTTCGACACCACGCACATCGGCACAGCCATGCTATCCAGCAGCGCATTGGCACCCGCTATCACCTCCAGTTCCGTATCGAACAGGCGTGCGACCTCGGCGCGGTAAATCGGTTCCAGTTCGGCTTTTGCCAGGTGGACACCGTGCTCGTCGTTGATAATGTCGATGATCTCGTAGAGCTTTACCCCCTTGAAGCGCTTAAACGTCTCTTCAAGATCGAGCGTAATGCCGAACGCCTGGAACATGCTGACATACGCGCGTGAACAAATGACTTCACTGTCGACGAGGGTTCCGTCACAGTCAAAAAATACGGCTTCTATCTGGGACATGTCATTTCCGTTTTAACAAGTTTAACGTTTACGTAATGCATTATTGGGCGACGCAATCGTTGCCGTATAAGCAAAATCAATGGAAAAAAATCGCTCATAACCCACCCTATTGTCGCATTTTGGTATAGGATAGCGACGAATTTTCCCTCCTTGTTCGGAAATTGATAATGAGTCAACAGCACACAACCCAGGCTTCTGGCCGGGGCATACTGGAACGCGTGTTTAAACTGCGCGAACATGGCACGACGGCACGGACCGAAGTGATCGCCGGTTTCACCACTTTCCTGACGATGGTTTACATCGTTTTCGTCAACCCGCAAATTCTGGGCGTAGCCGGAATGGACACCAGTGCCGTCTTCGTGACCACCTGTCTGATTGCGGCGTTGGGCAGTATCCTGATGGGCATATTTGCTAACCTGCCGGTGGCGCTGGCGCCAGCGATGGGGCTGAACGCCTTCTTCGCGTTCGTCGTGGTACAGGCAATGGGCCTGCCGTGGCAGGTAGGTATGGGCGCCATCTTCTGGGGGGCGGTGGGTCTGCTGCTGCTGACTATCTTTCGCGTGCGTTACTGGATGATTGCCAACATTCCGGTCAGTCTGCGCGTGGGGATCACCAGCGGTATCGGTCTGTTTATCGGCATGATGGGGCTGAAAAATGCTGGCGTTATCGTGGCGAACAAGGACACGCTGGTTTCCATTGGTAACCTGACTTCTCACAGCGTGCTGCTGGGGGTATTGGGCTTCTTTATCATCGCGATTCTGGCGTCCCGCAACATTCATGCGGCAGTGCTGGTCTCGATTGTCGTCACCACCCTGCTGGGTTGGATGCTGGGCGATGTGCACTATAACGGTATCGTTTCTGCGCCGCCGAGCATCACCACCGTTGTGGGCCATGTCGACCTTGCCGGGTCGTTCAACCTGGGGCTGGCGGGGGTGATCTTCTCCTTCATGTTGGTCAACCTGTTCGACTCCTCCGGTACGCTGATTGGCGTGACGGACAAAGCGGGTCTGGCTGATGAAAAAGGCAAGTTTCCGCGCATGAAGCAGGCGCTGTTTGTGGATAGTGTCTCCTCGGTTGCCGGGTCCTTTATCGGTACTTCTTCTGTTACTGCCTATATCGAATCATCTTCCGGGGTTTCGGTTGGCGGGCGTACTGGTCTGACGGCAGTCGTTGTGGGGATCCTGTTCCTGCTGGTTATTTTCCTGTCACCACTGGCAGGAATGGTGCCGGCCTATGCGGCAGCTGGTGCGCTGATTTACGTTGGTGTGCTGATGACCTCCAGCCTGTCACGCGTGAAGTGGGATGACCTGACCGAAGCGGTTCCGGCGTTTATTACCGCCGTGATGATGCCGTTTAGCTTCTCTATTACCGAAGGTATCGCGTTGGGCTTTATTTCCTACTGCGTGATGAAAATCGGTACTGGACGCTTCCGCGACCTCAGCCCGTGCGTCATCGTTGTGGCGCTGCTGTTTGTGCTGAAGATTGTGTTTATCGACGCGCACTAAAATATCGGTATGATCTACAGCCCGCCTGGCATTACTGCTGGCGGGCTTTTTCTTTTAGGCTTTTACGCGCTGAATATAATCCCCGAAGGCGGCCAACTGACCCGTCAGGTGATCCAGCGTGCTTTGATCAATCACTTCGCCGGTTTGCGCATCCACTTTGTTCTGAATGACGCCGCCCATAAATTCCGGCTTGTTCATTACCATGGCATCGAGGAATACCAAAATCTGGCGCAGATGATACTGACAGCGTGCGCCGCCGATCGCGCCCATTGAACTGGTCTGGATCAGCACCGGTTTGCCTGCCAGCGGCTGATCGGGCAGACGGGACAGCCAGTCGATGGCGTTCTTCAGTCCACCTGGTACTGAATAGTTATATTCCGGGGTGACAATCACCACGCCATCCGCTTTTCTGATCTGTTCCGCCAGCGCTTCTACGCTTGCCGGAAACCCCTCTTCCTGCTGGAGATCGGCATCGTACAGTGGAATATCGCCAATCGACGGTAATGCGTTGACGTCCATCCCTGCTGGGGCAATTTTTGGCAGCGTACGGGCAACCATTCCATTAAATGAACCTTTGCGCAGGCTCCCCAGTAACGTAACAACATTCAATGTTTCAGACATGGTTACTCCTGTTTCATCATGAAGGTTAAATCAGTTAAGCGTATATACCCGTCATACTTCAAGTTGCATGTGCGTTAGCTACGTTCGTTCACCCCAGTCACATAGTTAGCTATGCTCCTGGAGATTCACTCACTTGCTGCTTTCATGCAACTTGAATTATTTTGGGCATAGCTCTTCGCTGCGGATAATTGAGAGAAGCGGATCAGGCGGCCCGTTGGCTCATTGGCTCGAGTCTGGATATCGGGCAAACTTTTCCAGTCCCGCTTACCATCAAACTCCCAAACCTTGAGCTTTTCAATGGCTGGCGTCACCGCGACCGACCACACCAGCACATCTTCCGCATCGCAAATAGCTTCGATCTGCGCCGTATGGGCGCACTTCAGACGCCCGGCACCAGGTAACAGTTGGAGTTCACGCGGATCGTCATTGCTCATATCGCCGGTGAGTTTGAGTACGCTCTGGCGCAGGGTAATGAGCTGTGCGCGTGCTTCATTAGGATCGCTTTGGTTGTTGATCCACAGGTTTTCGTTACTGGAGAAGCGCCTGGTGTCCGTCGAATGTGGATAGTTAAATCCGCAGATTGCCCGCTGAAGTTCCATATCCAGACCGCAGTTGCCTTCTGTCGTCAGTGCCACACCGACGATATTCCCGGCGTAGGAAATGGAAAATCCAGGCAGGTTTTTATCGCGAAAGACCGGTTTACCTTTGGCATGTTGCACGATTTCGGGCAGCGTGCTGGTGCCGTAAAGCATAAACATCAGTTCAGCGAGGAGGCTTCTGGAGGCCAGAAAGCGTGTTCGGCGGTGAGTCGGGAGGCTATTTGCTTCAATATGGCATGGAGAAGGGAGGCGAACTGAAATCAGGTGTCCCTCCGTAAGAATCCCTCTGGCAAAATGTGTCGCCATTTTTCGCTCCGTGATTAATGGTCCGTGATTATTACCAGAGTAACATTTACACGGCGTCCAGGCAGGCTTTGCTGCCTAAAAATCAGGCGAAAACGGGATACATTACGCGACATTTACATTACTGATACCAGTGTGGTTAATTTAGCAACAACTTCAGTGTGCAGTGTCAGGACATATCACGATAGAGCGTCTTGATCGTGTCTTTCAGCCAGACGATCTTAGGATTGTGGCTGTTACGTTTATGCCAGAGCAGGGTGAACGGTACGCGCATTTTCTCCAGCTTTGCGGTGTCAAAGGGCAGTGGGCGTGCCACCAGTGGAAGCTGGTGGAGTTGATTATAACGCTGACAATAGACCGGGGCGGTGGCTATCAACGCGTGATCCGGTTGGGCAGCCATAAACAGCGACTGCTCAAACCCCGGCAGACTCAGGGCGATAGTGCGTTTGCGTCCCATCTCCTGTAGCACATCGTCCAGCGCCCAGGTATCGCTTTGTTCCCAACTGATGCTGATATGCGGGTAGCGCAGGAAGGTCTCCAGGTTCCATTCTTCCCGTAACGCGGGATGATCTTCACGTAACCAGACGCAGGGGAGATCGGAAAACAGCACTTCATGGTCGATAGATAACGGCAGCAGGCTCAGCAACTCGCGTGAGCGCGGGTGGCTTTCGCGCCCGGTAAACCCGATATCTACCTCACCGCGAATAATGGCGTCCAGCGAATCATAATCCCAGTTGCGTACTTTGATTGAGGCTTGCGGATAGCGTTGATAGATCTGCTGCGAGAGCGCGTTGAACATGATCATCACTAGCGGCGTCTCGGCCACCAGATCAAACTTCAACCCGCGCGGTGCTTCGTGATGCGGCTTATCGAGCAGCTGATTGCCCATCTGCATCCACTCTGCCAGGCTCTGTTCCATGCTGACCATCAACGGCGTCGGCGTCAGCCCCAGCGGGGTGTTTACAAACAGCGGATCGTCAAACCAGGATCTCAGCTTCGCCAAAGATTTACTGACCGCCGACGGCGTGACGTTCATCCGTTTGGCGGTTTTGGTGACGCTGCGCTCCTGCATCAGGAGCTGCAGACAGAGCAGTAAATTAAGATCGAGACTGCTGAGGGATTTCTTCATGGGTGGACGCGGGCCGGTTAGGAGCAACAGTGATAATCAGCATGATGCTCACTATGCTACAGCCAATCAGAATCCCGATCAGCATATTCAGCGCGTCGAGACCGAGAATAGCCGCCAGCCAAATCCACAGCGATGAGCCACAAACCTGAGCAATGCCTAGCGTTGAACTGGCAACGCCTGCCCGCAGCGAGAACGGTCCCAGTGCCTGGCTCATGGCAACGCCGAAACCGACCGAGAATCCGGCACAGATTAACGTCAGGCCAAACAGTGTAACTGCATGCGAGCTGGCAAGGGTTAGTACCACGCCTGCGCTCAGGAACAGTACCTGCGAGGCCAGCATCAGGGCTCGGGGCTTAAACAGGCTCAGGGCGAACGGCGTGGAGAAAGAAACCGCCATACTGACCCCAGCGGTCATCGCCATGGTCGTGGCGTATTCGCCACGGTCGAAGCCCATTACCTCCATCAGTAGCACCGGCGAGGTGTTGACGAAGGTGAGGATCACCGACACGCTGAGCGTGGTAATCGCCAGTCGGCTGAGGAAAAAGCGGTTTACCAGCGATTCGGTTCGTTGCTCACCCCCCGCCGACCTCGACAGCGTCGCTGGGCGCGATTCTCGCAGGATAAACACCGACAGCAGGCAAACTGCCACGCCCATGCCGATCATCGTGTAGAACAGACTCTGCCATGGGTATTTGAGCATAATCAGATGCCCCATCACTGGGGCCAGTACCGGCACGATACAGGTGATACCGTTCAACAGCGACAGCACCTTGGCCCGGCGACGATCATCGAGCGTATCGCGCAAAATCGCAAAGGCCACCACATAGCAGCAGCCTGCGCCAATCCCCTGAATAAAGCGTCCTACCAGGAACGGCGTGCCGCTCTCGGCGAATGAACACAGGGTGGAAGCAAAAATAAAGATCAGAGCGCCGACAATCGCGACTGGCTTGCGACCCGACTGGTCGGCAATTTTACCGGCGAACAGCATCGCCGCGGCCATTCCGGCCAGATACACCGAAAATGCAATATGCAGCTGTGCTTCGCTGGCGTTAAGGTCGGCGGCAATACGCGGTAATCCCACCAGATACATATCAATACCGGCAGGATAAAGCAGAACCAGGGCAAAACTGCAGATTAAAAAGCGTGTCATAGCGACCTCATGAGGAATGTGGCGCTAAGAATACGGGGAGAGCGTCAGTTGCACGAGTTGCCATTCGGACAACAGTGATTTCCTGAGAGGAAATTGATGGTTGGCCGGTGGCACTTACCGGGCCTACAAACGACGTAGGCCGGATAAGGTGTAGCTGCCATCCGGCAATGCTATTTACCGATACAGAAGCTGGAGAAAATCCGTCCCAGCAGATCGTCGGAGGTAAATTCTCCGGTGATCTCACTGAGATTCTGCTGCGCCAGGCGCAGCTCTTCCGCCAGCAGTTCTCCGGCCCATGCGCCCAACAGTTGAGCTTTGCCTTGCTGGAGATGCTCTGCTGCTTCTGCCAGTGCCTGCAGGTGACGACGACGCGCCAGGAAGCCACCTTCCATATTGGTTTCGAAACCCATGCTCTGCTTGAGATGGTTACGCAGCACGTCCACGCCTTCGCCGGTGCGCGCGGAGAGGCGCACCAGTGAGTGGCCATTTACTTCGCTTAGGCCCAGTGTTTCTCCGGTGATATCCGCCTTGTTACGCACCACGGTGATGGGCAACTTCGCGGGCAGACGCGCGATAAAATCCGGCCAAATGTCGGCCGGATCAACGGCATCTGTGGTGGTGCCATCCACCATAAACAGCACGCGGTCGGCCTGTTCGATCTCCTGCCAGGCGCGTTCGATACCAATGCGTTCAACTTCGTCACTGGCGTCACGCAGACCGGCGGTGTCGATGATATGCAGCGGCATGCCGTCGATATGAATATGCTCGCGCAGTACGTCACGGGTGGTGCCGGCAATGTCGGTGACAATTGCCGCCTCACGGCCCGCTAAGGCGTTCAGCAGGCTTGATTTCCCGGCGTTAGGACGTCCGGCGATTACCACCTTCATCCCTTCACGCAGCAGGCTTCCCTGACGCGCTTCGGCCCGTACAGCCTCGAGATCGGCGATGACGTTATTAAGCAGGCCTTCAATTTTACCGTCAGAGAGGAAGTCTATTTCCTCATCCGGGAAATCAATCGCCGCTTCCACGTAGATGCGCAGGTGAGTGAGTGCTTCCACAAGATGATTAACACGGGCGGAGAACGCCCCCTGCAAGGAGTTCAGCGCAGAACGTGCGGCTTGTTCTGAACTGGCATCGATTAGGTCGGCAATCGCCTCTGCCTGGGCCAAATCGAGTTTATCGTTCAGGAACGCGCGCTCAGAGAACTCACCGGGTCTGGCAATACGCAGGCCGGGAATGGTTAGAATACGTTTTAACAGCAGGTCGAGAATGACCGGGCCGCCATGGCCCTGCAACTCTAAAACGTCTTCACCGGTAAAGGAGTTCGGACCGGGGAACCACAGGGCAATCCCCTGATCCAGTGCGCTGCCATCGGCATCTTTAAACGGCAGATAGTCGGCATAACGTGGTTTTGGTAATTTGCCCAGTACCGTTTCGGCAACCTCGCGGGCTTTCAGGCCGGAGATGCGCAGAATACCCACACCACCACGTCCCGGTGGGGTTGCCTGAGCGACGATGGTGTCGTTATGGCTCATGATATGTCTCTTCGTCATGCAATAAAAAAGGCGGTCAAATGACCGCCCTTTACGTTATGTTCCGTTTGCCGGATGGCGGTTTCGCCTAATCCGGCCTATACCGAATCAGGAATCTTTCTTCACGCGGCTATGCAGACCACGCTTCTCCAGACCACGGTAAATCAGCTGCTGCTGAATAATCGTCACGGTATTACTCACGATATAGTACAGCACCAGACCTGACGGGAACCACAAGAAGAACACGGTGAAGATAACCGGCATAAAGGTCATGATCTTCTGCTGCATCGGGTCGGTCACTGTGGTCGGCGACATCTTCTGAATGAAGAACATCGTCAGGCCCATCAGGACAGGCAGGATGTAGTACGGGTCTTGTGCAGACAGGTCATGGATCCACAGTGCGAACGGCGCATGGCGCAGTTCAATGGAGCCCATCAGCATGTAGTACAACGCCAGGAAGATTGGCATCTGGATGATCAGCGGGAAGCAGCCACCCAGTGGGTTAACCTTCTCAGCTTTGTACAGGGCCATCATTTCCTGGCTCTGACGCTGTTTGTCATCGCCCAGACGCTCACGCATTGCCTGAATCTTCGGCTGCAGCATGCGCATCTTCGCCATGGAGGTGTACTGCGCTTTAGTCAGCGGGTACATGATGCCACGAACGATAAAGGTGATAACGATGATGGAGAAGCCCCAGTTACCCAGGAAGCTATGGATCCATTTCAGCAGTTTGAACAGCGGCTGAGAGATGAACCACAACCAGCCATAGTCGACGGTCAGATCCAGGTGCGGTGCAACGGCCGCCATTTTATCCTGAATTTCCGGGCCAACCCACAGAGTGCTGGTCATCGCGCTTGTCTGGCCTGGTTGAACCAGAACCGGCTGAGATTTATAGCCGATAGCGGCAATGCCGTTACCCAGATTCGCGGTATAGAAGTTATTGGTGCCGTCGTTACGCGGAACCCATGCCGTTGCGAAATACTGCTGCAGCATTGCGACCCAGCCGTCTTTAGCGTTGACGTTCAGGTTTTCGTTTTCAGCAATGGTGTCGAACTTGTATTTCTCATACTTCTCATCAGGCGTGGAATACGCTGCGCCACGGAAGGTATGCAATGCAAAGTTGCTGCTACCGGTGTCGCGATGAGAGGGCAGATTGATGGATTGCTTCAGCTGACCAAAGGTGGAGACTTCCAGCGGCTTCTCGCTGGCGTTCTGCACGCTGTAGTTAACGCTTACCGCATACTCACCGCGTTTGAGAACAAACGTTTTGGTAAACGTATTGCCCGCAGCGTCAGTATAGGTCATCGGAATCTGCAGTTCATTTTGACCGTCAGCCAGTACAAAAGCGTCTTTGTCGACGTTGTACAGCGGACGCGGGCCGTTAGCCGGGTTATCCGGGCCGTCACGACCAGTCAGGCCACTCTGTGCCTGATAGATGAACTGCGGTGTGGTTTCCAGTAACTGGAACGGTTCGGTAGAACCGAGTTCTTTCGGGTAAGCTGGCAGTGAAGCCTGTTCCACATCACCACCACGGGTGTTGATGGTCAGATCAAGCACGTCAGTCTTAACCGTAATCAGTTTCCCCTGGCCACTGGCCGGTACGCCCTGGTCGGCGGCGCTACCCGCTGCGGTGGTCGTTGTCTGCGTGGTCTGTTGAGCCTGAGGTTGCGGATTTTTATCCTGCTCCCAGGCTTGCCAGATCATGAAAGACACGAACAGCAAAGCGATGACTAAAAGATTGCGTTGCGAATCCATCGTTAGTGTTCTCTGGTATCAAATGGTCCGGGTGGGACGGGATCGTCACCACCAGGGTGTAAAGGGTGGCATTTTAATACGCGTTTCACCGTCAACCAACTGCCTTTTATCACTCCAAACCTGCGCAATGCCTCAATTCCGTAGCTCGAACAGGTTGGAGTGAAACGGCAATGCGGCCCAAGCAGCGGACTGATCAGGCGTTGATAGACCCGAATGAGGGCTATCAGGACCCGCGAGCCAGGCGACAATGGCGACGCCATAATTTTTCCAACGCTTCCGAGAGAGCACGGTTATCGAGGTCGGCAACCCCTTTTTTAGCCACCACCACGAAATCCATTGCTGGAAGTTCATGCTGACGTAAACGGAAGCTTTCACGCGTCAGGCGTTTAATCCTGTTGCGTTCATGCGCACGTTTAACATTTTTCTTGGCGACTGTTAGACCGATGCGGGGATGCCCCAGCGAATTCAGGCGGCCGAGGATGGTGATTTGCGGCGTGCCAGCCCGTTGTGGCTGCTGGAAGACGAATGTGAAATGAGTGGGAGTTAACAAACGTAACTCCCTGGGAAATGCGAGCTTAACCACTCAGGGGCTAGCTTTTATTACTTAGAAACGGTCAGACGAGAACGGCCTTTAGCACGACGACGTGCCAAAACCTGACGACCATTTTTATTAGCCATACGAGCACGGAAGCCGTGAGAACGGTTGCGCTTCAGTACAGACGGTTGAAAAGTGCGTTTCATGGCGATTTCTACCTAAACTTGAATAAATTCACTGACTTTTGCGTATACCCGAACGAACATCGAACGACTTACGCCACAGTGTGGGTGATTAAAGAGGCCGGATTGTAATAATTGTACACTCCGGAGTCAATTCTCTTTCCTTAATTCCCGCTTTTTTCCGCATGGTTTCGCGTAAAAAACAGGCAGCGTTGACGCCGTGAGGCGACCTTTACTCGCTGGGGGTAAGAATTATACGGGCTGGTGGATAAAGCGCAAGGATCGCACGGGATCTTTATTAGATCGTTTTCGCAGTAAAGCATCTTTACTCATTAATTTTTTCAATATGCGCGCGAAAACCTGCAGCACTTCTCCAGGATCGTTTACACTTAGCCGATTCTGGATCATCCTGTGGATAAATCGGGAAGAATCTGTGAGAAACAGAAGATCTCTCGCTCAGTTTAGGCTATGATCCGCGGTCCTGATCGTTTCAATGGATCCTGATCGGGCATATAACCGCAGACAGCGGTTCGCACGTCACCCTCATGCAGGGTCTTTTCGACGTGCGCCAACAATCATGAATGTTTCAGCCTTTGTCATTTATCGACTTTTGTTCGAGTGGAGTCCGCCGTGTCACTTTCGCTTTGGCAGCAGTGTCTTGCCCGATTGCAGGATGAGTTACCAGCCACAGAATTCAGTATGTGGATACGCCCGTTGCAGGCGGAACTGAGCGATAACACGCTGGCTTTGTATGCGCCAAACCGTTTTGTGCTCGATTGGGTAAGGGACAAATACCTTAATAATATTAATGGATTGCTGAATAATTTCTGCGGGGCAGATGCCCCACAGCTGCGCTTTGAAGTCGGCACCAAACCCGTTACGCAAACGCTGAAGACGCCGGTTAATCACGTGGTGGCGCCTGCGTATGTGACGCAACAAGTTCAGCCGCAACGTGCCGCACCGGTGGCGCGTCCAGGCTGGGATAACGTCCCGGCCCCAGCCGAACCGACCTATCGCTCTAACGTCAACGTCAAACACACGTTTGATAACTTCGTTGAAGGTAAATCCAACCAACTGGCGCGCGCGGCGGCACGTCAGGTGGCGGACAATCCTGGCGGCGCCTACAACCCTTTATTCCTTTATGGCGGCACAGGTTTGGGTAAAACCCACCTTCTGCACGCCGTTGGTAACGGGATTATGGCGCGCAAGCCAAACGCAAAAGTGGTGTATATGCACTCCGAGCGTTTTGTACAGGACATGGTTAAAGCCCTACAAAACAATGCGATCGAAGAGTTTAAACGCTACTACCGTTCTGTTGATGCGTTGCTGATTGACGATATTCAATTCTTTGCTAATAAAGAACGATCTCAGGAAGAGTTTTTCCACACCTTTAATGCCCTGCTGGAAGGTAATCAACAGATCATCCTGACGTCGGATCGTTATCCGAAGGAGATCAACGGCGTTGAAGATCGTCTGAAATCCCGCTTCGGCTGGGGACTGACCGTCGCGATCGAACCACCAGAACTGGAAACGCGAGTCGCGATCCTGATGAAAAAAGCCGACGAAAACGACATTCGTCTGCCAGGCGAGGTGGCGTTCTTTATTGCCAAGCGTTTACGCTCTAACGTGCGTGAACTGGAAGGCGCACTGAACCGCGTGATTGCCAACGCCAACTTTACTGGCCGGGCGATCACTATCGATTTTGTGCGTGAGGCGCTGCGCGACTTGCTGGCATTGCAGGAAAAACTGGTCACCATCGACAATATTCAAAAGACGGTGGCAGAGTATTACAAAATCAAAATTGCGGATCTGCTTTCCAAGCGTCGATCTCGCTCGGTAGCGCGTCCACGTCAGATGGCAATGGCGCTGGCAAAAGAGCTCACCAACCACAGTCTGCCGGAAATTGGCGACGCGTTTGGTGGGCGTGACCATACTACCGTGCTTCATGCCTGTCGTAAGATTGAGCAGTTGCGTGAAGAAAGCCATGATATTAAAGAAGATTTCTCCAACTTAATCAGAACATTATCTTCGTGACGCTATGAAATTTACCGTTGAACGTGAACATTTATTAAAACCGCTTCAGCAGGTCAGCGGCCCGCTGGGTGGTCGTCCTACGCTGCCGATCCTCGGAAACCTGTTGCTACAGGTTGCGGATGGAACGCTTTCTCTGACCGGTACCGATCTCGAGATGGAGATGGTGGCTCGCGTTGCGCTGATCCAGCCGCATGAACCCGGTGCGACCACCGTCCCGGCGCGTAAATTCTTCGACATTTGTCGCGGTCTGCCGGAAGGTGCGGAAATAGCTGTCCAGCTGGAGGGCGACCGCATGCTGGTGCGTTCTGGCCGCAGCCGTTTCTCGCTGTCCACGCTGCCTGCCGCCGACTTCCCGAATCTGGATGACTGGCAGAGTGAAGTTGAATTCACGCTGCCGCAGGCGACGATGAAGCGTCTGATTGAAGCCACGCAGTTTTCGATGGCTCATCAGGACGTGCGCTATTACTTAAACGGCATGCTGTTTGAAACCGAAGGTGAAGAACTGCGTACCGTGGCGACCGATGGTCACCGTCTGGCTGTGTGCTCAATGCCGGTTGGCCAATCATTGCCCAGCCATTCAGTGATCGTGCCGCGTAAAGGTGTGATTGAATTGATGCGTATGCTCGACGGCGGCGATAATCCGTTGCGCGTGCAGATTGGCAGCAACAACATCCGCGCGCATGTTGGCGACTTCATCTTTACCTCCAAGCTGGTGGATGGACGTTTCCCTGACTACCGTCGCGTACTGCCGAAGAACCCGGACAAACATCTGGAAGCGGGCTGCGATATCCTCAAGCAGGCGTTTGCCCGTGCGGCCATTCTCTCCAATGAGAAATTCCGCGGTGTGCGCCTGTACGTCAGTGAAAACCAGCTCAAAATTACGGCCAACAACCCGGAACAGGAAGAAGCAGAAGAGATCCTCGATGTCACCTATCCAGGGACTGAAATGGAAATCGGCTTCAATGTTAGCTACGTGCTGGACGTATTGAATGCACTGAAGTGCGAAAACGTACGCATTATGCTGACCGATTCCGTATCGAGCGTACAGATTGAAGATGCAGCGTCACAATCCGCAGCCTACGTCGTCATGCCAATGAGATTGTAGAATCTGCAAAGGGGCTGGTTTACTTGCCATTTCGCCTTCCGGCAGTGCTCGAAATGCTCACGTACTTCGTGTACGCTCCGCTTTCTGCGCGCTGGCGGTAGACGAACTGGCTGCGACACCCACGCCCCTTGAATGATGACGAGTTGATATGTCGCTATCCCGACTCCTGATTAAAGATTTCCGCAATATTGAAAACGCGGATCTCGCTTTATCTCCCGGCTTTAACTTCCTGGTCGGTGCTAACGGCAGCGGCAAAACCAGCGTGCTGGAGGCAATTTATACGCTTGGCCACGGTCGGGCGTTTCGCAGTTTGCAGATTGGCCGCGTCATTCGCCACGAGCAGGAGTCGTTTGTACTCCACGGGCGTTTACAGGGAACCGAGCGTGAGACATCGATTGGCCTGACCAAAGACAAGTTGGGTGACAGCAAAGTGCGCATTGACGGCACCGACGGTCATAAGGTTGCCGAACTGGCGCACCTGATGCCGATGCAGCTGATCACGCCCGAGGGGTTTACTTTACTCAACGGTGGCCCCAAATACAGAAGAGCGTTCCTTGACTGGGGATGCTTTCACAATGAAGCCGGATTCTTTACCGCCTGGAGCAACCTTAAGCGATTGCTTAAGCAGCGCAATGCCGCGCTGCGCCAGGTGAGTCGTTATGAGCAACTGCGCCCGTGGGACAGAGAACTGATCCCGCTGGCGGAACAAATCAGCACCTGGCGCGCGGAGTACAGCGCCGGTATCGCGCAGGATATGGCGGATACCTGCCAGCAGTTTCTTCCCGAGTTTTCTCTCTCCTTCTCTTTCCAGCGTGGCTGGGAGAAAGAGACCGATTACGCTGAGGTGCTGGAACGCAGTTTTGAACGCGATCGCATGTTGACCTACACCGCGCACGGTCCGCATAAAGCGGATTTCCGCATTCGCGCTGACGGTGCGCCGGTGGAAGATACGTTGTCGCGTGGGCAGTTAAAACTGCTGATGTGCGCCTTACGTTTGGCGCAAGGGGAGTTCCTGACTCGCGAAAGCGGACGGCGCTGCCTGTACCTGATAGATGATTTTGCCTCTGAACTGGATGATGCGCGTCGCGGACTGCTAGCCAGCCGCTTAAAAGCCACGCAATCTCAAGTCTTTGTCAGCGCAATTAGCGCTGAACACGTTATGGACATGTCGGACAAAAATTCGAAGATGTTCACCGTGGAAAAGGGTAAAATAACGGATTAACCCAAGATAAAATGAGCGAGAAACGTTGATGTCGAATTCTTATGACTCCTCCAGTATCAAAGTCCTGAAAGGACTGGATGCGGTGCGTAAGCGCCCGGGTATGTATATCGGCGACACGGATGACGGCACCGGTCTACACCACATGGTATTCGAGGTGGTAGATAACGCTATCGACGAAGCGCTCGCGGGTCACTGTAAAGATATCGTGGTGACGATTCACGCTGACAACTCCGTGTCCGTTACCGATGATGGCCGTGGTATTCCAACCGGTATCCACCCGGAAGAAGGCGTTTCGGCAGCAGAAGTGATCATGACCGTCCTGCACGCGGGCGGTAAATTTGATGATAACTCCTATAAAGTGTCCGGCGGTTTGCACGGCGTGGGTGTTTCCGTAGTTAACGCCCTGTCGCAGAAACTGGAGCTGGTGATTCGCCGCGAAGGTAAAGTGCATCAGCAAACTTACGTGCACGGCGTACCGCAGGCACCACTGGCCGTGACTGGCGAGACTGAAGCGACCGGTACCCAGGTGCGCTTCTGGCCAAGTCATGAAACCTTTACCAATGTCGTTGAGTTTGAATATGAAATTCTGGCGAAACGTCTGCGCGAGCTGTCATTCCTGAACTCCGGCGTATCCATCCGCCTGCGCGATAAGCGCGACGGTAAAGAAGATCATTTCCACTACGAAGGCGGCATCAAGGCGTTTGTTGAATACCTCAACAAAAACAAAACGCCGATCCACCCGAATATCTTCTACTTCTCCACAGAAAAAGACGGTATTGGCGTCGAAGTTGCGCTGCAGTGGAACGATGGTTTCCAGGAAAACATCTACTGCTTTACCAACAACATTCCGCAGCGCGATGGCGGTACTCACCTTGCAGGCTTCCGTGCGGCGATGACCCGTACCCTGAACGCCTACATGGACAAAGAAGGCTACAGCAAAAAAGCGAAAGTCAGTGCCACCGGTGACGATGCCCGTGAAGGCCTGATTGCTGTCGTTTCCGTGAAAGTACCGGATCCGAAATTCTCCTCCCAGACCAAAGACAAGCTGGTCTCTTCCGAGGTGAAAACTGCAGTAGAACAGCAGATGAACGAGCTGCTGAGCGAATACCTGCTGGAAAACCCATCTGACGCGAAAATCGTCGTCGGTAAAATTATTGATGCGGCACGTGCCCGTGAAGCAGCGCGTCGCGCGCGTGAAATGACCCGTCGTAAAGGTGCGCTGGACTTAGCTGGCCTGCCGGGCAAACTGGCGGACTGCCAGGAACGCGACCCGGCCCACTCTGAACTGTACCTGGTGGAAGGGGACTCCGCGGGCGGCTCTGCGAAGCAGGGGCGTAACCGTAAGAACCAGGCGATTCTGCCGCTGAAGGGTAAAATCCTTAACGTTGAGAAGGCGCGCTTCGACAAGATGCTCTCTTCTCAGGAAGTGGCGACGCTGATTACCGCGCTCGGCTGCGGCATTGGTCGCGACGAATACAACCCGGATAAACTGCGCTATCACAGCATCATCATCATGACCGATGCGGACGTCGACGGCTCGCACATTCGTACGCTGCTGTTGACCTTCTTCTATCGTCAGATGCCGGAAATCGTTGAACGCGGCCACGTCTACATTGCGCAGCCACCACTGTACAAAGTGAAGAAAGGCAAGCAGGAACAGTACATCAAAGACGATGAAGCGATGGATCAGTACCAGATCTCTATCGCCCTTGATGGCGCCACGCTGCACACTAACGCCCACGCTCCGGCGCTGGCGGGTGAAGCACTGGAAAAACTGGTGTCTGAATACAACGCCACGCAGAAAATGATTGGTCGTATGGAGCGCCGCTTCCCGCGCTCACTGCTGAAAGAGCTGGTTTACCAACCGACGCTGGCCGAGGCAGATTTGGCTGATGAAGCGAAAGTCACGGCCTGGGTTTCCCAGCTGGTGAACGTGCTGAATGAAAACGAAATGCACGGTAGCACCTGGAATAGTTTTGTACGTAAAGACGCCGAGTTGAACCTGTTTGAACCGGTGATCCGCGTACGTACCCACGGTGTTGATACCGACTATCCGCTGGAGCATGAGTTTGTGACCGGCGGTGAATACCGTCGTCTCTGCACGCTGGGTGAAAAACTGCGAGGCCTGATCGAGGACGACGCATTTATCGAACGTGGCGAGCGTCGTCAGCCGGTTACCAGCTTCGAGCAGGCGCTGGACTGGCTGGTGAAAGAGTCCCGCCGTGGTCTGTCTATTCAGCGTTATAAAGGTCTGGGCGAAATGAACCCGGATCAGCTGTGGGAAACCACCATGGATCCGGAAAGTCGCCGTATGCTGCGCGTGACCGTGAAAGATGCGATTGCCGCCGACCAGTTGTTTACTACGCTGATGGGCGACGCCGTTGAACCGCGTCGTGCGTTTATCGAAGAGAACGCCCTGAAAGCAGCGAATATCGATATCTAATCGCTATCCTGTATAAAAATACCCGGTTGTATTGTGCAACCGGGTATTTTTTTGCCTGCAAAAGTAATCTGTACGCCACCATCCGGCAAGACGCAGTGTAGTGCCTGATGGCGCGTTGTTTATCAGGCCTACAGGCGATCGTCAAAAGGGGATCCCGGTTCCCCTTCCTGTCCCCCTTTTCGTAGCTGTTTTTTGAGCGGAATCGCGTTAGCATGAGGATGGACTCATTTAATCCGGGGAACTCATGGCTATCAAACTTATTGCTATCGACATGGATGGCACACTTCTGCTGCCCGATCACACCATTTCACCTGCGGTCAAAAACGCGATTGCTGCGGCGCGCGCGCGTGGGGTAAACGTGGTGCTGACCACTGGTCGTCCGTATGCAGGCGTCCACAGTTACTTGAAAGAACTCCACATGGAACAACCCGGCGACTACTGCATTACCTATAACGGTGCGCTGGTGCAGAAAGCTGGAGATGGCAGTACCGTCGCCCAAACGGCGTTGAGCTATGATGATTATCGTTACCTGGAACAGCTCTCCCGAGACGTCGGTTCACACTTCCACGCCCTCGATCGCAACACGCTCTATACCGCCAATCGTGATATCAGCTACTACACGGTACATGAATCATTTATCGCGACTATTCCGCTGGTGTTCTGCGAAGCTGAGAAGATGGACCCGGCGACCCAGTTTCTGAAAGTGATGATGATTGATGAGCCAGAAATTCTCGATAAAGCTATCTCGCGTATTCCAGCTGAGGTGAAAGAGAAGTACACGGTGCTGAAAAGTGCGCCGTACTTCCTTGAAATCCTGGATAAACGCGTCAATAAAGGGACCGGAGTGAAATCACTGGCTGATGCGCTAGGCATTCAAGCTGAAGAGGTCATGGCGATTGGCGATCAGGAAAACGACATTGCGATGATCGAATATGCGGGTGTGGGTGTGGCAATGGGCAACGCTATCCCGACAGTGAAAGAGATTGCCAACTTTGTCACCAAATCCAATCTTGAAGACGGCGTAGCGTATGCTATTGAGAAATTTGCGCTGAATTAAGTCATTATGGGCAAATGCATTGTCGCATTTGCCCGTAGTAAAAAAGGTTCAATACGCTATGGTTTTATTTCATATAGTAATTATTCAATTTTTCTGGTAATTCACTTATTTCCATTAAAATACCGCGCCTTAAGTCAATGAACCCAGCCTGTTTAAGATAAGATAATATTTTCATTGTACCGCTACGTGATAAAAATGAGCGAGAAAGTATGTAGTTTGCTGCCGTCATTTTTTGCCGAATCTCTTCTGGCTCTGTCATTAGCGTCATTAGCTGATGGCGTATGATTTCATAGGCTGAGAGTTTACTCACGGCCAGGCAGTGTGTGTAAATTTTTGCTGCACTATAATCGGTAATCCTTGCTACTGATTCCCATAAATTATTTTTTTCCACAATTTCATATAACTCTTGCTGTGGAACCAATGCTATTTCTGATGTTTCTTGAGCGCGCAAGGAGAGATGTTGCTCGTATCTGAGTTGCGTATTAATACCGAAAATAAATGGTGCAGCCTCAGCGTTGATAATGAAACCATCACTGCAGCGGTACAGTGCAATGCTACCACTAAACATGACCAGACACTGGCGGTGGTTATTTCTTATAATTGTTATGTTTTTTTTCTTTTCCAATTTTCGCGCAGGATATTCTTTTGATAAAATATCAATCAACGAATTAATATGCTCTATAGGTTTCGTTAGTTTGTTTACTATATCATTTTGTGCTAATTCACTATCGTGTGCTTTCATCAAAAAAACCTTAAAAAACAATGAAATATAGTTTTCAACCAATTGGTGTCGTCATGCTAATAATTATTAAGGGTGGTTGAAGTATTTAAAAGTCTAGATGGAGACTAGTTGCCTATTGCCAGAGGATAATCTGTTGTTAGAATAGGCATCAGTTGGTGATGAAAAAATAACATTACATTATATGGTCTATGGGAGTCAATGGGGTAATTGAATCCATGTGGTCGGGTTTATATGCTTTAATTTAATGTGATTTAATTCTTTCACATTCGTTATCATTAAATGTTTAGATTTATTTATACATCCTCTAATTGGGGAGGGTACTACATTCCCACATTTTTAAATCTGGGTTCTTAATTTATATGCAATATAAAGGATTTTTATGAATATGAAATGGCAGGTTCTTGTACCAGTATTTTTTAGTTCACTGTCCATAACCTGTGCTATGGCCTCTGATGGGACAATTAATTTTGTGGGTTCGATCCTTGAGCAGACTTGCGTCGTGGATATTGGTACAAATAAAACGATGGACGTTAAATTAGGGTCCGTGGCGAAAACTGCTTTTAACGGTGTTGGTGATTCGGCGTCGGTGACGGGATTTACGATTAAATTGAAAAGCTGCCCGGAATCGGTAACTTCAGCAAAAGTTAAATTTGATGGGACGGCGGATGCGACAGATCGTGGGTTGTTGGCAATTGCTGGTGGCCAGGGTAAGGCCAGTGGCGTTGCGATCAGACTAATGACGATGGATAAGGCTCCGTTGGGTCTCAACTCATTTGGCAATTATGCTTATACGCTGGCGAAAGATCAGGAAAACCAACTGAATTTTTATGCGGCTTATCAGTCAACGTCCACAACGATTAAGGCGGGCGAAGCGAATGCAACCTCTACATTTACGGTGAATTATAACT
>NZ_JADABY010000015.1 GCF_015672735.1 Citrobacter sp. Res13-Sevr-PEB04-36 | reverse complement strand
CGAGGGATCAATTCAAGGTCTTCGTAGTCATCTAAAGTAAAACCCGGAAATTCATCTACACAAAGAATTTTCAGACCAAAAACAATACAGAAAAAATAAGTCGGCAATAAGCTTTCTTTTTCAAGGAAAGAGCTTAACAATTTAAAGTTAAACATTCCTTGCTTCGAAACATATTCAATTGCGTCTAGCCATGCGCGATGCACACGATAAATAGTCCCAGGAGATTTTGATGATGCATAACGGTATAATATATACTTAATTAGTTTAGTCGTGTAATCATCCGTTTTGAAATTAATGTGTGACTGGCTACCTGAGTAATGGAACACCCAATCATTAGTCTCTGCAAATATATTCTTGTCATCAAAAACATCAGCTGACCTTAAGTGGATTTTTGAAGGGATGTAGAGACTTTTTATTTGTATCATTTGTTCACGTGAAAAAAAGACATGCTTATCTTCGCTTTCTATTGCTGGGATTTTATTCATTTGATAACCTCCCCAAACGCTTGATGTATCAATGAAAAAAATTCATCCTCTGAGGAGTCAGCGGCAATTCGTGTGACATTGGAAAAATTAGCTCGCTCAGAAAGAAAACGCCGGGCATAAAATTCTGGCATGCGGCTATTATGACTCCATCCACCTAAAAGACGAAGCTCATCTTTAGCTTCACTCATCAGACCTGCAATAGCGAAATCAACTCCGGCAAGCTTGCAATTTCTCATAACAGACTGATATTTAGCAGCATAAATTCTCTTTAAGATCAAATAAGCCCATGTATGGCGAGTTACGTGTGGTGTTATGCTAACTACAGAATCAATATTTTTTTCATCACTGAATTGCGGGTACTCTTTTTTAAATACACAATCAATTTTTGAGAAAATATCATATATAGAGTGATATGATAGAGGAGGCAAGTTACTTTTTGTTGATGTGAATATGAAGTTATGAGAGGTATTTTTACTTATTTTATCAATGTATATTTTCAAGTGGTTGTAATCATTTATGTCTAACGCTAAAACTCGATGCGCCCATGAGTTTTTTAATGATGGCAATCGTTTTCTTGGATCTCTGACATCATCATCTACAGACGTCACTATGATACTGAATTGTCCGCCTTGGATGTTAGGTTTAATTGAGTGTTTTTCTAACAGGAGCAATTCACTTACTCGCAAACCATAATTCAAAAGAAGACGACAGATTAAATAATTTCTGAATTGAACTTCTCCAGCAGGGAAGGGATTAAGAGGATTTGGCTTGAAAGACGATTCTGGTCTAATAATCTCATAAAATCTCCTGACCATGTCTGCTGTAAGGCTATTAAAATGTTTGTGTGAATGCTTTTGCTTGCTGGGTCGAAAATCAGAACGATAGGTCGACAAACGCTTGGATAATTGTAAAGCATAACGAGAAAGCTCTTTTGGGGTGCCATCCATATAACGAGGAGAAACGTAAGTATTGATCAGATAGTTTATAAAACGGCAGACTGCATGTACATGATTTATATTAGTATTGTGCTTGCTAATTACTGCATATCCGAGTGTAGGCAACATAAGCTTTCCTGATTCAAGATAATGAAGAAATGCTTCAAGCTCACTAACCGCAATCGAAGGATTGTATCCAGACAATTGGAAGCTCAAACAGAAAGTGACATCATGTTTTTGATACCAGTACTCATAAAAAAACTTTAGAGCTTGTAGCGTAGATGACTGCGTGGATTCGGAACGTGAAGCTAAGCGATCAATGAGAAAGAGAAGTGGAAACAGAAGCGGTAAGTTAGTAGTGGTGTCAACCAATGTCCAAAGTCGCCGGTTAGGAGCAACGCTCAACTGGTCAAGTACATACATCTGAGACATCCTCAGAGAGGTTCGTGGATATGAAGAAAATAGCTCTTAAACATAACGCCAGCAAACTAAAGATTAAGAGGGGGCTTAACCCTATGATTTTATGCGAGCCATCTAAGTTCATGAAGTAAGTTAACAATCAACATGATTTAACATAATATACATTATGCGCACCAGCGTGAGAACGGGGAAAATCTGATGATTTACGGTCATGCTTTCTTTCCTTGGTCACTGGTGAACTCTGAAAGTTCTTCTTCAATGCTGCTCCCCATCCTATACACTCGCCATCTTATAATGATGACTCCACCACGGTTATTTTGCCCGGCATCCTGCTCACAATATGCCAGCTCAAGTTGATACTGATTCTTTTCCCGACTCTAAAAATTATCCAATACAGAATCTGGCTGAATTCGATACAGAACATGTTGGGAAAGCCGATGGCTTGTCGGTAGTGCCGGATGCGGAAACGTATCCATTTTTACCATACCAAGTCGCTTCATTAAGCGTTCTGAAGGTTTGTTGAGTACCGATGTAAACGATACGACTTCATTTAATGCCAGAGTCGCAAACGCATATTCCAGACAGACTTCGGCGGCCTCCATGGCTAATCCTTGATGCCAGTATGTTTTGCTGAGCCGCCAACCAATTTCGGTACAGGGAGAAAATGGAAATTTATCAGGCTGCGGATGCAAACCGACACAACCTACAAATTCATGTGTTTCTTTGGACTCAACGGCCCAAAACCCCCAGCCGCGTTGTTCGATTCCTTCGCTGAACCTCTCCGCCAGGCTGTCGCTCTCCTGTTTTGTCAACGGGGCTGGAAAGAAGCGCATCACATCTGGATCTGCATTCAAGTCGGCAAACGCCGCCATATCTTTTATTTCCCACTGTCTTAAAATGAGTCTTGATGTTTCGAGCATATTTCATTCCTTACATCATTTTTGCATTATCACTTAGCGTCATTCTATGACGTTGAAGACTTTATTGCGCCCTTCCCGCTTCAGCAAATACGCCCATAATGTCGTACGCTTAACCTAAAGAATCAATGCGATCCCATCTCACACTGGAGACACCTACATGGCTGACTGGAACCCTGCACTTTATCTGCAATATGGCAGTGAACGTTCAAGACCCGCAGCGGAACTACTGCGTAGAGTGGCTCTGGAAAATGTCCGCTTAGTCGCCGATCTGGGCTGTGGTCCGGGAAACAGCACGTCATTACTACATCAACGTTGGCCTATGGCCAAAATAACAGGCGTGGACTCATCACCCAATATGCTCGACGAAGCGCGTGTAGCATTGCCAAATTGCCATTTTATCGAGGCAGATATCAGCACGTTCAAGACGGAACAACCACTGGATCTCCTGTATGCAAATGCGTCATTGCAGTGGGTACCAGACCACTATGAATTATTCCCATATCTTGTCTCGCAGCTGAATCGTAACGGCGTGCTTGCTGTGCAAATGCCTGATAACTGGCTGGAGCCGACACATATTTTGATGCGAGAAGTTGCTTATGAACAGGGTTATCCTGATCGGGGCCGCGCGCCGCTTCCCGGTGTGCATGCCTATTATGATATTTTGACTGAAGCTGGCTGTGACGTTGATATCTGGCGTACGACCTATTATCACATTATGGATTCGCATCAGTCTATTATTGACTGGGTTAGTGCGACCGGCTTACGCCCTTGGTTGCAGGATCTGAGTGAAAGTGAACAGCGAAAGTATCTGGCTCGTTATCATGAACTTTTGCAGGTGCAATATCCTCTTCAGGAAAACGGTAAAATCCTTTTGGCATTTCCGCGCTTATTTATTGTTGCCAAACGTGATTTTTAAGCCCGTATAACGCAATATTGGCCCCTATACAATAATGGCTGATTTTTATCACTTTTCATCTATGCGCACCCTCGCCTTTTTTAGATGAGATTCTAGTGATTGTCCGAGTCATCTGCTAATGTTTGCAAACATTTCGCTAACGAGAGTCGTCATGTCCAAAATCTTTTCTGGCGGTTGCTTGTGTGGTTCAATTCGTTTTACCGCGACGAATGCTAATAATTCACACACCTGTTCCTGTGATATTTGCCGCAAGCATACGGGCGCACCTACCGTGGTATGGATTGAGTTTAATGCCGGAAATGTAGAATGGACAGGCACTGCAGGTCGGCCTGCGACCTGGCGTTCTTCAGAAACATCCAGCAGAGCCTTTTGCCCGCAGTGTGGTAGCTCCGTGGGCGCCATTGATGACGCCCCGATTATTGCACTGCTGGCCGGAGGGTTTGACGAAGCGGATGATGATGATCTGGCGCCAGAGTTTCACTCTTTTTCCGATATGAAGCCGGCCTGGTGGCAAAAAGCACATTGCGAAAACTGATTCTGTTAAGTCAGCTGATAATGCTTATCGGGCATGTGTTTGGCGGGAACACCCGTTTCATCATTCATTTGTAGTAAATCAATTTCAATCGCATTACAAATCGCATCCAGCGGCAAGTCGTTATTCTCTGTACCGAACGGGTCTTCAAGCTCTTCTGCCAGTGTGTCGAGAGAAATAAACGTATATGAAATCAGCACGGAAATGAACGGCGTCATGTAGTGCAAATCCACCACTAACGCGAATGGCAGCATGATACAAAACAGATAGACCGTACGATGCAGGATCAAGGTATAGGCAAATGGCACCGGTGTATTAGCAATCCGCTCACAACCTGCAAGCACCGCCGACATATCATTTAACCTGTTGTTTAAACTGTGAAATAATATATCAGATAGCTCGCCATTACGCCTGCGCACGGCTAACCACTCGCCCATCAACAGCAGGATACGGTTGGCCGGCGATTGGCAGGCAAAGACAGTTTGCAAGTCTGATGCGCTGAGATACTTCGCCAGCGGTCCTGCCTGAGGATGGCGACGCAAAGTCATGCGCAAGCAGTGAGCAAATGCAATTTGCAGGCGTACAAACTGCCCCAATTCACCATCGTCCGGCAACGTGGTTTTAACTTCACGCAGCAGAGAACGGGAGGCAATCATCAATTGTCCCCACAGGTGTCGAGCCTCAACGTAGCGCGAATAGCACGCGTTGTTGCGGAAACCTAAAAAGATAGCAATGGCAACGCCAAGAATGCTAAATGGCGCCAGGGTAAATTTTATACCCAGCATCGTATACCACGGCAGCATGATAATAACGGCAATGGAAAGCAGAAAGTTCAGCAGCAGGCGCGAGAAAATCTTCGATAAAACTGAACCATGCCAGACGAAAATCAGGCGTAGCCAGTGTTGTTGAGGTCGAACAATCATGGTTATCTTCGAAAAATGTGAAAGCCGCGCCATTAAACGTGATCGCGATCAATGTTGCAAGCACCTCACGGCACTAAATCCCCCCTTTTTATCTGCCTGAATAAACGAGCACTATAGTGCAGACGGCGATTGAATTAGGGAAACACATTGTATGTTGTAACTAATTAAGAGTTATAAAAAACCCGGCCTAAACCGGGTGACTGTTTTAGCACAGTGGCTTAACGGCTTCGCGCATGCCTTGGGACAGAATTGAATCCAGATCGGCTGAAACCTGTTCTACCAGTCCGGGAACCTGTGTCAGATCCTGCTCCCAGTGCTCGTTGACCGCCAGAACCGAGCGCACCAACGCTTGCGTACTTATTTGACGATCATGGTGCTGGCTCCACAATTGCTGGAAGCGCTCAATCCAGTGCACATCATCCTGAACCGGATAAGACTCACCGTTACGCTCGCCACGATAGAAAGCAATCAGCGCCGCCAGCGCAAACGTCAGACGCGCCGGCAATTGACCATTGGCCTGCTGCCCTGCCAGCAACTGCGGCAAAATACGCGTGCGGAATTTAGTCATTCCGTTCAGTGCAATCGACAAAAGCTGATGCTTGATGTACGGGTTGCAGAAACGTCCGGTCACCGCGCTGGCGAACGATGCCAGCTCATCACGCGGTAAATCCAGCACCGGAATGATCTCTTCATAGATGGCTTTTTCGACAAAAGCGCAAATCTCTGCGTCATTCATCGCCTCACCCACCGTGTCTAGCCCTGCCTGGTAGGCTACCGGCACCAGCGCGGTGTGCGCACCATTAAGGATGGCAACTTTACGCTCTTTGTACGGTTTAATATCATCAACAATCAGTACATTCAGCGGATATTTGTCCAGACGCAGTTCAGTCGCTAATGACTTCGGCCCCTGAATCACAAACAGGTAGAAGTGCTCTGCAGTATCGAGGAAGGCATCATGATAACCCAGCTCGGCTTCCAGCATGGCCACTTCGTCACGTGGGTAACCGGTAACGATGCGGTCCACCAGCGTAGAACAAAATGCGTTAGCCTTGTCCAGCCACTGTACGAACGCGTCCGGCAACGCCCACTCCTGCGCGTAACGCAGCACCAGTTCACGCAGCGCATCGCCGTTGTAATCAATCAGTTCGCAAGGAACGATTATCCAGCCTTTATCCAGCGCGCCGTCAAAATGGCTATAACGCTCAAACAGCAGGCGGGTCAACTTGGCCGGATAGCTTACCGCAGGCGCATCGTCGAACTTGTCACCCGCATGATAACTAATGCCGGCCTCCGTTGTATTGGAGAAAACAAAACGCATATCAGGGTTATGCGCCAGTTTCAGGAACTCATCGTATTCGCTATAAACGCTGATTTCACGGTTAACCGAGCGAATTAAACGCGCGTCGCTGACGGCCTCGCCCTTTTCATTCAGACCACGAATGATGGTGGTGTAGAGACCATCCTGCGTGCTCAGTGATGGCGGAAATGTACTTTCGATAGGACGAACAATGACCACACCAGAATTCAGATCGGTATGTTCATTCAGTAAATCAACTTGCCAGTCAACAAAGGCGCGCAGGAAGTTTCCTTCACCAAACTGAATGATGCGTTCAGGATAGTGAGCACCGGGAAAATCGCGACGATTTAGTGTTTGCACAATGGGTTCCCTTTTTGATTAGTCATACAACCTGATTGAATTGGTCCAATAGGTTAGCAAACTTTAATACCTTGAAACCCTGTTTTGATCAATCCCCGGTAACAAATTACAGTGATTTATAGAAAAGTGTGGTGCCCGTCAGCGTTCCGTCCGGCATTTGGGCGTAGTCGGGGATCATGCCAGCTTTTTGCCAGCCACAATTGTGGTAGAACAACTCCGCACCGCTACCGGTGGCCGTGTCGAGCACCAGCATGGTTTTACGCTGTTGACGCGCACACGTTTCCAGCGCGTTCATCAGTTCCCTGGCGATACCTGTCCGTCGTGCAGACGGATGCACCAGTAATTTGGCGACGTCGGCACGATGCGGCTGGTTTTCAGGTTGATCGATAATAAGTTGAACGGTCCCTACCAGGGTACCTTTCGCGTTCTCAGCCGCCAGCACAATTTTCTCGCCACGGACGACGCTTTGCGCGACGCCGGTCCAGAACGGCAGTGACTTATCACGGTTGAAGGGGTGTATAAAACTCACAGATGCGCCGTCATTCACGCACTGTTCGAGGATGTCGCAAAGTTCGTCGATTCTCGACAGAATTTGTTGTGCGCTGAGCACGACGCAGGGTGTAACAGAAGCCATGTTTTTCTCCTTAGATTAACCCCTTGATAGTGCGTTTAACTTTTTCGCAACACAAGGGGTCTTATCATAGGATTGTGTTATCTATGGCTGATTCATTTGGCGTACTATCCAGTGATAAATCACCGTGACAACGTAACGTTGTTGTTCTGCACTTAGCGCCTGCCCTTGCGGAATATCATGCCATTTTGCCAGACACCCGCGACAGCAGGTTGCCGTCGCGTGCTGGGCAATAAACACCGGATGCCCGCGCATTGGCGTCTGCTTACCGTCATTGACCGGGAAGGCAGGCGCCAGGCGTTTAGCAATAAAATCGGCAGCATGTTGTTTAATCACCGGCGCGCCTTTCTCTATACAATAACGTCGTTCTTTGTCACCGAGGCGAAACCGCGAACGAAAACTCGATTTCGCTAGTCGGGAAAAAAGAGGTTCGAGCGAGTTCATCAGTAAACCGAGCGCCCCAGCTGTTGGGTCAACTGCTCCAGGACCGCAATACCTGCCAGTGAATTCCCTGCTGGATCCAGTTCCGGGCTCCAGACCGCTATCGCCATCTCATGCGGCACGATCGCCACGATACCGCCACCCACCCCGGATTTTGCCGGCAGCCCTACTCGCCACGCAAATTCACCGGCGTTCTGGTACATACCACTGGTCGCCATCAGCGCATTAATTTGTCGGGCCTGCATCGGCGTGACTACCGGCTCATTGAGATGAAAGGCATGCCCCTGATTAGCCAGAAAGACAAAGGTACGCGCCAGCTCCACGCAGCTCATCTTCAGCGCACAGTAGTGAAAGTAGTTTTGCAGAACGGTGGCAACATCATGTTGAAAATTACCAAAGGATTTCATCAGCCAGGCAATGGCCGCATTACGCGCCGAATGCTCAAACTCAGAGCGGGCAACTGTCGCATCATAGGCGATATCCGGCACACCGCTTAGCGCCCGTACGACTTCGAGCATGCGTTGACGTGGGGCACTCAGACGCCCCTGCAACATGTCGCAAACCACCAGCGCCCCGGCATTAATAAACGGGTTGCGTGGTATTCCCTGCTCCATTTCCAGCTGTACCAGAGAATTAAACGGATGTCCTGAAGGATCTTTGCCTACACGCTGCCAGATCTCATCTTCCTGATAATGACGCATCGCCACCACCAGACTGAGCACCTTCGAGATCGACTGAATTGAAAAACGTTCTTGCGCATCGCCCGCCTGATAGTGCTGACCATCAACGGTGCAAATGGCAATACCCAGTTTGGAACCATCAACGGAAGCTAATGCGGGGATGTAGTCAGCGACTTTCCCTTGACCGATCAGCGGGCGAACCTGCTGCACAATGGTTTCTAAGATTGAATTGTCCATGGCCCTGGCCACAACATGCTCCTTGCTCGCAGGTCTGAAAGGCCTGCGAGTATAACAGAGCTGAATGCACCGCGTCAGGACACAGACGATATGAGTGGACGAGTGTCCCGTGTGGGGACACCCTGAAGATTAAATACGGTTTTTCCAGACGGTCTGCACATTACAAAACTCATGCAGGCCAAAGTGTGAAAGCTCCCGGCCAAAGCCGCTTTTCTTCACCCCGCCAAACGCGACGCGTGCGTCACTGGCACTGTAACCATTGATAAACACCCCACCACATTCCAGGCGTGCGGCCATATTCTGCGCCAGCATCTCATCGGCGGTGAAAATCGTTGCCGACAAGCCAAAATCGCTATCATTCGCCAGGGTTAACGCATGCTCTGCGTTCTTCGCGACGGTAATTGCCGCCACTGGACCGAACAACTCCTGGCGGAAAGCGGTCATTTCAGGCGTTACATCACCGAGAACCGTGATGGCATAGTAGTTCCCTTTACCGGAAATTTTTTCGCCACCAAGTAACAACTTTGCCCCTTGCGCCAGCGAGGTCTCAACCTGCTGATGCAGTTCATCACGCAAATCAACACGCGCCATTGGGCCAAGATCGTTTTCCTCATGCAGAGGATCGCCCATTTTTAGCGCGCTGGCTGCCGCCACAAAACGCCGAGTAAATTCTGCCGCAATCCCTTCCTCAACAATAAAACGTTTCGCTGCCGCACAAACCTGCCCGGTATTCTGATAACGACCGGCGACTGCCGCTTTCACGGCCAGATCGAGGTCGGCATCGTTAAGCACAATAAACGGGTCGGAACCGCCCAGCTCAAGCACGCATTTCTTCAGCGCCGCCCCCGCCTGAGCGCCAATTGCCGCCCCGGCTCGCACACTCCCGGTAACCGTAACGGCCGCAATACGCGGATCGTTGATCATCTGGCTAACCCCGGCATTATCGGCATTCACCCAGCCATACACCCCCTGCGGGATACCGGCATCGGCAAACGCCTGCGCAATAATACCGGCACATCCGGTTACGTTAGGTGCATGCTTTAACAGATAACCGTTCCCGGCCAGTAAAATAGGCACTGCGCCGCGCATGACCTGCCACAGCGGGAAGTTCCACGGCATCACAGCCAGAATAGTGCCCAGAGGACGATATTCAATCACCGCCTGGTTGTTCTCCACCTGCGTTGGCTCAGTATTAAGCATCAAAGGTCCATGCTCTGCATACCAGTCACACAGCGCCGCGGATTTCGCCACTTCTGCACGTGCCTGTTTAATCGGTTTACCCATTTCCCGCGAGATACACTGCGCCATCTCTTCCGCACGCTCACGCAGAGCGTACCCAACCTTGCGCAGCATCTGTGCCCGATGTGCCACGGTGGTATGTTTCCATTCATTAAATCCACTGGCGGCCAGATCAAGCGCATGGGCAATCTCATCCCGACTAGCCCACGGCATCGCCGTTAACCTTTCGCCGTTCACAGGATTGACGGAAATCGCATGTGTTGCTGATGTGATGGTCATAGCTGTCTCTCTTTTTGCAGGGTATGGTCATATCATGAGCATATTTACTCTTTCTGAAAAATGAATAATATTAACTACACCATTCACGAATAGAGAAAAATAATGGATCTCACGCAACTGGAAATGTTCAATGCGGTGGCGGAAACCGGCAGCATTACGCAGGCCGCCGCGAAGGTGCATCGTGTACCATCCAATCTCACCACGCGTATTCGCCAGCTTGAAGCCGACCTTGGCGTCGATCTGTTTATTCGTGAAAACCAGCGCCTGCGACTTTCCCCGTCCGGACACAATTTTCTGCGCTATAGCCAGCGGATCCTTGCCCTGGTAGAGGAAGCACGCATGGTCGTCGCAGGCGATGAGCCTCAGGGACTGTTCTCTCTCGGTTCGCTGGAAAGCACTGCGGCCGTACGCATTCCCGCGACGCTGGCTGAATATAATCGGCGTTATCCAAAAATTCAGTTTGCTCTGGCAACCGGTCCTTCAGGCACTATGCTGGATGGCGTACTGGAAGGGACGTTGAACGCTGCTTTTGTCGATGGCCCGATTACCCATCCAGGACTGGAAGGCATGCCGATCTATCGTGAAGAGATGATGATTGTTACCCCCCACGGGCACGCACCGATACAGCGGGCCAGTGACGTCAACGGCTGTAGTATTTATGCCTTTCGCGCGAACTGCTCTTACCGTCGTCATTTTGAAAGTTGGTTTCACGCCGACCGCGCAATGCCAGGTACAATTCACGAAATGGAGTCGTATCACGGCATGCTCGCCTGCGTGATTGCCGGGGCGGGAATAGCGCTGATACCGCGTTCGATGCTGGAAAGCATGCCGGGACATCATCAGGTTAACGCCTGGCCGCTGAGCGAAAAGTGGCGCTGGCTCAATACGTGGCTGGTCTGGCGTCGGGGAGCGATGACGCGACAGCTGGAAGCGTTTATTGAGGTGTTGCCCCCTCAACTGGCGCAGAATGTAGATTAATTGGCCTCGGGTGACCCAAGCTCACCCGGCCCTCCTTTCCCGGTATCATCTACAAAAATGTGATTTGAATCACGAAATGATTGTATTTTCACCAATAACCGTTTTAAGATCGTGACCTCACCTTTTCGCAGCTAATCCAATTTATTTGATATGACAACACACACTGTTTCCCGCAAGGTCGCGTGGCTACGGGTCGTCACGCTGGCTATTGCCGCTTTTATTTTCAATACCACGGAGTTTGTTCCCGTCGGTTTGCTCTCCGACATCGCGCAAAGCTTTGGTATGCAAACGGCGCAGGTCGGGATCATGCTGACCATCTATGCCTGGGTCGTTGCCCTGATGTCACTGCCGTTTATGCTGCTTACCAGCCAGGTGGAACGGCGCAAACTTCTGATTTGCCTTTTCGTATTGTTTATCACCAGTCATGTGCTCTCTTTCCTGGCATGGAACTTTACCGTGCTGGTCATTAGCCGTATTGGTATTGCCTTTGCACACGCCATTTTCTGGTCGATTACCGCGTCGTTAGCCATTCGGCTAGCGCCTGCGGGTAAACGCGCACAGGCGTTAAGTCTGATTGCCACCGGGACCGCGCTGGCCATGGTGTTAGGACTGCCTATCGGGCGTATCGTCGGTCAGTATTTTGGCTGGCGCACGACCTTCTTCGCAATCGGCGTTGCCGCGTTAGTCACCCTGCTCTGCCTGATTAAACTGCTGCCAAAACTACCCAGCGAACATTCAGGTTCATTAAAAAGCCTGCCGCTGTTGTTTCGCCGCCCGGCACTGACCAGTATTTATTTGCTAACAGTGATTGTGGTGACCGCGCACTACACAGCTTACAGCTATATAGAACCCTTTGTTCAGACTGTCGCCGGACTGAGCGCCAACTTTGCTACCGTGCTGTTACTGGTTCTGGGTGCAGCGGGCATCATTGGCAGCATCATCTTTGGCAAGCTGGGTAATCAGTACGCTTCAGGGCTGATAAGCGCGGCTATTGCGCTTCTGACGGTGTGCCTGGTGCTGCTTTTACCAGCCGCAGACAGCGAGATGCATCTTGCCGTACTGAGTATTTTCTGGGGTGTTGCCATTATGGTGATAGGTCTGGGGATGCAGGTGAAAGTCCTGGCGTTAGCGCCAGATGCCACCGACGTCGCCATGGCGCTGTTCTCCGGTATCTTTAATATTGGTATCGGTGCGGGCGCGCTGGTGGGAAATCAGGTCAGTTTGCATTGGTCGATGTCAACAATCGGTTACATTGGTGCAGTGCCGGCGCTGGCTGCGCTGATATGGTCCGTGATTATCTTTCGCAAATGGCCGGTCGCGCTGGAAGAACAGCCTAACTAGCCATAAAAAAGGCCCGGGAGACAATACCGGGCCCTTTTTAAAACGCAGGTTTTACGCGTAGGTTTTAATAATTTCCAACACGCCGTTAATAATAAACTGCACGCCCATACACACCAGCAAAAAACCCATCAGACGGGAAATCGCTTCAATCCCCCCTTTACCGACCAGACGCATGATCCCGCCAGAGCTACGCAGGCAGCCCCACAGAATAATCCCGATCACCGCAAAGATAATCGGTGGCGCGACCATGATAACCCAGTCAGGAAACTCTGAGCCCTGACGCACGGTTGACGCCGAACTGATGATCATCGCAATAGTACCCGGACCGGCAGTGCTTGGCATTGCCAGTGGGACAAAGGCAATATTGGCCGTCGGTTCGTCTGCAAGCTCTTCGGTCTTACTTCTCGCTTCCGGAGAATCATGCGCTTTTTGCTGCGGGAAAAGCATCCGAAAGCCGATAAACGCAACGATTAACCCACCCGCAATACGCAATCCGGGAATCGAAATCCCAAAGGTGTTCATCACCACCTGTCCGGCATAGTACGCCACCATCATGATGGCAAACACATAGACAGACGCCATTAATGACTGACGGTTACGCTCTGCGCTGTTCATATTGCCAGCAAGGCCGAGGAACAACGCCACTGTTGTTAACGGGTTCGCCAACGGTAACAGGACAACGAGTCCCAGACCTATGGCCTTAAACAAATCCATCATAATGTCATCTTTCCTGTGCATTAATCGTCAACGGCAAGTATACGGTGAAAACACCCGCTTAAGCCATTTTAGCGATGTAAGGATTCATTTTTCGCCTCTACGTATAAGCCTTTGTAATCAAAATATTGAAAGAAAGTGCGATTAACCAGGTACTGATGTTTTAGCAAAACGTGGCATTTGCCAACCCATTCATTTGACTTATATTTGCCTAAGCAATAATATCAGCCGTGACTAACTACTTGCCAGGGCAACCATTGTGAAAAACACCAGTGATCTGTTCAACGAAATCATCCCACTGGGCCGTTTGATCTATATGGTTAATCAGAAAAAAGATCGTTTGCTAAACGACTATCTGTCACCGCTGGATATCACGGCATCGCAATTTAAGGTGCTTTGCTCCATCCGCTGCGCGGTGTGCATTACCCCTGTCGAATTGAAAAAAGTGCTGTCTGTCGATCTTGGTGCCCTGACGCGAATGCTCGACAGACTGGCCTGTAAAGGCTGGGTGGAAAGACTTCCTAATCCACATGACAAACGTGGCGTGCTGGTGAAGCTCACCGAGCATGGCGCGACAATTTGCGAGCAGTGCCATCAATTAGTCGGGCAAGACCTGCACCAGGAACTAACAAAAAACTTAACGGCGGACGAAGTGGCAACGCTTGAGCATTTGCTTAAGAAAATCCTGCCGTAAACAGAAAGAGGTATGACGATGTCCAGACGCAATACTGACACGATCACCATTCATAGCATTTTGGACTGGATCGAAAATAACCTTGAATCGCCGCTCTCACTGGAAAAAGTGTCGGAGCGTTCAGGTTACTCCAAATGGCACCTGCAACGGATGTTTAAAAAAGAAACCGGCCATTCGTTAGGTCAATATATCCGCAGCCGCAAAATGACAGAAATAGCGCAGAAATTAAAAGAAAGTAACGAGCCGATCCTCTATCTGGCGGAGCGTTACGGCTTTGAGTCTCAGCAAACGCTGACCCGGACCTTCAAAAACTATTTTGATGTGCCCCCCCATAAGTACCGTATGACAAATATGCACGGCGAATCCCGGTATTTGCATCCGCTGAATCAATGTAACTGCTAATCGCCTGATAAAGACGTAACCGAGGAAATCATGAAACTTCTGTCATCTGCAATGCTGGCCCTGCTGCTTGTTGTTTCGGGCCAGAGCATGGCGGAACAAACCGCGCAGCCCATAGTGCCCAATAATCGCGACGCGATGATTATGCCACCCGCGCAGGAGCAGTCTCCGTTTGATTTTAATCACATGGGTGCAGGCAGCGATAAATCTGACGAGCTGGGCGTGCCTTATTACAATATGCGCAGTTTGTAAGCCATGATACCCCGTTACGGCGGGGTTTATGTTAGCCTCGTGCCCGTGCAATCCTGCGCAAACGAAAACCAAAGACGTTGATGTACAGCCCCGCCATAATCAACAGCGCGCCGATAAGTTGCAGCCCACTTAGCGTTTCATCCAGTAACACTGCCGCACTCGCCAGCCCAACAACCGGCACTAACAACGACAGCGGAGCCACACGCCAGGTCTCATAGCGCCCCAGTAGCGTTCCCCATATACCATACCCCACTATTGTCGCCACAAATGCCAGATAGACCAGCGAAAGGATAGTGGTCATATCGATAGCAACAAGGCTATTTACTATTTGTTCTGAGCCATCAAGGATTAGCGATGCCAGAAAGAACGGCGCTATCGGGATTAATGCACTCCACACCACCAGCGACATGACTGCCGGACGGGATTCATGCTGCATTATTTTCTTGTTGAAGATATTACCGCAGGCCCAGCTCAGCGCTGCGGCCAACGTCAGCATGAAGCCAAGCATCGCCACATGCTGCCCATTCAGACTGGCTTCAATCAGCACCAGCACGCCGAACACCGCCAGCGCGATGCCAACCAGTTGCTTACCCTGTAGACGCTCACTGAAAGCGAATGCGCCCAGGATAATGGTGAAAAATGCCTGCGCCTGCAATACCAGCGACGCCAGTCCAGCGGGCATGCCAAATTTAATCGCGCTAAACAGAAATGCGAACTGCCCGAAGCTGATGGTCAGGCCATAACCGAGCAGCAGTGAAAGAGGGATTTTCGGTCGGGCAACAAAGAAAATAGCCGGAAACGCCACCAGCAAAAAGCGTAGCCCTGCCAGCATCAACGGCGGCATATTGTGCAGACCCACTTTGATGACGACAAAATTTAGCCCCCACACCACCACGACAAGTAGTGCTAACAAACCGTCTTTACGTGACATTCCCCGCCCCTGCAATTATTAAATTTTTGTAAACAAGTTAAAGTAACGGAAATCATCGCCTGGAAACAGATCATTAATTCAGGTAGGGCTAACTGGGCATTTTATGACAACTTTTTGAGTATACATCACACTTTTGCCATGCTATTTCTGTCTGAAATTTAATAAAAACATAACAACATGCATTGTCGGGCAGGAAAATGAACACCACTCTGAGAAAATCCACTTTCGCGTTACTCGCCTCCTCACTATTACTGACGATCGGCCGGGGTGCTACGCTCCCGTTCATGACCATCTATCTCAACCGTCAGTACGGCCTGAGCGTCGATTTGATTGGTTATGCCATGACGGTCGCCCTGACCATTGGCGTTATCTTCAGCCTGGGCTTCGGTATTCTGGCCGATAAGTTCGATAAAAAACGCTATATGCTGCTGGCGATTACCGGTTTTGCCTCCGGCTTTATTGCAATTCCGCTGGTGCATAACGTGATCGTGGTCGTGCTGCTTTTTGCCCTGATCAACTGCGCCTACTCTGTCTTTGCCACGGTGTTGAAGGCCTGGTTTGCCGATAATCTCTCCGCCACCAATAAGACCAAAATTTTCTCGCTTAACTACACGGTATTGAACATTGGCTGGACCGTGGGTCCGCCGCTCGGCACGCTGCTGGTGATGCAAAGTATCAATCTGCCGTTCTGGCTGGCAGCGCTTTGTTCAGCCTTCCCGCTGGTGTTTATCCAGACCTGGGTAAAGCGTTCGGCAACGCCATCTGAAGGGCTAAATGCCTCCGTCTGGTCGCCCTCGATACTGCTGCGTGATAAGGCATTATGCTGGTTTACCCTGTCAGCGTTTCTGGCCTCGTTTGTCGGCGGCGCATTTGCGTCGTGCATTTCTCAGTACGTGATGGTGGTTGCTGACGGTGATTTCGCAGAAAAAGTAGTGGCTGTAGTCCTGCCCGTCAACGCGGCGATGGTGGTTACATTGCAATATGCCATCGGACGACGCCTTTCCAGCACCAACATTCGTCCGTTAATGGCTGGCGGAACGCTATTCTTTGTACTGGGTTTGGTGGGTTTTATTTTTTCCGGAAACAGCCTGCTGATGTGGGGTATTTCCGCGGCGTTTTTTACTGTTGGCGAAATCATTTACGCACCGGGCGAATATATGCTTATCGACAATATTGCCCCTGCGGGGATGAAAGCGAGCTATTTCTCCGCCCAATCTCTGGGTTGGCTCGGTGCAGCGTTTAACCCGCTAGTCAGCGGCATTATTCTGACAACCCTGCCTTCCTGGTCGCTGTTTGTGGTACTGATGATTGCCATCATTCTGGCTTGGGCACTGATGCTAAAAGGCATGCGGGCTAAACCGTGGACCCAGCCCGCCGTCTGCTAGTTATTCTGGCGACAGAGCATAAACAGTTCTGTCGCTTTTCTTAGTAATGTCGTCAGCATATTTTGACATCCTTATTTATTTCCTGTTGCCAAAAAACGCTATAACTTTACCTTTCAGACGAAATAATTGCCTGGTTCAACCTTTGTTTAAGGTTAAATTGCTACTATAGTTCTTAACGAGGTGAAATTAAGGTAAGAGAGGAAACTCACAAATAAAGGAGCATAGATAATGCTGGGTAATATGAACGTTTTTATGGCCGTTCTGGGAGTAATTTTATTTTCTGGCTTTCTGGCCGCCTATTTTAGCCACAGATGGGATGATTGATGAACGACGATAGTCCTGAACCGAACCGGCCCCTTGCTGCATCACTGCGCAAGGGGCCATTTTTTTGCATGTTCCCACAGCGTCCAAACACAAAGAAGGCCTGAACGACAGGCAAAAAAAACCGCCGGATAGACCAGCGGTAAATGCTTGCATGGATAGATTTGTGTTTTGCTTTATACGCTATCAGGCAATTCCCTGCACAGATAACGGATAGTGAGCCAACATATCATCCGCAACCCCAATGAACGTTAAACGAAATGGAATCACATCAACAAAACTCACGTTCACACCTGTGTCGTTATTCGATCGTTGGCGCCAACCCGCGTGACCTGCTCGTGTTTATCCATAAACATACAGCGGTTTCTGCCGGTCTGTTTCCCTGCATACATAGCTCTGTCAGCACGCCCGAGCGCCGTATCCAGTGTTTCCCCCTGATGTACCCTGGTGAGACCAGCCGTTACCGTAATGCCTAACTCCCCCTGCGGGTAAGGGATCTTTTTTTGCTCAATAAGATGACACAGGCGCAACCCGGCGAGACATGCCTGCTCGTCTGTTTTTGTTTTGAGCAGAATAATGAACTCTTCGCCACCGTAGCGATACGCGACCTCATCGTAACGTGTCCATGACAATAAATTCGATGCCAGACTGCGTAGTACCACATCACCAACCAGATGACCGTAGGTGTCATTGACGTGTTTAAACCGATCGATATCTAACAATAATAAATATAAATTAAGCGGTTCAGCGTCAAGTAACTGCTGATCGAACGATTCATCCAACATTCTTCTGCCTGGCAGGCCGGTTAAGGCATCGATATTACTGCGAATAGTCAGTAAATATATTTTGTAGTCCATTACCGCCGACGTAAAGGCCAGTAGCGCATCCTGAAAGCTGTCGAATTGCCATGACTGGCTGCGCTCTCCCACTATTGCCAATAGCAACTCCTTACCAAATAAATGCATTTTTTCATGGGCCGCATTTATCTTACTCAAATAGCTATAATCTTCGTCATCCGGTACCAGGCGCTGGTTAAGCCACTGTCCGAATTGACAGGCACAATGAGAATGCTTGCCCGAAATATCCGCCTGAGAGACGTCAGATGACACCACGCAGTGAAACATTTTGACTAACCATTTATAGTGAGCGTCAATCGAGTTATTCAATTCAATCAAGATTGAATCTATTTCCGCTGTTCTTCTCATCATCACGAATCCTTTCCCTGTGTGAGTATTGCCGATGTACAATAGTTTAGCGGCTATAAAGAAAACTTATGTAAATTTATTAATAGTAATTAATATGCCACAGTCTCGGCCACCGGCAATACGGTCAGATAGTAAGCTGACCGTATTATCTCGGTTACTGTTCTAATCCCCGGTTACGCAGCATTGCATTAATTTCTGGTTCACGCCCACGCCATGCGGGATACAGACCATGCAAATCTGCACTATTACCGCGTGAGAGGATTGTCTCACGAAAATACTGGCCGTTCTCACGGGTTAACCCGCCGTGTTCGACAAACCACTGATAGCCATCGTCTGCCAGCATTTGCGTCCACAGATAAGCGTAATAACCTGCCGCATAGCCGCCGCCAAAGATATGAGCAAAATAACTGCTGCGATAGCGCGGCGGCACAGCAGAAATATTCAGCCCTTCCGCAGTCAGCGCACACTGCTCAAATTCTGCTACTGACAATGTCCTCTCGCCGTTTTCCAACGTGTGCCAGTGCATATCCAGTAATGCGGCACTAAGCAACTCGGTCATATCGTAGCCCTTGTTAAACAAACTGGCCCGCTGCATCTTATCCTGCAGCGATTGAGGCATTCTTTCCCCGGTTTCAACATGGCGAGCGTAGCGGGCAAAGACCTGTGGATGACTCGCCCAGTGTTCATTAATTTGTGAAGGAAATTCAACGAAATCACGCGGAGTATTCGTCCCCGAAAGCGTCGCATAACGTTGGTTGGCAAACAGGCCGTGTAAGGTGTGTCCAAACTCATGGAACAGCGTAATGACGTCATCCCACAGCAGCAAGGCGGGCTTTCCCTGGGCAGGTTTTTGGTAGTTACAGACGTTGTAAATAACCGGCCTGGTTTCGTTAAGCATCGATTGCTCAACAAAATTCCCCATCCATGCGCCACCGCTCTTTGATTCCCGGGCAAAGAAATCACCGTAGAACAACGCCAGACCCGTACCGTCGTGGTCAAAAATTTCCCATACCCGCACATCCGGGTGGTAAACCGGGATGTCGAAACGTTCGATAAATGTAATGCCATAGAGCTGGTTTGCCGTCCAGAACACACCGTCGTTCAGTACCGTATCTAACGCAAAATAGGGTTTAAGCTGTGCCTCATCAAGAGCATATTTTTCACGGCGAACCTGTTCGGCATAATAGGCCCAGTCCCAGGCCTGCGCGCTAAAATCCCCCTGTTCTTTATCAATAGCTTTTTGGATTTCAGCCAGTTCATCATGGACTCTCTGACGCGCAGCCGGAACGATAGCGCGCATAAAAGTGAGCGCCGCCTGCGGAGTTTTTGCCATTTGGTCGGCAATTTTCCACTCCGCATAATGAGAAAAACCGAGTAGCTTCGCCTGCTGCATTCGGATTTCCACCAGCCGTTGAATGATCGCTCGCGTATCGTTGGCATCGTTATTTTCAGTCCGGGTCCATGCGCGGGTAAACAGTTTCTCGCGAGTCTGCCGGTCATGTAACGCAGCAAGCGCAGGCTGCTGCGTGGTGTTCAACAGCGGGATAACCCAACGATCCTGAAGTCCTTTGTCCCCGGCTGCAACGGCCGCCATGGCGATCTCTTCCGGACTTAATCCGTCCAGTTGGCGGACATCATCCACCACCAGGGCTCCTGATTTACTCGCCGCCAGCAGTCGCTGGTTGAACTGGCTTGTCAGGGTGGCTGATTCGGTGTTCAGCAATTTGAGGCGCGCTTTATCTTCTTCATTCAAGTCGGCGCCGGCCAGCACAAAACGCTGATAGACGACCTCCAGCAACCGTAAGGACTCTGCATCCAGCCCCAACGCGGCACGCTGTTGCCAGACGGCCTCTACGCGCGCAAAAAGTGCCGCGTTAAGATAAATATCATTCGCCAGCGCCGCCAGCTCAGCAGAAAACTCTTCATCAAGGCGCTGTAATTCATCGTTGGTATGCGCTGCCGTCATGGCAAAGAATATGCTGGTGACGCGCGTTAACAGTGCCCCACTCTGCTCAAGTGCCAGCAGCGTATTAGCAAAATTTGCGGGCTGTGAATTTTGCACAATGGCGTCGATTTCGGCACGCTTTTGCCGAACACCTTCGTCAAACGCGGGACGGTAATGATGCACGTCTATGCGATCAAATGGCGGAGCCTGATAAGGCAAAGTGCTTTGACGTAAAAAAGGATTCGTTAACGACATCTTTCACTCCTGAAAACGATTTATTGACGTGGTATGGTAATAGCACATAAAAAGCGTTGAGGAACAGTGAGATGATCGTTTTAGTAACCGGAGCAACCGCAGGTTTTGGTGAGTGCATTACGCGTCGTTTTATTGAGAATGGGCATAAAGTTATTGCCACCGGGCGCCGCCATGAGCGTCTGCAAGAGCTGAAAGACGAGCTGGGCGATAACCTGTATACCGCACAACTTGACGTACGTAACCGTGCCGCAATTGAAGAGATGCTGGCCGCCCTACCTGCCGAATGGCGCAACATAGATATTCTGGTCAACAACGCCGGTCTGGCGCTGGGTCTTGAACCGGCCCATAAAGCTAACGTTGACGACTGGGAAACCATGATCGACACCAACAACAAAGGGTTGATTTATATGACCCGTGCCGTCCTGCCGGGCATGGTCGAACGTAATCGTGGTCATATTATCAATATCGGTTCAACCGCCGGTAGCTGGCCCTATGCCGGAGGTAACGTGTATGGCGCAACAAAAGCGTTTGTTCGCCAGTTTAGCCTGAACTTACGTACCGACCTGCACGGCACAGCCGTGCGCGTGACCGATATTGAACCGGGCCTGGTTGGCGGTACGGAGTTCTCTAACGTGCGTTTCAAAGGCGACGATGATAAAGCCGTCAAAGCCTACGAAAACACCACCGCGCTGACGCCGGAAGATGTCACTGAAGCCGTGTGGTGGGTGGCGTCATTACCTGCGCATGTCAACATTAACACCCTTGAAATGATGCCTGTTGCACAGTCTTTTGCAGGCTTAAGCGTTCACCGGGGTTAATTTTTATACCCGGCCTTGTGCCGGGTATAGATACCACCGAATAAGTGATAAAGTATTCGGGTTAACTCTCTAAAAAGTAAGAATGAATGACCGTAGAAACGCAGCTCAACCCTACCCAGCCGGTAAATCAGCAAATTTATCGTATTCTTCGTCGCGACATCGTGCAGTGCCTGATTGCGCCCGGTACACCACTTTCGGAGAAAGAGGTTTCCGTACGCTTTGATGTTTCACGCCAACCGGTACGCGAAGCATTCATCAAACTGGCTGAGAACGGCCTGATTCAGATCCGTCCTCAGCGTGGCAGTTACGTGAACAAGATTTCGCTGTCGCAGGTGCAAAATGGTTGCTTTGTTCGCCAGGCCATTGAATGCGCCGTCGCTCGTCGCGCCGCGTCGATGATCACTGACAACCAGTGTTATCAGCTTGAACAGAATCTGCATCAGCAACGCATCGCCATTGAGCGTAAACAGATCAACGACTTTTTTCAGCTTGACGATGAATTTCACCAGAAGCTGGCGTTAATAGCCGAGTGCCAACTCGCCTGGGACACCGTTGAGAATATTAAGGCGACCATTGACCGCGTTCGCTATATGAGCCTCGATCACGTCTCCCCGCCGGAAATGCTCCTGCGTCAGCATCACGACATTTTTGCCGCGCTGGAGAAGCATGACAGCGATGCCGTTGAGCGCGCGATGATGCTGCATCTGCAGGAAATCGGCGAATCTGTTCAGCTGATTCGTCAGGAAAATAGCGACTGGTTTAGCGAAGATTAATCACTCCCTCACCTCGTTCCGGGGTGAGCCTATGCGTCCTTTCTTCCCCCTTTTCAGAACCGCCAAAAAAAAGCTGTGATTTTGATCGAAAACAAAAAATTTCTTGAACGAGAAGCGTATTTATATTGCGCCCGTTACGTGGGACTAAAAGCCCGCGGGCTTTGACGGTAAGTTGGAGAGGAGAAACCACCATGAAAACATACGATCGTAACCGTAACGCAATCACCACTGGCAGCCGCGTCATGATCAGTGACACTGGTATTACTGGCCGCATCAAGGCTATTGATTCCGATGGCCTGACAGCAGAGCAAATCCGCCGCGGGAAAACAGTGGAAATCGAGGGTTGTGAAGGCAAATACGCCCCTCTCGAATTGATTCGTCTGGGTATGAACTGATTGGTGTGAGTACCAGCATATAATTCGCCATCTGGCTGCAGTATGAGCCGGATGGCGACCTCATGAACACCTAACGTCCTGAACGCCCCCTTACCCGCTGACAGATACAAAATCTAAAGGCTTGCATGCTCTCGCTGTAACAGCCCCCCCTTAACCTCGAACTTGTTGAAGTTTACACCTCGCTCACTGTGTGGTTTTCCAAAAAAAATCCAATAATAGACAACTTGTCTATTATCGTATGATTCCAGAAAAAGCATCGCAATATAAAATACTATTTCTACAAGGACTGGAACATGTACCTAATAAAGGAGCAACATGGTGCGCACACTGATAATTTCGGATAATCGATTCGAACGCGAAGGCATTTATAATGCACTCACAAACAAGCATCCCGGTTACACGCGTTGCCAGGCTATGGGTTATCAAGAAGCTATGCGTAGCCATTTAATCACTGAGGCCAGCATGCTTTTCATCTGCATGCCAGAATCAGGCAGTGCCGCTGCTAATTCCATCGACTTTATGCTGTGGTTAAAAAACATTGTTGGCAGTAAAAGGATCGTTATAATCGGTGCTGCAGGAATTGATTATCAATTTCTATTTAAAATAAGAATAGGATGCGTCATCCTGCAAAAAGACTCCGTTGAGAACATAATAACAAAAATGGGGAATTTTCTGTTCCCTCAAACACCTTCATCAAATGAGTTAACCGAACGCAGTGTCCTGACATACAGCGAACAGAAGTTATTTTTCGCGCACATAAAATCAACAAGCAACATTACTCACCTAAGAAAAACAAATACAGTTAAAAACCATGTTTGCTCGGCAATTAGAAAACTTGGTTTGACAAAGAAATCTTATGTACAACTTCTCAGACTATCCAATATGAGATATCTGAATGAAAGTCTCAAATAGAGAGATAGTTTAGCAATGCATATCACTAACAACAAACCATCAGCAGTCATTCAGAAAATAATTGATGCCTGTACCTGCGCGTCAAAAAAAATCATCGTTAATGAAAATGAAGTTATACACTTTAACAATAAAAACAATGAATGCTATTTTCTAACATCTGGTGAAGTAACCATCAGGAAAAGTGGAACGGGGAAAATGATCACCAGAATTAAATCTCCATATATTTTTGGCTTTAACTACTACCCTGATTCCTATATTCACACCTTTTCCGATGCTGAATTTTTTGTTATCTCAACCAATAGGGCCATTGACATTATTGAGACAAAAAAACTGTGGAAAGACATGTATTACATTGCAAACTGGCATGCTAACCGCTGCTATACCATGGTGCATATTCTGAATCAAAAATCATCGAAAATGATAATTATTAATTTATTAAAAAAACTCTATCTGGAACCTATTGAATATCGATACACAATTACCGCATTACAATATGTACAAGAAAACGCGTCCCTTTCCCGAAGTTGTATTTACAACACACTAGCAGAGTTGAGTAGTGAGGGGACTATCTTCATCAGAAGAGGCATACTAATATCAATGCACAACTTATAGCTAAACAATAACACAAAAAGAGAGTTGCACCACAGCAAAAACTTGTTTCTAGAATTTTTCTGGTAGCTTATTAAGCTTTATCAAGATACCGCGCTTAACTTCAATATACTGTCCATTTTTTAATTCTGAAATGATGTTATAAATAGCACTTCGAGAAAGCGATGAATTATCCTGAATGTAGGTAACCACTGGAGTGGTGTAACGAACATCATCCCGTTCCTCATCTAGAGCACACAGCAACGCACTGATTATTTGATATGCCGATGAAGCATTTAATATCCTCTCACGCTTATAGGCAAAATATGTGTTCCGCCTTGAATTGTAGTACATATGTTCCCATAGATTTCTCTCCCTGATAACAGACAACATAGTAACACTTGGTATTATATTAAAAATAGATTCAGTAGTAGTTTGCAAATAACTACCCTGAAAAAAACCAAAACCAAAAATAAAAGGAGCATCTACGCGGGCAATTATCTTTTGACTGGTAACTGAACAGATAACGGCCTCACCTTCTGTCATCAGATAACAATAATCACCATCATTAAAGTAGATCTTACTATTTTTCACAAACACTGACTGTTTTGAGTGAGGAAGCATAGCATCAATAATAGCAGTTATATGCATAATGGGTTTTTCATTACTAAAAGAGTCCATGACATTTCCTTTTTACCCTTTGAATATACTGAACAAGTATAGCTCGAATCCCAACATTCACAAATCGAATTAAATTGTAACATCTTCCATATATTAGTGGTGAGTAGCCGCGTTTTTTTAAGATTGAAAATTAACAAAGTCCATTATTGGACAACATGACCAAAAAAGAACAAAAAAGATAACAAATGCAGAGAGTGACATATAATGAGGCCACATCAAACTGATAGGAAATATGATTTTCAATGTCATTAAAAGAACCACTAAGTTATTAATGATATATTATTTTTATTTATACCCCCATCGGATTGATTAGATAGATGTATTTAAATAAGCGAAATGTGGAGATTTATATATGAGATCAACAACGGCGATATGCATTAGCACAGTTCTGGCACTAAACATGATTAACCTGCCTTATGCCTCAGCAACGAATACCATTACGTTTAACGGAAGTATAACGGATGCGACATGTGATGTTTCGCTTGAATACAAAGGCATAAAAGTAGGTGATGCCGGGACAGGTAGCATTACCCTCGATGAGGTATCCAAAACAGCTCTCTCTGGTGTAGGTTCATCTGCGGGCCAGGTCCCTTTCTTTATCGTGGCATCAAATTGTACGTTGGGTACGCCGGCAAAATCCAAAATTGCAGCCAATTTTAAAAGCATTCATGACGATAACCAAGGTAATCTCAATAACATAGCTGGAACCAATCCAGCAACTAATGTGCAGTTAAGACTTCTGGACTCGGCTCGTAAGCCTATTAAGGTCAACGATCCTCTGCAATCATCAACAACAACCTTTACGAATATTAATAGCACCCCAACAGACGATACCAAAATGCAGTACTTCGTTGAGTATTTTTCCTCATTGGGTTCTGCAACATCAGGAGCGGTATCAAGCGACGTTCAATATGAGTTAATGTACCAATAAGGTTTTTATTACCCCTGTTTTTAACTTAGGCATTCTCTATATGAAATTTTGTAGCAAAAAAAAAGCATTGGCATATTGCATATTTAGCATCGGCATGCTGATGAGTCAGGAAAATCATGCAAGCATTATCATGGATGGAACCAGAGTTATATACCAGGGCGGTAAAAATGAAGTTACTATTGGTTTAACGAATAAAAATGCAAGGCCAGTATTGATTCAAAGTTGGATCGATACTGGCAATGAAGGTGAAACACCGGAAAAAATATCGGTACCCTTTGTTTTAACACCACCGATTAACCGTGTAGACCCTAATAAAGGACAAACTATACGAATCAGTTACACTGGTACTCCTGCACTGCCTGCTGACAAGGAGTCGGTGTACTGGCTCAATGTACTTGAAGTTCCGGCAAAAGACAAAAACAGTGGTTACAATAAACAAAAATTGAATGTCGTATTTCGCACCCGAATTAAATTATTTTACCGACCGGAAGGTTTACCAGGTAACAGCAACGATGCACCTGACAAATTGCACTGGCATTTAAATGGTCAGAATATCACCGCGCAAAATAGCTCGAAATATAATATCACTATTTTTACGATTAGGTATCAGGGAAATGGTACCTCCTCTGAGATTAACGGCAAGATGATCGCCCCTGGCGAGTCTCAACAATTTACCCTGAAAAATTCGGGTAATATCGATGGACTGTCCTTTAGCACCATCAATGACTATGGAGCGCTTATTAATCATAAAGCAAAAAACTAACGTCCGCAGAGGGTAATAGCTGTGTCTATAAAGAATGGTTTTCTTCCTTGCATCTATTTATATGGTTTTGCGTCATGTGTGTTTTTTACCCCCTTCATTGTCCGTGCCAGTGAAACAACGAGTAACGTCACAGATGCTAAACCAGCCTCATCTGAGGATACTGCAATAGAATTTGACACACAGCTATTACGCCAGCAGGGGCCGAACCAAATCGACGTCAGCCGCTTCGCCTATGGTTCAAACGTGGTGCCCGGCAAGTACCGCATTGACATCATGGTTAATCAGAAATTAGTTTCGCATGAGGAGGTGACGTTTAAAGACAGTGATAAACACGGGGCTGAACCCTGTTTAACACCTGACATTATTAAAGGCATAAACCTCAATATCGAGAAGGTCCCTTTCGATGCACGCAAAGATCTGACTCAATTAGCCACCTGTACCGATCTTGTGCATATGATCCCGGATGCCACGGTTACATTTGATGCGGATAAACAGCAACTCAATATTACGGTGCCACAGATCTATCTGCAGCATACCGCGCAGGGGAATATTGACCCCGCCCTGTGGGACAGCGGCGTTCCTGCATTAATGCTCGGTTATTATATGAATGGCTATGACTCGCATTACAGCGATGCAGGGACGTCACGTTCCTTCTACTCTTCACTGAATACCGGGTTAAATATTGGCAAATGGTACTTCCGCCACAGTGGTTCTTATAACTGGGATCAGGACAATGGTGGCGGCTATCAAAGTACCAACACCTATGTGCAAAGAGACACCGAATTTGTGCGCGGCCATCTTTACCTTGGGCAATACTATACCTCCGGCCAAATGTTTAATTCGGTGTTGTATACCGGCGCACAGCTGGCCAGTGACGATCGCATGCTGCCAGCATCCCAGCGCGGCTACGCTCCGGAAATCCGGGGAATCGCGAAAACAAATGCCAAAGTGACGGTCCGTCAGTCGGGAAATATTCTTTATCAGACTACCGTCGCACCCGGCGCGTTCCTGATTGACGATCTCGGACCCACGGGTTATGGCGGCGATCTGGATGTCACTATTGAAGAAGCGGATGGCAGCATCCAGCAATATTCACTGCCCTATTCATCGCTGGCGCAATCATTACGCCCCGGAACCCAGCAGTTCACCGCCACGGCAGGCAAGCTTCGCGATTACGGCGCATCCGAAAAACCGCTGTTCTATGAAACAACCTATATGCGGGGGTTAACTAATATCCTGACGGCTTACGCTGGCGCGCAGTACAGCCAGAACTATCAGGCAGCTCTCGCGGGGGTGGCTGTGGGTACCCCGGTCGGGGCAATCAGCGCGGATGTGACACAATCCCGAAGCCATATTGGCGGTAAAACCGGTGATTTAACGGGTCAAAGCTATCGCCTTAGTTACAGTAAACTCATTGATGCAACGAACAGTAATATATCGATCGCGGCGTATCGCTACTCCAGTTCCGGATATATGGATTTACAAACTGCCATGCAGACACGCGATGCGGTTGAGCATGAAGACGACCCAGATACCGTCTGGCGCTCAAAGAACCAGTTTTCCCTCAGCCTGAACCAGGGCTTGCCCGCAGGTTTGGGTAATATTTACATCAGTTCATCGATGCAAAACTACTGGAATAACGGCAACGGCTATAACACGCAGTATCAGGTTGGGTATTCCAATAGCTATAAATGGCTGAACTACAGCATTAATGCCAGCAGGAACAAATCTGGCAATGGTCAGGATCAAACAAGCTGGTATCTCACCCTTTCCATGCCGTTGTGGCCGGAGCATGCTGGCAAAACACCGTACGTCAGCATGCGTTATAACCAGGATAGTGGCGGGAGTCGCGGCGAACAGGCCACTATTTCCGGTTCGTTTGGTAATGACAGCCAGTACGGCTATAACGTCAGCGGAGCACATGATAACTTTGCCGGAAGCTCCGGTAGCGTGAGTGGTTCATGGGAAAACAGCAAAGCGACGGTGAACGGGAGTTACAGCACCGGGCGCGGTTATAACAGTTCCTCCTTTGGCATGACTGGAGGGGTTGTCGCGCACTCCGGCGGGGTAACCTTCTCGCCGTATAACAGCGATAACTATGCTCTGATTGAAGCCAAAGGGGCCGAAGGCGCTAAAGTATCAGGGTATGCAGGTACGGCGGTCGATTCTTCGGGCTATGCCTTGTCTCCTTCCCTGGTGCCCTACCAGCAAAACCATGTGGCGATTGATCCAGAAGGCTCAGCTCTGGGCGTAGAGTTTGAAAACACCGCACAGGATGTTGTTCCTCGGGCAGGCTCTGTGGTGAAAGTAACATTTACGACCCATACGGGCACCCCGCTGCTGATCGTTTCCAGCTGGAAAGGCAAGCCATTACCCTTTGGTGCCGATATTTTTGATGATGATGGTACCCATATTGGTGAGGTGTCTCAGGGCAGCATTATTTACGTCAAAGTCAGTAAAGCGAAGGGAATATTAACCGTTAAATGGGGTGACGATGCGACCCATCAATGCCAGGTTCCTTATACGCTGAAAGTGACCGATCCCAGTATAAACAGTAAAAATGCTATCCAGCGTTTTGCCCGTGATTGCCAATAGGTATCCCTATGTCTACTTTTAAAGTTGTTATTTTAATTTTTTGTTTTCATATTTTTTCAACATGCGCTACAACGGTGAATTGTGAACCACCTACGACACCTGGACAGACGTCTGACTGGACATCAATTCATACTAATATTGAATTAAAACCTACGAATGTCGCCATAACTGTTGGGGTTAACTTACCAGATTGGCAACTAATTTATGAGTTGGATAATGTCGATTATGGGAAGTTTTATTCAACCTGTAATGGTTGGATTGATAGCCAATTTACATTACTTACATCCGATGTTCCAGTTAAACAATCCGGAAATGATATTATTTTTAAAACCAATGTCCCCGGAATCGGAATTTCAGTTTATGATGATAGAGGAAAAGGCATACCAGGATTCCCCGCTACACGTTATGGTTATGACGGAATAAATCCAGGCGCTTTTTATATTATGACCGTTAAATACTGGAAAATACCAGGAAATATACCAATGAACAATGGTATAATCTCTGTAACCGGACCAGAGGTGGCTGGGTTAGTGGGCACAGCGGGTACGTCTTCAATGTCAAGCAGTCATGCTGATAGAATTATTCGCAATTCCTATGATTATTATATCAATTCATCAAGGATTTTACAGGCCTCACTTATTTTTCAACCCGGGACATGTAATATTGAAGGTGGAGACATTAGAGTAAATATGGGCAATTTTCTAGGTAATGGAATTGCTTCTTCAGAGTGGAAAGATGCCAATTTTAAACTAATTTGTCCTGAAGCATATGGATATCACGGGTCTGTAGATGCTCAAGCAAATGGAAACTATCCATATCAACTTCCACCTACCTCAAAAATAACGAACAATAATATACCAAATGGTCGCGTCACAATCAGCATTGTCCCCTATACTGAAGTCATTGACGCCAACAGGGGTATTATTGCGCTGGATGGCACCGGTGCACAAGGTTATGGTATTCAACTAGCCTGGGGTGACTACAGCAGCCAAAACGCAGTGGAACCTGCAAACCCTGTGATATTAAACAGCTATGTTGATGCCAACACCCTTAATTCTGGCTTCAGGGCGGGTGATACGCCAATTGGTGGCAACGCGTTTACCGGTACAGATAACACCATAAAAATGGCAGCCCGCTATATTCGTACCACGGGTGACACCGCTCCGGGACCGGCGAATGCGGTGGTCCAGGTAATTGCCAACTATCAATGAGTCTTTCTTTACATGTGTTGAGATGGCAACTCAAGCCTGATGTCATTAGCCTGACGTTATACTTTTTCATGTCCACGACATATGCTCAGACAATAACCTGTACACAGCCCGACGATCCCTGGTCGAGTGTTAACACTTCTATTGAATTAAAACCGTCAGGTGTAACCATTACCGTGGGTTCAAAGATACCTGATTATACGGTTCTCTATACGCAAAATAATGTCACCCTGGGGAAAAGCCTGACAGCATGCGACTCGTCGGTATTTTTATATGAAACGATAGTAGACCAGGGGATGTTACCGGTTAAAACTATTGCGAATGACAAAATATATCCTACCGATGTTCCCGGTATCGGTATTTCAATTTATAGTCTTGAAGCCAACACATCATTTCCTGTCTATCCAAATATGCTTATGAATGGGTGGCTGGGTGCGCATATCGGTGACCCCATGATAACTACCGTTAAAATATGGAAGATTCCTGGTACTATTCCAATGACATCTGGCGCGCTATCGGTTAACGGCCCTACCGTTGGCCAGTTATTGAATAATACGCCCAGCACCTTTGTCAGTTCTGATGGTCACACCGGCAGAATTTATTCAGATGACAGGTACTACCTCGCCAGCTCCCGCAAGCTACACGCGACGTTAATCTTTATGCCCGGCACCTGTGAGATTCAGGGAGGGGGCATAACCGTACAAATGGGCGAGCATCCCGGAGTTAATGGCAAAAACTCATCGTGGAAAGATGCCAGCTTCAGGCTCATTTGTCCGGATGCGTACGGTTACGGTGGTACATCAGCAATGAATAACGTAGGGGAATCGCCTTTTGGTCCTGGTCCCTCGGCCTCAATTACATCGAATAACAGTAATCAAAATGGCCGGGTCAGGGTAACTATCGAGCCTTATACTGCTATCGTTGACGCAGGAAGGGCCATAATCGCACTGGACGGAACCGGTGCAACGGGATATGGCATCCAGTTAGCCTGGGGGGATTATTCGTCGCAAAGTGATGGCGATCCTATCAAACCAGTGAGATTTGGCAGCGGAAACGCCATTTATGTCAGTGAACTAAACGCTAATTTCCGCGCCACGCCTACACCGATTAATGGCAATGCGTTTACTGGCGGTGACAACACGATCTCAATGGCGGCTCGCTATATCCGTACAAGTGGTGACATAACACCAGGCCCGGCTAACGCATCAGTCGAAGTTATTGCGACCTACGAATAATCAATATTCGCCGGCCCACATGGGAATTAGCCTGGCGGTGGATATATCCCCTTTCCAGGCGAATCTGTTTTACTCCATTACTTCAATTTCGCGGCATACTTCGCCACCGTCGTCTTCGCCCCTTCTGCCAGCAACGTAAGATACGCTTCGGTAACGTTGATTCTGAACAACTCAACCTGCGGCAGTTCGTGGCCAAAGATGGCGTCGATTGCCAGCAGCGCCTGAACACGTTCTTCGCCTTCTTTACTGCCCTGCACTGCAGTCTGGATAACCGGCAGTAGCGGATCGCTAATCTCGATCGCGTTGCCCTGCTCATCCACTCCGCCCACGTAGCGCATCCAGCCCGCTACACCCAGCGCCAACAGGTCAAAACGACTGCCTTGCACAATGTGCCAACGTACGGAATCGAGCATACGCTGCGGGAGTTTTTGGCTGCCGTCCATCGCAATTTGCCAGGTACGGTGACGCAGTGCCGGATTGCTGTAACGTTCAATCAAGCGATCGGCATACTGCTGTAAATCAACGCCTTTCACTTTCAGCGTCGGGGCTTGTTCCTGCAGCATCAACGCACGGGCGGTGAGACGGTAATTATCGTCCCCCATGCAGTCGTTGATATGTTGGTATCCCGCCAGATAGCCGAGATAGGCGAGGAAAGAGTGGCTGCCGTTAAGCATACGCAGCTTCATCTCTTCAAACGGGATAACATCGGCCACCAGCTCAGCCCCTGCTTTCTCCCATTGCGGGCGACCAGCAACAAAGTTGTCTTCAATAACCCACTGGCGGAACGGTTCACACGCCACGCCCGCCGGATCGCGCACGCCAGTGAGCTGTTCAATTTTATCCAGCGTATCGGGCGTTACGGCAGGGACAATACGGTCAACCATGGTCGATGGAAACGTCACATTGTGTTCAATCCAGTCTGCCAGCCCAGCGTTTACTGCACGTGCGTACGCGGTGACCACGTTACGCATGACATGACCGTTTTCAGGCATGTTATCGCAGGACATCACGGTAAATGCGCTCAGGCCGGCGGCTTTGCGGCGGGCTAGCGCTTCAACGATGACGCCCGGTGCTGATTTGGGCTGCTGCGGGTTTTGCAGATCGGCGGCAATCAGCGGGTTTTCCAGCATCAATTTCCCGGTTGCCGGGGAGTGGCAATATCCTTTCTCGGTAATGGTGAGAGAAACGATAGCCACCTGCGGTTCGCACAGGGCAGCAAAAACAGCTTCAAGACCGTCAACCTGTGCATGCAGCGCGCTTTTCACTACACCAACCACTCTCGCCGTCCAGGCATCGGCTGACATTTCCGCTACGGTATACAGATTATCTTGCTGTTTCAGGTCGGCAATTTGCTGCTCGCCGCCAATCAGGTTAACTTCGCAATACCCCCAGTCACTACCGTGTTCAGCCGCCAGGATATCTGCATAAACCCCCTGATGCGCACGGTGAAACGCACCAAATCCCAGATGAACAATGCGCGGGACCAGTTTGGTTCTATCGTAGCCAGGAAGTGCAGCCTTGGCTGCTAAGAGTTTGCTTTGCATGGTATAACCTACTTATCAATGAAATCAGGACCATCTCAGAGTAACGCCTGTATGGTTGTATGTTTTGATTTGTATTAAGCTTTTTATTATTGGTATGACATCATTTTAAGCTATGTGACAGCATGGCCGAGACATGACTGTCTCATCCCGACCATACCGTTTAACGAATTAGCTTGCCTGAGTAACCCCGCCGCGTACCTTCTTGGTTTTGCTCACTTCGGCAGCGTCTTCCAGAACACTCAGATCGCGATCTTTAACTTCAGGCATCAGGATCGCTGAAACTAAACCGATCAGTGAGTAGATGATGACCATCACCAAAATAGGCCACCAGGAATTAGTCATGTTGCAGAAAATACCGGCCAGAACGGGACCAAAACCAACGGCAACCAACCCACCCGCTTCTTTTGAAATCGCCATCCGCGTAAATCGATTACGTGCACCGAACATTTCAGCCATGGTGATATTTTCGAGGGCAAATAATCCCAGCACCGCAAAGTTATGGATAACAATCAGCGCGGTCATGATCACACCGGGACTATACGAATTATCAACCACTATAGACAGCATTGGGTAGGCCAGAATAATGGCTGATATATTCAGGATGATATAAGGCAAACGACGACCATATTTATCAGACAACCATCCCAGAAGCGGTATGGTAATAAATCCAATAACAGAACTTATCATTAACGCATCGGTAGGTATCGATTTATTAAATAACAACGTCTGTACCAGATAACCTGCAAGGAATGTCTGAATTAAACCTGAGTTACCCGCCTGACCAAAGCGTAACCCGGTTGCCAGCCAGAAAGATTTACTGGTGAACATCGCTCCCAGCGAGTTTTCTGATGGGTCATTTAATGCCGGTGCATTTTCACCATCATTTACTTTTTCAAATACCGGGCTTTCCTTGAGATTCATGCGTAACCAGATGGCAAAAATCATTACCACCACACTTGCCAGGAACGGAATACGCCACCCCCAGGCCAGCAATTCCTCGCGGTCAAGAGCAAAGAACATCACGGCCCAGATTGCCGTGGCACTCAGCGTACCGCAGTTCGTTCCCATCGCGACAAGGGAGGAAATAATACCGCGCTTTCCTTTTGGCGCGTACTCTGCAAGCATGGTTCCTGCGCCAGAAATTTCAGCTCCGGCGCCCAATCCCTGCACGATACGCAGCGTCACCAGCAACACTGGCGCAAAGATGCCAATTTGCGCGTAGGTCGGCAGTACGCCAATTAGGGTGGTACAGATCCCCATCATGGTGATGGTAATAAACAGCACCTTTTTACGTCCGATGCTGTCACCCATTTTACCAAATATAAATGCTCCAACGATGCGAGCAATATAACCTGCCCCGTATGTGCCCATTGCTAAAATGAGCGCCATCGCGGCTGATTGTTCCGGGAAAAATATCTCATGGAATACCAGTGCGGCACCCAAAGAATATAACTGGAAATCCATAAATTCGAGAGCCGTACCTAACCATCCTGAAACGGCGGCTCTCACCAGATCTTTCGTTGATCTTTCGTGTTTTTCTTGATTCATATTGGCTATCTCTAAGAGGTAAGATGCGTACCACTTACTCGCAGTAATTAATATTATTCAGCGAATGTGAGTAAAACTTTGCAGCAGTGCTGCTGATCTTTCTCAAACAATTCGATTGCGTTGGTAACGTGGTGATAGTCAAAAGTGTGGGTAATCAGTTTATTCGGATCGATAAGTCCTTTAACCAGCCAATCAATAACCACCGGGAATTTATTCGCGTTTAACCGTGATGAATAAATGGAAAGTTCTTTCCCGGTAATGCCCTGTTGCACAATCTGACAAGGATCGCTGGAGAACCCCATCAAAACAATCCGGGCGGCTGGCGATGCCAGCGTAATAGCCTCCTGTAAAATAGATGGATGACACGCTGCATCGACGATGATTGTGGGTTTTAATCCTTTCTCAGTCAGAAAATCCTGTAGCGATTGCTGACCATTATTAATGGTCCAGTCAGCGCCGCATTGTTTGGCCATCGCCAGACGTTCTTCGATCCTGTCGGCAATAACCACCGTTTTCACGTTATAGACACGTTTAAGTGCCTGAACGGTCGTCAACCCCATCGGCCCCGCACCGTAAATAAGCGCGATATCGTTTACTGTTGGTTTGATTTGTCCGGTGACGTTCGCCGCAATGGTAAAAGGTTCAACCATAACAGCATGCTCATCTTTCACTGAATCCGGGATCAGCCATGCATTTTTTGCCGGTACCACAGCAAACTCGCTAAAGCCACCATCGCGATGAACACCTAATACCACCAACGATGTGCAGACGTTCGGTTTACCAATTGAACAGGGATAACAGTGCCCGCAGCTGATCACCGGGTCAACAGACACCCGCTCACCCAAACGTGAGCTATCAACACCTTCACCTACCGCATCAATAATGCCAAAAAACTCGTGGCCGATAACCCGCGGATATTTTGCAAATGGATTATGCCCGCGATAAATATGACTATCAGAGCCACAAATACCCGCCAGCTTAACCTTTACTCTCACTTCTCCTGCCCCTGGTGTCGGAATAGCTCGCTCTTCAATCACCAGTGCATTCGCTTTTTCAATCACAATACTTTTCATGGCAAACCACTCCTTACCAGTTCCACAAGGTGCCATCTTCAAGGCGCGCGACGGGTAGATAGGCCGGATCGTACGGATATTTCGCCGCGAGTTTTTCGTCGAATTCAATACCCAGGCCCGGTTTGTCACCAGGGTGCATATAGCCGTTATCGAACGTCCAGTTATGCGGGAAGACTTCCAGCATTTGCTCGGAATAACCCATATATTCCTGTACACCGAAGTTCGGCACCCACAGGTCAAAATGCAGCGCAGCAGCCATGCAAACTGGAGACAAATCAGAAGGCCCGTGAGAACCGGTACGCACCTGGTACAGCGACGCAAAATCAGCAATACGGCGCATGCCGGTGATGCCGCCCGCATGGGTAATAGTGGTGCGGATGTAGTCGATAAGCTGTTCTTCGATTAGCTGTTTGCAATCCCATATACTGTTAAACACTTCTCCTACCGCAATCGGCGTCACCGTATGCTGGCGAATCAGTCGGAAACATTCCTGGTTTTCGGCGGGGGTCGGATCTTCCATCCAGAATAAGCGATACTGTTCAATGCTTTTGCCAAACCGTGCGGCTTCTATTGGCGTCAGGCGATGGTGCATGTCATGCAACAGGTGTTCATTGAAACCAAATTTGTTACGCACGGCATCAAACAACTGAGGAGTGAAATCGAGGTATTTTTCCGTTGACCACAGCTGTTCTTCCGGCCACTGCCCTTTGGTCGCGGGTTCATAGGCCAGTCCCTTGCCTTTCGACATGCCGTAGGTGGTTTTCATACCCGGTACGCCGCACTGGACGCGAATCGCTTTAAAGCCCATCTCCTGATGACGCGCGTAGTCTTCCAGCACATCATCAATGGTACGACCGGTAGTGTGGCAGTAAACCATTACACCTTCGCGGGATGCGCCACCCAGCAACTGATACAGCGGCATATTCGCGGCTTTTGCTTTGATATCCCACAGCGCCATATCAACAGCAGATATCGCCGACATGGTAACCGGGCCACGACGCCAGTACGCGCCTTTGTAGAAGAATTGCCAGATATCCTCAATGCGGTGCGCATCGCGGCCAATAAGCTGCGGACACACATGATCCTTCAGATAGGACGCAACAGATAACTCGCGTCCATTCAGCGTGGCGTCCCCTAAGCCCGTGATCCCGTCCTCGGTGGTGATTTTCAATGTGACGAAATTTCGCCCCGGACAGGTAACAAAAACGTCTGCCCCTACAATCTTCATACTCTGTTCCTTACATCTCTGTGTCTGATGCAGGAAACTTACCCAACTGAGCTACTACCATACAAGTATGATGATCATAAAAACGCTAGTCGATCACAAAAAAGGCGCTATGCGCGCCCCCATCCCGCGACGATGATCAACATTCCACACAATGCAATCAACGCCCCGGACCAGTCGTACAGACTCAGTTTTACGCCATCGACAATACGCAGCCACATCAGTGCGGTCACCACATAAACGCCGCCATATGCCGCGTACACGCGCCCGCTCGCAGCCGGATGCAACGTCAGTAGCCACACAAACAAGGCCAGTGACACCCCTGCCGGGAGAAGCAACCAGGCCGTTGCACCTCGCTTCAACCAGAGCCAGGGTAAAAAGCAGCCGATGATTTCACACAGCGCCGTGACGAAAAAAAGCAATGTCGTTTTAAGCATGGACAGTATTCAGTGACGTTAGGTTTAAGCATGATACGACAGAATGCGGACAGTTTATCCATATCCGCCGGGCGGGTATGACCCGCAACAGGAATAGTGTAGAATTTAACCCTGTTTTATCGTTTTTTGCCTTTCTCATTAAAGGAATTCGCCATGAACAAAACTCTGAGCAAACGCCTGTGCCTGACGGCCATGCTTACGCTGGCGGCGGTTGTATACACCTCTTCCGCATTTGCTGAAACCAGTAAACTGGTTATTGAGTCCGGGGACAGCGCCCAAAGTCGTCAACAGGCTGCGATGGAAAAGGAACAGTGGAACGATACGCGTAATTTGCGCCATAAGGTGAATACGCGCACCGAGAAAGAGTGGGATAAAGCCGATGTGGCCTTTGACAGTCGCGATAAGTGCGAACAGAGCGCCAACATTAATGCCTACTGGGAACCCAATACCCTGCGCTGCCTTGACCGCCGAACCGGTCGTACCGTCGCGCCATAATTTTTGTGCTCAATAAAGGAAATTGAAAGGATACGTTATGACAAGCGCCCTCAGTGTTAAGTTGCGCCCGCTGGAGCGTGAAGATTTACGATTTGTCCATCAGCTTGATAACAACGCCAGCGTGATGCGTTATTGGTTCGAAGAGCCATACGAAGCGTTCGTTGAGCTGTCGGACCTGTATGACAAGCATATTCATGACCAAAGCGAACGCCGCTTTGTCGTGGAATGCAACGGTGAAAAAGCGGGTCTGGTGGAGCTAGTGGAGATCAACCATGTGCACCGCCGGGCCGAATTCCAGATCATTATTTCGCCGGATTTCCAGGGCAAAGGTCTCGCCACGCGAGCGGCAAAGCTGGCGATGGATTACGGCTTCACTGTGCTCAATTTATACAAGCTATATCTGATCGTCGATAAAGAAAACGAAAAGGCCATTCATATCTACCGCAAACTCGGTTTTATGGTAGAAGGCGAACTGATTCATGAGTTCTTTATTAACGGACAGTACCGAAACACCATCCGTATGTGCATCTTCCAGCACCAATATCTGGCGGAACATAAAGCACCCGGTACTAACCTGTTGCAGCCTACCGCACAGTAAGACTGTTAATAATAATCAATGGTGTTTTTAATCGTGTAATGGTGTTCAACTGCCGGCTTCGTGCTCTCATCAACGATAACAAGCTGGCAGTTGAGCGGATTCGCATGGTTATCGTATTCACACGTTTGCGTGACGTTACCCAACGAGCGATCGTTCAACAAACTCTCTGCCGTATAATCCAGTTTTTTCAACGGATCGACCGACGGTTTCGCTTTAACAGATAGCGTATTATCTTTACTGATGGTGGTTTTACCCAGCGGGTAACCTTCTGCGTCGTACCGGTACTGCACTTTCATTTCTTTACCCGTCGCCGAAACAATAAAACCATTATCGTCGGTTTCCCATACCACCCCAGCCGAAGGCAATTCCGCCAGTTGGCATTTCCCCTGCAAACGGATCTTTTTTTCCAGCGTTTCGGCGTCAAGGTAATAGTTGGCATCCAGCACTAACGCCATTCCGCTATTGCTCTCAATATCATGCAGCTCCAGCGTATCAAAGCAGCCCTCCTGAGAGAGCGTACCACTCACACGCTTGGCCACTTCCCCCTTATCATTCAGCAACGTCTGGCTGAAATCCTTCACTGGACCGCGCAGCGGATCAAAATCGAATTCATTGGAGAAACTGGCCATTTCCGGTGTAAAGGAAACAAGCTCTTTGCCGTTATCACACCCGACCAACACGACGCACAGGAAACCTAACAGGGTCTGTTTCTTCACATTTTTCACCAGCATAAGGAGATAATTCTCAATCATATTAGCAAATACAGTTATTTACACCAGAAATGCTAATCTTAAAGAATGTCTGTCATGAAAGGAGTTGATGATGAAATTCTCTACAGGAATTGCCGCGAGTTTGCTGATAATCGCCTCCCCGCAGGTTCTGGCGGCACCTGAGTCGTGTGAAAGGGTCAGGAGCGATATCGAGCAGCGCATTATGAATAATGGGGTTGCAGAATCCAGCTTCACTTTAAGTATCGTCCCTAACGACCAGGCCGATCAGCCTGATTCTCTGGTTGTGGGGCATTGTGCCAACGACACGCATAAAATCCTTTACGCTCGTACCAGCAGCGGTAACGCCCCCGCCAATAGCACACCATCTCAGGACGGCCACCCCGCCGAACCGCAATAATCCTGCCCTCCGTTCGCGGAGGGTTACTCCTGGTTTGATATGCATTAATAAGCCTTACCCCAAAATAGGTAAACTCACCACATCATTAGCATGCTATTAATTTCGTTGTTAAAGATAATATATAGCGGTAACTATAATGGAGTGGGTTATGTCTGAAGTTGAGCAATATGGAGGCATTAGCCGCAGGACGTTAGTTAAGTCCTCAGCTATCGGTACGCTGGCGCTTGCCGCAGGAGGCTTGTCACTACCTTTCGGGATGCGGGCGGCGGCCGCTGCGGTGCAGCAATCAATACGGCCAGTTGAAGATAAAATCGTCTGGGGCGCATGCTCAGTTAATTGCGGTAGCCGCTGTGCTTTGCGACTGCATGTTAAAGATGACGAAGTATGTTGGGTAGAAACTGACAATACTGGCGATGACATCTATGGGAACCATCAGGTTCGTGCCTGCCTGCGAGGTCGCTCAATCCGCCGACGTATTAATCACCCTGACCGACTTAATTATCCGATGAAGCGTGTTGGCAAACGTGGTGAAGGTAAATTTGAGCGCATTAGCTGGCAGGAAGCCCTGGATACCATCAGCGACAGTCTGAAAAACACTGTCCAAAAATATGGAAATGAAGCGGTCTACATCAACTATACCTCCGGCATTGTTGGCGGCAACATTACCCGCTCGTCCCCTTACGCCTCGCTAGTGGCGCGTCTGATGAACTGCTATGGCGGGTTCCTGAGTCATTACGGGACGTACAGTACAGCTCAAATTGCAGCGGCAATGCCCTATACCTATGGTTCAAATGACGGTAATAGCACTTCAGACATCGAAAACACCAAACTGGTCGTGATGTTTGGTAATAACCCGGCCGAAACCCGCATGAGCGGCGGTGGCATTACCTACTTCCTGGAACAAGCCCGGGAACGATCCAATGCTCGAATGATCGTTATCGATCCGCGTTATACCGATACTGCAGCGGGTCGTGAAGATGGGTGGATCCCGATTCGTCCAGGCACTGACGCCGCTCTTGTAGCAGGAATTGCCTGGGTGATGATTAACGAGAAACTTGTCGACCAACCATTCCTCGACAAGTATTGCGTTGGTTATGACGAAAAAACCCTACCGGTAGACGCCCCCGCAAACGGACATTATAAAGCCTATATTTTGGGCGACGGCGATGATGGTGTTGCGAAGACACCTGAATGGGCATCGCACATCACCGGGATCCCGGCAGAGCGCATTATTAAATTAGCCAGAGAGATCGGGAGTACCAAACCTGCATACATCTGCCAGGGATGGGGACCGCAGCGCCAGGCAAACGGTGAACTAACTTCCCGAGCTATTGCTATGTTACCCATTCTGACCGGTAACGTTGGCATCAACGGCGGTAACAGCGGCGCTCGTGAATCCACCTATACCATTACGATTGAGCGCATGCCGCTGCCGGAGAATCCGGTCAAAACGCAGATTTCCTGTTTTAGCTGGACTGACGCTATCGCACGCGGGACTGAAATGACTGCTACACGAGACGGCGTGCGCGGAAAAGATAAGTTGGATGTACCGATTAAATTTATCTGGAACTATGCGGGCAATACCATCACTAACCAGCATTCGGATATCAATAAGACGCACGAGATTCTACAGGATGACTCGAAATGCGAAATGATTGTGGTCATTGAGAATTTCATGACCTCCTCAGCCAAATATGCCGATATTCTGCTGCCCGATCTGATGACCGTTGAACAAGAAGACATTATCCCGAACGATTATGCAGGGAATATGGGATATCTGATCTTTATTCAACCCGCGACCACCGCGAAATTCGAGCGAAAACCCATCTACTGGATAATGAGCGAAGTCGCAAAACGTCTTGGTAATGATATCTATCAACGCTTTACCGAAGGTCGTTCGCAGGAGCAATGGCTGCAGTATTTGTATGCCAAAATGCTGGCTAAAGACCCTGCTCTGCCTTCTTATGATGAGCTAAAAAAAATGGGGATCTATAAGCGTAAAGATCCTAACGGACACTATGTCGCCTACAAAAAGTTCCGCGATGATCCCAATGCCAATCCGCTGAAAACACCGTCAGGTAAGATCGAAATCTACTCCAGTCGTCTGGCAAAAATTGCCAGTACCTGGGAACTGCAAAAAGACGACGTTATTAGCCCCCTGCCTGTTTATGCCTCGACATTTGAAGGTTGGGACGATCCTAAACGCCGTCATTTCCCGCTCCAGCTATTTGGTTTCCACTATAAATCCCGCACCCACTCAAGCTACGGCAACATTGACGTACTTAAAGCCTCCTGTCGCCAGGAGGTCTGGATAAATCCGCTGGATGCGCAAAAACGCGGCATTGCCAATGGCGATATGGTACGGGTTTTTAACGATCGAGGCGAAGTGCACATCCCCGCAAAAGTAACCCCGCGAATTCTCCCCGGCGTTAGCGCGATGGGCCAGGGTGCATGGCACGATGCCGATATGTCTGGCGACAAAATTGACCATGGTGCCTGTGTCAACACGCTGACCACCCAGCGTCCGTCACCGTTGGCCAAAGGTAACCCGCAGCACACTAACCTGGTCGAGATTGAGAAGGTTTAAGGAATAACTCATGAATGCGCAGTACGGATTTTTTATCGACTCCGCCCGTTGTACCGGTTGTAAAACCTGCGAACTGGCCTGTAAAGACTATAAAGATTTAACCCCGGACGTTAGCTTCCGTCGCGTTTACGAATACGCCGGTGGTGACTGGCAGGAAGATAACGGCGTCTGGCAGCAAAACGTCTTCGCCTATTATCTCTCAATTTCGTGCAACCACTGCGAAGATCCAGCATGTACCAAAGTGTGTCCAAGCGGCGCCATGCATAAACGCGAAGACGGTTTTGTCGTCGTTGATGAGGACGTATGCATCGGCTGTCGCTATTGCCATATGGCCTGCCCTTACGGCGCACCGCAGTACAATGCTGCCAAAGGACACATGACCAAATGTGACGGCTGCCACGACCGCGTTGCCGACGGCAAAAAACCCATCTGTGTTGAGTCCTGCCCACTACGCGCACTGGACTTTGGTCCGATTGATGAGTTGCGCAAAAAACACGGGACGTTGGCGGCAGTGGCCCCACTACCAGGCGCACACTTTACCAAACCGAATATAGTGATTAAACCTAACACCAACAGCCGTCCAACCGGGGATACCACCGGTTATCTGGCAAACCCGAGGGAGGTGTAACATGGGCAATGGGTGGCATGAATGGCCGCTGGTACTATTTACGGTACTGGGACAATGCGTCGTCGGCGCGCTAATTGTGAGCGGGCTGGGTTGGTTCTCCGCCAAAGACGATGCGACAAGACAGCGTCTCGTTCGCAGCATGTTCTTTCTGTGGGTAGTGATGGGCATCGGGTTTCTCGCCTCGGTAATGCACCTGGGATCTCCTCTACGAGCTCTTAACTCGCTGAACCGAGTCGGTGCCTCGGCGCTGAGTAACGAAATTGCCAGCGGGTCGCTGTTTTTCGCCGTCGGTGGCTTCTGGTGGCTGGTGGCTTTTCTCGGTAAAATGCCCGCAGCACTGGGTAAAATCTGGCTGTTGGTGAGCATGATCCTCGGTGTCGTGTTTGTCTGGGCGATGACCCAGGTTTACCAGATAGATACCGTGCCGACCTGGTATAATGGCTACACCACCGTGGCCTTTTTTATGACGGTATTACTGAGTGGCCCGCTGTTTGCCGCCTTGCTGCTGCGTACCGTTCGCGTCTCATTTAACACCGCGACATACGCCAGCATTAGCGTTCTGTCCCTGTTGATTTGCATTGGCGTTATTGCCCTGCAGGGGGTGTCGCTGGGTGAAATTCACAGTTCGGTACAACACGCGACGGCGCTGGTGCCCGACTATGGTCGTTTGCAGGTTTGGCGCATTGTGTTGCTTGCCGCCGGTCTGGGTTGCTGGATTTGTCCCCTGATCCGCCGCAAAGAACCGCATGTTGCAGGTCTGGCGCTCGGCTTAATTTTAGTCCTTGCCGGTGAAATCATTGGCCGCGGATTGTTTTACGGTTTGCATATGACAGTCGGTATGGCTGTTGCTGGTTAACTCACGTGTGCGGGGAAACCCGCACTTTTCAGGATTGTTTGCATGACTTCTTTTTCTCAACGTGACAATTTTTCCACCGCAGCACGCGTGCTGGGCGCACTGTTTTACTATGCACCAGACAGCGCAGAAGCAGCCCCACTCGTCGGAGCACTAACAACCGATGGCTGGCAGGAGCAGTGGCCCCTGCCTGAAGATGCGTTGTCCGGACTGGCTAGCCAATTTCAGACTGAAGCTGATGAATCACTCTCACAGGCCTGGCAGCGCTTGTTTGTTGGTCCTTACGCATTGCCTTCTCCGCCATGGGGTTCAGTCTGGCTGGATCGTGAAAACGTCTTGTTTGGTGAATCCACGCTGGCCTTGCGTCAGTGGATGCGCGACAACGGTATCCAGTTCGACATGCAGCAAAACGAGCCGGAAGATCACTTCGGCTCTCTGCTATTGTTAACCGCCTGGCTTGCCGAAAACGGGCATCACATCGCGTGTGAGCAACTGTTGGCCTGGCATCTGTTACCCTGGTCGGGCCGTTTCCTCGAGGTACTTATCGAAAAAGCCGATCACCCGTTTTACCAGACCCTGGGCGAACTGGCCCGACTGACGCTGGCACACTGGCAGTCGCAGTTGCTGATCCCCGTCGCCGTTAAGCCATTATTTCGCTAATGCATAATTTGCACGCCTATCCCGACCTGCGCGCGATGCTTCGTCGCCTGCTGTTCGCTGCGCTGATTGGCATCCTGGCTGCGCTGGCGGTGGCCGGGTTTCGCCACGCCATGCTACTTCTCGAGTGGTTTTTCCTGAGCAACGACACCGGTAGCCTGGTTAATGCGGCGTCCAGCCTGTCACCACTGCGGCGCATGCTGACCCCCGCCCTGGGCGGTCTTGCGGCAGGATTACTACTATGGGGCTGGCAGAAATTTAACCAACAGCGCCCGCAGGCACCCACGGACTATATGGAAGCGCTACAAACTGACGGGCAGTTTGATGTTAGCGCCAGCCTGGTAAAGTCGCTGGCGTCATTGTTGGTGGTTGTCAGCGGGAGCGCCATTGGACGTGAAGGCGCCATGATCTTACTGGCGGCGCTGGCTGCATCCTGTTTTGCACAGCGCTTTACCCCACGCTCGGAATGGAAATTATGGATAGCCTGCGGTGCCGCCGCCGGTATGGCCGGCGCATACCATGCGCCGCTGGCGGGCAGTCTGTTTATTGCCGAAGTGCTGTTTGGCACGTTAATTCTGGCATCACTGGGACCGGTTGTTGTGTCCGCCGTTGTCGCCTTGCTCACTACCCATTTACTCAATAACAGCAATGCTCTGCTTTATACCGTGCATTTGTCGCGAGAGCTGCACGCGCTGGAATATCTGATGATCGTCAGTACGGGTGTGGCTGTTGGCGTCTGTGGTCCCCTCTTTATGTGGCTGATGACTACCAGCCACACCGGTTTTTTACGCCTGAAACTCTCACCACCCTGGCAACTGGCGCTGGGAGGACTGATCGTCGGCGTGCTGTCGTTACTCACACCAACCGTCTGGGGAAATGGTTACAGCGTGGTGCAGTCGTTTTTACTCTCCCCGCCGTTGTTGTCGGTTATCACTGGAATTTTTATCTGCAAATTACTGGCGGTACTGGCCAGCAGTGGCTCGGGCGCACCGGGAGGCGTGTTCACGCCGACCCTGTTTGTTGGCTTGTCGATTGGTATGCTGTTTGGACGTCTATGGGGATTGTGGCTTCCCGGTCCAGATGAAATTGCTGTGCTACTGGGATTAACCGGGATGGCAACACTGCTGGCGGCGACAACACACGCGCCGATTATGTCTACGCTGATGGTCTGTGAAATGACCGGGGAGTATCGTCTACTCCCCGGTTTATTAATAGCTTGTGTCGTGGCTTCCGTGTTGTCGCGAACGTTACGCCGTGACTCTATCTACCGACAGCACACTGCCGAGCATTGACAGACGGATATACTGAGACAGCTCTCGTTGCTCTGCGCGCGGCAGGTACGGCAGCTCGCCAATCAGCGGGGCGGGTAATTTCTTGCCGAGCACGTCAATGATTTCAGCATAATGCGCCAACCCTGGGTTGATCCGGTTGGCTACCCAACCAATCAGCGGCAGTCCGTCGCTGGCAATCGCCTGTGCTGTGAGGATTGCATGGTTAATGCAGCCCTCCTGAATCCCCACCACCATCAGTACGGGTAGCTGTTCCTGAACCACCCACTCCGACAACGGACGCAGATCGTTCATCAGGCTACGCCAGCCGCCGGTACCTTCGACCACGACGTGATCAACCTTTTCGCTCAGGCTGGCGAGTCCGTTGGACAACAAGGTGTAGTTGATCGGGCCGCTATGTGCCACGCTACTTTCGTCTTCGCTCAGCGCGATAGGGTTGATCGCCTCATAAGGCAATTCCAGGGAAGAAACGCTTTGCAGCACCAGCGCATCTTTGTTGCGCAAGCCTTCTGGCGTCTCTTTGCTGCCTTTGGCCACGGGTTTGTAACCCGCAACACGTTTACCCCCTGACGCTAACGCTTGAAGTAATGCGCGGGAAACCACTGTCTTCCCAACAGAAGTGTCTGTACCTGTAATAAAGAAACGCTTCAGCATCACTAACTCCACCGTTATGCTTTGAAAATATAAGTCAGGAAAATAATACAGTGGAGGAAGTCTAAGGTAAGAGAACAAGAATCAGCTTGAGATAGCGCAATTTTTTGTACAACAGTTAAAAAATGTTAACCCTGTAATAGACGAATCAACAAAGAACCGTTATACATCGCGTCCTTCACGAGCGCGGCCCCCGCCATCGTTCCCTGGTTAGTAAACTGCGTACTCTCAACCACAATGTGCTGACTGTAGGCTGGCAACGCCTGCTGGCGAATGCTGTCAGCTATGGTCGGAAACAGAATATCTGCGGCTTTGCTGAGCGGAGAGCCGATCAAAATCTTTTGCGGGTTGAATAAATTCACCATGATGGCCAGGATGCGTCCCACATGCGTACCGACGCCATTAATAATATCTTTCGCCAGTAAATCACCCTGCATAGCGGCCAGACATATTGAATCTACCGTCAACGGTTGGCCATGCAGTGAGGAGCTCATCGACTGTTTCAGCCGCACCTTCGCGAGTTCGAGAACACTGTCCACGCTGGCGATCGTTTCCAGACATCCATGATTCCCGCAGTAACAACGCTTGCCATAAGGGTCCACCTGCGTATGGCCAATCTCGACCAGACTACTGCTACCCGCATGCAGTAAATGACCGTCGGTGATCACCCCCGCGCCCACGTTGTGGTCAATCACCACCTGAATCACGTCGCGGGCACCGCGCGATGCACCAAAAAGCGCCTCGGCCATAGTCCAGGCGCTGATATCATGCTGAATGTATACCGGAACACCGGTATGATTCTCCAGAGCGTCTCCCAGTGGCATCTCCTTTACATCATCGTAAAACGGCATGCGATGTACGATACCATTTTCGGTATCGATAATTCCGGGTAAGGTGATGGCGATGGAGGTTAAGCGCTCAAGCTTTTGCTGATGGCGGATGAAAAACTGATCGACCTGCGCGATAACGCGATCGAGCAATGGGATCTCGGAGACCAGCGCCATTTCAAGGCAGTCTTCAACCACCAGTTTGCTGCTGAGATCGCGTAGCGCGAGAAAAATCTCGCCACGGCTGATACGAATAGATAAGTAGTGCCAGGCTTCCGTTTCGACAACCAGGCCAACGGCCGGACGTCCTCGACTCCCCGCTTCTTTTATTTCCAGTTCTTGCACCAAGTGCGCTTCGAGCATTTCGCGGACAATTTTGGTAATACTGGCTGGCGCCAATTGTGCAAGGCGAGAGAGATCAATACGCGATACCGGTCCAAGCTGATCAATCAGGCGATACACTGCACCCGCATTGGTCTGCTTAATTTGATCGATATGTCCAGGCTGACTATCAGCAACCACCACTTACTCCCTTTATTTTCGCGCTCCGAAATAATCTGTAGGCTATGGTGAAGCACTTCAATGGTTTCCGTCAACTTTTTACTTAGCCGTGTGATTTACTGCACATTTTCACCGGTTTTTAAACTAATTTAATCACGTTGTACCGCCGCTAACAGCTGCTGGCAAAAACGTTGCGCAGCATGACTTTGCTCGCGATGTTTAGGCCACACCAGCCACATTTCAGACACGGCATCTTCTTCTGCTATCGGTACCCAACACATTTCATACAGCTGAACTCGTTTAAAGGAGGCGGGCAGAATAGATACCCCCAGCCCCGCCGCCACCAGACCGATAATGGTCATCGCTTCCCCGACCTCCTGAGTGATAACCGGCTTCAGGTCATAGCGACGCATCAGGCCGAGAATATCGTCATACAACCCGGTACCTACATGTGGATCAAAAAAGACAAACGGCTCGCGGGCAAGTTCCGCCAGCGTAACAACCGGCTTTTGCGCCAACGGATGTACGCGAGGGATCATCGCCATTAACGGTTCGTGCAGAATAACTTCCCGATGCAGCGTGTCCGGAAGTGGCGTGTTACGCAGCAGCCCCATATCCAGCGTTCCTTCACTCAGCGGGGCAATTTGCTCACGGGTATTCATTTCGCGGGTTTGCATATGCACGTCGGGGTAACACTGGCGGAAAAAAGACAACGTATCTGATACCGCCTTGATAAACGGTGCAGAAGAGGTAAAGCCGATACGCAGTTCTCCCACTTCGCCCAAATGCAGACGTTCAGCTCTGGCAGCGGCTTCATTCACCAGTCCGAGGATCTGCCGACTGTCGGCCAGAAACTGCCTGCCAGCTGCAGTCAACGCCACGCTGCGGTTGGTACGCGCCAACAGCCGGGCGCCAACCTGCTGCTCAAGGATTTGGATCTGTTGGCTCAACGGGGGCTGGGAAATATTCAGTCGCGCCGCAGCACGGCCAAAATGCAGTTCTTCCGCAACCGCCACAAAGTAGCGCAGGTGACGTAATTCGATATTCATATTTTTAAAATATTATTTGAGATTATTAATATATTAGACAGAATATTGTGATTTTCATACTCTTAAGGCTCGTCCTGTAGACGTCATTGATTGAGCAAGGATTTCAAGTGAGCCGTACAACTACTGTCGATACTGCACCGACAAGCGATGTTGATGAACAGATTATCTCCCCGCCGGATGCGTTTATAAAACGCGGAACCTCTTCTTTTATGCGCGTCACGCTGGCGCTGTTTTCCGCCGGGTTAGCGACATTTGCCCTACTGTATTGCGTACAGCCGATCCTGCCGGTGTTATCACATGAATTTGGTGTATCACCCGCCAACAGCAGTATTTCACTGTCTATCTCAACCGCGATGCTGGCAATAGGCCTACTGTTTACCGGCCCGCTTTCCGACGCCATTGGCCGCAAGCCAGTAATGGTTACCGCGCTCTTGCTGGCCTCCTGCTGCACCCTACTTTCGACGATGATGACCAGCTGGCACGGTATCCTGATCATGCGTGCATTGATTGGCCTGTCATTAAGCGGCGTCGCCGCAGTGGGTATGACCTATCTCAGCGAGGAGATCCACCCCAGCTTTGTCGCCTTTTCGATGGGGTTGTATATCAGCGGTAACTCGATTGGCGGCATGAGCGGACGTTTGATCAGCGGGGTATTTACCGACTTTTTTAACTGGCGTATTGCGCTGGCGGCGATCGGCTGTTTTGCGCTGGCCTCCGCGCTGATGTTCTGGAAAATCTTACCCGAGTCCCGTCACTTCAGACCGACGTCACTACGCCCGAAAACACTGTTTATCAACTTCCGGATACATTGGCGTGACCAAGGTTTGCCGCTGCTGTTTATGGTCGGTTTCTTATTGATGGGCTCGTTTGTGACGCTGTTTAACTACATCGGCTACCGCCTGATGTTGTCGCCCTGGGAACTCAGTCAGGCAGTGGTCGGCCTGTTGTCCGTAGCTTACCTTACCGGCACCTGGAGTTCGCCAAAAGCAGGGTCAATGACCACTCGCTATGGTCGTGGTCCGGTGATGTTATTCTCAACGGGCGTGATGCTAATAGGCTTGTTGATGACGCTGTTCACGTCGCTGTGGCTGATTTTTGCCGGAATGCTGCTCTTTTCTGCCGGTTTCTTTGCCGCACATTCGGTGGCCAGCAGTTGGATTGGTCCGCGAGCTAAACGCGCCAAAGGCCAGGCTTCTTCTTTGTATCTGTTCTGCTATTACCTGGGATCGAGCATTGCGGGTACGCTAGGTGGCGTATTCTGGCATAACTACGGCTGGAACGGTGTCGGCGGATTTATTGCGTTGATGCTGATCCTCGCGCTGTTGGTCGGTTCCCGTTTACACCATCGTTTACACGCCTGATAGTAGCGCCCGGAGATAACCACATATCGCCGGGCGTCCACCGCATTATGAGGACGACGCGAACGCCTGAGCCGCGATTTGCAGACTTACCACCGTACCGTTCATCAAGATATGCAGCATAATTGGCATCAGTATACCGTTGCTTTTAATTCGGGCATAAATCAGAACCAGCGACACGATAAACAGCAGCAATAACGTTCTAAAATCCACATACTGCGTATGCATCAGCGCAAAAATGGCGGACACCACCGCCGACGTCAGCCAGGTTTTATCCTTGAACCAATACTGAAAGGCATTGAACAGGCAACCACGGAAAATCATTTCTTCATAAACTGGGGCAATAAATATCAGCGACAAACTCGACAGCCACAGCGCGTAACTGCGAAGTGATACCTGGGTTGTCACCCATTCTTCATTTTGTCTTATTCCCAGCAGCCAGGGCCCGGCAAACTGCACCAGCAAAAGTGCGACAAATAAAATACCAAACCACGTCGCATTAAACGCGCCCTTTCCCAGACCCGCTCTTTTGCTAAAGAAGAAATAATACAGTGGCACCAGCACAACGAACTCCGCAGCAAACAGCAGCGGGAACAGTAATCCTTGTGCCTGTAACTGCGCACTTTCGGCAAAAAAAAGGGGGACAAACGTAAGGCCAAACATCAGAAAAAACATCGAAAAACAGCCGGATACCGCCCGGGTTCTGGCGAGATAGTCACTACTGATTTCCTGTTGCATACCGGTTCCCTGCTAAAAGATCACATCATGGTTTAAAACATCAAAGTTTATTTATGATAAAAATTATCATTATCATTTACAAGCTACCAAAATCTCGCCTTCCCTGACGATGAATGGGTAAATATGTTAAATCACGTTAGACTCTCAAGTCTGGTCCAACAGAACAAGAACGAAAATAATGAGTAACAGTACGAATTACCAACAACTCACCCGCACGTTCCAGCGGCTCTCTCGCTTCTCCCACCTCTCGGCTATCGCCAGTTGGGATATGTTTACCATGATGCCTCCCGGCGGCAGCCAGGCTCGTGGTGAAGCGCTGGCAGAGCTGAATGTTCTGGAACATCAACTGTTAACCGATCCCAAGGTCGCCACCTGGATTGCCGGCGCGCAACAAGAAGAATTGAACGACGTTGAACAGGCCAATCTGCGTGAAATGTCACGCCTACATCATCAGGCATCATTGTTGCCGGAATCCCTGGTCGAAGCCAAATCCCTGGCGGGCAGCCGCTGCGAACATGCCTGGCGCAGCCAGCGCCCGGCCAATGACTGGGAAGGTTTCGCTGAGAACCTGAAGGATGTGGTGAAGTACAGCCGTCAGGAGGCCAGACTGCGTGCCGAGGCCAAAGGTTGTTCACCGTATGATGCGCTGCTGGATGTGTTTGAACCAGACATGACCAGCGCCCGTCTGGACGTGTTATTCGCCGACCTCAAAAGCTGGCTCCCGAACCTGTTAAACACGGTGGTCGCCAAACAGTCCCGGCAAGCGTTAATCGCCCCGGTAGGCCCTTTTCCGACGGCGGTGCAGCGCGAATTAGGCCTCGAGACTATGGCGCAGCTGGGATTCGACTTTGCGGGCGGACGGCTGGACATTAGCGCCCACCCATTCTGCGGCGGCGTACCGGAAGATGTCCGCATCACCACGCGATATGATGAAAACGAACTGCTGAGCGCACTGTTTGGCGTGATCCATGAAACCGGCCATGCCCGCTATGAGCAGAACCTGCCGCGTAACTGGTCTGGGCAACCTATCGCCCTGGCACGCTCAACCGCCATCCATGAATCCCAAAGCCTGTTCTTTGAAATGCAGTTGGGGCGGAGCACCGCCTTCCTGACGCGGTTAATTCCGGCGGTGAAGCGGCATTTTGGCGATCAGCCCGCCTTTGAAGAGAGCAACTTTATCGCCTGGAACCAGCAGGTGAAGCCGGGCTTTATCCGCGTTGATGCCGATGAAGTGAGCTATCCCGCCCACGTGATCCTGCGCTACGAAATCGAGCGGGCGCTGATTAACGGCGACATTGAGGTCGATGATATTCCGGCGTTATGGAATGAGAAAATGCAGGCGTGGCTGGGGCTGTCAACCATCGGCAATTACCGTAACGGTTGTATGCAGGATATCCACTGGACTGACGGTGGTTTTGGCTACTTCCCTTCCTATACCCTTGGCGCCATGTATGCAGCACAGTTGTTTAGTGCGGCGAACCGTGCGTTGCCGGGGTTAGCAACGGCCATTGCTCAGGGTGATTTCAGCGCACTGTTCGACTGGTTACGCCAGAACATCTGGCAGCACGGTAGCCGCTTCACCACTGAACAGCTGATTACTCAAGCCACCGGTGAACCGCTCAGCAGCCGCTATTTCCGCGCGCATCTGGAAGCCCGCTATCTGTAATCGCTTACCGTGAGTCATTGTACAAACGGTTACACGCCGAAACCAATGACTCACGGAAGCCCTGATGTTACAGCGATATAGTTATTTCAACGGCCCCGCAGTGGGGTTGAATGAAAAACAAAATCGAGGGTATGACAATGAAAAAAGTATTAGCTCTGGTTGTTGCCGCTGCTATGGGTCTGTCTTCTGCTGCGTTTGCTGCTGAAACAACGGCTACCACTACTCCGACCGCTGCTGCTACCACCAAAGCCGCCCCGGCAAAAACCACGCATCATAAAAAACAACACAAAGCGGCACCGCAGAAAGCACAATCTGCTAAAAAACACACCAAAAAAACCACCGCTAAACCTGCTGCAGAACAAAAAGCACCAGAGCAAAAAGCGCAGGCAGCTAAAAAGCAGAGCAAAAAAACCGTAAAACATACCACGGCTAAACCTGCTGCTCAGCCAGCTGCATAATCCGTCAGTAACAACGCTGGCGTCCCCCACGCCAGCGTATACGGTGCCAGGTCTACCTGGTCTGTCGCCGTGTTTCGGAGGGTAAAAGGGTGTCCCATTACCGCTTTGAGTTCATTCTTATCACACTGATTATTTGCGGCCTTATCGCCACACATTTTTATCTTTCCTGAGTGTAGTTACCTGATTTTACTCCCACTTTCACGCCGTCCCGTCTATAGTATTCATTGAGGGTTTGCTTTTAATAATCATAATTCCCCACCAGAGTGTGATATGCATAAAACCATTGCGGTATTACTGGGTTTCATTTGTCTTTCTCCTGTCATTGCGCATGCGGATCGGCCAGCAACGCCCGGCACTGAAGCTGAAGACATTAAAACGCTCTTTTTTGGCCATGACGATCGCGTACAGATCCCAGACCCAACCCAATCCCCCTGGGACGCCATCGGACAACTGGAAACCGCCAGCGGTAATCTGTGTACGGCCACGCTTATTTCTCCACATCTGGCCCTGACCGCCGGACACTGTCTATTAGTGCCTCCTAAGGGCAAACCGGATAAAGCAATCGCGCTGCGCTTTGTGTCAAAAAAAGGCGTCTGGCGCTATGAAATTCACGGCATTGAGGGGCGGGTTGACCCTTCACTTGGTAAGCGTTTAAAAGCGGATGGTGACGGCTGGATTGTGCCCCCTTCTGCGGCACCGTGGGATTTTGGTCTGGTGGTGTTGCGTTACCCACCGTCCGGAATTACGCCGCTTCCCTTATATGAAGGTGATAAAGCTGCGTTAACCGCAGCGCTGAAAGCCGCCGATCGCAAAGTCACCCAGTCAGGCTATCCGGAAGACCATCTGGACGACCTGTATACGCATCAGGATTGTGTGGTGACCGGTTGGGCGCAAAATACCGTCATGTCCCATCAATGCGACACACTCCCTGGCGACAGCGGATCCCCATTGATGTTGAAGACAGATGCGGGCTGGCAATTGATCGGGGTGCAAAGCTCCGCCCCGGCAGCTAAAGATCGCTGGCGGGCCGATAACCGCGCGATTTCCGTCACCGGTTTTCGCGATAAACTGGACGCATTAGCGAAGGGATAACAGCATGCTGCCCGCAGAAGCAGGCAGCATTTTATCAGGCGAGTTTAATCATTATCATACCGGCCAGCAGCAATGCCACGCCGATCCAGCCTTTATTATTCAAACGCTGGCCAAAAAGCACCCAGCCGGCGGCCAATGTGGCGGCAATCCCGAATCCCCCCCACAGGGCATAGGCAACGGAAAGGTCGATGCCTTTTACCGCCTGAGACAATGCACTAAAGGCTGCCAGCACCGCAACTAATGACAGCACGCCATAGGCTTTACGGCGAAAACCATCTGAAAATTTCAAAAAGACGTTAGCGACAATTTCCAGCACGATGGCCATACCCAACCAGGCGCCGTGAACCCACTCAAACTGCTGCATGGGTCACCTCCCTCCTCGCTTTTGCTGGCTTTCGTGTGCCAGATTTAATCAGCACAATACCAAACACTAGCGAGACTAATCCGGCCACCTTCATCGCAGACAACGTTTCATCAAATAACAGCACGCTGAACAGCGTAATAAATAAAATACCGATCCCTTCCCATAACGCGTAGGCCACGCCGAGAGCTATTTTTTTAACGGCAAAACTGAGAAAAATATACGACAAGGCGATCATTACCAGCATTAAAATAAAGCCCGCATTACCATTACCTACGCTTGCCCATTTCATCGACAGCGTACCTGTAATTTCAGCTGCAATGGCCAGACCTAATAAAATCCAGTAAAACATGATGCTTCTCCTGCTTGAGAATATAGTCCTTTGGGCTTACTGCATGCAGCAAACCAAAAAATAAAATCAGATAGCTCAGCGCATAACGCCAGCTCAGGCAGAAGAAGGGACTAAAGCGCGTTGCGCCAGAGTTGCTCACCTGCAAGCAGGAAAGTAGAGGAAGTACGAAGAAGTGTAGGTAAACGCAAAAACATCCTGAACGTATTGTCCATAATATTACAATTATCCGCAGTGTTGCTTCTCGTCATCGCGGATGATAATTGTCCTCAGTAGTTAAACACACACAATTTGTATCATAGGTTCAATGCGAACTCAAAATCTTTTCACTTCTTTACCTGTTTCGTTTGATTTTTGTTATAACGATTCGAAGCAGATCACACTATTATCCAGTTAAGAATAAACTTTCAGGAATAAACATGGCGAAACCGATTATCACGCTTAGCGGTCTAAAACTAGTCATTATGTTGGGCATGCTGGTGATCATTCTAACCGGCATCCGCTTCGCGGCCGATATCATCGTCCCCTTTATTCTGGCGTTATTTATTGCCGTAGTGCTTAACCCCGTGGTCCAGCGTATGGTTAAACTTCGCATTCCGCGAGTATTAGCCGTGTCATTGCTGGTGGTTATTATTGTGATGCTAATGGTGCTGCTTTTAGCGTATTTAGGGACATCCTTAAATGAATTAGCGAGAACACTGCCGCAATACCGTTCTTCGCTGGTTATCCCGCTGAAAAATATCGAACCGTGGCTGCAGCGCGCGGGAATTGGCGTTTCCGTTGACGAACTCGTGAAGTATATCGACCCTAATGCCGCGATGACGCTGGTGACCAATTTATTGGCGCAACTGTCTAACGCCATGTCATCAATCTTTTTACTGCTGCTGACAGTGGTGTTTATGCTGCTGGAGGTCCCACAGTTACCCGGCAAACTCAAACAAATGATGAGCAGACCAGTCGAGGGAATGGCAGCAATTCAACGCGCTATTGACAGTGTGTCACACTACCTGGTCCTCAAAACGGCGATCAGTATCGTCACTGGTCTGGTCGCCTGGGGCATGCTTGCTGCGCTGGACGTCCGCTTCGCGTTTGTTTGGGGTCTGTTGGCCTTCGCGCTGAATTATATCCCGAACATCGGCTCCGTGCTGGCCGCGATACCGCCTATTGCTCAGGTATTGGTGTTTAGCGGATTTTACGACGCCCTGGTAGTACTGGCGGGCTATCTGGCGATTAACCTGGTATTCGGTAATATTCTCGAACCGCGCATCATGGGACGCGGACTGGGTCTATCAACGTTGGTGGTGTTTCTGTCGTTAATATTCTGGGGCTGGCTACTGGGGCCGGTTGGCATGCTGCTTTCTGTACCACTCACCATCATCGTTAAAATTGCACTTGAACAAACAGAGGGCGGCCAAAGCATTGCTATTTTGTTAAGCGATCTCAATAAGGCGTGAAGCCATCACTCCCGTAAGTCAGTGGAATATGCAATAAAAAAGCGGCCTCCGAAGAGGCCGCATGACATTTTACTAAAAATTACAGTGCTTTCAGAATCGCATCCACGCTGGCTTTGGCATCGCCAAACAGCATGTGGGTGTTATCTTTGAAGAACAGTGGGTTCTGCACGCCGGCATAACCGGTATTCATTGAACGTTTAAACACAATGACGTTCTGCGCCTTCCACACTTCCAGTACTGGCATGCCAGCGATTGGACTTTTTGGATCGTCCAGCGCCGCCGGGTTGACGGTATCGTTCGCACCGATAACCAGCACAGTGTCGGTGTCGGCGAAATCATCGTTGATTTCATCCATTTCCAGCACGATATCGTAAGGTACCTTCGCTTCCGCCAGCAGCACGTTCATATGCCCCGGCAGACGCCCGGCAACCGGGTGAATACCGAAACGCACTTTGATGCCGCGTGCGCGAAGCTTCTCAGTGATTTCAGCCACCGGATACTGTGCCTGCGCCACCGCCATGCCATAGCCTGGGGTGATAATCACCGAGTGCGAATCCTTCAGCATTTCCGCCGTTTCTTCCGCAGTAATCTCGCGATGTTCACCCGCTTCCTGATCGTCGCCAGTTGAAGAACCGTCGGTACCAAACCCACCGGCAATAACGCTGATAAAGGAGCGGTTCATCGCCTTACACATAATGTAAGACAGGATCGCACCCGAAGAACCCACCAGCGCACCGGTAACGATCAGCAGGTCGTTGCTCAGCATAAAGCCCGCAGCTGCCGCCGCCCATCCTGAATAGGAGTTCAGCATCGATACCACAACCGGCATATCTGCCCCGCCGATAGACGCCACCAGATGCCAGCCAAACGCCAGCGCGATAATGGTCATCACCAGCAACGCCAGAACCTGCAGACCCACGCTTTCGGTACGCACGAACAGCACCAGCAGCAGAAACGAAACCACCAGCGCCGCAAGGTTCAGTTTGTGACGGTTCGGCAACATCAGCGGCTTAGAGGAGATCTTACCGCGCAGTTTACCGAACGCCACGATAGAACCTGTGAAGGTCACCGCACCAATAAAGATGCCAAGGAATACTTCAGTCAGGTGAATATTCACCAGAATCGGTTCCAGGCCCGCTTCGTGGTACAGGTAGCTGTTAAAGCCAACCAATACCGCCGCCAGGCCAACGAAGCTGTGCAGGATCGCCACCAGCTCCGGCATCTCGGTCATCTCGACTTTCTTCGCCAGGCGAATACCAATCGCGCCACCGATAATCATGGCCACCAGAATCCACGCTACGTTGCCAGTATCCGGACCAAAAATCGTGGCAATCAGCGCAATCGCCATCCCGGCGATACCGAAGTTATTACCCTGCTGGGAGGTTTCATGCTTAGAAAGCCCCGCCAGACTGAAAATAAACAGGATCGCGGCAACAATGTATGCAGCTGTAACTAATCCTCCAGACATGTGCTACCCCTTAGTTTTTCCGGAACATTTTCAGCATGCGCTGAGTCACGGTGAAGCCACCGAAAATATTAATGCTGGCAATAAGTACCGCGATAAAGCTCAGGAAACTCACCCAGCCACCCTGGCCAATCTGCAATAATGCCCCCACAACGATGATCCCGGAGATGGCGTTGGTCACGGACATCAGCGGCGTATGCAGCGCATGCGACACGTTCCAGACCACGTAGTAACCTACCACGCAGGAAAGCGCGAACACTGTGAAGTGACCAAGGAACTCTTTTGGCGCCACATCGGCCAACCAGCCAAACAGAATAACCACCAGCGCCATCAGAGCGTATTTACGCCACGGTGAGACCGGTTTTTTCTCTTCTACAGGTGCAGGTGCGGCTTTAGGTGCCGACTGCGGCTGAGCAGAGACCTGGATCGGCGGCGCAGGCCAGGTGATTTCACCGTCGCGCACCACCGTCACACCGCGCACCACGACATCGTCGAAATCTACGGTGATATTGCCGTCTTTCTCTTTGCACAGCAGCTTCAGCAGGTTAACAAGGTTGGTCCCGTATAACTGGGAGGACTGTGTCGGTAAACGACCCGGAAGATCGGTATAACCAATAACCTTGACGCCGTTCTCGGTGGTGGTCACCTGATTAGCCACGGTGTATTCGCAGTTACCGCCGTTTTGCGCAGCGAGATCGACAATCACACTGCCCGCTTTCATGGAATCAACCATTTCACGGGTGATCAGTTTCGGCGCCGGTTTGCCCGGAATCAACGCGGTGGTGACGATAATATCAACGTCTTTCGCCTGTGCGGCGAACAGTTCCATTTCCGCTTTGATAAACGCTTCAGACATCACTTTGGCGTAGCCATCGCCGCTGCCTGCTTCCTCTTTGAAATCCAGCTCGAGGAATTCAGCGCCCATACTCTGTACTTGTTCTTTCACTTCCGGGCGGGTATCGAATGCACGAACAATGGCTCCCAGGCTGTTTGCCGCACCAATGGCTGCCAGGCCCGCAACGCCAGCACCGATCACCATCACTTTAGCCGGTGGAACCTTACCCGCGGCGGTAATCTGTCCGGTAAAGAAACGACCAAATTCATGTGCGGCCTCAACAATGGCGCGATACCCGGCAATGTTGGCCATCGAACTGAGGGCATCCAGCGACTGCGCACGCGAAATACGCGGTACGGAGTCCATTGCCATCACCGTGACATTGCGCTCGGCGAGTTTTTGCAATAGCTCGGGGTTTTGTGCCGGCCAGAGAAAACTGACCAGCGTGGTCCCCGGATTCAGCAACGGAATCTCAAATTCTTCTGGCGCATTGACCTTCAGGATAATCTCTGACTGCCAGACCGCATCCCCGTCAACAATTTCCGCGCCCGCTTGCACAAACGCCTTGTCGTCAAAACTAGCCAGTTGACCCGCGCCGCTTTCAACCGCGACGCTAAAACCCAGCTTCAGCAGCTGCTCAACCGTCTTTGGCGTGGCTGCAACGCGGGTTTCATTGGTTAACCGTTCTCTTGGTATGCCAATTCGCATAATGTTCCCTTCCATCTGTATTTTTGATGATGGTTTATCAATGTTCGCAAGCGGCATGCGCACACTCACGTAAGAGGTCAGTGCTACCTCAACAAAATAAAACAGTAACAAACTCTGTATAACCTACTGAAATTAGCGCCTGTGATCTAGCGCCAAAAAACAGTATTTATTATGAAATTCGCAAAATCGGGATGAATTTACCTACAGACAGGGATAATGCCCTTTAAATAGCCCGCAAAGGCTGATAATTCGCTCAAGCGAAGCGGCAAAACATGATTAAGCGCCATTGCAGAACAATTGATTAACATTAAATTAACTTATGAAATTCAACCGGTTTATCAGTTTTCGCGCTGAAATGCCGAATTTTTAGACATATCACTAAATGTTATCGATGTTGTTACGACGGCTGGCACGATGAGTGAAAAATGACGCAGACACTGACACAATTTAAATGCAATAATCAGCCACGTTTCTAGTCAATAACAATACCAGTACCTGGTTTGCGCAAGGCGAAGGATTATTTTTATGAAGCTTAAGAACACTCTCCTGGCGTCCGCACTTCTTTCTGCGACTGCTTTTTCTGTAAATGCAGCGACAGAATTGACGCCGGAGCAAGCGGCTGCCCTGAAACCCTATGACCGCATTGTGGTGACCGGCCGTTTTAATGCTATCGGTGATGCGGTTGCTGCCGTATCCCGCCGTGCAGATAAAGACGGTGCAGCCTCCTTTTATGTTGTTGATACCTCAGATTTTGGCAGCGGCGGTAACTGGCGTGTTGTCGCCGACGTCTATAAAGCCGACGCTGAAAAAGCGGAAGCCAACAAGAATCGCGTCATCAACGGCGTTGTAGAATTACCGAAAGATCAGGCCGTTCTGCTGGAACCGTATGATACCGTCACGGTGCAGGGTTTTTACCGCAGCCAGCCTGAAGTCAACGACGCCATCACCAAAGCAGCGAGAGAGAAAGGGGCTTACTCTTTCTATATCGTCCGTCAGGTTGATGCCAACCAGGGCGGCAACCAGCGTATTACCGCATTCATCTATAAACAAGATGCGAAAAAACGCGTTGTGCAAAGTCCTGATGCGATCCCTGCGGATTCCGATGCCGGTCGTGCCGCATTAGCAGCCGGTGGCGAAGCCGCGAAGAAAGTTGAGATCCCGGGCGTAGCTACCACTGCCTCTCCAAGCGCAGAAGTCGGTCGTTTCTTTGAAACCCAGTCAACTAAAGGCGGACGTTACACTGTCACGCTACCGGACGGCACGAAGGTTGAAGAACTGAACAAAGCGACCGCTGCGATGATGGTACCGTTCGACAGCATCAAATTCACCGGTAACTACGGCAACATGACTGAAGTCTCTTATCAGGTTGCTAAACGTGCTGCGAAGAAAGGCGCGAAGTACTACCACATTACCCGCCAGTGGCAGGAACGTGGTAACAACATGACCATCAGTGCCGATCTGTATAAATAACAGACACGAGTAACAATAAAAGGCGGCTTTTTGCCGCCTTTCGCATTTTTAGTCACAAATCTCCCTATGCCCATTGCATGCGCTCTCTTCTCTCCGTAAAATCCCGCGCCTTAGTGGCTTTCACCATTTTTATGCGGTTTGCCAAAATAATTATTCTCTCACTCTTGTTTTTGTCACTGGATACAAATGGAAAAGAAATTGGGTCTGAGCGCACTGACCGCGCTGGTTTTAAGCTCAATGCTCGGCGCGGGCGTTTTCAGTCTGCCACAAAATATGGCAGCGGTAGCCAGCCCGGCCGCATTACTGATTGGTTGGGCGATAACCGGCGCGGGAATTCTCCTTCTGGCCTTTGCCATGCTCATTCTGACGCGCATCCGTCCCGACCTGGATGGCGGCATTTTTACCTATGCACGCGAAGGTTTTGGCGAACTGATCGGCTTTTGCTCGGCGTGGGGGTACTGGCTGTGCGCCGTTATCGCCAACGTTTCTTATCTGGTGATCGTTTTTTCCGCACTCAGCTTCTTCACCGATACGCCTGAATTGCGTTTATTTGGCGACGGAAATACCTGGCAGTCTATCGTCGGGGCCTCAGTGCTGCTGTGGGTGGTCCATTTTCTGGTATTACGCGGTGTACAAACAGCCGCCAGCATTAACCTGGTAGCGACACTGGCGAAATTGTTGCCTCTGGGTCTGTTTGTTGTATTGGCCTTTATGCTGTTTAAGCTCGATACCTTTACCCTGGATTTTACCGGCATGGCGCTGGGTGTTCCGGTCTGGGAACAAGTTAAAAACACCATGCTCATCACGCTGTGGGTGTTCATCGGGGTAGAAGGCGCGGTCGTGGTTTCAGCACGCGCCCGTAATAAACGCGATGTCGGCCGTGCCACGTTACTGGCGGTATTGGCCGCACTGGGCGTTTACCTGTTGGTTACCCTGCTTTCGCTTGGCGTGGTTGCCCGCCCGGAACTGGCTGAGATCCGTAACCCGTCAATGGCCGGACTGATGGTCAAAATGATGGGGCCATGGGGTGAAATTATTATTGCGGCAGGCCTGATTGTTTCCGTTTGTGGGGCCTATTTAAGCTGGACGATTATGGCGGCTGAAGTGCCGTTCCTGGCATCGACACACAAAGCCTTCCCGCGTATTTTTGCACGCCAAAATGCGCAAGGTGCGCCATCGGCTTCGCTGTGGCTCACCAATATCTGCGTGCAGGTATGTTTGGTGCTGATCTGGCTCACTGGCTCCGACTACAATACGCTGCTGACGATTGCCTCAGAGATGATTCTGGTACCTTATTTCCTGGTTGGTGCATTTTTACTGAAAATAGCCACCCGCCCGATTCATCAGGCTGTTGGTGTCGGTGCATGTATTTATGGCTTATGGTTATTATATGCGTCTGGCCCAATGCACCTGTTACTGTCCGTGGTGCTGTATGCGCCTGGGTTACTGGTCTTCCTTTACGCCAGAAAAACGCACACGCACGATAACGTGCTGAACCGCCAGGAATTGGTTTTGATCGGCCTGTTGCTGGTCGCCGCCGTCCCGGCAACCTGGATATTGATGGGGTAAACGTCATACCCATCGTTTACTGCTAATGGAGATTACGATGGGTAAAAAGCCCTTGCCAATACTTATTACCGGGGCAGGCCGTCGCATCGGCCTCGCAATTGCATGGCATTTTCTGAATCAAAAACAGCCGGTAATTATCAGTTATCGCACGCATTATCCATCGATTGATGGTCTGCAAGAGGCTGGTGCGGTGTGCATTCAGGCCGATTTTTCGACCGATGCCGGTGTACTGGCCTTTGCCGACGACGTAAAAAGTCGGACAGCGGGATTACGCGCCATCGTGCACAATGCCAGTGCCTGGGTCGCAGAAAAACCCGGCGCGTCACTACCTGACGTGCTGTCCAGCATGATGCAGATCCACGTCAACACACCCTACCTGCTCAACCACGCGCTGGAAGACCTGCTCCGCGGTCACGGCCACGCCGCGAGTGACATCATTCATTTTACCGATTACGTCGTCGAGCGCGGCAGCGACAAACATATTGCGTATGCCGCCAGCAAGGCCGCGTTGGACAATATGACCCGGTCATTCGCGCGTAAACTGGCGCCAGAAGTCAAAGTGAACGCCATTGCCCCGTCGCTTATTCTGTTTAACGAAGATGACGACGCCGAATATCGTCAGCAGGCACTGAACAAATCACTGATGAAAACCGCGCCCGGTGAGAAAGAAGTCATTGATTTAATCGATTATCTGTTGACCAGTTGTTTTGTCACCGGGCGCAGTTTTGCCCTGGATGGCGGTCGCCACCTGCGTTAGTGCAATTTAACCCAACAAATAATCAGCAACCACGCGCTCAGGCCCCAGCAGACTACCGCCCCGCCGAGCGCGACGGGTAAACGCATAAAACCGGTGAAATACCACAGTGAAACAAGGTAGATAAAATAGGGAATGATTGACCACATGCTGAAGATTATCGTGGTACGTAACGCGTCGATCCCGCGCTCGCTGGCCACAATATAATGGGCGATCAGCGCAAATGTCGGGAACAGCGGAATTAACCCGGCAATATAGTAATTCTTTGTTTTAGCCAACACACCAATCAACACCACCACCAGCGCGCCCAGCGCCGCTTTTATTACGAGCCCCATCACTTTGCCTTAACACATCAATAACATCAGCCCCTAGCATAACGGAAGCGTTGTTGTTTAGAAAAGATTAATGGAAGGAAAAACAGGGTCGGTGTATGTTGGCGCTTTATAATCAAAATGAATGATATGAACACCATCGTATTTGTTGAAGATGATCCTGAAGTCGGCTCGCTTATTGCCGCCTACCTGGCCCGCCATGATATCGAGGTTATCCTTGAACCACGCGGCGATTTGGCCGAAGAGAAGGTCCTGCAGGTTCAACCCGACCTGGTGTTGTTAGACATTATGCTGCCGGGCAAAGACGGGATGAGCATCTGCCGTGATTTACGCGGGCGCTGGCAGGGTCCGATTGTTCTGCTGACCTCTCTCGACAGCGATATGAACCATATACTGGCGCTCGAAATGGGTGCCTGTGACTACATTCTGAAAACGACTCCGCCGGCGGTGCTGCTGGCCCGCCTGCGCCTGCATTTACGCCAGAACGAACATTCGACGCAGTCGAAAGGTATTCAGGCGGCCACCCTTACGCCGCATACCATGCTGCGCTTTGGCACGCTGAGCATCGATCCGACCAATCGTTCCGTGCAGCTTGCAGGTGAACCCGTTTCGCTGTCTACCGCTGATTTCGAACTGCTGTGGGAACTGGCAACCCATGCGGGACACATTATGGATCGCGATGCGTTACTGAAAAACCTGCGTGGCGTGAGCTACGATGGAATGGACCGCAGCGTTGATGTGGCGATTTCCCGTCTACGTAAAAAACTGATGGATAACGCCACGGAACCGTACCGCATCAAGACCATCCGTAATAAAGGCTATCTTTTTGCCCCGCACGCCTGGGATGACGAACCACGCAAATAACCCTGTCGGCTGGTTATTTTACCAGCCAAACAAATCGCAAAACATTACACTGTCACGCACATCGTTTACAGGATAAGCATACAGACCTTATCCAGGCCTGAACCACATTTTTTGTGTGGCTGATAACTGCCCCTCTCCCTATAATCCGTCCCGGTCCTGAGCTCTTATTGCTCAGCATTTTATTTCATAAATTAACTCTCTTTCCGGCATTTCAGGTGCTGAATGAGGCAAGAGGCTACATTATGCTCGTCACTCCCGCGTATATCGCGTTATTTTTGGTTTGTTCCTGGGCTGTATTCAAAATCGACCAAAAAAGTCATTCCCTGTCCAAAAGCGTCTTCATCGCCATTTTTATCGGTGCCGTCATTGGCTTATCCCTTCATTTTATTGCGGCCGACAACAGCAAAACGATTATCGACTGGTATAACGTCATCGGTAACGGTTATGTGAATTTACTCAAGCTGGTCGCCATTCCGCTAATTTTTATCTCTATTCTCTCGGCGATAAATAAGCTCGAAAACAGCGCCGGAATTGGCAAAATGTCGCTCACCATCGTGGGATGTATGCTTTGTCTGGTGATGATTGCCGGATTTGTTGGCCTGCTGACTGCCCACGTTTTAGGCCTGGACGCCAGCGCGTTTGGCCATATGCAGTCAACGCTGACAGCTGAGGATGTGAGTAAAACAGCAGCGGTCTCGCTGCCTAAGCTGGTCACCTCGCTGATCCCCACCAATATCTTCCTCGATCTTACCGGGGCCAGAAGCGTTTCTGTTATTGGTATTGTGATTTTCACTCTACTTGCCGGGGTGGCATTATTAAAAGTAAAACAGGATGCGCCGCAAGAAGGTGAAAAATTAAGCGCGGGTATTAACGCCATCCAGATTTGGGTGATGAAAATGGTGCGCATCGTGATTGCACTCACCCCCTATGGCGTGATGGCATTAATGGCCGGCGTATTTTCCGCCTATCGGTTTGAGCAATTTGCCAGTTTGTTAGGCTTTATAGCCGCTTGCTACATTGCCGTGCTGATGATGTTTATCGTTCATGCGCTGATCCTGCTGCTGAGCGGAAATAATCCCATTCACTATTTTAAAACCGTGTGGCCGGTTTTAACCTTTGCGTTTGTATCACGCAGCAGCGCGGCCTCTATTCCCCTGGCCATTACCGCGCAGGAAAAATTTGGCGTACAAAATACTATTGCCAACATCGCAGCCTCATTTGGTTCCAGTATGGGCCAGAATGGCTGCGCCGGAATTTACCCTGCCATTATGGTAGCAATGATTGCACCAACAATGGGCATTGACCCGCTGTCAGTACATTTTCTGCTCGCTATGCTACCGGCGATTGCGCTGGGTTCGATTGGGGTGGCGGGCGTCGGCGGCGGTGGGACGTTTGCCGCACTGATCGTGCTTTCAACGCTGAATTTCCCGGTCGCGCTGGTGGGGATTTTTATTGCCATTGAGCCGATTGTCGATATGGCGAGGACCGCGTTAAACGTGAACGGGTCGATGATCTCAGGCGTGCTGGCAAACCGAATCTTGCGAAAAGAAACATCTGCACAGCAACAATCAGCGAAGCTGAATAACGGTTGATAGCGACGCCAGATAAAAGCCTTCCTGCTTACGGGAAGGCTTTATTTATGTTAGGTGAGAGTCAATCTGTCATAGTTTTTCCAGCGATAATTCAGCGCTGAGAGGATCCAACAACCGAGAAATACAGCAATAATCATAAATCCAACATTGCCCATGTGGTCACTCAAATTGCTTACCGTATCCCAAATTCCCCCCTGCAGTGAAAACGCATCGGACAGCAATCCTAACGCCTCCAGCCCGCCAATAAATACCGCTACAATCACCGAGGTTCCGGTGATGGTCATATTATAATACAGTTTCCGCTGCGGCTTATTAAAGGCCCAGCCGTAGGCCTCGACCATCAGAATACTGTCGAGGCAATCAATCAGCGCCATCCCACAGGTAAACAGAGCCGGGAACACCAGAATGGACCAGATGGACATCCCGCTGGACGCACCTGAAGCAGAAATGCCTAACAGCGAAATTTCCGTGGCGGTATCAAAACCCAATCCAAATAAAAAGCCGACAAAATACATATGCCAGTCTTTCCCCACCAGCCTGAAGGCCGAGCGGAAGAGCCAATTTAAAGGCCCTGAAACCGTAACTTCTTCCGTGGTTCCGACGTAGGTACCCGTGCGTTTTAAATGACGGAATGCCTTCCACACCTGGCGGAAGATAATCAGATTGATGGTCGCCAGAATCAGCAAGAATGCCGCGGAAACGGACGTGCCAATCACGCCCCCGACATTCTGAAACCACGCCATATGATGTTTAAACACGCTGGTGGTTAGGGCAATGCCAATACTTGCCAGTACCACAATGGTGGAATGTCCGAGAGAAAACCACGCCCCGGTGGTCAATGCGCGCTTTTTTTGCTGCATCAGTTTACGGGTTGCACTGTCGATGGCTGCAATATGATCGGCGTCCACAGCGTGGCGTAAACCGTAACACCAGGCGACCAGGCTCAGCGCCAGAAGCGATGTATGATGACTAAACACCGTGAAAGCCCATAGCCATGCCACAATGTTTGCACCGACCAAAATCGCCACCAGCAACATAATATCCGGGCGTTTTTTGCACACTGAAAACAACGCGTTCATTGTTTTCGGCCTATTAACTTGGTAATAAAAGACACTACGTAACCTGCCATTTACTGATGAGTGATTGGTGAATCCAATATTTATCAGCCTAATGATAACGTTTTAAAATTACTGCCCCGTGTCGTAGATCAAAGTTGCAGAGATCCTGAGTCCAGTTCAGCAAACGCGAGTTCCGCCACGCGCAGGGTTATGGTCGCACTGCCCCCATCTTGCAGAAACCAGGCTGAAGAGAGCCCACACCATGCCGCTATCCACAACAGAAGACGCTCGCGTTCAAGTCTGGCAGCCTCCGAGACGATGTTGACACGTTGGATGAATCGCTGTGGATCAACGGCGATGCCGATACCGGGTGTAGCAAGATCGGGATTAGTGAAAATATTGGCGTAATCAAACCCACGCTCACCCAACAACCCTTTCGGATCAATGGCCAGCCATCCAGACTCTGCAAAATCAAGTACATTGCCGTGGTGCAAATCGCCGTGTAGCACCGCGACATCTTGCGGAACGGAGAGGACCTTGTTGGCTGCCTGCGCACACCGTCGCATGACTCCACCATAAATCTGCCCTGCAAGCGCAAGATCGCGAAACCAGTGTTCAAGCGGCGTGAGAGCAGGTGCAGAAGCATTTGGCTCAACATGAAGCTGACGGGCAGCATGACATATGATACGGCAAGCCCGCTCATCCTGCTCTGCCCGGGACATATCCGCCAGTGATTGCGTCCCGGTGGCCCGTTCTAACAGTAACACCCCATCCACATGAGCCAGCACCTTCGCCGCCCCCTTCCCGTTCCACCAGACCATCAACTGACAGCCGGTTCGCTCAGTGGCATCACTCGTAAGTTTAAGGATTGCTTTCTTGCCATCGCTAATTGTCTTCACGGGTAACAGATGCGATGTATGAGTCACAATGGGAACACCATCCGGGATGAGTCCCCAGCGGCTGAGCCAGATACTGAACATATGTTTTCCAAAATGATTTGCCCGACGCATTCAGACACCTTGCGCAAGCTTAATCAGCAGGACAATGCAATGCAAAACAATCAACACTGGCGTAGCCATTTGATACCGTTTACGGTGATCCATTCATGTATTTGACCCACAACCAGGAAAACGTAGTGGCATGAAGAACAGAGCTTAAGGGCATTGCGCATTCACTTAATTGAAGCTTTGTCAGCCGAAACAACGACCACCTCCCGCACATCAAAAACGACTTTAAATCTAATCCCAACGATAAATCCAAAATATTAAACCAGTAAAAAACATAAACCCCAGATCAAAAACACAATTAAATAGCATTTATTTGGACTAAAAAACTTAAGTTTTCCAAATCAAGTGTCGCTTAAAAATTGTAACCATCAATAGAAATAGTGGAGTAAGTATGGTTTCTCCGATCACAAGTGGCAGTTACTTCGATTTCAATACAGATTATTCAATCAAACCGTTACCGCCAGGGACAACTGCCAGCTCGGGCGAGGTGTGTGGACAATCCGGCGTCTGGAAAAGTGAAACGTATAAAGTTGTCACCGGTGTAACAAAGGGTGAAGTTATGCCGCAATATCAGGGACGCGATGTTGAGTGGGAACTTACCGAGCACTCGCTTTCCGAACTTGGCCCATCGACCGAGTAATCTCCTGCTGATGCCCCAAAACATCATAAGGCCCGGTAAAGACAAAGCAGCAGTCAGTCTGAAAGAATACCTATAAAATCAATATGTAACTTTTTAGCCCGCGTCTCCGTGCGGGCTCTTTTCCGTTGCTTATAAGGGCATAGAGCGATTCCAAAAAAACAGGGGTAACCCCGATTCTCTTCTTCAAAGCAAAAAATAACGAGTGCCAATCCTGGATTGATCTCGGGTCTTATGGGCCACGAGAATGCAGAAATGGTTTATACAGTGTACTCTGCCTGGATAAACGTGCTTGATGGTGATCAGATAGCATTCCTGAACCAGCGTATCGATGGATACAGCAGTGTCCCCCAGGTGCCCAGAGGTGAACGATCACCAACTAACCAATTGAAGTTACGGTGATATTTCATGAAGAAGCTGTTTGTACAGTTTTACCTGTTGCTGTTCGTCTGCTTTCTGGTGATGACCCTGCTGGTCGGACTGGTATACAAATTTACCGCCGAGCGCGCAGGCAGGCAGTCGCTCGACGACTTAATGAAAAGCTCTTTGTATTTGATGCGCAGTGAGCTTCGCGAGATCCCCCCCCACGACTGGGGGAAGACGCTGAAAGAGATGGATTTAAACCTCTCGTTTGATTTGCGCGTAGAGCCGCTGAATAAATACCGACTGGACGCCCCCACCCAACAGCGCCTGCGCGAGGGTGATATCGTGGCACTCGACGATCAGTACACTTTTATTCAGCGTATTCCGCGCAGCCATTATGTCCTTGCCGTCGGCCCGGTCCCGTATCTCTATTTTCTACATCAAATGCGCTTGTTGGACGTCGCGTTGATGGCATTTATTGCTATTTCATTGGCCTTTCCGGTACTTATCTGGATGCGCCCGCACTGGCAGGAGATGCTAAGGCTGGAAGCAGCAGCACAACGTTTTGGTGAAGGACATCTGAGCGAACGCCTGCATTTTGACACCGGTTCCAGCTTTGAGCGACTCGGTGTTGCATTTAACCAGATGGCGGATAATATCAATGCGTTGATCGCCAGCAAAAAACAGCTAATTGATGGCATCGCTCATGAACTGCGCACACCATTAGTGCGTTTACGCTACCGCCTGGAGATGAGCGATAACCTCACCGTTCAGGAATCTCAGGCGCTGAATCGCGATATTGGTCAGTTGGAAGCGTTGATTGAAGAATTACTCACCTACGCGCGGCTCGACCGACCGCAGAATGAGTTACACCTCACTGTGCCAAACCTGCCCGTGTGGCTAACTACCCATCTGGACGATGTGCAAAGCGTTAATCCGGAGCGCTCGGTACGCCTGCGTCATCTTGCCACTGGTGATTACGGTGCACTGGATATGCGCCTGATGGAGCGCGTACTGGATAATTTACTCAACAACGCCCTGCGCTATTGTCAGTCCACAGTACATGCCAGCCTGCAGTTGCAGGGTCATCAGGCGATGCTGATCGTGGAGGACGATGGCCCCGGCATTGCGCCCGACGCCCGTGCACAGGTTTTCGAACCGTTTGTTCGCCTTGATCCCAGTCGGGACCGGACCACCGGCGGTTGCGGACTCGGGCTGGCCATCGTCCACTCGATTGCGCTAGCCATGGGGGGCACGGTGGTGTGTGACGAAAGCGAGCTGGGTGGCGCACGTTTTACTTTTAGCTGGCCTGTCTGGCATAACATTCCTGAATTTTCCGCTGCCTGACCCTTACGGCTCGGTGGTCAGGTAGTGTTGGGTGTGCTATAAAAAAGTATGTTGTAACTAAAATGGTAACCTTATGGCTCGTTACGATCTCGTTGAACGTCTGAACGGCACTTTTCGCCAGATGGAACAAGAACTGGCGCAATTCACCGAAAACCTGCAGCAGCACACGCTGCTAATTGCCCGCGGGTTCTCCTTGCCAGAAATCGCAAAAGAGTCGGAGCACGCCCCGCTGGATACCATTGATGTTAAACAACATTTAGGCAAAGAGGCTGAAAGTCTGGCACTGCGTCACTACCGCCACCTGTTTATTCAGCAGCAGTCCGAGAATCGCAGTAGTAAAGCCGCCGTGCGCCTGCCAGGAGTACTCTGCTATCAGGTAGATAGCCTTTCGCAGGCGGCGCTGGAAGCACAAGTCCAACGTATCAACCAGCTGAAAACAACCTTTGAGCATATTGTGACGGTAGATTCAGGGTTGCCGCCCGCCGCGCGCTTCGAATGGGTGCATCGTCATTTACCAGGACTTATCACGCTCAATGCTTATCGTACGCTGACGGTAGTCAGAGAACCTGCCACCCTGCGATTCGGTTGGGCCAATAAGCACATCATTAAAAACCTGAAGCGCGATGAGGTGCTGGAACAGTTAGAAAAAAGCCTGAACTCACCGCGTAGCGTACATCCCTGGACGCGTGAAGAGTGGCAGGCCCGGTTGGAGCGCGAGTATCAGGACATTGCCGCCCTGCCGCAACAGGCGAAACTGAAAATAAAAAGACCGGTGAAAGTCCAGCCCATCGCCCGAGTCTGGTACAAAGGGCAGCAAAAACAGGTGCAATATGCCTGCCCGACGCCGCTAATTGCACTGATTAATAATGAAAACGGCATGAACGTGCCCGACATCGGTGAGTTGCTGAATTACGATGCCGACAACGTGCAACATCGTTTTAAACCTCAGGCGCAGCCGTTAAGGCTGATTATTCCCCGACTGCACCTGTATGTGGCGGATTAACGTCCAGGTCGCATACTTCCGACCATCAGTTCCGGGCGCACCCAACTGTCGAACTCCGCCTCGCTAAGGTAGCCCAGCGCCAGCGCTGAGGCTTTTAACGTCAGCCCCTCTTTGTGGGCCTTTTTGGCGATTTCAGCAGCTTTATCGTACCCAATATGGGTATTCAGGGCAGTCACCAGCATCAGGGATTCGTTGAGCAGTTGGTCTATGCGCTCGCGATTGGGCTCAATGCCGGTCGCGCAGTGCGCATTGAAGCTTTCCATACCGTCTGCCAGCAGGCGAACCGATTGCAGGAAGTTATGGATAATCATCGGTCGGTAGACGTTGAGCTCAAAATTACCGGAGGCCCCGCCAATGTTGATCGCGACATCATTGCCCATCACCTGACAACACAGCATGGTCAAGGCTTCACATTGCGTGGGGTTGACCTTACCGGGCATGATGGAGCTGCCGGGCTCGTTTTCAGGAATCGCTATCTCGCCAATACCACATCGCGGACCGGATGCCAGCCAACGCACATCGTTGGCGATTTTCATTAACGATGCAGCCAGACCTTTCAACGCCCCGTGGGCGTGTACCAGCGCATCACAGGTGGCCAGCGCTTCGAATTTATTCGGCGCGGTAACAAACGGTGCACAGGTGATCACCCTCAGTTCATCCGCAACGCGGCGAGCATATTCAGGATGTGTATTCAGTCCGGTGCCGACGGCCGTTCCTCCCAAAGCCAGTTCGGCCACATGCGGCAGACTGTTTTCAATGTGCTTCAGGTTATGTTCCAACATCGCCACCCAGCCAGAAATTTCCTGGCCCAGCGTCAACGGCGTGGCATCCTGCAGATGCGTTCGGCCAATTTTGACAATATCTGCAAAGGCGTGGGATTTTTCACTGAGGGTTTTAATCAACACATTCAATTGTGGAATAAGTGATTTACGCAGAGCCAGCAGCGCGGCAACGTGCATTGCCGTGGGGAACACGTCATTTGAACTTTGGCTTTTATTGACGTCATCGTTGGGGTGTATTTTGCGATCCATTCCCCGCTCGCCGCCCAACAATTCGCTGGCCCGATTTGCCAGCACTTCGTTCATGTTCATGTTGCTTTGCGTACCGGAACCGGTCTGCCAGATAGCCAGCGGAAACTCGTCAGCGTGTTTATCAGCCAGCACTTCATCTACCGCCTGCATGATGGCGTTCGCTTTTTCTGCTGCTAACAGCCCAAGGTCCTGATTGACCTTCGCTGCGGCACGTTTAGTTAGCGCCAGCGCGTGGATCAGCGAGACCGGCATTTTCTCCGTAGAGATACGAAAATGCTCCAGCGATCGTTGGGTTTGCGCGCCCCAGAGTTTATCGGCCGGAACCTCAATCGCCCCCATTGAATCATTTTCGCGGCGTACCGTTACCATGACCTGCTCCTTATATTAACAATTGATTAGGTTATGTTTCGACATTGCCCACTTGCCATTGGTCTTATGAGTATTGACGAGGATAAAACCTTCGTTTGGTGGTTCGTGCGGTAAAAAAAACCGCCCCGAAGGGCGGTTGACGTTACTTAACGCAGCGTGCGCACTGCGACGTCTGAATCTGCTGGAAGAAATCGTTACCTTTGTCATCCACCAGGATAAACGCCGGGAAATCTTCCACTTCAATTTTCCAGATGGCTTCCATCCCCAGTTCCGGGTATTCCACACATTCCAGACTCTTGATACTGCCTTGCGCCAACACCGCCGCAGGGCCACCGATACTGCCTAAATAGAAACCGCCATGTTTATGGCAGGCGTCGGTAACCTGCTGGCTACGGTTGCCTTTTGCCAGCATGATCATGCTGCCACCCGCGGACTGCAGCTGATCAACATATGAATCCATGCGTCCAGCTGTGGTTGGGCCAAGCGAGCCCGAGGCATAACCTTCCGGAGTTTTCGCCGGACCAGCGTAATAAATAGGGTGATCCTTAACATACTGCGGCAAACTTTCGCCGTTATCCAGACGCTCTTTCAGTTTTGCATGCGCAATATCACGTCCGACGATGATTGTGCCATTCAGTGACAGACGTGTGGAGACGGGATACTGCGACAGCTGAGCCAGGATCTCTTTCATCGGACGGTTGAGATCGACGCGCACAGCTTCACCTTCACCGGCCTGGCGCAACGCTTCCGGGATGTACTTGCCGGGATTGTTTTCCAGCTTCTCAATCCAGATCCCTTTGCGATTGATCTTGGCTTTGATATTACGATCTGCTGAACAAGAGACGCCCATACCGACCGGGCATGACGCACCGTGGCGCGGCAGACGGATCACGCGAATATCGTGGGCAAAGTATTTCCCGCCGAACTGTGCGCCCAGTCCAAGGTTTTGTGCTTCAATTAACAGCTCTTTTTCCAGTTCGACATCGCGGAACGCCTGACCATGCTCATTACCTTCAGTCGGCAATTCATCATAATATTTTGCCGACGCCAGTTTAACGGTTTTCAGCGTCGCTTCTGCTGAAGTTCCACCAATCACAAAAGCAATGTGATACGGCGGACAGGCTGCGGTTCCCAGCGTACGCATTTTCTCGACCAGATAATTTTTCAATTTGCCCGGCGTGAGCAGCGCTTTGGTTTCCTGATACAGATAGGTTTTATTCGCCGATCCCCCGCCTTTGGCGATGCAGAGGAATTTGTACTCGTCACCGTCCACGGTATACAGGTCTATCTGCGCAGGCAGGTTGGTCCCGGTGTTCACCTCGTTATACATATCCAGAGCGGCGTTTTGCGAATAGCGCAGGTTATCTTCGATATAGGTGTTATACACCCCTCGCGCCAGAGCGGCTTCATCACCGCCGCCGGTCCAGACACGTTGCCCTTTTTTACCGACGATAATCGCCGTACCGGTGTCCTGGCAGGTCGGTAACACGCCTTTCGCCGCGATGTCGGAGTTACGCAGGAATTGCAGGGCCACATATTTGTCGTTTTCGCTGGCATCCGGGTCGCGAAGAATATCCGCAACCTGCTGCTGATGCGCCGGACGCAGCATAAATGAGGCATCATGAAATGCCTGGCGTGCAAGGAGGGTTAAGGCTTGAGGATCAACTTTAATGATTTCGTGGCCTTCAAATTCGGCAACAGAAACATGGTCGCTGGTCAACAGATAGTATTCGGTATCATCCTTTTTGAGGGGGAAAGGATGCTGATAATGAAAGGGTTTGTTTGACATTGTGCTCTCACTTACTGCTCGGTCTGGTTATTCTCTGGGCAGATGTTCCATTGCCCTGCTTCCCTGTCGCGGGTCCGATTGTGCCAGCAACGGCCTTTGCGCAACCAGAATTGCTCAGGGTATTAAAAGCGAGTCACCATATCCTACACAATTTTTTAACAAAAACTGAGACAAGTACGACTTTTTACATGTGCAGGTTACTTCCCCGTGGGTTTCTTGGTTTAATAGTCAGAGATAATTCCACATTGAAACAGGGCTTGATAATGCAAAAACTCATCAACTCAGTGCAGAACTATGCCTGGGGAAGCAAAACTGCGTTAACGGAACTTTATGGCATTGAAAATCCGACCCAGCAACCGATGGCGGAGCTGTGGATGGGCGCCCACCCGAAAAGCAGTTCTCGGGTTCAGAACGCCGACGGCCAGACGGTTTCTCTGCGTGACGTGATCGAGCACGATAAGTCCGCACTGTTAGGTGATGCTGTGGCAAAACGCTTTGGTGAACTGCCATTCCTGTTTAAAGTTCTCTGCGCCGCGCAACCTCTTTCGATTCAGGTCCACCCGAACAAACATAATTCAGAGGTTGGCTTTGCCAAAGAAAACGCCGCCGGGATCCCAATGGACGCCGCCGAGCGTAATTACAAAGATCCTAATCACAAGCCCGAACTGGTGTTTGCCCTGACGCCTTTCCTGGCGATGAATGCGTTTCGCGAGTTCTCCGAGATTGTGGCGCTGCTACAGCCAGTGTCTGGCGCACATCCTGCCATTGCTCACTTCCTGCAGGAACCCAACGCTGAGCGTCTGAGCCACCTTTTCGCCAGCTTATTGAATATGCAGGGCGAAGAGAAATCCCGTGCGCTGGCTGTGCTGAAATCAGCCCTTAACAGTCAACAGGGCGAGCCGTGGCAAACCATCCGCCTGGTCGCGGATGTTTACCCTGACGATAGCGGCCTGTTCTCTCCGCTGCTGCTCAATGTGGTTAAGCTGAACCCAGGCGAGGCAATGTTCTTGTTTGCCGAAACCCCGCACGCCTACCTGCAAGGTGTGGCGCTCGAGGTTATGGCCAACTCTGATAACGTACTGCGCGCCGGGCTGACGCCGAAATATATCGATATTCCAGAACTGGTTGCCAACGTACAGTTTGTCGCTAAACCGGCGAATGAACTGCTGACAACCCCTATTAAAACAGGTGGGGAGCTGGACTTCCCGATCCCGGTTGACGATTTCGCCTTCTCCCTGCATGAACTGTCTGCCAGTGGTGCCACTATTAGCCAGCTCAGCGCCGCCATTTTGTTCTGTGTTGAAGGCGAAGCCGTGTTGAGCAAGGGCGAGCAACGTCTGGTCCTGAAAGCAGGTGAATCGGCATTTATCAGCGCTAATGAGTCACCAGTGAACATCAGCGGTACGGGTCGTTTAGCGCGGGTTTATAACAAGCTGTAGCAAGATACTGATATTTTTAACAACTCTTGCTAAGCTAGTAGTGAGTTAAAGACATGTCACCCCTCCAGGCGTCTTCAAACGCCTGGATTTATTTTATGGATATCGAAATGAAAAAAACGCTGGTAGCTGCGGGTGTGGTGGTTGCACTGGGAATCGTCTGGACAGGCGGCGCCTGGTTCACGGGGAATAAACTGGAAACCCATCTCGCTGAGATGGTGACGCAGGCAAACGATCAGCTCAAACGCCTCTCACCCGAGGCAGGCATTGAGCTGAGTTATCAGAACTACCAGCGCGGTGTGTTCAGCAGCCAGCTGCAACTGGTGGTGAAACCTGTTGCCGGTCAGGAAAATGCCTGGCTGAAGCCAGGGCAAAGCATCGTTCTGGATGAATCCGTCGATCACGGTCCTTTCCCGCTGGCCCAGCTTAAATCATTCAACCTGATGCCCGCGATGGCCGCAGTGAAAACCACGCTGGTGAACAATGACGTTACCAAACCGTTGTTTGACATTGCCAAGGGTGAGTCTCCTTTCATCATCAATTCCCGCGTGGGCTATAGTGGCGATACCCGTTCTGACATATCTCTCAAGCCGCTGAGTTACGAAAAAGGCGATGAGAAAGTGGCCTTTAGCGGAGGTGAATTCCAACTCAGCGCCGACAAAGACGGTAACGCAGTTTCCCTGACCGGTGAAGCGCAAAGCGGCGTGGTCAATGCAGTTAACGAGTATGACCAGAAGGTACAAGTTACCTTTAATAATCTGAAAACGGATGGTTCAAGCTCGGTTGCCAGCTTTGGTGAGCGTATTGGCGATCAGAAATTGTCCCTTGATAAGCTGTCTATTTCCGTCGAAGGCAAAGAGCTGGCGGTGCTGGAAGGCATGGGTATCGACGGTAAATCAGATCTGGTCAACGAGGGTAAAACCGTCAACAGCCAGCTGGATTACTCGCTCAATAGCCTGAAATTGCAGGGGCAGGATTTGGGTAGCGGTAAGCTGACGCTGAAAGTGGGCCAGATTGATGGCGAAGCATTACATCAGTTCAGCCAGCAGTATAGTGCCCAAACCAAAGCATTGATGTCGCAGATTGACGTAGTGCAGAACCCGGAGCTGTATCAGCAGAAAGTGACCGAGGCGTTCTTCAGCGCTCTGCCTATCCTGATGAAGGGTGAGCCGGTTATCACCGTTGCGCCGCTGAGCTGGAAAAATGCCAAAGGTGAGACAAGCTTTAATCTGTCCCTGTTCCTGAAAGATCCAAACGCTAACCAGGAAGAATCAAAAACTCTGGCCCAGGAAGTGGATCGCTCAGTGAAATCGCTGGACGCCAAGCTGGCGATCCCAATGGATATGGCGATTGAGTTCATGACTCAGATTGCCAAACTGGAAGGATATCAGCAGGAAGAAGCCGCAGGTATGGCGAAGCAGCAGGTCAATGGCCTGGCCGCAATGGGTCAAATGTTCCGCATTACGACGGTACAGGACAACACCATCGGCTCCAGCCTGCAATACGCAAATGGTCAGGTGACGCTCAACGGCCAAAAAATGCCGCTGGATGAATTTGTCGGCATGTTTGGTATGCCAACACTGTCTGCTCCGGATGCCCCGGCCATCCCGCAGCCATAATCTTCATCTGCGTGAGACTAGTCACAGCCCGATAACGCAATGTATCGGGCTTTTTTACGCCTGGGATATTACTTTTGTGTCACCAGTCGGGCAGATAACGTCAGATTGCGCGAATGCCCCTCATCGTTGCTAATTCGTTGGAGTACGCGCTCAGCCAGCGTGTATCCCATTTCTCGCGCGGGTGTACTGGCCCAAATAATCGGTAAATCATCCAGGGCGTTCTCTGCCACATCGGCAAAGGCAGCCAACGAGATCTGCTGTTCAAAATAGCGGTCGACGCCAATTTCACCACTCTGACGCCCTGCCTTCATCAGACCAAACCATGCCCCAACGGCGATAGTTTCGTTGTAACATACCACCGCACTGATGGTCGGGTTATGGCGTAGCAGCGCCGTAACGGCTTCTGCGGCCTGCTTCTGGCTCGAGGCGCACTCCAGTACCCAATCGCTGTGAAAAGGCAGTCCAAATTTAAGCAGCGTGGCGCAATACCCCCCCACGCGTTCTGCACGGGTCAGAGAGGAGCTCTGTCCCCCTAACCAGGCGATTCGCTGATGACCATGTCCGACGAGGTGCTCGACCAGTAGCTGTGCGGCCTGCATGTTGTCGGGTCTGACGGTATCGGCATCATCCAGATAACTGGCGCGTGAAGCAAATACCACCGGAATCCCTTTTTCACCGGCCAACTGCCGTAACGCATCACTACTGCCCGCTGCTCCGGCGATTACCACTCCGTCCACGCCCTGATTAAGTAACATCGAGAAACGCTGGGCCAGCTGTTCGCCGTCCTTACCGCCGTGGAGTAAAAACACCATTCTCCCCTGCGCTTCTAAGGCCTCGGTTAGCCCTGCCGTTAGTTCGGCATAAAATGGCGTAGAGAGGTCGCGAACAATTAAACCAATGACGCCACTCTGGCCACCACGCAGCGCCGACGCCTGGCGGTTACGTACAAACCCCAGTTGCTCGATGGCAGCATTGACCCGTTCTCCGGTGGCTGATGATATTCGCCCTTTGCCGCTTAGAACCAATGAAACTGTACTGACAGAGACACCAGCAGCCAGCGCAACATCATGAATGGTTATTTTTTTGGCTATAGCCATAAAACCAGAAAGCTCCCTGATAACGTGATGGATAAAACGTTTTACCAATCATCCGTATTTATACGCCCTATTATCATTCGATAATGTGATTTGTAACGCACTAAAATTAGGTAAAACGTTTTATCTTCTCGCCATCATTAGTTGGTCGATTTTTTACAAGGAGTCGTTAGATGGCGACGAGCACTACACCAAAAATCACGTTATGGGAATTTTTCCAGCAGTTGGGCAAAACGTTTATGTTGCCCGTGGCGCTGCTCTCTTTTTGTGGGATCATGTTAGGGATCGGCAGCTCATTAAGCAGCCATGATGTCATTACGTTGATCCCGGCATTGGGGAATCCGATGCTGCAAGCGCTGTTTACCTGGATGAGTAAAGTCGGTTCTTTCGCATTTAGTTTTCTGCCAGTGATGTTTTGTATCGCCATTCCCCTCGGTTTGGCACGTGAAAACAAAGGTGTCGCGGCCTTTGCCGGGTTTGTCGGCTATGCGGTCATGAACCTTGCCGTCAACTTTTGGTTAACAGCCAAAGGTATTTTACCCACCACTGACGCGGCGATTCTCAAAGCCAACAACGTGCAAAATATCCTTGGGATCCAGTCGATCGACACCGGGATCCTGGGTGCGGTGATCGCCGGGATCATTGTCTGGATGCTGCATGAACGCTTCCACAACATTCGCCTCCCGGATGCGCTGGCTTTTTTCGGTGGTACCCGCTTTGTGCCAATTATCTCGTCGGTGGTCATGGGGCTGGTCGGACTGGTCATTCCGCTGATTTGGCCAATTTTCGCCATGGGCATTACCGGATTAGGTCATATCATTAACAGCGCAGGTGAATTTGGTCCGATGTTATTTGGTACCGGTGAACGTCTGCTGTTACCGTTTGGTTTGCACCACATTCTGGTAGCCTTAATTCGCTTCACTGAAGCAGGTGGTACGCAGGACGTGTGTGGTCATAGCGTGAGCGGCGCGCTGACTATTTTTCAGGCTCAGTTGAGCTGTCCGACCACCCAGGGCTTCTCTGAAAGCGCCACGCGCTTCTTGTCTCAGGGTAAAATGCCAGCGTTCCTCGGCGGTTTACCGGGCGCAGCGTTAGCGATGTACCACTGCGCTCGCCCTGAAAACCGTCATAAAATTAAGGGGTTATTAATCTCTGGGCTGATTGCCTGTGTGATCGGTGGTACCACCGAACCCCTGGAATTCCTATTCCTGTTCGTGGCGCCGGTACTGTATGTAATCCACGCGCTGTTAACTGGGCTCGGCTTTACCGTGATGGCGGTACTTGGCGTCACCATCGGCAACACCGATGGCAACCTGATTGACTTCGTGGTGTTTGGCATCCTGCACGGGTTGTCCACCAAGTGGTATCTGGTGCCGGTTGTTGCCGCTATCTGGTTCGCGGTGTACTACATCATCTTCCGCTTCGCCATCACGCGCTTTAATCTGAAAACGCCAGGTCGTGACGTCGAAATTGCCAGCAACATTGAAAAAGTCATGGCCGGAACGCCGGGTAAATCGGGCTATAACGTACCCGCTATTCTGGCGGCACTGGGCGGTGCTGAAAACATCGTTAATCTGGATAACTGTATTACCCGTTTGCGTTTGTCAGTGAAGGATATGTCGCTTGTGAACGTACAGGCGCTGAAGGACAATCGTGCGATTGGCGTCGTTCAACTCAACCAGCATAACCTGCAGGTGGTGATTGGTCCGCAGGTCCAGTCAGTGAAAGACGAAATGGCGGTTCTGATGAATACCGTACAGGCATAAGGGCAACGATATGTTTGATTTTTCTAAGGAAGTTGACAGACATGGTACATGGTGTACCCAGTGGGACTACGTCGCTGACCGGTTTGGATCGGCCGATCTGCTCCCGTTCACCATCTCAGATATGGATTTTGCCACTGCACCTTGCATTTTGGAGGCGCTGACACAGCGCCTGTCACACGGTGTATTGGGCTATAGTCGCTGGAAAAATGAAGAGTTTTTGACGGCGATTAGTCACTGGTTCCTGACCCGGCATAACACCCAAATTGACCCGCAATCGGTGGTTTATGGCCCCTCCGTTATTTATATGGTGTCGGAACTGATCCGCCAGTGGTCGTCAACAGGTGACGCGGTAGTTATCCATACTCCGGCTTACGATGCATTTTACAAAGCTATTGAGGGCAACCAACGCGCGGTACTCCCTGTTGCCCTGGAGAAACATGCACACGGCTGGCATTGCGACATGGCTAAGCTGGAAGAGATACTTTCACGACCTGAGAGCAAAATTCTTCTGCTCTGCAGTCCGCAGAATCCGACCGGCAAAGTGTGGACCCGCGATGAACTGGAGACCATGGCCGGCTTATGTCAACGCCACGGTGTAAAAGTCATTTCCGATGAGATTCATATGGATATGGTATGGGGCAAAAACCCCCATATCCCATGGAGCCAAGTTGCTAAAGGCAGTTGGGCGCTGCTCACGTCCGGCTCCAAGAGTTTTAATATTCCTGCATTAACCGGGGCTTACGGGATCATTGAAGGTGTCGATAGCCGTAACGACTACCTCGCTACGTTAAAAGGCCGTGATGGACTTTCCTCACCTGCGGTACTGGCGCTTACCGCGCATATTGCTGCTTATCAGCAAGGTGCGCAATGGCTGGATGCATTACGTGATTATCTGGCCGCTAACCTGCAGTATGTCGCGCGTGAGCTTAATGCTGCATTCCCCGAGCTAAACTGGCAGGTCCCACAATCTACCTACCTGGCATGGATTGATCTGCGTCCGCTCAATCTCGATGACGAGGCATTGCAGGATGCGCTCATTCATCAGCAAAAAGTCGCCATTATGCCGGGATACACCTATGGTGAAGAAGGCCGCGGTTTTGTCCGTCTGAATGCCGGGTGTCCGCGTGCAAAACTGGAAAAAGGCGTTCAAGGATTGATTAACGCCATTGCTTCACTACGTTGATTTTGCTTGCGCAATGAGCCTTTCATTGCGCAATTCTTCCATCCACCCAAAATAAACAGCAATAAAAATCAAAAATGCGAAATACAAAGAGGTCAGAATGCTAAAAATATAGCGCCACCCCAGATACATAACAAAAATGAATACCTCGAAAGAACAGATTCACAAAAAAAATCTATTGGTTATTTCAGCCTTTTCTGTAACAGTCTTATTACTTTTTTTATTTATTTCCCCCAGCACTAAACACTATAGCCTTAGTGTTTACCCAGTTATTGCCACCTTTGCTGGTGCTCTGCATATCCAGATCGGTTGCTTTATGACGATGAATTACATCAGCAATCGCAAAAAAACGTTTCTGGTACCGTTAGCATGCGCATTCCATTGTTCTGGAATCCTGTTGTTTATTGCACTGTGTTTGTTTTTTTATGGTAAAGCGCCTTCTGGCGTTATTTATAACGATATTGCAGTGCTCTACTTTCTGAGAAACACATTAATTGCAGGGTTGTTTTTTGTCACCTATTATTTATACGCAAAAAGAAATAAAGAACAAAAATTATGTAATGCGGCTATCCACTTTACTTTTGCATGGTGTGCTATTCACCTGGTCATGGCGTTACTGTATTCAACCCGTATCCTTCCTCATACCTTCCTGCTAGTCAACCCAAATAGTAATGCCTGGCTCAGGCCATTGAGTGGTCTGGCAAGTTATAGTTTTATTCTAATGTGGGCTAGTATTGTTTTACTGGGCGCTATATTTACCCGACTTAAAAACCTGTTCTGGCTCAGTATGTCACTCGTTGCGCTGAGCAACCTGGTGAGCATTGCCATTATGCTGAAATACGCTTATATGGATTCAGCCGGATGGTACATTGCCCGGGGACTGGAATGTCTTAGTGCGATGGCAGTGATGATTGCACTCATGTCAGATATCTTCCAACGATATAAAACATCGCGTCAGGCATATGAATTGTCGTATCAGAATTCAGTCCGAGATCCTATGACGCGGATTTATAATCGGGGATATTTTTATTCATCCTTGAGCGCTGAGATTAAAAAAGTCAATGATAACAGACCATTAAGCATTATCTTCTGTGATATTGATTTTTTTAAATCGGTAAATGACACTTGGGGGCATTTACAGGGTGACCGGGTAATTATAAAACTTGCAGAAATAATTCAACAACAGAGTCGATGTCATGACGTTATCGCACGCATTGGCGGAGAAGAGTTCGCTATATTACTACCAGAAACCAGTGCGGATACTGCCTATAATATTGCTGAACGCATCAGAATAATCATTGAGCAACAAACACCTGACACGACTAACGGCGACTTTCCACGCACAATAACCATTAGCTTGGGTATTGTATCTTCTGCTGATAATCATGCCGCCGCCGAACAGTTGGCCGATTTAGCCGATCGTGCGCTGTATAAGGCTAAAAATCAGGGACGTAACTGTGTTGTCATTCATTCCGACGCAAGCGCCAATGTGATCACAACGCCTGCATTGACAATCACAGATATATAAATCCACTCAAAACATAATCAGATGAAATACCGCCAATAACCATGAATTTGAAAGGTCTTCGTGCTTTTATTTAATTTATTGGCGGATTTTAAATCTGTTGTATAATGCCCTGCACTTTACCTGTAACGAAGAGTGCGACCATGATTGATAAATTCCTCCCCTTAACCGACGTCCATCGCCACCTTGATGGCAACATTCGTGCGCAAACCATTCTCGATCTTGGCCGTCAGTTTAATTTAACGCTCCCCGCCCAAACGCTGGAAACGTTGATTCCCCATGTACAGGTCACCTCGACAGAGCCAGATTTAGTCAGTTTTTTGTCAAAGCTCGACTGGGGCGTAAAGGTGCTGGCTTCGCTGGATGCCTGCCGCCGCGTGGCATTTGAGAATATTGAAGATGCCGCCCGTAACGGACTGCATTATGTTGAACTGCGCTTTTCGCCGGGCTATATGGCGATGGCGCATCAACTCCCCGTCGCGGGTGTGGTTGAAGCGGTTGTTGCTGGCGTGCGCGAAGGCTGTACGGCTTTTGGCGTGGAAGCCCGCTTAATTGGCATCATGAGCCGTACCTTCGGCGAAGCCGCTTGCCTGCAAGAACTGGATGCGCTGTTAGCGCACCGCGACCACATTACCGCACTGGATCTGGCGGGTGACGAATTGGGCTTTCCGGGTAGCCTGTTCCTGTCTCATTTTAACCGGGCACGCGATGCTGGCTGGCATATTACTGTGCATGCCGGTGAAGCAGCAGGCCCTGAGAGCATCTGGCAGGCCATCCGAGAACTGGGTGCCGAACGTATTGGTCATGGCGTCAAAGCCGTAGAAGATCCTGCGTTAATGGATTTTCTTGCCGAGCAACGTATTGGTATTGAATCCTGTCTGACGTCTAACATCCAGACCAGCACCGTTGCTTCGCTGGCAGCGCATCCGCTGAAAACCTTCCTTGAACATGGCGTGTTAGCCAGTCTGAATACCGACGACCCAGCTGTTCAGGGAGTGGACATTATTCACGAATATACTGTTGCTGCTCCGGCAGCTGAGTTGAGCCGCGAACAGATCCGTCAGGCGCAAATCAATGGTCTGGAAATGGCGTTTTTGAGTACTGAAGAGAAACGTGCGTTGCGTGAGAAAGTCTCTGCGGCGTAACGATGTTATCCGGCCTACAGATTTCAAATGTAGGCCGGATAAGAGGCTTTAGCCTCGCCATCCGGCATCTCCGTAATCAGGCAAGACACAGCGTAGAACGATGTTTTGCCGATTCAATACCCAGCTCAATCAGTTCCATAATTTGAATGGCCTGCCGCGCCGGAACCGGATTTTCACCATTGCCGTTCAGCGCATCTCGGACACCTGCATAATAAGCTGGATAATTACCCGGCACGGTCAACCAGGTTTCTTCCACGCGTTCTTCGCCTTCTACCCGCGTCAACACGCCATCACGCATATCGTAGCCCCAATCTTCTTGCGGCAAACGTTCACCATTTTTTAAACGTTCTTCCTGCGGATCAAGGCCGTATTTCACATAACTCCCACGCGAACCGTGCACGATGTAGCGTGCCGACTCGGCTGCCGCCAGCATCGTACCGTGCAGAACCACACGACGCTGCGGATAAGTCAAAATGGCGTGGAAATAATCTGTCGATTGCGCACCGGGGCGCAACTGCGCCAGGTCTACCGTCAAACTGACGGGCAAACCAAACAGGTTAATGGCCTGATCCAGAAGATGCGGTGCTAAATCGTACCAGATACCACTACCAGGTCCACCCTGTTCACGCCAGCGGTCGCGGACCTGCGGGCGAAAACGGTCGAAGTGGGATTCAAAGTAGGCAACTTCACCCAGCACGCCATCTGCCAGTAGGGCTTTCAGCGTCAGGAAATCACTATCCCAACGGCGGTTATGGAAAACTGAGAGCACACGACCCAGGCTACGCGCCAGCGCATCCAGCTCGCGAGCTTGTGACAGTGTCACGGTAAACGGCTTATCGACAACCACGTGTTTACCCGCTTCCAGCGCCGCTTTCGCGAGCGGAAAATGCGTGTCATTCGGCGTGGGGATCACTATCAAGTCGATGCTGGGATCGTTAAACAGGTGTTTAGGCTCACTGACCACTGTAACGGAAGGCCAGTCTGCCTTCACTTTTGCTTCATCACTACTGGATACCGCAACCAGTTCCAGCCCCGGGGTGCCCACTATCAGAGGGGCATGGAAGGTTTTGCTGGCATAGCCATAGCCATAGCCAATCAGCCCAACGCGGATGTTGTCACTCATATTATTGCCTCTCTATTCTGGACTGACCTATTTCACACCATACATCGCAACGTCACAACCGTTTAATAACCTTTACGCGATAAAGGCCGTTACTTAACTTAAGTCAAACATATGCTACTTAGAGTTAACTTGCTGCGAAAAAGTCATCGAAATCGTTCCCGATGCTCTTGCCGTCTTACTTATTGATAAGTAACATTTGCCTCCTGTGTTTAAGGATAAATCAAAGCAAATGTCGTCAGTAATGAATCGTCTTATTGAGTTAACAGGTTGGATTGTTCTCGCGGTCTCCGTCATCCTTTTAGGTATTGCCACGCATATTGATAACTACCAGCCACCGGAACCGACGGCTGCGGTGCAGAAGAAATAACCCACGGCCTCCTTTTTTAACCCAGCAGTCATGCTGGGTTAGGCTGTAAAAGCGAAATTTCTGTCAAAAAAAGTGAATTATGCAGCACTCCACCCAGGCACTTATTGCCTGCGATTGCGAAGCGCGTTACCCTTTCAACGGGTGCTCATCGTGCCTGCGTTTCTGTCAGTACGATCACTCTTAATTTTTTCTTTGCACACCCCAGCGCTTTTACCTGTGCAACCCTTGTTTATTTTTTAATATTAACTACTCCGTTGGTGTTATTTTCTTAATATGGATCTCCGTATATGACCGTTCAGGATTACTTATTAAAATTCCGCAAAATCAGTTCACTCGAAAGCCTTGAAAAACTGTTCGACCATCTTAACTACACGCTCACCGACGATCGCGACATTATCAATATGTATCGCGCAGCGGATCACCGCCGGGCGGAGCTTATCTCCGGAGGACGCTTGTTCGACATCGGCCAGGTACCTAAATCCGTCTGGCATTATGTGCAATAAATAAGAAAGTAGCGCTCATCGTTAAAAGCTTTATAATAATCGCCCCAAAATGAATGGCATGTTTATTTTCGCACGCGTAAACCTGGAGAAGAGATGACGACGACACCGGCACAACGTATCGGAGGCTGGCTACTAGGGCCATTAGCCTGGCTGTTAGTGGCGTTGTTAAGCGCTTCGCTGGCGATACTGCTGTATGTGACTGCGCTGGCGACTCCGCAAACATTTCAGACGCTTGGCGAACAAAGCACCGCAAATTTGCTGTTATGGGGCGTTTCCTTTATTACCGCTATCGCTATGTGGTACTACACGCTGTGGCTGACTATCGCGTTTTTCAAACGCCGACGCTGTGTGCCCAAACACTACATTTTATGGTTACTGATCTCTGTGTTACTGGCCATTAAAGCTTTTGCGTTTTCACCCGTTCCGGATGCCTTTGCTGTGCGCCAGCTGCTGTTCCCGTTGTTAGCTGCGGCGCTGCTGGTACCCTATTTCAAGCGTTCGCAGCGCGTGAAAGCGACGTTTGTGAACCCGTAATAACCCTACAGTTAACCTGTTGTCGCCTGTTGTAGATTGACAGATAATAGGCGGCTTTTTTATTTCAGGCCGAAAAATGACTGATTACCTGCTGCTGTTTGTCGGAACTGTACTGGTCAATAACTTTGTACTGGTCAAGTTTCTGGGCCTCTGCCCCTTTATGGGCGTTTCCAAAAAACTGGAAACCGCGATGGGCATGGGCCTCGCCACGACCTTTGTAATGACGCTGGCATCGATTTGCGCATGGCTGATTGACACCTGGATCCTCATCCCGCTCGATCTCGTCTATTTGCGCACGCTGGCCTTTATTTTAGTCATCGCCGTAGTCGTGCAATTTACCGAGATGGTCGTACGCAAAACGAGCCCTGCGCTGTATCGCCTGTTGGGGATATTCTTACCGCTGATCACCACTAACTGTGCGGTACTGGGTGTTGCGTTGCTGAATATCAACCTTGGACACAACTTTTTACAGTCGGCGCTGTACGGTTTTTCCGCTGCCGTCGGCTTCTCGCTGGTGATGGTACTGTTCGCCGCCATTCGCGAACGTCTCGCCGTGGCAGATGTTCCCGCACCTTTTCGCGGTAATGCAATTGCGCTGATTACCGCCGGTTTAATGTCATTGGCCTTTATGGGCTTTAGTGGTTTGGTGAAGCTGTAATGAATGCTATCTGGATTGCCGTTGCCGCAGTGAGTCTGCTGGGTTTGGCGTTCGGCGCTATTTTAGGTTATGCCTCCCGGCGCTTTGCCGTTGAGGACGACCCTGTCGTAGAAAAAATTGATGAAATTCTCCCGCAAAGCCAGTGCGGCCAGTGCGGTTATCCTGGCTGTCGCCCGTACGCGGAAGCGATCGGCTGTCAGGGCGAAAAAATCAACCGCTGCGCCCCCGGAGGCGAAGCGGTAATGCTAAAAATTGCGACGCTGCTGAACGTTGATCCGCAGCCCATTGATGGCGATGAACAGGACATTACGCCGGTGCGTATGCTGGCGGTCATTGATGAAAATAATTGCATTGGCTGTACAAAGTGTATTCAGGCCTGCCCGGTTGATGCCATCGTCGGCGCGACGCGTGCGATGCATACAGTCATGAGCGATCTCTGCACCGGTTGTAATCTGTGCGTCGATCCCTGCCCGACCCAGTGTATTGAATTACGTCCGGTTGCCGAAACGCCTGATAGTTGGAAGTGGGATTTGAACACTATCCCCGTGCGTATCATTCCCGTGGAACAACATGTTTAAGCTATTCTCTGCATTCAGAAAAAACAAAATTTGGGACTTCGAAGGCGGCATTCATCCGCCTGAGATGAAAACCCAGTCAAACGGTACGCCGCTGCGACAGGTTCCGCTGCCGCCTCAACTGGTTATTCCGCTAAAGCAGCATATTGGCGCTGAGGGCGAACTGTGCGTGAACGTTGGTGACCACGTCCTGCGTGGTCAGGCGCTGACGCGCGGACGAGGCAAAATGCTGCCGGTGCATGCACCGACCTCCGGCACCGTTGCGGCCATTGCCCCACACTCGACTGCACATCCTTCAGCATTAGCCGAGCTCAGCGTCATTATTGATGCAGATGGCGAAGATCTCTGGATTGAACGCGACGGTTGGGCTGATTATCGTTCCCGCAGCCGGGAAGAACTCATTGCCCGTATACATCAGTTCGGTGTGGCTGGACTGGGCGGCGCAGGTTTTCCCACCGGCGTCAAATTACAGGGCGGTGGTGATAAAATTGAAACGCTGATCATCAATGCTGCGGAATGTGAGCCCTACATTACCGCTGACGATCGCCTGATGCAGGATTGTGCAGCTCAGGTGGTGGAAGGCATCCGCATTCTGGCCCACATTCTGCAGCCGCGCGAGATCCTGTTGGGGATTGAAGATAACAAACCACAGGCCATCTCTATGCTGCGCGCGGTGCTGGCGAACTCACATGATATCAGCCTGCGCGTTATCCCGACCAAATATCCTTCCGGCGGAGCGAAGCAACTGACCCAAATTCTGACCGGGAAGCAGGTCCCCCACGGTGGACGTTCCTCAGATATCGGCGTCCTGATGCAAAACGTCGGTACGGCCTATGCTGTCAAACGTGCCGTGATTGACGGGGAGCCGATCACCGAACGTGTTGTGACGCTGACTGGCGAAGCCGTCAGCCGCCCGGGTAACGTCTGGGCACGTTTAGGCACTCCGGTTCGCCACCTGCTTGATGATGCAGGCTTTTGCCCTTCCGCTGAACAGATAGTGATCATGGGCGGCCCGCTGATGGGCTTTACCCTTCCCTGGCTCGATGTTCCCGTGGTTAAGATCACTAACTGTCTTCTGGCGCCGTCTGCCAGTGAAATGGGCGAACAACAGGAAGAAAAAGGCTGTATCCGCTGTAGTGCCTGCGCCGACGCCTGCCCGGCCGATCTTCTTCCTCAACAGCTTTACTGGTTCAGTAAAGGCCAACAGCACGACAAAGCAGCCAGCCATAATATCGCTGACTGCATTGAATGCGGTGCCTGTGCCTGGGTTTGTCCCAGCAATATTCCATTAGTGCAGTACTTCCGTCAGGAAAAAGCCGAGATTTACGCCATCAGTCGGGAGGAAAAGCGCGCCGCAGAGGCAAAAGCGCGATTTGAAGCCAGGCAGGCGCGCCTGGAGCGAGAAAAAGCCGCGCGTCTTGAGCGTCATAAAAGCGCCGCCGTCCAGCCCGCTGCTAAGGACCATGATGCGATTGCTGCCGCGCTGGCCCGCGTGAAAGAAAAACAAGCTCAGGTTTTGCAGCCGGTTGTCATCCAGGCAGGAGAGAAACCTGATAATAGCGCCATCATTGCCGCCCGTGAGGCACGCAAGGCGCAAGCCCGCGCTAAGCAGGCGGAACGTTCTCCAAATGCCGAGAGCAACGCGGATGTCGATCCGCGCAAAGTAGCAGTAGAAGCGGCCATTGCCCGCGCCAAAGCCCGTAAGCTTGAGCAGCAGCAATCTAGCGCCGAGACCACCGAACCAGTTGATCCGCGCAAAGCAGCGGTAGAAGCGGCCATTGCCCGCGCCAAAGCCCGTAAGCTTGAGCAGCAGCAATCTAGCGCCGAGACCACCGAACCAGTTGATCCGCGCAAAGCCGCCGTTGCGGCCGCTATTGCACGCGCTCAGGCTAAAAAAGCCGCCCAGCAGCAGGTTGTTAACGAGGAATAAATGGTATTCAGAATCGCAAGCTCTCCCTATACCCATAACCAGCGCCAGACATCACGTATTATGCTGCTGGTGTTAATTGCTGCGTTACCGGGGATTGCCGCCCAGCTTTGGTTTTTTGGCTGGGGAACGTTGGTGCAGATTATCCTCGCTTCTGTCAGTGCTATCGCTGCCGAAGCTGGCGTGTTGAAACTGCGTAAGCAGCCAGTTGCCGCTATTTTAAAAGACAACTCAGCCTTGCTCACCGGGCTACTGCTTGCCGTCAGTATTCCGCCACTGGCACCATGGTGGATGGTGGTTTTGGGCACCGTATTTGCCGTTATCATTGCTAAACAGTTGTATGGCGGCCTCGGTCAGAACCCGTTTAACCCGGCGATGATTGGCTATGTGGTCCTGCTTATCTCCTTTCCTGTGCAGATGACCAGCTGGCTTCCCCCGCATGAAATTGCGGCCACGGTGCCGGGCTTTATTGACGCCCTGAACGTCATATTTGCCGGACATACCGCTAGCGGCGCTGATATGAACACCTTGCGGATGGGTATTGACGGCATTAGCCAGGCGACGCCGCTTGATACGTTCAAGACATCGTTGCATGCAGGGCGCACAGTTGAACAAGTTATGCAGTATCCCATTTACAGCGGGATGCTCGCAGGTGCTGGTTGGCAGTGGGTAAACCTGGCCTGGCTGGCGGGCGGCGTGATGCTATTGTGGAAAAACGCCATTCGCTGGCATATTCCGGTGAGTTTCCTGCTGTCGCTTGCGTTCTGTGCGACGTTAGGCTGGTTTTTCTCGCCGGAGACGCTGGCTTCACCGCAATTGCATTTGCTCTCTGGCGCAACCATGCTCGGCGCATTCTTCATTCTTACCGATCCCGTTACAGCATCGACAACCAACCGTGGTCGCCTGATTTTTGGCGCGCTTGCCGGTCTGTTAGTGTGGCTGATTCGCAGTTTTGGTGGGTATCCGGATGGCGTGGCCTTTGCCGTGTTGTTGGCAAATATCACGGTTCCCCTGATTGATTATTACACCCGCCCTCGCGTGTACGGACATCGCTAAGGACAACATATGCTGAAAACGATTCGTAAACACGGTATCACTCTGGCACTCTTTGCCGCAGGCTCTACGGGGTTAACGGCGGCAATCAATCAGTTGACCAAGTCCACGATTGATGAGCAGGCAACGCTGCAGCAAAAAGCGCTGTTTGATCAAGTTCTGCCGACAGACCGCTACAATAACAGCCTGCGCGACAGCTGCTATCTGGTTACAGCCCCGGCATTAGGTAAAGGGACGCACCGTGTTTATATCGCCCGTCAGGACGATCGTCCGGTCGCAGCGATTCTGGAGGCTACGGCACCAGATGGCTATTCCGGTGCGATCCAACTACTGGTAGGTGTCGATTTTAATGGTACAGTACTGGGTACGCGGGTCACCGAGCATCATGAAACGCCAGGTCTGGGTGATAAAATTGAGTTACGGCTGTCCGGCTGGATAACCCACTTTACCGGTAAAACAATCTCAGCTGAAAACGATCCTCATTGGGCAGTGAAAAAAGATGGCGGTGACTTCGACCAGTTCACTGGCGCCACCATCACTCCGCGCGCGGTCGTCAATGCGGTGAAACGCGCAGGCCTGTATGCGCAGACGCTACCTGCGCAACTTCCTCAACTTCCCGCCTGTGGAGAATAAACCATGAGCGAAATTAAAGACGTCATTGTTCAGGGGCTGTGGAAAAACAACTCCGCGTTGGTACAGCTACTCGGTATGTGTCCACTGCTGGCAGTCACCTCTACCGCTACCAATGCTCTCGGACTGGGGCTTGCTACCACGCTGGTTTTAACGCTAACCAACCTGACCATCTCTGCCCTGCGCCGCTGGACGCCGTCTGAGATTCGTATTCCGATTTACGTCATGATCATCGCTTCAGTGGTCAGTGCCGTACAGATGCTCATCAACGCCTACGCCTTTGGTCTGTATCAGTCTCTGGGGATCTTCATCCCTCTGATTGTGACCAACTGTATTGTGGTTGGTCGTGCCGAGGCCTTTGCGGCAAAAAAAGGCCCCGCACTTTCCGCGCTGGACGGTTTTTCCATTGGGATGGGGGCAACCGGCGCAATGTTTGTGCTGGGTTCATTGCGCGAGATTATTGGCAACGGCACGTTGTTTGATGGTGCAGACGGCCTGCTGGGGAGCTGGGCAAAAGTGCTGCGCGTTGAGATATTCCACACGGACACGCCATTCTTATTAGCTATGCTGCCACCAGGCGCATTCATCGGGCTTGGGCTGATGTTGGCCGGCAAGTACCTTATTGACGAGAAGATGAAGAAACGTCGCGCAGAGTCTGCTGTGGCAAACACTCCGGCGAGTGAGACAGGGAATGTGTCATGAACAAAGCAAAACGGCTGGAAATACTGACGCGACTACGCGATAACAATCCACACCCTACTACCGAACTCAATTTTACATCGCCGTTTGAGCTGCTGATTTCCGTGCTGCTTTCGGCACAGGCAACCGACGTCAGCGTCAATAAAGCCACTGCGAAGCTGTACCCCGTAGCCAATACTCCAGCGGCAATGCTGGAACTCGGTGTCGACGGGGTGAAGTCTTATATTAAGACGATCGGATTGTTCAACAGCAAAGCGGAAAACGTGATTAAAACCTGCCGTATTTTGCTTGAAAAACACCACGGTGAGGTACCTGAGGACAGAGCAGCACTCGAAGCACTGCCTGGAGTCGGGCGTAAAACCGCCAACGTGGTGCTTAATACCGCTTTTGGCTGGCCGACTATCGCCGTCGATACTCACATCTTTAGGGTCTGTAATCGAACACAATTCGCGCCCGGAAAAAACGTCGAGCAGGTCGAAGAAAAATTACTGAAAGTCGTTCCCAGTGAATTTAAAGTCGATTGCCATCACTGGTTGATTCTTCACGGTCGCTACACCTGCATCGCCAGGAAGCCGCGCTGCGGCTCCTGTATCATCGAAGATCTCTGCGAATTCAAAGAAAAAGTCGACATTTGAAACGACAGGGGTAACGCCAGTTGCCCCTTCTTACCATAACGATTAGTTATGCACTCCCCAATTGTTTATTCCCCGACAATGATGCCATGCTACTGCTCATATCTAATGCAATATTCTTGTGTATTAGCACCTGAGCAGGTTAATCGTTTTTTTAGTAGTAGAAATTTCTATCTATACGTGAACAGGATCACATTGATAACTCAATGTTAAATTTTTATATTTTTATAGTTAAAATAACAATCGAATGACCTTAGACCTGCCTTTCGATACAAAAGATTACACTGGCTATTTTTCATATAATGGCCTATATCACTGGATTCAACGGCAAATAGCAGAACATATCGCCACCTTGCGGCTTTAACCCCCATTTAACAGTGAAAAAATCTGCCTTTTTTCAATTGAAGAAATTTAACGCTAGATAACATTTCTCAACCCCAACGATTTCACCAGAATGGATATATGTAACAGAGTATTACAAACCCCTTGCCTGAAGGGGCAAGATAGTGAACATTACTTGCCGTTTCCCCTCCCACTATAACAATCGGACGGATGAACTTGACTCATCACGTACCAGAACACCCCCGTAAATATGGGATGTAAAAAAAGAGGTAAAAGTGTCTACTGCAAACAATAAACCAACTGAAAGCGTTAGCTTAAACGCCTTCAAACAACCAAAAGCGTTCTATCTCATTTTCTCAATTGAGTTGTGGGAGCGTTTTGGCTACTACGGCCTGCAAGGGATTATGGCCGTCTACCTGGTAAAACAGCTGGGTATGTCAGAAGCGGACTCCATCACCCTTTTCTCATCCTTTAGCGCCCTGGTTTACGGCCTGGTGGCTGTTGGCGGCTGGTTAGGTGATAAAGTTCTGGGCACGAAGCGTGTCATTATGCTGGGTGCCATTGTGCTGGCTATCGGTTATGCACTGGTTGCATGGTCCGGTCATGATGCGGGTATCGTTTATATGGGTATGGCGGCCATCGCGGTCGGTAATGGCCTGTTCAAAGCGAACCCCTCCTCCCTGCTCTCTACCTGTTATGCAAAAGATGACCCGCGTCTTGATGGTGCATTTACCATGTACTACATGTCCGTCAACATCGGTTCATTCTTCTCAATGCTTGCAACACCATGGCTGGCAGCACGTTACGGCTGGAGCACCGCGTTCGCACTGAGCGTCGTCGGGATGTTGATTACCGTCGTAAACTTCGCATTCTGCCAACGTTGGGTTAAACAGTACGGTTCTAAACCTGACTTCGAGCCAATCAACTTCCGTAATCTGCTGCTGACCATTGTTGGCGTAGTGGTGTTGATCGCTATCGCAACTTGGTTGCTGCACAACCAGGGTATCGCACGTATGGTTCTGGGCGTGATTGCGCTGGGCATCGTGTTTGTCTTCGGTAAAGAAGCCTTCGCCATGAAGGGTGCTGCGCGTCGTAAAATGATCGTCGCCTTCATTCTTATGCTCGAAGCGATTATCTTCTTTGTGCTGTACAGCCAGATGCCGACGTCACTGAACTTCTTTGCAATTCGTAACGTTGAACACTCTATTCTGGGCATCGCCTTTGAACCAGAACAGTATCAGGCACTGAACCCTTTCTGGATCATCATTGGTAGCCCGATCCTTGCCGCTATCTATAACAAGATGGGTGACACCCTGCCAATGCCGACCAAGTTCGCTATCGGTATGGTGCTGTGTTCCGGCGCATTCCTGATCCTGCCGCTGGGTGCAAAATTTGCCACCGATGCGGGTATCGTTTCTGTTAACTGGCTGATCATCTGCTACGGCCTGCAGAGTATCGGTGAACTGATGATCTCTGGTCTGGGCCTGGCAATGGTTGCGCAACTGGTTCCACAGCGCTTGATGGGCTTCATCATGGGTAGCTGGTTCCTGACGACTGCGGGTGCAAACCTCATCGGTGGTTATGTTGCTAACATGATGGCCGTACCGGAGAACGTAACCGACCCACTGATGTCACTGGAAGTCTATGGTCGCGTGTTCCTGCAGATCGGTGTTGCAACGGCAGTTATCGCTGTTCTGATGCTGCTGACCGCACCGAAACTGAACCGTATGACTCAGGACGATGATGTCAGCGAGAAAGCCTCTAAGGCCGCGACAGCGTAATTCTCAGGGAAACATCTTTTCAGGCCGCTAACTGACGTTAGCGGCTTTTTTTTTGCATGAGGTGGCACTACCATACGATATACCTCAGCCAAAAGGAGTTACCGATGAAACTGTTCTACAAACCGGGTGCGTGTTCTCTTGCTTGCCACATCACGCTTCGTGAGAGCGGTAAAGATTTCACGTTGGATGGTGTTGATCTGATGAAGAAACGTCTTGAAAACGGCGATGATTTTTTCGCGGTAAACCCAAAAGGACAAGTTCCAGCCCTAGTGCTGGATGACGGTACGCTACTGACCGAAGGCGTGGCCATCATGCAATACCTGGCCGACACAGTGCCAGACCGCCAACTTCTCGCCCCTACCAGCAGCCTCTCGCGCTATAAGACACTGGAATGGCTTAACTTTATTGCGACAGAACTGCATAAAGGCTTTACGCCATTGTTCCGTCCCGATACCCCGGATGAGTACAAACCGACTGTCCGCGCGCTGCTTGAGAAAAAAATGCAGTATGTGAATGAGTCGCTGAAGGGCAACCCATGGATCTGCGGTCAGCGCTTTTCGATTGCAGATGCCTATCTGTTCACCGTGCTACGTTGGGCGTATGCCGTGAAATTGAATGTGGAAGGATTAAGCCATATCGAAGCTTATATGACACGGATGGCTGAGCGTCCGGCAGTGGCAGCGGCGCTTAAGGCAGAAGGGTTGAATTAATGGTTATTGCCGGGTGGCGCATGCTTACCCGGCCTACAGCCAAACGTAGGCCCGATAAGCGTGAGAGCCATCGGGCATTGATTACAGCTGAGTCGCGCTAAAATAGTGTTCCGGTTTTGCGATGCGATCCTGCGCGGCAACCACCTGCAGTTCATACTCATGCATCTCTTTGGTCGCAATCATAATCTCATACACCGCCGCCGTCACATGCTCAAGCGCCTGCTGCACTGTCGCGCCCTGTAACAGTTTCACTAACAACAAACCGCTGGTAACATCACCGACGCCTACAGGTTGACGCGTGCCAAAATCCACCAACGGACGGCTGATATGCCACGCCTGCTCAGCGGTGACCAGCAGCATCTCGAAACGGTCGGAACTCATCCCTGCGCGAGCAAGATGTTTCACCAGCACCACCTCCGGCCCCTGAGCAATCAACTCCCGCGCCGCTGATACCGCTTCGTTGACGTTGCCTACCGTATGCTCACAAAGAATCTCCAGCTCAACCAAATTAGGCGCGATAATATCGCTAGCCGGTAACGCATGACGCACGTGAAACTCGGCGACACCTGGTGCGACAATACAGCCTTTTTCCGGATGTCCCATAACAGGATCGCAGAAATACTTCGCCTGTGGATTAGCCGCCTTCACCTGACGGACAATTCCCAGAATATGTTCGCCTTGTTCTGCTGAACCGAGATACCCGCTCAGTACTGCATCACAGGTCTTTAGTTTATCGATATCAGCGATACCCTGGACTATCTCTGTGAGGTGGCTGGGTGGCATCACGCAGCCGGTCCATTTGCCGTATTGTGTATGGTTAGAAAACTGAACGGTATTAAGAGGCCAGACGTTGGCGCCAAGACGACGCATCGGAAATTCTGCTGCACTATTGCCCGCATGGCCAAAAACGACGTGGGACTGGATGGCGAGGATATTCTTCATTTTTTTACCTGAACAAAAATAAGGGAGTGATTTCTCACTCCCATTACTTAACGCATTATTTCCAGCAAATCAGACAATAGTTCTTTTTGCCGCGGCGCAGTAACGTGTAGCGCCCGAACAAAATGTCACTGTCCTGGAAGAAGTATTCCGGATCCGACTGTTTTTCGCCGTTAATGGTCACCGCATTCGACGCAATGGTCTTACGCGCCTGACCGCGAGACGGCTGCAGTTCTGAGTCCACCAGCGCCTGCATCAGATCGGCACCTTTTTCCATTTCGATCATAGGGACGCCATCCTGCGCCAGTTGCTCGAAGTCGGCTTCGCTGAGATCGCCCAAGTTCCCGTTGAACAGGCTTTCGGTGATGCGTTTTGCGGCCACCAGACCTTCTTCACCATGAACCAGACGCGTAACCTGCTCCGCCAGAACATACTGGGCACGAGGTGCTTTACCGCTGTTCTTATCTTCCTCTTCCAGGGCATTGATCTCTTCAATGTCCATAAAGGTGAAGAACTTAAGGAAGCGATAGACGTCAGCATCAGCGGTGTTAATCCAGAACTGATAGAACTTGTACGGACTGGTTTTCTTCGGATCGAGCCAGACTGCGCCACCTTCTGTTTTACCGAATTTCGTCCCGTCTGCTTTGGTAATCAGCGGAACCGTCAGGCCAAATACCTGATTCTGGTGCAAACGACGGGTCAGATCGATACCGGAGGTAATATTACCCCACTGATCAGACCCCCCGATTTGTAGCGCCACGCCATGCAGTTTGTTCAGGCAGGCGAAGTCGTACCCTTGCAGCAGGTTGTAAGAAAACTCGGTAAAGGAGATGCCCTGATCGTCACGGTTCAGACGCTGCTTCACCGCTTCTTTGTTGATCATCTGGTTCACAGAGAAATGCTTGCCGATATCACGCAGGAAAGTCAGTACGTTCATACCGCCAAACCAGTCGTAGTTGTTCGCAGCAATCGCAGAGTTGTCGCCACAGTCGAAATCGAGGAACGGTGCAACCTGTTTGCGGATTTTATCCACCCACTCTTGCACGGTGTCTTCGGTATTCAGTTTACGCTCGGCAGCTTTAAAGCTCGGGTCACCAATCAGACCGGTTGCACCACCTACCAGTGCGACAGGCTTATGACCCGCCTGCTGGAAGCGTTTCAGGCATAACAATGGAACCAGATGCCCCAAATGCAAGCTGTCAGCGGTAGGATCGAAGCCGCAATAGAGCGCGATCGGGCCTTGCGCCAGTCGCTCTGCTAACGCTTCTTCGTCCGTCACCTGGGCCACCAGCCCCCGCTCTTGCAATTGTTTAATCAAGTTACTGCTTGCCATCAAAATCTCCATGTATAAAACGACTGCACCTTTGCCGGTACACGACTTTTCGCCTGATGCGAAAGAGACATAGAATAAAGCGCCGGATTCATCAGCACCAGCGCTTAAAACAAGAATTTTGCATCTTTAGGGCGCCAGGCGATCGATTTTCCACGCGTTCTCTTCACGCTGGTATAAAAAACGATCGTGTAAGCGGTTTTCGCCGCCCTGCCAGAACTCTATTTGCTCAATGCTCACGCGAAAGCCGCCCCAGAAACTTGGCAACGGGACTTCTCCTTGCTGAAACTTTTGCTTCAGTTCAAGAAATTTGCTTTCAAGAATACCGCGCGCGGAGATACGACTGGACTGTTTTGATACCCAGGCACCGATTTGGCTGTCGCGAGGGCGGCTGTGGAAATACTTCACCACCTCAAGTGTGGAAAGACGTTCGGCCTTACCGATTACCATCACCTGTCGTTCCAGCGTATGCCAGGGGAACAGCAGGCTAATGCGAGGATTATGCTCTATCTGGTGCGCCTTACGGCTACCCATGTTGGTATAAAACACCAACCCTTTGTCATCATAATGTTTGAGCAACACGATGCGCTGATACGGCTGCCCATTTTCATCGACAGTGGCAACGACCATGGCGGTAGGATCGGCGAGTTTAGCTTCACAGGCTTGTCTCAGCCAGCGCTCAAAAAGCGCAAGCGGCTCGGCGGGAAGATCGTGGCGGCGAAGACCGCCTTTCGTGTATTCACGGCGCAGATGTGCGATTTGCTGCAATTCGTCGTTATCAGACATGATGTTTGGGCTACGGATTGTCAGTGGGTGACGCTATTGTGCGCCGCCCAGGTGAAAATCTCAACGCTTCGGGTTCTGTAACTGACAGTTATTTAACACAACTCTGTCGCGTTTGTAGACCGTCGCGCCGTCGCCTTTAGACCAGAAGACGTAGATGCCATCGGTGTAGCGCGCGCCCGATGCCGAAACACCCTGTTTAAGATTCACTAACTGATTATCATAAACAAAGCTCGCCGTTTGTTGGGTGTTATTCAATTTCACGGTCAGCGGTTTTTCATCACAACGGTATTCGAGGGTATTCGTTTGCATACGCTCGACAAACTGGTTGTAGACACTACAGCCGGTAAGCAGTACCGGCAAACATACCAATAACAGTTTTTTCATAGTCCTATCCTGAAGACATTCCTGGTCCCGGAGGGTAAATACACCCTCCCTAACATCCCTAGTTTAGCGACATCGTCGCCAGGATAATTTCAGTTAACTCTGAGTTCGCGGATTAGCAGGGAAAATAGCGCCTAAAACGCTGGACTCTGCCGCCCCCGTGACTGAGGGTAAATTACCTGGTAATCCCGCCAGCGTTCGCCATGCCAGCCAAGCAAAGGCTAGTGCTTCCATATCATCACCGCTAATGCCGGCCTCGTCGGTTGAGGTCACTTCCGTGCCCGGCAGCAGTGCCGCCAGACGCATCATCAGCAGAGGATTACGGCTTCCGCCGCCACACACCATTAATCGTTCGCAGCCACCGCTCAGCAAAACCTGCTCGGATATCGTCACCGCTGTCAGTTCAGCAAGCGTCGCCTGCACATCACGTGGCGCCAGTCCCGGAAACTGCGCCAGATGACGCTCGATCCAGCCGTAATTGAAGTACTCACGACCGGTGCTTTTAGGTGCCGGCGCGGCAAAATAGGGATCGCTCAGCATACTTTGCAACAACGGCAGGATAACCGTGCCTTCGCAGGCCCACTGCGCGTCTTTGTCGTAGGGTTGGCCACATTGACGCCAGATCCAGGCGTCCATCAACATATTGCCAGGTCCGGTATCGTATCCCCGTACGGGGCGCTGAGGGATCAGCAGAGACAAATTAGCAATACCGCCGATGTTCAATACCATCCGACGTTCCGTTGGGTGCGCCAACAACGCCTGATGAAAAGCCGGAACCAGTGGTGCACCCTGCCCGCCTAGCGCGACATCACGCCGGCGAAAATCGCCGACTACGGTGATGCCGGTATGCGCCACAATCTGGTTGTTGTCGCCAATTTGCAGGGTATGCGGCGCGCTGCCTGTCGGTTCATGCCAGACGGTTTGCCCGTGGCAACCAACCGCGACAATATCCTGCGGTTGTAATTTTTGCTGCGTCAGCAGCGCATTTACCGCCTCGGCGAACAGACGGCCCAATCGCGTATCCAGTTGCCCATACTGCGACAGCGTGAGCTGCTGCCCCTGGCAAACATCGAGAATAGCCTGTTTCAAATGGAGGGGGATGGGCCAGGTCAGACTCGCCTGCTGCGCAACCATCGTTTCATCTATTGCCGCCAGCACAACATCAACACCATCAAGGCTGGTTCCAGACATAACACCGATAAAACGGCCCGATTTCATACGTCATCCTTTTAGCAAGTTAGCCTTGACACTCAACCATAAAGTGCTGATTAATTCCATGCTTCATTGATGATTTTTGATGGCAAACCATGACACCCCACCATCTATTCAATCAATTTAATGAATGATTCGTTTATACTCAGTTAACCTGATTTCGGTTAAGATTTTCATATTGTTCCAGTAGAACATGTGACCTTGGGCTCACAAATGCCATATAATTTAACCATGAAGGGTGTTTTATTAGCGTTTCGTGGTGTAAAGGAGAGTTATAAATGATTAAACGTGCACTGATTGTTTCATTAATGGGATTATCTTTAGCGGGTTGTGTTAACAACGATAGTCTTTCAGGTGACGTGTATACCGCATCCGAAGCGAAACAGGTTCAGAACGTGACCTACGGTACGATCGTTCATGTTCGTCCGGTACAAATTCAGGGTGGCGATGACGCCAACGTCATCGGTGCTATCGGCGGTGCGGTACTCGGTGGATTCCTCGGTAACACAGTTGGTGGCGGTACCGGTCGTTCATTAGCCACGGCGGCTGGTGCGGTAGCGGGCGGCGTAGCAGGTCAAAGCGTCCAGGGTGCGATCAATAAAACCCAGGGTGTGGAACTGGAAATCCGTAAGGATGACGGTAATACCATCATGGTAGTGCAGAAACAAGGCGCGACCAAATTTGCAGCAGGCCAGCGTGTTGTGATGGCGAGCAACGGCAAAGAAGTTACCGTTTCTCCGCGCTAATCGAATCTACGTGTGGTCAGGGTTGGCCACACGTAGGTTTTCGCATCAGCCCTGAGACTGCAGCTCAATAATATTGTGTTCCAGTCGGGCTACCAGTTTAATCAGCAGATTAATTTCTTCAGCTGAAATCCCTTCCAGAATCTCTCCGCGCGTTTTGTTGATTACCGCTTCCATATCAGCGATCAGCGGCTCAGCTTTCTCCGTCAGCTTAATTCTCTTTGCCCGACGATCGCTGGCGCAAGTCTGTCGTGAAATGAGTCCCTTTTCTTCCAGCTGGTCAAGCGTACGCACCAGTGAAGGCTGCTCAATACCAATCGCTTTAGCCAGCTGAATCTGCGATTGATCCGGCGGTAACTGATGAATGTTGTGCAACGTAACCCAATGCGTCTGCGTCAACTCCAAAGGCTTCAGGCGATGGTCAATCAGAGCACGCCAAATGCGCACCAACCGTGCCAGATCAGAACCTAGTGGCGATTCCAATTTCATCTCCTTATAATTAGCTTGCTAAGTTATTATCCTGATTTTAGAATAGTGTGCAGCATTTGCATTCCCAAAACAAATGTATTGCCAAATTTGCTTACCGGATGACATTTTTTCAAACATTATGTGTTAAAGAGACAGTTTGTCCCTTTTTTTGCTAAACCTAAAGCAATGCTCTCTTCCGCCAAGGATTTTGCCCGTGAAGTTTATGTTTAATGCAACAGGATTGCCCCTACAAGATTTAATGATCGGTGCATCTGTCTACTTCCCTCCACTTTTCAAAGCGTTTATCCCGGGGTTTATCCTCTGGCTGATTGTTCATCGCTTGCTGCGCGACTGGATGTACTCCGGTGAAATCTGGCATCCTTTGTTAATGGATTTGTCGCTCTTTGCGCTTTGCGTGTGCCTGGGCTTTGTTATGCTGATTGCGTGGTGATTATGTCGCTCAAAACCATTAAGTACTTCTCCACCATTATAGTCGCTGTTGTTGCCGTTCTCGCAGGTTGGTGGATGTGGAATTATTATATGCAGTCCCCATGGACGCGCGACGGTAAAATCCGCGCGGAACAGGTCAGCATCACACCGCAGGTTTCCGGTAGCATCACCCGTCTCAATATTAAAGATAATCAGTTTGTTAATGCTGGCGACGTGCTGTTTGTAATTGATAAGACGCCGTTTCACATTGCTGAACTGAATGCGCAGGCGCAGCTGGCGAAAGCGCAGTCCGATCTGGCAAAGGCCAATAACGAGGCTAATCGCCGCCGACATCTTTCACAAAATTATATCTCTGCCGAAGATCTGGACACGGCCAACCTCAACGTGAAAGCGATGCAGGCAAGCGTTGAGGCGGCCCAGGCCCAATTACGGCAAGCGCAATGGCAATTAACCCAAACGGATGTGAAAGCCCCGGTCGCAGGTTGGGTGACAAACCTTTCAACGCGACGCGGAGATTACGCAACTACCGGTAAGCCCCTGTTTGCCCTGGTCGACAGCCACTCATTTTATGTGATGGGATATTTTGAAGAAACCAAACTCCGCCATATTCGTGAGGGCTCACCGGCACTGATAACGTTGTACAGCGGCAACATAAAGTTACAGGGTCACGTTTCCAGCATTGGCCGTGCAATTTACGATCAAAGCGTTGAGAGCGATTCCGGCCTGATACCCGATATCAAACCGAACGTGCCGTGGGTACGACTGGCGCAACGGGTGCCTGTGCGTATCGAGTTTGACGTGCTGCCACACGATGTCACCCTGGTGTCTGGCACCACCTGCAGCGTGTCCATCGGTCAGCAAAAATGAAAAGGCTTCACCTGACGCCGGGCAATTTGCCATGGTTCAAAGCCACTGCCGCACAGTGGCGTTACGCATTACGTAATACCATCGCAATGTGTCTGGCGTTAACGTTTGCCTACTACCTGAATCTGGATGAACCCTACTGGGCGATGACTTCCGCTGCAGTAGTGAGTTTCCCCACCGTTGGCGGCGTCATCAGCAAAAGTCTGGGTCGCGTGGCAGGCAGCTTGTTGGGTGCCACGGCGGCGCTGATTATTGCCGGACACACCCTCAACGAACCATGGCTGTTTCTGCTCAGCATGTCAGTCTGGATTGGCTTATGCACCTGGGCCTGCGCGCACTTTACCAATAATGTGGCTTACGCCTTTCAACTGGCAGGCTACACCGCGGCCATCATTGCGTTTCCAATGGTCAATACCATTGAGATTACGCAACTGTGGGATATTGCCCAGGCGCGGGTGTGTGAAGTAATAGTCGGGATACTCTGCGGGGGAATGATGATGATGATCCTGCCCAGCACCTCCGATGGTTCCACGCTGCTGACGGCGCTGAAAAATATGCATGCACGTTTGCTGGAACATGCCAGCCTGCTCTGGCAACCTGAAACCACGGATGCGATCCGCTCTGCCCATGAAGGGGTGATCGGCCAGATTCTGACCATGAATCTGCTGCGTATTCAGGCATTCTGGAGCCACTACCGCTTTCGCCGTCAGAATGCCCTGCTCAATTCGCTGTTGCATCAGCAGCTTCGTCTGACCAGCGTGATCTCCAGTCTGCGCAGAATGCTGCTGAACTGGCCGAATCCTCCCGCACAGACCCGGGAAGTCATCGAACAACTGCTCAGTGCGCTGGTGAAATCCGATACCGACAGCTATACCGTGGCGCGCATTATTGCTCCCCTGCGTCCGCGGGACTCCCACGACTACCGACACGTCGCCTTCTGGCAACGGTTGCGTTATTTCTGCCGAATTTACCTGCAAAGCAGCCATTACCTGCATTTGCTGGAAAGTGGCGTGACCGCTGAGCGCATCAGCGTGAACCGCACGCCGGGTCTGGCTCGCCATACGGACAACGCGGAAGCCATCTGGAGCGGGTTACGTACCTTCATCACGTTGATGGTGATTGGCGCGTGGAGCATCGGCGCACAATGGGAGTCCGGCGCGGGTGCTCTGACGCTGGCTGCTATTAGCTGCGTGCTGTATTCCGCCGTTGCCACCCCGTTCAAATCACTCTCGCTGCTGATGCGCACGCTGGTACTGCTTTCATTGTTCAGTTTTGTGGTGAAATTTGGCCTGATGGTGCAAATCACAGACCTGTGGCAATTCATTCTGTTTCTCTTCCCACTGCTTGCCACCATGCAGCTATTAAAGCTGCAAATGCCTGCCCTGGCAGGGCTTTGGGGGCAGTTGATCGTCTTTATGGGATCGTTCATTGCCGTAACTAACCCGCCGGTGTATGACTTCGCCGATTTTCTGAATGACAATCTGGCGAAAATTACCGGCGTGGCGCTGTCATGGCTGGCCTTTGCAATACTGCGACCAGGCTCGGACGCCAGAAAGAGTCGGCGTCATATTCGCGCCCTGCGCCGGGATTTTGTCGATCAGCTCAGTCGGCATCCGTCGCACAGTGAAAATGAATTTGAGTCGTTAACCTATCATCACGTCAGCCAGCTCAGTAACAGCCAGGACGCGCTGGCGCGGCGTTGGTTATTACGCTGGGGCGTGGTGTTATTGAACTGCTCGCATGTGGTGTGGCAGCTGCGTGCCTGGGAAGCGCGTTCCGATCCATTGGCCCGTGTCAGGGATGTGTGCATTTCACTGCTACGCGACGTAATGAGCGAGCGTGGCGTCCAGCAACGTCCACTGAATGCCACGCTTAACGAGTTACTGCGCATCTGCGATACGCTTGCCCATCATCATCAACCTGCAGCACAAGAGCTGGCAGCACTTATCTGGCGTTTACACTGTTCGTTGTCTCAGCTTGAACAGGCTCCGCCACCAGGAACACTGACCCGCTGATTATTTGATGACCCCACAGGCGTAACGCGCCCCGCCACCGCCAAGTGGTTTTGGCTGATCGGACATGTTATCTCCGCCCACGTGTACCATCAGCGCCTTACCTTTGACCTCATCCAGTGATTTCAGGCGCGGGGCGATAACAGCCGTAGTAGCGTTACCTTCGGCGTTGACCACCAGCAACGGCAGGTCACCCATGTGCCCAGCCCCCTCAGGGCCTTCATGTTTACCGGTTTGATGCGGGTCAAGATGCCCCCCTGCCGATTCAGCAGCGGAGGCTTTGCCTTCTTTAATCGCAGGCTGACAACTGCCGTTGGCATGCACATGGAAACCATGTTCTCCCGGCGGCAGTGCTTTCAAATCCGGTGTAAACTCCAGCCCTTGCGAAGTTTCAGAAATGGTAACTGAACCAATAGACTGGCCCACCCCTTGCGAAGTCACCAGATTCATCTCAACTTTCTCACTGGCAGCCTGCGCGCCCGCGCAGGTCAGTAAGGTGATTATGGCTAAACTCAAACGCTTCATACGACCTCCGTCACTATGTGTCTGACTGATAAGTGTAAACCAGTGACGAATTTTTGAGCGACGGAACACTGAAAACGCGATTAAGGCACGTCGTAACCCAGCGCGGCTTTGCGGATACGGAACCATTGCTGGCGGGACATATTCAGCGATTCGGCCTCAATAGCAGCACGAACACGCTCAATTTTACCTGAGCCAATAATCGGCAACGGCTGCGACGGCAGACGGAGGATCCACGCGTACACCACCTGCTCGATAGACTGTGCATTCAACTCTTGCGCAATCACGGCAAGTTCATTGCGTAGCGGCTGGAAAGCATCATCATTGAACAGTCGTCCACCTCCCAGACAGGACCAGGCCATTGGCCGGATGCGCAGTTGTTGCAGCTGATCTAAGGTGCCATCCAGCAGCAGTGGCTGATGCACTGGTGAGATTTCGACCTGATTGGTTGCCAGAGTAAACGGCAGACGTGATTGCAGCAGTGAAAACTGCGCGGGCGTAAAGTTAGACACACCAAAGTGGCGCACTTTGCCGCTATGGTGCAATTTTTTAAACGCTTCTGCCACCTCGTCGGCATCCATCAGCGGATCGGGACGGTGGATCAGCAGCAGATCAATATGATCGGTCGCCAGCAGTTTCAGTGACTGCTCCGCACTGGCAATAATATGGCCGCTGTCGGTAATGTAGTGGCCCAGGGTATTTTCCGCACGCGCGGTGGTAGCAATACCGCATTTGGTTACGATCTGCATTTTTTCACGCAGATGCGGAGCCAACTTCATCGCCTCACCAAACGCCGCTTCGCACTGGTATCCACCATAAATATCAGCGTGATCGACGGTGGTGATACCCAGATCCAGATGTTCTTCAATAAAGCTGACGAGCTGGCGCGCAGACATATTCCAGTCCATCAACCGCCAGTACCCCATGACAAAGCGAGAGAATTCCGGACCTTGCGGCGCAATAGTAATACGCTGAACCATAGCAGCTTCCTTATAAATGAATGTGCATCGAGTATACGCAATTACGCTTTTAAAAGAGTGAGGGTTGTTGCGGTTCTTCCGGCTGGCTGGGTTTGTTTGCACGTAATTTACGCATCAGACGCTGGCGACAAAGACGCAGCACATCCTGCTTTTCGGCATCGCTCATTTTCTGCCAGTTAAAGCGCTCATCCCGGCTACGAAAACATCCACGACAAAAGCCGCGTTCATCGGACTGGCAGATCCCGCGGCACGGGCTCTGGACGGGGAAAAACTCCAGCTGTTCGGCCACATCCCCTCCTGACATAAGATAGTTATACCTATTGAAGACGCTAACTGAATTTCTGGCAAGCGCTATTGCATTAGACCGACTGGTCTATTACACTCCTTAGCATGAACAAAGCAACTGAACACGACACACGCGAACATCTTCTGGCAACCGGCGAGCAGCTTTGCATGCAGCGCGGTTTCACCGGTATGGGTTTAAGCGAATTGCTGAAAACTGCCGAGGTGCCCAAGGGATCGTTTTACCACTATTTTCGATCTAAAGAAGCGTTCGGTGTTTCTATGCTTGAGCGCCATTACGCGGCCTACCATCTGCGGCTGGCAACACATTTTGAGTCGGGTGCCGGCAACTACCGCGACAGAATTCTCGCCTACTATCAGGAAACCCTGAATCAGTTTAGCCAGCACGGCATTATTAGTGGCTGCTTAACCGTCAAGCTTTCCGCAGAAGTGTGCGATCTCTCAGAAGATATGCGTACAGCGATGGATACCGGCGCGCGGCACATTATTACCCTGTTGGCGCAGGCGCTGGAAAAAGGTCGCGACACACACTGTCTGTCGTTTACCGGCGAACCGTTGCAGCAAGCACAGGTGCTGTATGCCTTGTGGCTGGGGGCCAACCTGCAGGCCAAGATGTCTCGCAGCGCCACCCCGCTGGAAAATGCGCTGGCACACGTTAAAAGCATTATTGCAACGCCTGCCGTTTAACAGGCGTTTTATTTACCCAAACACTAGACGACCGGTCTATTCATACCTGGAGTTAATATGTCATCTGAAAAATTGTTTTCACCGCTGAAAGTGGGTGCCATCACGGCGGCCAACCGCGTTTTTATGGCCCCATTGACACGCCTGCGTAGCATCGAACCTGGCGACATCCCGACTCCGCTGATGGCCGAGTATTATCGCCAACGCGCCAGCGCGGGCCTGATCATCAGCGAGGCAACGCAGATTTCAGCTCAGGCAAAAGGTTACGCCGGTGCGCCGGGATTACACAGCGCAGCACAAATTGAAGCATGGAAAAAAATCACTGCCGCCGTCCATGCAGAGCAAGGTCATATCGCCGTACAACTGTGGCATACCGGTCGTATTTCTCACGTCAGCCTGCAGCCGAACGGACAGCCGCCGGTTGCCCCTTCCGCTCTCAGTGCTGGCACCCGTACCTCGCTGCGCGATGAAAACGGCCTGGCAACGCGTGCCGATACCTCTATGCCGCGCGCCCTGGAAACAGAAGAAATTCCAGGCATCGTTAATGATTTCCGTCAGGCGATCGCTAACGCACGCGAAGCTGGCTTTGACATGGTTGAATTGCACTCTGCCCATGGCTATTTGCTGCACCAGTTCCTGTCGCCGACTTCTAACCAGCGTACCGATCAGTACGGCGGCAGTGTCGAAAATCGCGCACGTCTGGCGCTGGAAGTTGTTGATGCCGGAATCAAAGAATGGGGCGCAGACCGAATTGGTATTCGCGTATCCCCTATCGGCTCTTTCCAGAACGTTGATAACGGCCCGAATGAAGAAGCTGACGCGTTGTACCTCATTGAACAGCTTGGCAAACGCGGTATTGCTTATCTGCATATGTCCGAACCGGACTGGGCCGGCGGTGAGCCGTACAGCGATACGTTCCGCGAGAAAGTTCGCGCACGTTTCCACGGTCCGATTATTGGTGCCGGCGCCTACACGCCAGAAAAAGCAGAAGCACTGATTGAGAAAGGGTTGATCGACGCCGTCGCCTTTGGCCGCGCCTATATTGCCAACCCGGATCTGGTCGCACGTTTGCAGCACAAAGCAGAACTAAACCCGCAGCGTGCGGAGAGTTTCTACGGCGGCGGCGCAGAGGGTTACACTGATTATCCAACCCTGTAATTGCGCAATCTCCGTTCTGGCATTGATAGCGGCGCAACAACGCCGCTATACTAAAACAACATATTGAATGTACTAGCCATTTTTGAAGGGGAAAAAGATGCGTTTACTTCATACCATGCTGCGCGTAGGTGATCTGCAGCGTTCCATCGAGTTTTACACTAACGTGTTGGGCATGAAGCTGCTGCGTACCAGTGAAAACCCTGAATACAAGTATTCTCTGGCCTTTGTCGGTTACGGTCCAGAGACTGACGAAGCTGTTATTGAGCTGACCTGGAACTGGGGCGTCGACAAATACGACCTTGGCACCGCGTACGGCCACATTGCCCTGAGCGTAGACAACGCCGCTGAAGCCTGCGAACGCATTCGTCAGAACGGCGGTAACGTCACGCGTGAAGCGGGTCCGGTCAAAGGTGGAACGACGGTTATCGCATTTGTAGAAGATCCGGACGGTTACAAAATCGAACTGATCGAAGAGAAAGACGCAGGCCGCGGCCTGGGTGACTAATCTCCCCTCGGGCGCAGATCGTCTGTGCCCGTAGTTTTATACTCATCATTTTGTCATAATACGCGCTGCAATTTTCCCGTATTAAGAGACCCAGATGTCCGATAACGCTCAACTTTCCGGTCTGTGTGACCGTTTTCGTGGTTTTTATCCTGTCGTCATTGATGTTGAAACGGCAGGATTTAACGCCAAAACCGATGCGCTGCTCGAGATTGCAGCCATCACACTGAAAATGGATGAACAAGGCTGGCTGATGCCGGACATGACGTTGCATTTCCACGTCGAACCGTTTGAAGGGGCGAATCTGCAGCCGGAAGCACTCGCGTTTAATGGTATCGACCCAAATAATCCGCTGCGCGGCGCGGTCAGCGAATACGACGCCCTGCATGCTATCTTCAAAATGGTGCGTAAAGGCATCAAAGACAGCGGCTGCAATCGGGCGATTATGGTTGCGCATAACGCCACCTTCGACCATAGCTTCATGATGGCGGCGGCAGAACGCGCCTCACTGAAGCGCAATCCGTTTCACCCGTTTGTAACCTTTGACACCGCTGCACTTAGTGGCCTGTCTCTGGGACAAACTGTACTGTCCAAAGCGTGTCTGGCAGCAGGAATGGAATTTGACGGCAATCAGGCGCACTCTGCCCTGTATGACACCGAACGGACGGCGGTGCTGTTTTGCGAAATCGTGAACCGCTGGAAGCGTCTTGGCGGTTGGCCTTTGCCAATGCCTGAAGAGGCGTAACACGTCACGACTGAGGATGGATTACAGACATAAAAAAAGCGACCGGTTGGTCGCTTTTTCGTTTCTGCTGATTACTCAGCGTCCGGCTCTTCGGATTTGTACTTCGCCGCTGTTTCTTTAATAAGTTGCTGCAACTCACCACGCTGGTACATTTCGATTAAAATGTCGCAGCCGCCAACCAGTTCACCATCAACCCACAGCTGCGGGAAGGTTGGCCAGTTTGCGTATTTCGGTAACTCGGCGCGAATATCCGGGTTTTGCAGAATATCAACATAAGCAAAGCGTTCACCACAGGCAGACAGCGCCTGCACAGCCTGAGCGGAAAAACCGCAGCTTGGCAGTTTTGGAGAACCTTTCATGTACAGGAGAATCGGGTTTTCAGCGATCTGGCGCTGGATTTTTTCGATAGTGGTGCTCATTATCTTGCTTCCTTAACTTCTTTTACGGCAGTAGTCTGACATTGTAACGGGTCTGACTGGCAACGGAAAATAACATTTTCATTACGGTTATTATTTTATCGCCAGTTGCTAAAAGTTGCATTCATAATCTTACTTATCCCTTTAACGGCCAGGGATTTGATTATCTCGTCGCCAGATTCCGCTTTAATTGCTGTTTTTTTTTGCGGTCGGTTACGAAACGGAGTTTTAAACAAAAAAAGCTATTAACTTTCCCTGTTTCTATAGATTAGAATCATCAAGTTTTGAAAATCACACGCAGGCATGATAGACCTGCCCTAACAGAGGACTGCTCAGTGGCGCGGATAAACCGGATTTCGATCACGCTCTGTGCTTTGCTTTTTACCACACTCCCTTTTACGTCAGTGGCCCATGCTTCCAAGCAGACCAGGGCGACCCCTACTGTTTCCCATACCATCAAAACGGTAGATAAAAAGAAAAGCGCGACAGCCAGTAAAAAAGTGACACAAACCACCAAGAAAACGGCTAAAAAGACCTCCAGCAAAACCAGCACTAAAACCGTATCCTCTTCTAAGAAACGCACTGCGACGCCCGCCAAATCGACTAAAACAGCCAACCGTCGCGGTAAAACAACTACAGCACAAACCGCAGCAGTCACCTGGACTGAAAAGTGCACACCGCGTAAAGGCCACAAGCCGCGCTGTGTAAAAGTGAAGACTACAGCCCCCACCGCGATTGCCGATGTGCATAAAGTTAAAGTACAGAAAGCGACCAAAACCGCCATGTCTACCCTGATGAACCAGATTGGTAAACCCTATCGCTGGGGTGGCTCTTCACCAAGAACCGGTTTTGATTGCAGCGGTCTGGTCTATTACGCCTATAAAGATCTGGTGAAATTCCGCATTCCGCGTACCGCCAATGAAATGTACCACCTGCGCGACGCAGCACCGATCGACCGTGATGAACTGAAAAATGGCGATCTGGTCTTCTTCCGTACCCAGGGCCGCGGCACCGCCGATCACGTTGGCGTCTATGTTGGCAACGGAAAATTTATTCAGTCACCGCGTAGCGGTCAGGAAATCCAAATCACCTCCCTGAGCGAAGATTACTGGCAGCGCCACTATGTGGGCGCTCGCCGCGTGATGACGCCAAAAACAATTCGCTAAAAACTTACCCTACAGCATGTGCTGTGGGGTAAGTTCTTCTTTTGCATAACCTTTCAATTTGCTACCCTATCCTTACTCACAATGAGGCTATTGTGTGTACTCAATATAAATAATAAGGAGAGAAGCAATGTCGTTCGAATTACCTGCATTACCGTATGCCAAAGATGCTCTGGCACCGCACATTTCTGCTGAAACGCTGGAATACCACTATGGCAAACATCACCAGACTTACGTTACTAACCTGAATAACCTGATCAAAGGTACGGCGTTTGAAGGCAAATCACTGGAAGAGATCGTGCGTAGCTCTGAAGGCGGTGTGTTTAACAACGCGGCCCAGGTCTGGAACCACACCTTCTACTGGAACTGCCTGGCACCCAACGCGGGCGGCGAACCGACCGGTGAACTGGCTGAAGCCATTGCCGCATCCTTTGGCAGCGTCGCTGATTTCAAAGCACAATTCACCGATGCAGCAATCAAGAACTTCGGTGCTGGCTGGACCTGGCTGGTAAAAGGTACCGATGGCAAACTGGCTATCGTTTCCACGTCAAATGCCGGTACGCCACTGACCACAGATGCGACACCGTTGATGACTGTTGATGTGTGGGAACACGCCTACTACATCGACTATCGCAACGCGCGTCCTGGCTACCTGGAACATTTCTGGGCGCTGGTGAACTGGGAGTTCGTTGCGAAAAACTTCGCAGCATAAAAATGATAACGCAGAAGGGACCCCCTTCTGCGTTTTAGCGTTAGTTCGTGACGCTACAGGCTTCTTCAGGCTGTTTTCTCGCGGAGACAAAGACCAGTAGCAACGCAAGCCCAGCCACAATTGCCCCCATCACCGGGACAAAACTGTAACCTAAACCACCCGATATCACTGCTCCACCAGCCGCCGCACCCAGCGCATTCCCCAGATTAAACGCACCAATGTTAACCGAGGATGATAAACCCGGCGCGTCGCTGGCAACGCGCATCACACGCATCTGTAACGGTGGAACTACCGCAAAGGTTGCCGCGCCCCAGACTACCATGCTAATTGCTGCACCCAGTTCGCTACGCGCCAGTAGCGGGATCGCCAGCATAATTATCATCAGTAGTAGTAAGAAGCCCTTCAGCGTGCCATTGACTGAGCGGTCCGCCAGCTTGCCGCCCAGATAGTTACCGATTGAGAACCCGACACCAATCAGCACCAGCATTCCGGTGACAAAGGCAGGCGTGGCATGGGTGATGCTGTGCAGCACCGGTGAAATATAGGTATAGAGCGTAAACATCGCACCGGCTCCCAGCACGGTAGTCAGCAACGCTGACACCACCTGCGGGCGCATGAGCACCGCCAGCTCTTTGCGCACGTCCGGGCGCTCTCCTGCCCCGCCTTTCGGCAACGAGAAGAACAGGCTGACCATCGAGATAACACCCAGACCCGCCGTTGCCATAAATGACATGCGCCAGCCGATGGTTTCACCCAGCCAGGTCGCCGCAGGAACGCCGCCAATATTGGCGATGGTAAGTCCCATAAACATGGTAGCGACAGCGCTGGCCTGTTTGTGCTTTGGCACCACGCTTGCCGCCACAACCGAGCCGAGACCAAAAAAGGCCCCATGGTTAAGACTGGTAAGAATACGCGACAGCATCAGAGTGGTGTAATCCGGAGATAACGCAGACAGCACGTTGCCGAGCGTAAAAATCGCCATCAGAAAAATAAGCGCATTGCGACGCGCACGATGAGAAAGCAGTAAGGTCATAAGTGGTGCGCCAACCATCACTCCCACCGCATAGGCACTAATTAACATCCCTGCCGCAGGAATCGAGACATCCACGCCTTTGGCTATGACGGGTAATAACCCCATCGGCGAAAATTCGGTCGTGCCGATACCAAACGCCCCTATCGCCAGCGCCAGTAATGGATAATTTATTTTCATACAGCGACTCCGTAACGTCGAGCCGTGGCGCGACACAAAATAAGAGTCAAAAGCATGACATTGATCGCAAAATTAATAAAGTTAACAAAAATGCAAAAGACTTTTGCTTATTTGCAAACAATCGAGGCGACAAGACAGACGGGCGAGACGAGGGAGATGACTCTCCCTCAGAGGATAAATCAATGCAGCGCGGCGGTTAAACCACTGGCGACAATCAGACCCAGAACAATAATGGTGGTGACTAACGAAAATTTCAGATCGGTGCTCATCAAGTTTTCTCCTTTTTATTCCCACACAAAAAGTGATATTGCGCATTTTTGCACACTTGAACGCAAAAATCTCTCACGATTTATATTGATAAATGCTTTTAACTCTTCCCCTTTTCGTTAAGATCAGACAAAATTCCACGCTTACTTAATTAGCGTACCGGCCATTGACCCCTTCCTGACGTTCCGTGTCGTTTTCCTGGCGTGCCGCAACCCTGATGTTGCGCGAAGGGTGTGTAAAGGCAAACGTTTACCTGGAGTATTCTCAGGAGCTTAGGATATGGTCTGGAGTGAGATGTAATGGCAACAATTAAAGATGTAGCGAAGCGAGCAAACGTTTCCACTACAACCGTATCACACGTAATTAACAAAACGCGCTTTGTCGCGGAAGAAACGCGTAATGCTGTCTGGGCTGCGATCAAAGAGCTGCACTATTCTCCAAGCGCGGTGGCGCGCAGCCTGAAGGTGAATCACACCAAATCAATCGGCTTGCTGGCGACCAGCAGCGAAGCCGCCTACTTTGCTGAAATTATCGAAGCCGTTGAGAAGAACTGTTTCCAGAAGGGCTATACGCTGATTCTGGGCAACGCGTGGAACAGCCTGGAAAAACAGCAGGCTTATCTTTCCATGATGGCACAGAAGCGCGTGGATGGTCTGCTGGTGATGTGTTCCGAATACCCGGAACCCCTGCTTTCCATGCTCGAAGAGTATCGCCATATTCCTATGGTAGTGATGGATTGGGGCGAGGCCAAAGCCGACTTTACCGATACTGTCATCGATAACGCCTTCGAAGGCGGTTATATGGCAGGTCGTTATCTGGTCGAACGCGGTCATCGCGAGATTGGCGTGATCCCAGGACCGATGGAGCGCAACACCGGCGCCGGACGTCTGGCCGGTTTTATGAAGGCAATGGAAGAAGCGCTGATTAAAGTGCCTGAGAACTGGATTGTACAAGGTGATTTTGAGCCTGAATCCGGGTATCGCGCCATGCAGCAGATCCTCTCCCAGTCACATCGTCCAACCGCGGTCTTCTGTGGTGGTGATATCATGGCGATGGGCGCGCTATGCGCCGCTGACGAAATGGGATTACGTGTTCCGCAAGATGTATCGCTGATTGGTTACGACAACGTACGTAACGCCCGCTTCTTCACCCCGGCATTAACCACCATTCACCAGCCGAAAGATTCTCTCGGTGAAACGGCCTTTAACATGCTGTTAGACCGTATAGTGAATAAGCGTGAAGTGTCGCAGTCAATTGAGGTGCATCCTCGCCTGGTAGAACGTCGCTCCGTTGCCGACGGCCCGTTCCGCGACTACCGTCGTTAATCTGTTGGGCGGGAGCCTTATTCTGGCTCCCGCAGCCATTCCTTATTCAGCGTTTCGCTGTCCCCTAAGTAATCCAGCAACCAGCCCAGCGCAGGCGACGTATCATTCTGCTGCCAGGTAAGGCAACAGGCTGCATCAGGGAAAGGATTTTCGAGCTGTAACGCAACCCATTTGCCGCTGTCGATCCACGGTTTGGAAAAATGCGTCGGCACCATCCCCACACATAGTCCCGCAGATAAACAGGTCGCGGATGATTCCCAGTCAGGTACCACCACTCGCTTTTGGTTATCCAGCAGCCAGGTGATTCGTTTCGGTAACGTACGGGAAGTATCTTCACGTACCAAAGACGGCCAGTTGCGCAACGTATCGTCACTGAGCGGCCCCGGCATCGACGCCAGTGGATGATGACTCGCCACTACACAGTTCCAGCTTAACATCCCCATATCGCGAAACGTGTAGCGCCCCCCCACCGGGATAGCCTGCGTCGCACCAATCGCCAGTTCCACGCGCCCGTCCGAAAGTGCATCCCAGACGCCGTTAAACACTTCCTGAAAAACAATTAATTCCACATCATCAAAATGACGGTAGAAATCCACAATCATCTGCCGGGTGCGTTCAGGTCTGACAATATTATCGACCGCAATCGCCAGTTGCCCACGCCAGCCGTTGGCAATTTGCTGACATTGTTGGCGAGTGATCTGCATTTTTTTGATAACAGACCGCCCTTCTTTTAAAAACCATGCCCCGGCGGGAGTTAATTCCACATCCCGGTGGCGACGTTCAAAAAGAGGCACAGCCAGCCACTCCTCAAGTTGACGCACGGTATAGCTCACCGCCGAGGGCACACGGTGCAACTCCTGGGCGGCAGAGCTGAAGCTGCCGTTTCGCGCAACCGCATCAACCACCTCAAGGGAATATTCCGACCACATAGTCTGCCTACAAAAAATTTGAAATCAGTAAGCAAATATTAGTGTTTCACAGCAAGAATTACACTCACTACACTCAGCGGCACTGTTCTAATGCTTAAAAAGAGAAATAATGATGCAACCTGGAAAAGGGTTTTTAGTCTGGCTGGCTGGTCTTAGCGTGCTCGGTTTTCTGGCAACGGATATGTATTTGCCAGCATTTGCGGCTATTCAATCCGATTTACAAACCCCTGCATCAGCCGTCAGCGCCAGCCTTAGTCTGTTTTTAGCGGGTTTTGCCGTCGCGCAACTTCTGTGGGGGCCACTCTCCGACCATTATGGTCGTAAGCCCATTTTGCTGCTGGGCCTCTCCATCTTCGCGCTGGGCAGTCTAGGTATGTTATGGGTTGAAAACGCCACCGGTTTGCTGGTACTGCGCTTTATTCAGGCTGTGGGCGTCTGTGCGGCATCGGTCATCTGGCAGGCGCTGGTTGCTGATTATTATCCCTCACACAAAGTTAACCGCATCTTTGCCACCATTATGCCGCTGGTCGGGTTATCCCCTGCACTCGCGCCGTTGTTAGGTAGTTGGATCCTGATGCATTTTTCCTGGCAGGCTATCTTTGCCACCCTGTTTGCCATCACCCTTATCCTGATGCTGCCAGCCCTGCGGTTAAAACCCACGGCAAAAGCGCGCGACGATAGCCAGGATAAGCTAACCTTTGCCACCCTATTGCGTTCCAGAACCTACCGCGGCAACGTGCTGATTTATGCCGCCTGTTCCGCGAGCTTTTTCGCGTGGCTGACCGGCTCGCCGTTTATCCTGAGTGAGATGGGCTATAGCCCGGCCGTCATTGGCCTGAGCTATGTGCCGCAAACTATCGCCTTTTTGATAGGCGGATATGGCTGTCGTGCCGCCCTGCAAAAATGGGAGGGTCGCCAATTGCTACCATGGCTGCTCATCCTGTATGCCGTGAGTGTCATCGCCACCTGGGCAACCGGTTTTATTCACCATGTTGCGCTGGCCGAAATTTTGATCCCATTCTGCGTGATGGCGATAGCGAACGGTGCTATCTACCCGATTGTCGTCGCTCAGGCTTTACGTCCCTTCCCACAGGCAACGGGACGCGCAGCCGCACTGCAGAACACGCTGCAACTCGGTCTCTGCTTCCTGGCAAGCCTGGTGGTGTCGTGGCTAATCAGCACGCCGCTGTTCACCACCACCGGCGTCATGCTGTCAACGGTGTTACTGGCAGCGCTGGGTTACAAGATGCAGTCACAGAAAGAAAGCGACACTCTGGCAGATAATGTGTCTGCGATTACGCACGGTGAATCACATTCATAACGCCTTAATGATTAATTAGCGTGCTAACAGTTTTCTGTTGAATCACCTAAAATTGAGGCCTATACTGATTCTCAGTTGTTAAAAAAACGATAATTTTAATGTGTGAACGGGAACGAAATGTTCCCGTTTATCACTGATGTCATTTTTGGCTGGGTTTCTCCCTTCCTCTGTTCTACGTCGGAAAAATAGATTCACGGGATAATTCCGTGAGATTTCTCTCAAACCCAAAACTGCGTCTACGCTGTTTTAAGGTTCTGATCGCCGACCAGTGATGGAGAAGCTATGAGTTCATCGTGTATAGAAGACGTCAACGTACCGGACAATGACTGGTACCGAATCACCAATGAGTTATTGAGTCGCGCAGGCATTACCATTAATGGCTCTGCACCGGCAGATATTCGTGTTAAGAACCCTGATTTTTTCAAGCGCATCCTGCAGGAAGGGTCGATGGGTTTAGGTGAAAGTTATATGGATGGCTGGTGGGAATGCGATCGGCTGGACATGTTTTTTACCCAGGTTTTACGCGCCGACCTTGAAAGCCAACTCCCCCGCCATTTTAAAGATACGCTGCGTATCACCACCGCACGCCTGTTCAATTTACAGAATAAAAAACGCGCGTGGGTTGTCGGAAAAGAACACTACGATTTAGGTAACGATCTCTTCACCCGCATGCTTGACCCCTATATGCAATATTCCTGCGCCTACTGGAAGGACGCCACAACCCTGGAGTCGGCCCAACAGGCGAAGCTCAACATGATTGCCGAAAAATTACAGCTCAAACCGGGGATGCGTGTACTCGACATTGGCTGTGGCTGGGGAGGCTTGTCCCAGTTTATGGCCTCACAGTACGGTGTTAGCGTGGTGGGCGTGACCATTTCTGCGGAGCAGCAGAAACTGGCGCAAGCGCGCTGTGAAGGGCTGGACGTCACTATTTTGCTCCAGGATTACCGTGACCTGAACGATCGGTTTGATCGGATCGTCTCCGTCGGTATGTTCGAGCACGTGGGACCGAAAAACTACAACACCTATTTTGATGTTGTCGATCGCAATTTAAAGCAGGACGGTCTGTTTTTACTTCACAGTATCGGTTCCAAAAAAACCGATGTTAGCGTTGACCCGTGGATCAATAAGTATATTTTCCCGAATGGCTGCTTGCCGTCCGTACGCCAGATTGCAAAAGCCAGTGAAGCACATTTTGTGATGGAAGACTGGCACAACTTTGGTGCCGATTACGACACCACGCTGATGGCCTGGTATGAGCGTTTCATGGCAACCTGGCCTGAAATTGCTGATAACTACACCGAGCGTTTTAAGCGCATGTTCAGCTACTACCTGAATGCCTGCGCTGGTGCGTTTCGCGCTCGTGATATTCAACTCTGGCAGGTGGTTTTCTCGCGCGGTGTAGAACACGGCCTGCGCGTTCCTCGTTAGTCATTCTCGCCCCCGCCTTCAACGGGGGCTTGTAAACACCTCGACTTAGACTTCGCCGGTGACGTTGCTGATTGCACTCTCTCTTGCCGCCAGCACGCGCTCAACGGTATCGACAACCGCCTGCGTTTGCGGGTCGATTTCGATATTAACCCGGGCTCCCAGCTTTTTCTTGCCAAGCGTAGTCCGTTCCAGCGTTTCCGGGATCAAATGCACACAAAAGCGCGTCGGCGTTACTTCACCAACCGTCAGACTAATACCATCAATACCGATAAACCCTTTGTACAGGATGTATTTCATCAATGATGCATCCTGAACTTTAAACCAGATCTGGCGGTTATTTTCAGAAGTCAGAATTTTTGACACCTCAGCGGTGGTCATAATATGACCCGACATTAAGTGCCCGCCGATCTCATCGCTGAATTTTGCCGCACGTTCTACGTTAACCTGGTCTCCCACCTTGAGATCGCCCAGATTGGTGATACGCAGCGTCTCTTTCATCAGGTCAAAGCTAATGTGAGTGCCGTTAATATCGGTCACCGTCAGACAACAACCATTGTGTGCCACCGATGCGCCCGTCTCCAGCCCATCCAGCATGTATTCAGGTAATTCCACTACATGCGTGCGAAAATTTGGTTTCTCATCAATAGACACCAGTTTCGCGGTGCCCTGCACAATACCCGTAAACATACCTCTAACTCCTGAACGTAATTAAGACATCTCTGCTGTGCACAATAGCAGGTGAAAATTGCGGTTGCCAGCAATGCACCGCCCCCACCTGTTTTTTCACTGGAGAATTACGTATTCCTCGCTACAATAGACTGCAACTTCCCCTGCATTTTCTTCTTGCTGCCCTCTAAGGCGGCTTTTTTAGTCTCTCAAATAACAACAATATAATGGTGTAAACGTGCAAAAGTATGTAATCGAAGCGCGTCAGTTATTAGCTCTGGCAATTCCGGTGATTCTTGCGCAGATCGCCCAAACCGCAATGGGGTTCGTCGATACCGTCATGGCGGGAGGATACAGTGCAACGGACATGGCAGCCGTCGCTATCGGAACCTCCATCTGGCTCCCGGCCATCTTATTTGGTCATGGGCTCCTGCTGGCGCTAACGCCGGTTATTGCGCAACTTAATGGTTCTGGTCGCCGCGATCGCATTGCTCATCAAATACGCCAGGGGTTCTGGCTGGCGGGCAGCGTATCCGTACTGATCATGGTAGTGCTGTGGAACGCGGGATACATTATCCGCGCCATGCACAACATCGACCCGGCACTGGCCGATAAAGCCGTCGGTTACCTGCGCACGCTGTTGTGGGGCGCGCCTGGCTATTTATTCTTCCAGGTTGCCCGTAACCAATGTGAAGGTCTGGCCAAAACCAAACCGGCGATGGTGATGGGGTTTCTCGGCCTGTTAGTGAATATTCCGGTTAACTACATTTTCATCTATGGGCATTTTGGTATGCCGGAACTCGGCGGCGTAGGCTGCGGCGTCGCCACCGCTGCGGTCTACTGGGTGATGTTTATCGCCATGCTTTCCTACGTCAAACATGCGCGTTCAATGCGTGACATTCGCAACGTACGCGGTTTCCAGAAGCCAGATACCGCGGTAATGAAGCGTTTGATCCAGCTAGGCTTACCCATTGCGTTGGCGTTATTCTTTGAAGTAACGCTGTTTGCTGTGGTGGCATTGCTGGTCTCCCCATTGGGGATCGTTGACGTGGCAGGACACCAAATCGCGCTGAACTTTAGCTCGCTCATGTTCGTTCTGCCGATGTCGCTGGCAGCCGCCGTGACAATTCGTGTCGGTTATCGTCTGGGCCAGGGGTCAACGCTTGACGCACAAACCGCAGCAAGAACCGGGCTAGGCGTCGGGGTTTGCATGGCGGTGATGACTGCGGTCTTCACCGTGACATTGCGTGAGCACATCGCCCTGCTCTATAACAATAACCCTGAAGTTGTGACGCTGGCTGCCCAGCTCATGTTGTTGGCTGCCGTGTATCAAATTTCGGACTCGATTCAGGTTATTGGCAGTGGGATCCTGCGTGGTTATAAAGATACGCGTTCTATTTTCTTTATCACCCTGACGGCATACTGGGTGCTGGGTTTGCCGAGCGGATACGTTCTCGCACTGACCGACCTGGTGGTCGATCGAATGGGGCCCGCAGGCTTCTGGATGGGCTTTATTATCGGCCTGACTTCTGCTGCCGTACTGATGATGCTGCGCATGCGCTATCTGCAACGCCAGCCGTCCGCGATTATTTTACAACGCGCGGCACGATAACTCTCCGCAATAGCCGCCATCCGGCGGCTATTCTCAACACCTTGTTCAGAACGGGCTGGAATTTTGAGCGTGGACCCACTCTCCGCTGACAGGATGCTTAAAATGTAGCTCGCTGGCGTGCAGCATCAATCGCGGAGTTAACTCAGTACCCGGCAACAGACGACCGCCATAAAGATCGCAACCCCAGATAGAATGACCCAACAGCTGGCAGTGAATACGTAATTGATGGGTGCGACCTGTTTCAGGGAAAAGCTGTACTCGCGTTAACGGCAGTACCGCCCCATCTTCCAGCAGGTGATTCACGCGCTCGACAACCCGATAACGGGAGCGCGCGGGCTTACCCTTGACCGCGCATATCGACATCAGCGGGAACAGCGCCGGATCTTTAGCAATAGCGGCATCTATCACTCCTTCATCATTATCCAGGTGCCCGCATAGCAAAGCGCTATACACCTTGGTGACGGCGCGTTGGCTGAATTGCTGACACAACGCGGCATTGATTGCCTTGTTGCGGGCAATGACCATTAACCCGGAGGTGCCAAAATCAAGTCGATGTACCAGCGTACAACCGGGGTAAACCTGTACCAGCCGGTGATGCACCGAATCAAAGTTTTGCGGATTTTTTCCCGACAAACTCAGCAGTCCGCCAGGCTTATTGATGAGGAGTAGATGGTCGTCCTGATAGAGGATCTCTATCTCGTCATGGCACGGTGGAGCAATAAAGCTATCAAAAAGAGTAGACATCAGTCTGCCAGAATAAAATGCGGGGACAGATCATAACGAATTTTCAGTCGACTGGCGAATTAGCGAGATTTTATGGTTTATTGTGCGATAAATTAAAAATAAGATACAAGCTTACCCGCATCAGCGTTCTCCATGGAGGAGTTATGTCGAATACACTATTGCAGCTGCACTTTGATTTTCAGGGCCCGTTTGGCGAAGACATGTCACGCCAGCTTGTCGACCTGGCAGAGTCCATTAACCAGGAGCCTGGCTTTATCTGGAAAATCTGGACAGAAAACGAAGCAACCCAGGAAGCTGGTGGCATCTACCTGTTCCAGGACGAAGAAACCGCGCTGGCGTATGTCAAAAAGCATACCGCACGTTTGAAACCACTGGGTGTGGAAAACGTGCATTTCAAAATTTTTAATGTCAACGAACCGTTAACGCGCATTAATCACGGTATGGCTGAGTAACATTGTTGCTTAAAACTGGCGTGGTCGGTCTAAAATACAGAGCGGCTTTTAGCCCTGTAAAGGACGGTCACGTACCAGAAGCGGAAGTAACTTCTGTCATTATGTGTTGCTTATGGCGAGCAGATTAATGCATCAGCCGAAGTGTTGTAATCAGAATGCCCTAATACATTAATTTCAAGAGACGATGGTCAATAAAATACTCGTAAGCGCTTGCCTGATGGGCTTTAAAGTCCGCTATAACGGAAGTGAGAAAGCAGAGGTCATTGCTCAGCTTGCTCGCTGGCAGCAAGAACAACGGTTGGTCATCCATTGCCCCGAACTGGCTGCCGGGCTACCTGTACCACGTCCACCTGCAGAGATTATTTCTGCTTGCGGCAAAGATGTTATGCATGGGCAGGCCAGTATATTAGAGAACACGGGACGGGATGTTACTGAACAATATCGACTTGCAGCCTGGCTGTCATTGCGTATGGCGCAGGAATCTGGTTGTACAGCTGCGTTGTTAACTGACGGCAGTCCAACATGTGGTGTTCAGTTTATCTATAACGGCTCTTTTAACGGCCAGCGTAAATCAGGTATGGGAGTTGCGGCAGCGCTACTCTCTGAGCATGGTATAAAAGTTTTTTCAGATACGCAGCTCGGAGAGCTTATTGCCTGGATTAAAGAAAAAGATCATGAGTCAGCTTCCGCTTCCCGCTCACAGGCGATCAGTTGATCTTGCGTTCTACCTGCTCTGTGCCTGAGTAAACAGACAACGTTCATGATATGTAAGGCACGCTGTGCCCGACGATTTATCTCAACGTATATTATTAGTTGTCCACTTATATATTAACGTAAAAGTGCTTTAAGAATATAACTCTGGATGTAGGCGGCCCGACTTTAAATAGCACAACCGCATCCTGATATAATTGAGTAGCGCACATTTATTTAGCAAGATAAATAAAAAAATCCAAATATCAAGTGGTATAAATTTATTTATCTATATGACTCCGGTTTAATTTTCATCACACTCTGATGCTTTCCGTATGCGGGTGCGACAGGCAGAACATCCTGATGCGATTTTGACTCTGCTTCACTCATAGCGTCTATCCGACACCCTTGACAGAAATAATAATTATGGTAAAAATACTGTATATTAAAACAGTAGTCATGGAGAGCTTTTATGTTCGTCGAACTGGTTTACGATAAACGAAACGTTGAGGGCCTGGCTGGTGCCAGAGATATCATCCTGGCCGAATTGACCAAACGAGTACACCGGATCTTCCCGGACGCAGAGGTTAACGTTAAGCCGATGCAGGCGAACGGCTTGAACAGCGATGCCAGCAAAAGCGATCGGGAAAAGCTGAATCGCATGTTGGAAGAGATGTTTGAAGAAGCCGATATGTGGCTCGTTTCAGATTAAGCAGCTGAAAGGCCGCAGTGAACCCTCAGTCAGAGTGTCAGAGAGCGCAAGCCTAAATCCTTTCATGCCGCCCAAAAATGCCAAAACCAATCCGTAGCTATTATTCTAATTTTGTGACTTACCGATAGTGAAATGTTGATAAAGGGAGACGTAGCGCCTCCCTTAAATTATTGAACACAAAGAGTCAACGTGCTAACACGAAAGCCCTGTCAGTTGAGCAATGTTTGTTATTCAAACCAGCAACGCTTGCCATTATCCGCCTGAGAGGCATCAGGGATTTCATCACAAGGTGGTAAGGTAATTCCATCATGGGTCACATAATAGTTATGATTTCCCGCATCTGTATTGTAGTCCTTATGATGTTGGCGACCTGGCTCCTGATAATCATCATTTTCAGGAGGTACAATACAGCCATAGAGGGAACCACAAACCGCAGAAACCATCAGAATTTTAAAAATAGTTTTCATTACTCAACTCTATAAAAATTAAGTGTTATTATGTAACCAACTAAACAGACTACCACCCACATTATAAAAGTAGGATTATTCATTATTTTAAAATTACGCCCATTACCTGATCATTAGACTGTTTGACGTCTAAAATCATGCGTACACCTTCTGTTGAGACAAACTCTAAAGGCGCGTTATTATCCTGTTTCCAGCCATTGGCGACCAGCAGGGGAACAACATCACTCAGTTTTTTACCAGCTACAGCCTGATCTATAGTGCGTTCAGCGGGGACTAAATCTACATGTTTACGTTTCATATTTTCGCGTTTGCTTTTATGAATATCACATGTGCCGTTACTATCAGTAACTTGTGTGCACCCTGATTTCTCAAGCTGGCTACGGTATGAGGCACTAATAGCATTAGCATTACCAACCACAGACAAACAAAGCAACACCATAACTAATTTTACTTTCATTACATTTACCCTTTTTGTATATCTTTAATAGTTTTATTTACAGCGTTCTCAATCATACCGCTACGTATTCCCAGCTTTAAAAAGCTATTTTTTACTCATAGCGATAAACTTCATACTCCTGAGCCACATTCTCCATATACCAAAATAATTCGAGTTGCATAAAGACAGAAAGTTAGTGATAAATTAGTCAGGAACGAGTTAACTCACTCCCCCCTGTTGTATTAATATGAGCGGAAAAATCATCCGAATTAATGGTTTACACACCACCTCAGTGTTCCTGCGTAATCACCTACACCATAATGGATTGCCACAATTTCGGCGGGAAGTCTTTATTATTTGATGACCTGAGCGTTGGCCACAAATCCTTTTTTGTTTTCAATGACGCGCATTAGGTGAGCGCCTTTTTTCCAGTCACCGTCTGCCTGCTGACGCCAACCACGCTCTATCAGATATTCTTCTGCGGCGATCCCTTTGAGGTTGATAATATTCTCAGCTTCTCTAACGTACTGCGGCACGTTGGATTCCTTTACCGGATTAGGCGTTTGCTTCACGGCATTTTTGGCGTTCTCTGCCTTTGTTTTGTGGATGTCACACCACTTGCCGGCGTTCATCTCGTTGCAGCCGGACCGCTCCAATTGGGCGCGGTACTGTGCGCTAATGGCGTGCGCTGGTGCGGTGGTAATTGCGGCTAAGGTCAGGGCCGCGATGAGTGCTTTTTTCATTCTTGGGTTTCCAGATCGTTAAATCCGTTGTACCGCGTCCATGGGCGGTTGTGATATTGCATGTCTTGAAATATGACCGTCTGGTAAATTCAAGTCAACGGCTGAAAACACCTTACAACTTGTTTTATAAATGTTAAAAGTAGCACT
>NZ_JADABY010000014.1 GCF_015672735.1 Citrobacter sp. Res13-Sevr-PEB04-36 | reverse complement strand
GTGAAGTGATTCACATCCGCCGTGTCGATGGAGGCGCATTATAGGGATCCCATTTTTTAGCACAAGTGTTTTTTAGATCTTTTTTGCTGAGTGGCTGTTTTTTACCCCTTTCGCTACATTCCTGCACAATATGGCTGATTTTTGATAACTAAATCACTTGCACAGTCTCGATAATCAAACCAAAGTCTTCATTACTGCTCTATTTCATTGAGGTAAACATGTCTGATGTACTGCGTCCTTATAAGGATCTTTTCCCGCAGATCGGGAATCGCGTGATGATCGACACCAGCAGCGTCATCATTGGTGATGTTCGTCTGGCTGATAATGTCGGGATCTGGCCTCTGGTTGCGATCCGTGCCGACGTGAACTATGTACAAATCGGCGCACGCACAAACATTCAGGACGGTAGCGTGTTACACGTTACGCATAAATCAGCATCTAACCCGCAAGGCAATCCACTGATCGTGGGCGAGGATGTCACCGTGGGTCATAAAGTCATGCTGCACGGCTGCGTCATTGGCAACCGCGTTTTGGTCGGTATGGGGTCGATCCTGCTGGACGGTGTCGTAGTAGAAGATGACGTAATGATTGGCGCGGGAAGTTTGGTTCCGCAAAACAAACGCCTGGAGAGCGGGTATCTGTACCTGGGCAGCCCGGTTAAACAGATCCGCTCACTCAGCGATGAAGAAAAAGCGGGCCTACTGTATTCAGCTAACAACTATGTGAAATGGAAAGACGAGTATTTGAGTCAGGGTAACCAAACCCAACCCTGAGCATCCTCTTGCTGAGCCTGGATTAATGCTTCGGCTTCATCTTCCAGATCCCAGCGATGCTCCCGAAAAATTTCCAGCCACTGTTCAGGCGTGTCACCGCCAAAGCGACGCGCCAACACCTCTCCGTTTATGGCACATGTTAGCTGCATACCCTGCACCATCGCCGGGAAAACGACAGCATCTATATCAGCCCTCCATTCTTCTCTATCGGGAAACTGGATCGCCTGGTTCATGCGGACAGTTCCTGTTGTAGCTGTTTAATGATGGGTTCCGTCTTCGGCAATACGCCATGCCAGAGTAAAACGGCATGCGCCGCCTGCCCTACCAACATTCCCAACCCATCAGCACAATGTTTTGCTCCCTGTAATGCGCACCAGGACAAGAACGGCGTATTCCCTTTCTGATAAAACATGTCGTAGCAATAAACAGAGGCGTTGATCAGTGATGCAGGGATAGCCGGAATATCCCCGCTAATCCCACTGGAGGTCGCATTAATAATGAGATCGAAGGTGTTATTCTCAAGCTCATCAAATCCCACGGCCTGAACGCTGCCGGTATGGGAAAAGATCTGAGCCAGTTCTTCTGCACGCGAAGCGGTACGGTTTACGATGACCACCGCACAGTCCATAGAAAGAAGAGGGAGTAATACCCCGCGGGATGCCCCACCAGCCCCAATAAGTAAAATACGCGATCCAGGACGTATGAAAGCTAAACGTTCGAGATCGCTTAATAAACCAATACCATCGGTGTTATCCCCAAGTAAGCGTCCATCATCCAAACGCTTAAGGGTGTTGACTGCTCCGGCAAGCGACGCCCGCTCCGTTAATTCATCAGCCCGCGCAAACGCCTCTTCTTTAAAGGGAACCGTAATATTTGCCCCTTTTCCTCCCTCAGCAAAGAAGGTGTTCAGCGTATTCACAAAATTATTGATAGGTGCCAACACCCGTCCATAGGTGTGATCGATATTCAGCTGCGCTGCAAATTGCTGATGAATAAAAGGCGATTTGCTGTGCGCGATTGGATTGCCAAAAACAGCATAGGCTTCTTTCATATTACCCCTGTCGAAATTGTTCACCCGTCAAAGCATCACGGATTTCCGAAGGATTTAAACGCCCCCCAGTATCTCCCTCGACAACGGGGAAATCTGCACCAAATTGCACGCGTACTTCCTCTACCGTTCTGCAAGGTGGTAAGCCACTTAAATTAGCACTGGTGGAGACTAACGGTTTGCCATAAGCCTGGCATAATGCAACCACCAGCGGGTGATCGGTGACGCGCACGGCCAGCGAATCAAAACGGCCGGTCAGCCAACGCGGTGTCGTTACCGGTGCCGGGAACACAAAGGTAACAGGACCCGGCCAACGCGCGAAAATAGCATCACGCTGGGCATCAGTGAGCACACTGTCATCAATATACGGTTTGAGCTGGTCAAAATCTGCCGCAATCAAAATTAAGCCTTTATCAATTGGGCGTTGTTTTAGTTCCAACAGACGGGTAACCGCCGTTTCGCTGTCTGGGTCACAGCCGACGCCGAAAACAGCTTCTGTTGGATAAGCGATGACTTTTTCTTGTTTCAGAACCGCTATCGCAGCAGCGATGGGATCTGTAGGCAGGTTATTATTCACTTTATTATTCCGCCGAAATCGGCTTTCCACATTGTTTACTGGCACAAAAGTGTTTCACACCCTGCGCGGTTTTCTTTTCGATGAGAAGCGGATAGTGACACTCAGGACACTCCCCGGCCAGAGGTTTGAAGTTAATGACAAACTGGCACTCAGGATAGCGATCGCAGGAGTAAAAAGTTTTGCCATAACGAGAACGCCGCTGGACCAGATGACCCGTCCGGCATTGGGGACAAACAATTGCCGTTTCATCTGGTTTATCGATAAGTTCGGTATGGTCACATGCAGGATAATCGCTACAACCAATAAACATACCGAATCGTCCCTGCCTCAGCACCAGCTCAGCGCCACACGCAGGACAAAACTTACCCTCCAGAACTTTGACGATATGTCCGTCCGCAGAGGATTTTAGCGGACGGACATAGTCACATTCCGGATACTGTGAACAGCCGAGAAACGGGCCATGTTTCCCGGAGCGGATAACCAGCTCAGCCCCACACTGTGGGCAGGGCTCATTTTTACGCACCGTAAACAGTGCTGATTTAGCCATAACAACTCATACTGAATGAAGATCGATTAATGCAGCATACCTTCATTCACTTCAAAGAGTAATTCTTCCATTTGCTGATACGCATTTTCACAACCGGGAATGTTGAATAAAACCATCAGGATCACCCACTTCAGGTCTTCCAGATCGAATTCTGCTGTATCCAGCGCGAGTACACGTTCAATTACCATCTCTCGAGTTTCGAGGTTTAGCACCTGGATCTGCTCCAGGAATAACAAGAATCCCCGACAACTCGCATCCAGACGATCGCACTCTTCCGCCGTATAAATACGAATAGACAGAGGGTCAGATGCAAGCTGCATCGGTTCGGCAAGCCCATCCTGATAATCAGCAAGTTTTTCCAGCCACAGTAACGCGTTGTAGATGTCTTCACGATCAAAACCAGCGTCGGTAAGGTCCCGTTCCAGTTTGTCCTGATCCACACGCAGCTCCGCTTCGTTATGGATATATGTCTCAAACAAATACATTAGTACGTCGAACATGGCATGCCCTCCTCAATCGGACATAGCCGCCGGGTACAGCTGCGATCCATCCTGCTAACTCCAGTTCGAGTAGCTGAGCCACTACCTCTGGCACAGGTTGGCCGGCACGTTCAGCGACGACGTCAACAGGTGTTACCTCATCTCCTACGTTAGCCAGGAGCTCAGGAAATGGCAATGCCACCTCTTCGTGATCTGGTGAATAAATTGAATTTTCAGGTTCATCTGGCAACCAATGTAACCCATATTGCAAATGTTCCAGAATATCCTCTGGAGCCGTAACCAACGTCGCTCCTTGCTTAATGAGCCAATGCGGCCCCTCACAACCAGGGTTCCCTATTGGCCCAGGTAAAGCAAAAACGTCCCGTCCTTGCTCCAGAGCACAACGCGCAGTCACCAGCGAACCACTACGCTGAGCGGCTTCAATAACCAGAACTCCTTTACTTAGACCACTAATAATGCGATTTCGTCGCGGAAAATTGCGCGGTAAAGGGAGCATGTCCAAAGGGAACTCAGACACCAGAGCACCACCGGTCTCAATCAGACGCTCGGCAAGATGCACGTGCCGCCGTGGATGAATAGTTTCCAGACCGTTCCCCAACACGGCGATACTTGTTCTATTCATATTTACCGCCGCATTGTGCGCAACGCCATCAATCCCTCGCGCCAGTCCGCTGGTAATTGTCACACCGCAAGCGGCGAGTTTCTCACAGAATAATCGCCCCCATCGTTCTCCATACCAGGAATGTTGCCGGCTTCCCACAACAGCAAGCTGAAAAGAGTGTAAACAATCAGGATCGCCAACAATAAAGAGGAGTCCCGGGTAATCCTCAGTGACGCGAAGCTGCGGTGGATATCGTTCGCTGTCGGCAAAAACAACATGATGATGCGGTAATTCCAGCCAGCGTAGCGTTTTTTCCAGTTCAATTTCGGAAAAGCTTAAAAAACGAGCAACCTGGCGGGGAGAGAATCCTGCATATTGCAGCATCGCCTTGTTAATACACGGTTGAGCAATAAGCCAATGAGCAATGCGCACCATCTCATCACCGTACAGTTCACTTACCCGTGCCAAACGTAACCAAATCTCGGTCTGGGTCATCCCTATTCCCCTGCCACAAGCAGTCTTAGCAATCTTTGCGATTGGTCACTGATGCTGTCAATCAGAAGGGGTTTTGTCTAGAATAGAGGTAATAATCTTTCCAACTCCTGAACACAACTCTGGATAACTATGTCAGTTTTGCAAGTGTTACATATCCCGGACGAGCGTCTTCGCAAAATCGCAAAACCGGTTGAAGAAGTGAATGCAGAAATTCAGCGTATCGTCGATGATATGTTCGAGACGATGTACGCCGAAGAAGGTATTGGCCTGGCGGCAACGCAGGTCGATATTCATCAGCGCATCATTGTTATTGATGTCTCTGAAAACCGCGATGAGCGCCTGGTACTAATCAACCCAGAGCTGCTGGAGAAAGACGGCGAAACCGGCATTGAAGAAGGTTGCTTGTCTATTCCCGAACAACGTGCATTAGTGCCGCGGGCAGAAAAAGTAAAAATTCGCGCGCTCGATCGTGAGGGTAAGCCCTTTGAACTGGAAGCCGATGGCCTGCTAGCTATCTGTATTCAACACGAAATGGATCACCTGGTCGGTAAACTGTTTATTGATTATCTGTCGCCATTGAAGCAACAACGCATTCGTCAGAAAGTTGAAAAACTCGACCGCCTGAACGCCCGACCTTAAGGATAAGAATCAACGTGTCAGACTCACTACGTATTATTTTTGCGGGTACACCTGACTTCGCAGCGCGTCATCTCGACGCGCTGTTGTCTTCTGGACATAACGTTGTCGGCGTGTTTACCCAACCGGATCGCCCTGCGGGACGCGGTAAAAAGCTGATGCCCAGCCCAGTGAAAGTGCTGGCAGAAGAAAAAGGGTTATCGGTTTTTCAGCCGGTCTCTCTTCGTCCTCAGGAAAACCAGCAGTTGGTCGCTGACCTGCACGCAGATGTAATGGTGGTAGTGGCGTATGGCCTGATTCTGCCAAAAGCTGTGCTGGACATGCCGCGTCTGGGATGCATCAACGTTCATGGTTCATTGCTTCCACGCTGGCGTGGTGCGGCACCTATTCAACGCTCTCTGTGGGCTGGCGATAAAGAAACCGGTGTCACCATCATGCAGATGGATGTCGGTCTGGATACCGGCGATATGCTGCATAAGCTCTCCTGCCCAATCACTGCTGATGATACAAGCGCCAGTCTCTACGACAAACTAGCCGAACTCGGCCCACAGGGGCTGCTGCACACGTTGCACCTGCTGGCAACGGGCACCGCGAAACCGGAAGTCCAGGACGAATCACTGGTGAGCTATGCCGAGAAGCTGAGTAAAGAAGAAGCCCGTATGGACTGGACGCTTAGCGCTGTTCAGCTGGAGCGCTGTATTCGCGCCTTTAATCCATGGCCAATGAGCTACATCGTCATTGATGAACAGCCGGTCAAAATCTGGGAGGCTACGGTGATTGATAAACCTGCAGGTGCCAAACCAGGAACCATCCTGGAAGCAACCCGTCAGGGCATTCAGGTTGCGACAGGCAATGGCATCCTGAATCTCATCTCTTTGCAACCAGCCGGTAAAAAAGCCATGAGTGCGCAGGACCTGTTAAATTCACGCCGGGAATGGTTCGTTCCTGGAAACCGTCTGCTCTGACGGTTCATCTCTTAAAGCCCGGCATCCCCGGGCATTTTTATTTTTGCGGTTATGAAAAAACATCTAAATTTACGCAGTATGGCGGCGCAGGCCGTCGAACAGGTTGTCGAAAAGGGGCAGTCGCTAAGCAATGTGCTGCCTGCCATGCAGCAAAAAGTTGCCGATAAAGATAAGGCACTGCTGCAGGAACTTTGCTTCGGCGTATTGCGCACGCTCTCCCAACTTGAGTGGATGAGCAAACAGCTGATGGAGCGGCCGATGACGGGCAAACAGCGTACGGTCCACTACCTGATTATGGTCGGTTTCTACCAACTACTGCATACCCGTATCCCTCCTCATGCTGCATTAGCTGAGACAGTAGAAGGCGCGGTCGTTATCAAACGCCCGCAGCTGAAAGGCCTGATTAACGGCGTACTGCGCCAGTTTCAGCGCCGCCAGGAAGAACTGTTAACCGAATTTGTACAAAGCGAACTGCGCTTCTTACATCCCTCCTGGTTAGTGAAGCGCATTAAGAACGCCTATCCTCAGCAGTGGGAGGCTATTCTTGAGGCTAATAACCAGCGTCCGCCAATGTGGCTGCGTGTTAACCGTAACCATCACTCGCGCGACGCGTGGTTAGAGTTGCTGGCTGAAAGTGGTCTTATCGGCTTCCCGCACCTGGATTACCCGGATGCTGTGCGTCTGGAAACCCCTGTGCCCGTTCTGGCGTTGCCCGGCTTCGAGCAGGGGTGGGTAACCGTCCAGGACGCTTCCGCTCAGGGATGCGTGAGCTATCTGCAGCCGAAGAACGGTGAACAGATCCTCGATTTATGTGCAGCGCCAGGTGGAAAGACGACACATATTCTGGAAGTTGCCCCGAATGCAAACGTGATGGCGGTCGACGTAGACGAAAAACGCCTGTCTCGCGTCTACGACAACCTGAAGCGTTTAGGCATGAAGGCCACAGTCAAGCAAGGCGATGGTCGTTATCCGCAACAATGGTGCGGCGAACAACTGTTCGATCGTATTCTGCTGGATGCCCCATGCTCAGCAACTGGGGTTATTCGTCGCCATCCAGATATTAAATGGCTGCGCCGCGACCGGGATATCACCGAACTAGCACAACTGCAGGCAGAGATCCTGAATGCGACCTGGGCACATCTAAAGCCAGGCGGCACGCTGGTTTATGCAACCTGTTCGATCCTGCCTGAAGAGAACCAGCAGCAGATTGCTGCCTTCCTGGCGCATACTCCAGATGCGGTATTAAGCGAAACCGGCACGCCTGAGCAACCGGGGTGCCAGAATTTACCGGGTGCAGAAGAAGGTGATGGCTTCTTTTACGCTAAGCTAATCAAAAAGTGATGAGATGACGGGTCGCGACTGATGAAAATTATCATTCTGGGCGCAGGGCAAGTTGGCGGTACGTTGGCTGAGAACCTGGTTGGAGAGAACAACGATATCACGGTAGTCGATACCAACGGTGAACGTCTGCGCAGCCTGCAGGATAAGTTCGACCTCCGCGTTGTGCAGGGGCATGGTTCTCATCCTCGCGTACTGCGCGAAGCTGGCGCCGACGATGCCGATATGCTGGTCGCTGTGACCAGCTCTGATGAGACTAATATGGTTGCCTGCCAGGTCGCATATTCACTCTTCAATACGCCTAATCGTATCGCACGTATTCGCTCACCGGATTATGTTCGTGATGCCGATAAACTCTTTCACTCTGATGCGGTACCTATCGATCACCTCATTGCCCCAGAGCAACTGGTTATCGACAGCATCTACAGACTGATTGAATATCCAGGAGCGCTGCAGGTTGTGAATTTTGCCGAAGGTAAAGTCAGCCTGGCAGTGGTTAAAGCCTATTATGGCGGTCCACTGATCGGTAACGCCCTGTCGACTATGCGCGAGCATATGCCGCATATCGATACCCGCGTTGCGGCAATTTTCCGCCATGACAGGCCTATTCGCCCGCAGGGCTCAACCATCGTGGAAGCGGGTGACGAAGTATTCTTTATTGCGGCGTCACAACATATTCGCGCCGTGATGAGCGAACTGCAGCGTCTGGAAAAACCCTACAAGCGCATCATGCTTGTGGGCGGCGGTAATATCGGTGCCGGACTCGCTCGTCGGCTGGAAAAAGATTACAGCGTTAAGTTGATCGAACGCGATCAACAACGAGCTTCAGAGCTTGCTGAAAAGTTGCAAAATACGATCGTCTTTTTTGGCGATGCTTCGGATCAAGAACTGCTGGCTGAAGAGCATATCGATCAAGTTGATCTGTTTATTGCCGTCACTAATGATGACGAAGCTAACATCATGTCTGCAATGCTGGCTAAACGTATGGGCGCTAAGAAAGTAATGGTGCTGATTCAACGTAAAGCGTACGTCGATCTGGTGCAGGGCAGCGTGATTGATATTGCCATTTCACCACAACAGGCGACGATCTCTGCGTTGCTCAGCCACGTCCGTAAAGCAGATATTGTCGGCGTTTCTTCGTTACGCCGTGGTGTCGCAGAAGCTATCGAGGCCGTCGCGCACGGGGATGAAACAACATCCCGGGTCGTTGGGCGCGCAATTGACGAGATTAAGCTGCCGCCAGGAACGATCATTGGCGCCGTTGTTCGGGGTAATGACGTCATGATCGCTAATGATAACTTGCGAATTGAGCAGGGCGATCACGTCATTATGTTCCTGACTGATAAAAAATTTATTACCGACGTCGAACGATTATTCCAGCCAAGTCCCTTCTTTCTGTAATTATGAGGGTGCGAATACAGCACCCTTTTTATTTCCCCTTGTTTTTCATGGTTTAATAAATTTTTCTGTTAGTAATACATAAATGGAAATTGTCTTAACATTTGTTAAACTTATAAACGTCAGCTGCATAGGGAGAATAAAATGAGCATTATTAAAGAATTTCGCGAATTCGCGATGCGCGGGAATGTTGTAGATTTGGCAGTGGGTGTCATTATTGGTGCAGCATTCGGTAAGATTGTTTCGTCATTGGTTGCCGACATCATCATGCCACCACTGGGGTTGTTAATTGGTGGAATTGATTTTAAACAGTTTGCTTTAACGTTACGCGATGCGCAGGGAGATATCCCAGCTGTTGTTATGCATTACGGCGTGTTCATCCAGAACGTTTTTGATTTCATTATTGTGGCCTTTGCTATCTTTATGGCCATCAAGCTGATCAACAGACTGAATCGCAAAAAGGCTGAAGAGCCAGCAGCACCGCCAGCACCATCAAAAGAAGAGGTGTTGCTGAGTGAAATTCGTGACCTGCTGAAAGAACAGAATAATCGTTCTTAAGCGCTCACTGAAACAAGAAGGCCAGTGGTAAAAAAGTGATTCACTTTCTTGCCACTGGCCTCCCAGTTACCCCGATTGCCTTGTTTACCTTTACGCTGATAACTTCCTTTTCCTTTCTTATTTTTCTCAACCCGCTGTCTGAATAGCGGGTCATGCAAAAGTGCCTCAATCGCATTGTCCTTTATCTGCCCTTTCGTATGCTGATAACGACTCATAATTTCTCCAGTGTGTAATAATTTACGCCGCGAGTGTAGTCTTAGGCGTTCAATAAATCAACAGCCTGATTTCGTTCCACTGGCGCCTTGTTCAAGTGCTTCAAGGATAGAACAATACACGCTGCTATGTGCCATGCCGCAACACGCATCGTTTAATCGCTGTAGCGAGCGCTGCATTGTCTGGAGCTCAGCAATTCGGACTTCAACCTCTTTTAATCTTTCCTGAACGATCCCCTTAGATTCCTGGCAGGTATGATGCTCAGGATCGATACGGATCGAAAGCAGTTCGCGGATCGACTCCAGAGTAAAACCCAGTTGTCGGGCATAACGGATAAATTTAAGACGCTGAAGATCGCTTTCGGTATAGAGCCGAAATCCACCTTCAGTACGTACTTCATGCTCCATCATTTGTTGCTTTTCATAGTAGCGGATGGTATCTGGCGTGACTTCTGCCAGTTTCGCTAATTCGCCAATACGATACATGGTACCTCCGCTAATCATCACTAATTCGATGCAGAAGTTTATCTGCATATTCTCCACGTAAAAACTCCGTGCTGAGTCCAGCTTGTCGAAGTTTAAGTTCAAGGAGCGAAAGACGTCGGCTCACTTCCTCATATCGGAGATCATCTTCATGAATTCCCGCAAGGATATCAAGTAGACGGATCGCTTCTCTGCGTTGCTCAAGTTCGGGAGGAAGGCAACCCGAATTTTTTAATAGCCTGTAGCCAGCTCGCAGCTCCGGTGGAATCTGAGAATCATCATCCAGAGCAAGCAGCTCACCAGACCCCGGTAGATCATCAAACTCGCCTCTGGCCTGTGCGTCATTAATATGGCGCTCAGCCCACTGGTCCAGTAACCACATAAAATGCTCCAGAGGATGAACAAAAAGAGTACAGCTCGTATAGATAGATGGGGATTCTGTGGATATAAAAAAACCCGCCGGGGCGGGTTTTTTTACGTTACTACAGATTACTCTGCAGCAGCTTCTGCTTTCGATTCAGAGCGATCAACCAGCTCGATGTATGCCATCGGCGCGTTGTCGCCTGCACGGAAGCCACACTTCAGAATGCGAGTGTAACCACCGGCGCGGCTCGCGAAACGCGGGCCCAGCTCGTTAAACAGTTTTGCCACGATCTCGTTATCACGAGTACGGGCGAATGCCAGACGACGATTAGCTACGCTATCAGTCTTGGCAAGAGTAATCAGCGGCTCAACTACGCGGCGCAGCTCTTTCGCTTTAGGCAGGGTCGTCTTGATGATCTCATGACGAACCAGTGAACCTGCCATATTGCGGAACATAGCCTGGCGATGGCTGCTGTTGCGGTTCAGTTGACGACCACTCTTACGATGGCGCATGACCTTATCCTTCTCAGTAAAACCTTAACCTGTGATCCGGTTACTCGTCAGCGATGCTTGCCGGTGGCCAGTTTTCCAGGCGCATGCCCAGAGACAGTCCACGGGAAGCCAGCACGTCTTTAATCTCAGTAAGAGATTTTTTACCAAGGTTAGGCGTCTTAAGAAGCTCAACCTCAGTACGCTGTACCAGATCACCGATATAGTGGATAGCTTCTGCTTTGAGGCAGTTAGCAGAGCGGACAGTCAATTCCAGATCGTCAACAGGGCGCAGCAGGATCGGATCGAACTCTGGTTTCTCTTCTTTAACTTCCGGCTGACGTACATCACGTAAATCAACGAAAGCTTCAAGTTGTTCTGCCAGAATGGTTGCCGCACGACGAATCGCCTCTTCAGGATCGATTGTGCCGTTGGTTTCCATTTCGATGACCAGCTTGTCCAGGTCGGTACGCTGTTCTACACGCGCAGCTTCAACATTGTAGGCAATACGCTCTACAGGGCTGTAGCAGGCGTCGACCAGCAGACGGCCGATTGGGCGCTCATCTTCTTCCGAATGAATTCGGGTAGAAGCCGGCACATAACCACGACCGCGCTGAACTTTGATACGCATGCTAATAGATGCGTTCTCATCGGTCAGGTGGCAGATCACGTGCTGTGGCTTGACGATTTCGACATCACCATCATGGGTGATATCGGCTGCAGTCACAGGGCCAATGCCAGATTTATTCAAGGTAAGAATAACGTCATCTTTACCCTGAACTCTCACCGCCAGCCCTTTCAGGTTGAGCAGGATTTCCAGGATATCTTCCTGAACGCCTTCTTTGGTGCTGTACTCATGTAGTACACCATCAATCTCAACCTCGGTCACCGCACAACCCGGCATCGATGAGAGCAGAATACGGCGCAGTGCGTTACCCAAAGTATGGCCAAAGCCACGCTCTAAAGGCTCAAGGGTCACCTTGGCGTGCGTCGAACTCAGTTGCTCGATATCTACCAGGCGCGGTTTTAGAAACTCTGTCACAGAACCCTGCATTGTGTCCTCTCTTTGGTACTAAGCTTTACTTGGAGTAAAGCTCGACGATCAGGTGTTCGTTAATGTCCGCAGACAGATCAGAACGCTCCGGCTTACGCTTGAACGTACCTTCCATCTTGCCAGCATCAACTTCCAGCCAGGTTGGCTTTTCACGCTGCTCAGCCAGCTCCAGAGCGGCTTTCACGCGAGACTGCTTCTTCGCTTTCTCACGAATGCTAACAACGTCATTCGGACTAACCTGATAAGAAGCGATGTTAACAACACGACCGTTTACCATAATTGCTTTATGGCTGACCAGCTGACGTGCTTCTGCACGAGTGGCACCGAAGCCCATACGGTATACAACGTTGTCCAGACGACCTTCCAGCAGACCCAACAGGTTTTCACCGGTGTTGCCTTTCAGACGTGCTGCTTCTTTGTAGTAGTTACGGAACTGACGCTCCAGCACACCGTAGATACGGCGAACTTTTTGCTTTTCACGCAACTGCACACCATAGTCAGACAGACGCGGTTTACGCGCACCGTGCTGGCCAGGAGCTTGTTCAATTTTACACTTGGTATCGATCGCGCGAACGCCAGACTTAAGGAATAAGTCAGTGCCCTCACGACGGCTCAGCTTGAGCTTAGGACCCAAATATCTTGCCATTTTCTTTCTCCAACAATCCTAGAAACGAGGCGTTATACGCGACGTTTTTTCGGCGGACGACAACCGTTATGAGGGATCGGAGTCACATCAGTAATATTAGTGATGCGGAAACCAGCGGCGTTCAGAGCACGAACAGTAGATTCGCGACCTGGACCCGGTCCTTTGACCATAACTTCCAGATTCTTGATACCGTATTCTTTTACGGCTTCAGCGCAACGCTCTGCTGCAACCTGAGCTGCAAACGGAGTGGATTTGCGAGAACCACGGAAACCGGAACCACCGGCTGTTGCCCAACCCAGTGCGTTACCCTGACGATCAGTAATGGTAACGATGGTGTTGTTAAAAGAAGCATGGATATGAGCCACGCCGTCAGAGACTTGTTTTCTTACACGTTTACGTGCACGAATTGGTGCCTTTGCCATTATTCAATCACCCCGATTATTTCTTGATCGGTTTGCGCGGACCCTTACGGGTACGTGCGTTGGTCTTGGTACGCTGACCGCGAACCGGGAGACCACGACGATGACGCAAACCGCGATAGCAACCAAGGTCCATAAGGCGCTTGATGCTCATGCTAACTTCACGGCGCAGATCACCTTCAACGACAAATTTGGCAACTTCGTCACGCAGCGTGTCGATTTGTTCTTCAGACAGCTCACTGATCTTAACATCTTCAGCGATACCCGCTGCAGCCAAAATGGCCTTAGAACGGGTCTTGCCGACGCCGTAGATCGAAGTTAATGCGATCACAGCATGTTTCTGATCAGGAATGTTAATGCCTGCTATACGGGCCACTATGCACTCCTACTATTTAATATGTACGCACCATGCTGAAAAGCCCGTTTTCAGGATACTCAAATGGAAACGCACAGACATACAAAAGATTGGCTGGCTAATCTAGCCAGCTCAACCCAACTTTGCAAGAAAAATATGCGAATAAATCAGCCTTGGCGCTGTTTATGCTTCGGCTCGGCACTGCAAATCACACGGATGACACCATCACGCTTAACGATTTTGCAGTTACGGCATAATTTCTTGACGGAAGCACGAACTTTCATTTTTACTCTCCGTAACTTCTCGGGCGACTGTTAACGGCCGTAGCCTTTCAGATTCGCCTTCTTCAATGCAGACTCATACTGACTTGACATCATCAGAGTTTGCACTTGAGCCATAAAGTCCATAATCACGACAACAACGATAAGCAGTGAGGTCCCACCGAAGTAGAACGGTACTTTCATTGCATCACGCATGAACTCCGGGATCAGGCAGATAAAGGTAATGTAAAGCGCACCAACCAAAGTCAGGCGGGTCATTACTTTATCGATATACTTCGCCGTTTGCTCTCCCGGACGAATTCCTGGTACAAATGCACCGGACTTCTTCAGGTTATCTGCTGTTTCACGCGGGTTGAAAACCAACGCCGTGTAAAAGAAACAGAAGAAGATGATTGCAGACGCATAGAGTAACACATAAAGCGGTTGCCCAGGCTGCAAATACAGCGAAATTGTTGTCAGCCAGTTCCAACCAGTACCGCCCCCGAACCATGACGCGATGGTCGCCGGGAACAGAATAATACTGGAAGCGAAGATTGCTGGGATAACCCCGGCCATATTCACTTTCAGCGGTAAATGTGTGCTCTGTGCAGCATAGACACGACGACCTTGCTGACGTTTCGCGTAGTTTACCACAATACGGCGTTGACCACGCTCAACAAATACAACAAAGAACGTCACTGCAAATACTAATACTGCAACCAACAGCAACACGAGGAAGTGCAGGTCGCCTTGACGCGCTTGCTCGATAGTATGGGCAATGGCTGGCGGGAGTCCCGCGACAATACCGGCGAAGATAATGATTGAGATACCGTTGCCGATACCACGTTCAGTAATCTGTTCACCCAACCACATCAGGAACATTGTTCCTGTAACCAGACTTACAACAGCGGTGAAATAGAATGCAAAGCCTGGATTCATTACCAGGCCCTGCATACCAGGCATATTCGGGAGACCGGTAGCAATACCGATCGACTGGAATATCGCCAGCACCAGAGTACCGTAGCGGGTGTACTGGCTGATCTTACGACGACCAGACTCCCCTTCTTTCTTAATTTCCGCCAACGTTGGATGAACCACCGTCAGCAGCTGGATAATGATCGACGCCGAAATATACGGCATGATCCCCAGAGCAAAGATAGAAGCACGGCTGAGAGCACCACCAGAGAACATGTTAAACATTTCAATGATGGTGCCTCGCTGTTGCTCAAGCAGTTTGGCAAGTACAGCGGCATCAATACCAGGGATCGGAATGAAAGAGCCAATACGGAACACAATCAGCGCGCCGATAACAAACAGCAGTCTGCGTTTCAGCTCGCCTAAGCCACCTTTGGCACTTTGAAAATCTAATCCCGGTTGTTTAGCCATCTGCTACTTATTCCTCGATTTTACCGCCAGCAGCTTCGATAGCAGCACGAGCGCCTTTAGTAACACGCAGGCCACGAACAGTTACCGGAGTAGTGACTTCACCAGCCAGGATCACTTTCGCGAACTCGATCTGGATACCGATAATGTTTGCTGCTTTCAGCGTATTCAGGTCTACAACACCGCCTTCAACTTTAGCCAGGTCAGACAGACGAACTTCGGCTGTAATCGCTGATTTACGTGAAGTGAAGCCGAATTTCGGCAGACGACGGTACAGAGGCATCTGACCACCTTCGAAACCGCGACGTACGCCACCGCCAGAACGAGACTTCTGACCTTTGTGACCACGACCACCGGTTTTACCGAGGCCAGAACCGATACCACGACCCAGGCGGCGAGCCGCTTTTTTAGAGCCTTCGGCCGGAGACAGAGTATTTAAACGCATCTCTTACTCCTCAACTTTAACCATGAAGGAAACCGCGTTGACCATACCACGAACAGCAGGAGTATCCTCGCGTTCTACGGTGTGACCAATACGACGCAGACCCAGGCCAAGCAGCGTTGCCTTGTGTTTCGGCAGACGACCGATTGCACTGCGGGTTTGAGTAATTTTAATAGTCTTTGCCATGGTTTATTTCCCCAGAATTTCTTCAACGGATTTACCACGCTTGGCAGCGACCATTTCCGGAGATTTCATATTTTCCAAACCATCGATAGTTGCACGAACCACGTTAATCGGGTTGGTGGAACCATACGCTTTAGCCAGAACGTTACGAACTCCAGCGACTTCCAGAACGGCGCGCATTGCACCACCGGCGATGATACCGGTACCTTCGGAAGCCGGCTGCATGAAGACACGAGAGCCCGTGTGAGTACCCTTAACCGGGTGCTGCAGGGTGCCGTGGTTCAGCGCGACGTTAATCATATTGCGACGGGCTTTTTCCATCGCTTTCTGGATCGCTGCTGGAACTTCACGCGCTTTACCGTAACCAAAACCTACGCGACCGTTACCGTCACCCACTACAGTCAGAGCTGTGAAGGAGAAAATACGACCACCTTTAACGGTTTTAGATACGCGGTTAACCGCGATCAGCTTTTCCTGCAGTTCGCCAGCTTGTTTTTCGATGTGAGCCATCTTACACCTCTACCTTAGAACTGAAGGCCAGCTTCACGGGCAGCATCTGCCAGTGCCTGGACACGACCATGATATTGGAACCCGGAACGGTCAAAGGATACATCTTTGATGCCTTTTTCCAGAGCGCGTTCAGCAACAGCTTTACCTACAGCTGCAGCAGCGTCTTTGTTACCGGTGTACTTCAATTGTTCAGCGATAGCTTTTTCTACAGTAGAAGCAGCTACCAGAACTTCAGAACCGTTCGGTGCAATTACCTGTGCGTAAATATGACGCGGGGTACGATGTACCACCAGGCGAGTTGCACCCAGCTCCTGGAGCTTGCGGCGTGCGCGGGTCGCACGACGGATACGAGCAGATTTCTTATCCATAGTGTTACCTTACTTCTTCTTAGCCTCTTTGGTACGCACGACTTCGTCGGCGTAACGAACACCCTTGCCTTTATAAGGCTCAGGACGACGGTAGGCGCGCAGATCTGCTGCAACCTGGCCGATCAGCTGTTTATCCGCGCCTTTCAGCACGATTTCAGTCTGGGACGGACATTCTGCAGTAATACCTGCCGGCAGCTCATGATCAACTGGATGAGAGAAACCTAAAGCTAGGCTTACTGCATTCCCTTTGACCGCTGCGCGGTAACCTACACCAACCAGCTGCAGCTTCTTAGTGAAGCCTTCGGTAACACCGATAACCATTGAGTTCAGCAGGGCACGCGCGGTACCAGCCTGAGCCCAACCGTCTACGTAACCATCACGCGGACCGAAGGTCAGTGCATTATCTGCATGATTAACTTCAACAGCATCGTTGAGAGTACGAGTCAGCTCGCCGTTCTTACCTTTGATCGTAATAACCTGACCGTTGATTTTTACATCAACGCCGGCAGGAATAACGACCGGTGCTTTAGCAACACGAGACATTTTTTCCTCCGATTAGGCTACGTAGCAGATAATTTCGCCACCAAGACCAGCTTGGCGCGCTGCACGATCAGTCATAACACCTTTAGAGGTAGAAACAACTGCGATACCCATACCTGCCATAACTTTTGGCAGCTCGTCTTTACGCTTATAAATGCGCAGACCTGGGCGACTGACACGCTGAATGCTTTCTACAACAGCTTTACCCTGGAAATACTTAAGAGTAAGTTCCAGTTCCGGCTTGGTGTCGCCTTCAACTTTAAAATCTTCAATAAAACCTTCTTCCTTCAGCACGTTGGCAATTGCCACTTTCAGCTTGGAGGAAGGCATGGTGACCGCAGCTTTATTCGCGGCCTGACCGTTACGGATACGGGTCAGCATATCCGCGATCGGATCTTGCATGCTCATCTGTCTTTACTCCCGTGATTCAATTGGTGACAATTACCAGCTAGCCTTTTTAAGACCCGGAATTTCACCGCGCATAGCGGCTTCACGGACCTTAATACGGCTCAACCCGAACTTCCGCAGGAAAGCGTGCGGACGACCAGTTTGACGGCAGCGGTTACGCTGACGAGACGGGCTGGAATCACGCGGCAGAGACTGCAGCTTCAGAACTGCGTTCCAACGATCTTCGTCGGTCGCGTTCACATCAGAGATGATAGCTTTCAGTTCAGCGCGTTTTGCGAAGTACTTATCAGCTAAAGCTACGCGCTTAACTTCGCGTGCTTTCATTGATTGCTTAGCCATTCAGTAACCCTACCTTACTTGCGGAACGGGAAGTCAAAGGCAGCCAGCAGAGCACGGCCTTCTTCATCAGATTTCGCAGTAGTGGTAATGGTAATATCCAAACCACGCACGCGGTCGACTTTATCGTAGTCGATTTCTGGGAAGATGATCTGCTCACGGACACCCATGCTGTAGTTACCACGACCGTCGAAAGACTTAGCGGACAAGCCACGGAAGTCACGGATACGTGGAACAGCAATAGTGATCAGGCGCTCAAAGAACTCCCACATGCGTTCGCCACGCAGGGTTACTTTACAGCCGATCGGATAGCCCTGACGGATTTTGAAGCCTGCAACAGATTTGCGTGCTTTGGTGATCAACGGCTTTTGACCGGAGATTGCTGTCAGATCAGCTGCTGCGTTATCCAGCAGTTTCTTGTCAGCGATCGCTTCACCAACACCCATGTTCAGGGTGATCTTCTCGACCCGAGGGACTTGCATGACAGAATTGTAGTTAAACTCAGTCATGAGTTTAGCGACTACTTCGTCTTTGTAGTAATCATGCAGTTTCGCCATCGTACTACTCCAAATTACTTGATAGTTTCGCTGTTAGATTTGAAGAAACGGACTTTTTTGCCGTCTTCGAATCTAAAGCCTACACGGTCAGCCTTGCCGGTTGCCGCGTTGAAGATAGCAAGGTTAGAGATCTGAATAGCTGCTTCTTTCTCTACAATGCCGCCTGGTTGGTTCAGGGCCGGAACCGGCTTCTGATGTTTCTTAACCAGGTTGATACCTTCAACAATGACCTTGCCGGAAGACAGGACATTTTTTACTTTACCGCGTTTACCTTTATCTTTACCGGTTAACACGATAACTTCGTCATCACGACGGATCTTCGCTGCCATGATTCGCTCCTTAGAGTACTTCTGGTGCCAGAGAGATAATTTTCATGAACTTCTCGTTACGAAGTTCACGAGTTACCGGCCCAAAAATACGCGTACCGATAGGTTGCTCGCTGTTATTATTTAAAATAACGCATGCATTACCATCGAAGCGAATGACAGAACCGTCCGGGCGACGAACACCCTTCTTGGTGCGCACCACTACCGCCTTCAGCACATCACCTTTTTTGACCTTACCACGCGGAATTGCTTCCTTGATGGTGATCTTGATGATGTCGCCTACGCCTGCGTAGCGACGGTGCGAGCCACCCAGAACCTTGATACACATTACGCGACGTGCACCGGAGTTGTCGGCGACGTTCAGCATAGTCTGTTCTTGGATCATTTTAGTGCTCCGCTAATGTCAACTACTACTGAGACCCGAAAATCAGGTCGTTAAAAAGCCCCATATCGGGGGCGCGGCATTATAACACCGCTTCAACGATATGGGTAGAAAAAATAAACGGCTCATCGCTGAGCCGTTTATTCGCTGAGAATGCATACTCTATTACAGAACAGCTTTCTCTACAACGCGAACCAGCGTCCAGGACTTAGTCTTGGACAGCGGACGGCATTCGCGGATTTCAACCACGTCACCAGTACCGCATTCGTTGTTCTCGTCATGTACGTGCAGTTTGGTCGTACGCTTGATGAATTTACCGTAGATCGGGTGTTTCACAAAACGTTCGATAGCAACAACAATGGATTTCTCCATTTTGTCGCTAACAACGCGACCTTGCAGAGTACGGATTTTATCGGTCATTACGCACCCGCCTTCTCAGTCAGTAAAGTCTTAACGCGTGCGACATCACGACGCACTTGCTTCAACAGGTGAGACTGTTGCAGCTGGCCACTTGCAGCCTGCATACGCAGGTTGAACTGCTCACGCAGCAGATTCAGCAGCTCGGTGTTCAGCTCTTCAACACTCTTCTCACGCAGCTCTTTTGCTTTCATTACATCACCGTCTTAGTTACAAAGGTGGTTTTAATCGGCAGTTTCGCTGCTGCCAGCTTGAATGCTTCACGGGCCAGCTCTTCCGGTACGCCGTCCATTTCATACAGGACTTTACCCGGCTGAATCAAGGCAACCCAATACTCCACGTTACCTTTACCTTTACCCATACGCACTGCCAGCGGCTTTTCAGTGATCGGTTTGTCCGGGAATACACGGATCCAGATCTTACCTTGACGCTTAACTGCACGGGTCATAGCACGACGTGCTGCTTCGATCTGACGGGCAGTCAGACGACCACGGCCAACAGCTTTCAGACCGAAGCTGCCGAAGCTAACATCCGTACCCTGCGCCAGACCGCGGTTACGGCCTTTGTGCATTTTACGGAATTTTGTACGCTTTGGTTGTAACATCAGCGACGCTCCTTATTTACGGCCTTTACGCTGCTGCTTTTTAGGTTGAGCAGCCGGTTCCGGTTGTTCAACAGCAGCCATACCACCCAGGATCTCGCCTTTGAAGATCCATACCTTAACGCCGATTACACCATAAGTGGTGTGCGCTTCAGAGGTGTTGTAGTCGATGTCAGCACGCAGAGTGTGCAGAGGTACGCGACCTTCGCGGTACCATTCGGTACGTGCGATTTCCGCGCCGCCCAGACGGCCGCTAACTTCAACTTTAATACCTTTAGCGCCCAGACGCATTGCGTTCTGTACAGCACGCTTCATAGCACGACGGAACATAACGCGACGTTCCAGCTGAGAAGTGATGCTGTCAGCAACCAATTTTGCGTCCAGTTCAGGCTTACGCACTTCGGCGATATTGATCTGGGCAGGTACGCCAGCAATATCAGCTACGACTTTGCGCAGTTTTTCTACGTCTTCGCCTTTCTTACCGATAACGATACCCGGGCGAGCAGTGTGAATGGTCACACGGATGCTCTTAGCCGGACGCTCGATAACGATACGAGATACAGACGCTTTAGCCAGTTCCTTTGTCAGGTACTGACGTACTTTAAAATCGCTGTCCAGGTTGTCAGCGAATTCTTTGGTGTTCGCAAACCAGGTTGAGTTCCATGGTTTTACAATACCCAGGCGAATACCATTAGGATGTACTTTCTGACCCATTGCTAGTCTCCAGAGTCTCAGCGATCGGACACAACCACAGTAATGTGGCTGGTGCGCTTCAGGATGCGATCTGCACGACCTTTTGCACGCGGCATAATGCGCTTCATGCTAGGGCCTTCGTCTACGAAAATTTTCGTAACTTTCAGATCGTCAATGTCAGCGCCATCGTTGTGTTCAGCGTTAGCAATGGCAGATTCCAGGACTTTCTTAACCAGTACAGCCGCTTTCTTATTGGTGTAGGTCAGAATATCCAGAGCCTGCGACACTTTCTTACCGCGAATCAGGTCTGCAACAAGGCGAACCTTCTGAGCAGAAGAACGAGCATGGCGATGTTGAGCTAAAGTTTCCATCTCTTCCTCCTACCTTATTTCTTCTTCGCTTTTTTATCAGCAGCATGGCCGCGATAAGTACGAGTCGGTGCGAATTCACCCAGTTTGTGACCGACCATTTCGTCGGAAACAAATACCGGAACGTGCTGACGACCATTATGGACAGCGATGGTCAAACCGATCATGTTAGGAAAGATCGTTGAACGACGGGACCAAGTGCGCAGGGGCTTCTTGTCTCCGCTTTCCACCGCTTTCTCTACCTTCTTCAGCAAGTGCAGGTCAATAAAAGGACCTTTCTTGAGAGAACGTGGCATGGCTTATCCTCTAAAATTATTTGCTACGGCGACGTACGATGAATTTATCAGTACGCTTGTTGCTGCGGGTCTTCTTACCTTTGGTCTGAACGCCCCACGGAGTTACCGGGTGCTTACCAAAGTTACGACCTTCACCACCACCATGTGGGTGATCGACTGGGTTCATCGCAGTACCGCGAACGGTAGGACGAACACCACGCCAGCGAGCAGCACCTGCTTTACCCAGAACGCGCAGCATATGCTCAGCATTGCCAACTTCGCCCAGAGTTGCACGGCAGTCTGCTTCGACTTTACGCATTTCACCAGAACGCAGACGCAGGGTGACATAAGCACCATCACGAGCAACGATCTGAACGTAAGTACCAGCGGAACGTGCCAGCTGACCGCCTTTACCTGGTTTCATTTCTACGTTATGAACGGTAGAACCAACCGGGATATTGCGCATCGGCAGGGTGTTACCTGCTTTGATTGCAGCATCAACGCCAGATTGAACCTGGTCGCCAGCTTTCAGGCCTTTAGGGGCCAGGATGTAACGACGTTCGCCGTCTTTGTACAGAACCAGCGCGATGTTCGCGGAACGGTTCGGATCGTACTCAAGACGCTCAACAATTGCCGGGATACCGTCTTTGTTGCGTTTGAAGTCAACAATACGGTAAGCCTGCTTGTGACCACCACCGATGTGACGAGTGGTGATGCGGCCATTGTTGTTACGACCACCGGATTTGCTGTTTTTTTCAACCAGCGGAGCAAAAGGTTTGCCCTTGTGCAGCTCTGGGTTGACCACTTTAACAACGTGGCGACGACCCGGAGATGTCGGTTTACATTTAACAACTGCCATTGTATTACTCCTCCGACTTACTCAGCGCCGCCGACGAAGTCCAGATTCTGGCCTTCCTTCAGGGTGACGTAAGCTTTTTTCCAGTCGCTACGACGACCGATACGCTGTCCGTGACGTTTAACCTTCCCTTTAACAACCAGGGTGTTAACGACTTCGACTTCGACTTCAAACAGTTTCTGCACAGCAGCTTTGATTTCTGCTTTGGTCGCGTCTTTAGCAACTTTGAGAACGATGGTATTGGTTTTTTCCATCGCAGCAGACGCTTTTTCAGAAACGTGCGGTGCACGCAGCACCTTCAGCAAACGTTCTTCACGAATCATGCCAGCATCTCCTCAACTTGCTTAACAGCATCAGCAGTCATTACGACTTTGTCGAAGGCGATCAGGCTAACCGGGTCGATACCAGTTGCATCGCGTACGTCAACCTTGTGCAGGTTGCGCGCAGCCAGGAACAGGTTTTCGTCCAGCTCACCGGTGATGATCAGCACATCTTCCAGAGCCATGTCTTTCAGTTTCTGTGCCAGCAGCTTAGTTTTAGGCGCTTCTACAGAGAATGATTCGACAACGATCAGACGATCCTGACGTACCAGTTCGGACAGAATGCTTTTCAGCGCGCCGCGGTACATCTTTTTGTTAACTTTTTGACTGTGGTCCTGCGGGCGAGCAGCGAAGGTTACGCCACCGGAACGCCAGATCGGGCTCTTAATAGAACCTGAACGCGCACGGCCGGTACCTTTCTGGCGCCACGGCTTTTTGCCTGAACCAGTTACTTCAGCACGAGTCTTCTGAGCACGAGTACCCTGACGAGCACCAGCTGCATAAGCAACAACAACCTGGTGAACCAGCGCTTCGTTGAAATCACGACCGAAGGTAGTTTCGGAAACAGTCAGCGCGCTCTGCGCGTCTTTCAATACTAATTCCATTGCTATCCCCTTACGCCTTCACAGCTGGTTTAACGATCAGGTCGCAGCCGGTCGCACCCGGAACACCACCTTTAACCAGCAGCAGGTTGCGCTCAGCGTCAACGCGTACTACGTCAAGGCTCTGAACGGTGACACGCTCGTTACCCATCTGACCTGCCATTTTCTTGCCTTTGAACACTTTGCCCGGAGTCTGGTTCTGACCGATAGAACCCGGAACGCGGTGAGACAAGGAGTTACCGTGAGTCGCGTCCTGGGTACGGAAGTTCCAGCGCTTAACGGTACCAGCGAAACCTTTACCTTTAGAGGTACCGGTTACGTCAACTTTTTTAACGTCAGCAAACAGTTCAACGCTAATGTTCTGACCAACGGTGTATTCTTCACCATCTGCCAGACGGAACTCCCACAGGCCGCGGCCAGCTTCTACGCCAGCTTTAGCAAAGTGACCAGCTTCCGGCTTGGTTACACGGTTAGCTTTTTTAGCACCAGTGGTAACCTGAACAGCGCGATAGCCATCGTTAGCCAGATCTTTGATCTGAGTAACGCGGTTTGCTTCAACTTCGATAACGGTTACTGGGATAGATACGCCATCTTCAGTGAAGATGCGGGTCATACCCACTTTTTTACCGACTAAACCAATCATTGTATCAACCTCTCAATCGCTCGATGACCTGATTAACCCAGGCTGATCTGCACGTCTACACCGGCAGCCAGGTCCAGACGCATCAGAGCATCAACGGTTTTTTCAGTTGGCTCAACGATGTCAACCAGACGCTTGTGAGTGCGAATCTCGTACTGATCACGCGCGTCTTTGTTAACGTGCGGAGAGATCAGAACGGTAAAGCGCTCTTTGCGGGTCGGCAGCGGGATCGGACCACGAACCTGCGCACCAGTGCGCTTGGCAGTCTCGACGATTTCCGCGGTTGATTGATCAATCAGACGATGATCAAACGCTTTCAAACGGATACGGATTCTTTGGTTCTGCATGAGACCAGAGCTCCAATTATTTTATAGACGAAATAGTTACTCCTCAAACCCATTACGATTGATGGGAGAGTGTAACCGTTCTTACAGAGTTCCCCGATTGGGAACATTGTCTGGTATCGCTTTCGCAGTACCGGTGGCTCATATCGAACCGCTGTCAATATTAGACAAGCCCGCGCATTATACGTAAATCTCAGCCTTACGCAAGCACCGTGTAGATATTAATCACTCAACCGGTAATGCGAGCATGATTCCACTCGGAATGCAGAGGTACTTGTGCATCGTAATTTACCTGGAAAGTAGCCGACAGAATGAGCAATCGAGCCTTGTATGGCCGACACGTTTTCTTGAAGGTGGCATCTATTTCCACAAAGGATTCACGCATGTACACCGATCTCCCCTTTCTGTTTTTCTACATTTCACTATGTGGGCTGCTTTGGGCCCAGGATTTACGTACCGGGTTATTACCCGACAGGTTGACCTGCCCTCTTCTCTGGTGCGGTCTTATTTACTACCAGTGCTGTCAACCGGCACTCCTATCCGATGCACTTTGGGGAGCCATAGCAGGCTATAGCGCATTTTCTCTGATCTACTGGGGCTATCGCCTGGTGCGGCGATATGAGGGATTAGGCTATGGTGATGTAAAATTCCTCGCCGCATTGGGTGCCTGGCATCGGTGGGAATCATTACCGCTATTGGTCTTCCTCGCGGCTTGTTTAGCGTGCTGCATGATGGGAGCTGAATATGTAAGGCACGGAAAAAAAAGACTAAAAAACCCGCTGCCTTTTGGGCCATATCTGGCGGCTGCGGGTTTTATTATTGGCGGGGTAAATCTGATTCGGGGCGTTTAGTCACTGACTTTAATTTGCGACTGCAAGTAATTTTGCAATCCCAATTTTCCAATCAGATCCAGCTCCGTTTCGAGCCAGTCAATATGCCCTTCTTCATCAGTCAGGATCTCTATCATCATGTCCCGACTGACATAGTCATGAACACTATCGGCATAGGCAATGGCTTCACGTAAATCTTTTGCGCCATCCAGTTCAAGTCGAAGATCTGACTGCAGCATCTCCTCGACGTCTTCGCCAATCCCTAACTTACCCAAGTCCTGTAAGTTTGGGAGTCCTTCCAGAAACAAAATACGCTCGATATATTTATCGGCGTGTTTCATCTCATCAATAGATTCATGGTACTCAACATCATTGAGGCGAGTCAGCCCCCAGTTTTTAAACATTCGGGCATGGAGAAAATACTGGTTGATCGCGACAAGCTCATTTCCCAATAGTTTATTGAGATAATTTATGATTTTAACATCACCTTTCATTTTATAGTCCCTCCGCTTCCACTCTTAGAGCGTAGATGGGGCTACAGGGATGTCAAAAAAAAGAGTGTGACTTAGGCGATCTCTTTAAATTCAGGCATTTTTGTTAACTCATCTTGCATCACTTCACGCGCGGCGCGAATGCACTTACCACATTGATTTCCAACAGGAATAAATTTACGTAATTGCTGAAAGGATTGCGGATGAAACTGGCGAACAGCCTGACGAATTTTTTTATCACTTATCGCATTACACAAACAAACGTACATGATCGCTCCCGTTCAATTTATGCGCAAAGTGTAAATGAGAATAGTTATGATTACAATAGCACAATACTGTTTGTATGCCGCCGCGGCTTGCGAAAAATGCGAATAAATATTACAGGTGTCAAATATCAGGCAGCAAAAAGGGCGCCTAAGCGCCCTTTTCAATTCAAAACTAATTAACGAGTAATTAGCTCAGAACTTTAGCAACAACGCCCGCACCAACGGTACGGCCGCCTTCACGGATTGCGAAACGCAGACCGTCGTCCATCGCGATCGGGTGGATCAGGGTAACAACCATTTTGATGTTGTCGCCCGGCATTACCATCTCTACGCCTTCCGGCAGTTCGATGGTACCAGTCACGTCAGTAGTACGGAAGTAGAACTGCGGACGGTAGCCTTTGAAGAACGGAGTATGACGGCCGCCTTCGTCTTTGGACAGGATGTAAACTTCAGATTCGAACTTGGTGTGCGGCTTGATAGAGCCCGGCTTAGCCAGTACCTGACCACGTTCGATTTCTTCACGTTTGATACCACGCAGCAGAACACCAACGTTCTCACCAGCACGGCCTTCGTCCAGCAGTTTGCGGAACATTTCAACGCCAGTACAGGTAGACTTCGCAGTCTCTTTGATACCAACGATTTCAACTTCTTCGCCAACTTTAACGATACCGCGCTCTACACGACCGGTAACAACGGTACCACGGCCGGAGATGGAGAATACGTCTTCGATAGGCAGCAGGAACGGCTTGTCAATCGCACGTTCTGGTTCCGGGATGTAAGAATCCAGGTAGCCAGCCAGTTCAACGATTTTAGCTTCCCACTCAGCTTCGCCTTCCAGCGCTTTCAGAGCAGAACCACGAACGATCGGAGTATCGTCGCCCGGGAAATCGTACTGAGACAGAAGTTCACGAACTTCCATTTCTACCAGTTCCAGCAGCTCTTCGTCATCAACCATGTCGCATTTGTTCAGGAACACGATGATGTACGGAACGCCAACCTGACGACCCAGCAGGATGTGCTCACGAGTCTGCGGCATCGGGCCGTCAGTCGCAGCAACAACCAGGATCGCGCCGTCCATCTGCGCAGCACCGGTGATCATGTTTTTAACATAGTCGGCGTGGCCCGGGCAGTCTACGTGTGCGTAGTGGCGAGACGGGGTGTCATATTCAACGTGAGAAGTGTTGATGGTGATACCACGTGCTTTTTCTTCCGGTGCGTTATCGATCTGATCGAATGCACGAGCAGAACCGCCGTAGGTTTTAGCCAGTACGGTGGTGATTGCAGCGGTCAGAGTAGTTTTACCGTGGTCAACGTGGCCGATGGTGCCGACGTTAACGTGCGGTTTTGTACGTTCAAATTTTTCTTTAGACACGGCTATATTCCTTACTATAGTGCTCTCCCCTTATAGAGAGAGCACGGGATTTTGGTTTTTAACCTACGGCTTATTTACCGCGGGCTTCGATTACGGCCTGAGCAACGTTGTTCGGCGCATCATCATACTTCAGGAATTCCATAGAGTAAGATGCACGACCTTTGGTCAGAGAACGCAACTGAGTTGCATATCCGAACATTTCAGACAGCGGAACTTCAGCATGAATCTGAACACCAGTAGCGTTAGATTCCTGACCTTTCAACTGACCACGACGACGGCTAAGGTCACCGATGACGTCACCAGTGTTCTCTTCCGGCGTTTCTACTTCAACCTTCATGATCGGCTCAAGCAGAACAGGTTTCGCTTTCTTAAAGCCATCTTTGAAGGCGATAGAAGCAGCCAGTTTAAACGCCAGCTCAGAGGAGTCAACGTCATGGTAAGAACCGAAGTGCAGACGCACGCCCAGATCAACAACCGGATAGCCAGCCAGCGGGCCAGATTTCAGCTGTTCCTGGATGCCTTTATCAACGGCCGGGATGTATTCGCCAGGAATTACACCACCTTTAATGTCGTTGATGAACTCGTAGCCTTTCGGGTTTGAACCCGGCTCCAGCGGGTACATGTCGATAACAACATGACCGTACTGACCGCGACCACCAGACTGCTTAGCGTGTTTACCTTCGATATCGGTAACTTTCGCGCGAATCGCTTCACGGTAAGCAACCTGAGGTTTACCGACGTTCGCTTCAACGTTGAATTCACGCTTCATGCGGTCAACGATGATGTCGAGGTGCAGCTCACCCATACCGGCGATAATGGTCTGGTTAGATTCTTCGTCAGTCCATACGCGGAAAGACGGGTCTTCTTTAGCCAGACGGCCCAGAGCCAGACCCATTTTTTCCTGGTCAGCTTTGGTTTTCGGTTCTACCGCGATGGAGATTACCGGCTCAGGGAATTCCATACGCTCCAGAATGATTGGCGCGTTAGGATCACACAGAGTGTCACCCGTAGTTACGTCTTTCAGACCGATCGCAGCAGCGATGTCGCCCGCGCGAACTTCTTTGATCTCTTCACGCTTGTTAGCGTGCATCTGAACGATACGACCGAAACGCTCACGTGCAGCTTTCACGGAGTTCAGGATGGTATCACCAGAGTTAACCACGCCAGAGTACACGCGGAAGAAGGTCAGGTTACCCACGAACGGGTCGGTAGCGATTTTGAATGCAAGAGCAGCAAACGGCTCTTCATCGCTAGCGTGACGCTCAGCCGGAGTATCTTTACCGTCGTCCAGAATACCGTTGATCGCAGGTACGTCGACTGGGGATGGCAGGTAATCAATTACCGCATCCAGCATCGCCTGAACACCTTTGTTCTTGAACGCAGAACCACAGGTTACCAGGATGATTTCGTTGTTCAGAACACGCTGACGCAGAGCTTTCTTGATCTCTTCTTCAGTCAGTTCTTCACCACCCAGGTATTTCTCCATCAGCTCTTCTGAAGCTTCTGCAGCGGACTCGATCAGGTTCTGGTGCCATTCTTCAGCCAGTTCCTGCATGTCTGCCGGGATATCTTCATAAGTGAAGGTTACGCCTGCATCTTCTTCGTTCCAGTTGATGGCTTTCATTTTCACCAGGTCAACAACACCGGTGAAATGTTCTTCAGCACCAATAGCCAACTGCAGCGGAACAGGAGTCGCGCCCAGACGGGTTTTGATCTGACCAACAACTTTCAGGAAGTTCGCACCCATGCGGTCCATTTTGTTAACGAACGCAATACGTGGAACTTTATATTTGTTAGCCTGACGCCATACGGTTTCAGACTGCGGCTGAACACCACCAACTGCGCAGTAAACCATTACTGCACCATCAAGCACACGCATGGAACGTTCTACTTCGATAGTGAAGTCAACGTGCCCCGGGGTGTCGATGATGTTTACGCGATGCGGTTCATACTGCTTGGCCATACCAGACCAGAACGCAGTAGTCGCTGCGGAGGTGATAGTAATACCACGCTCCTGCTCCTGTTCCATCCAGTCCATGGTGGCTGCGCCGTCATGAACTTCACCGATTTTATGGTTTACACCGGTGTAGAACAGAATACGTTCGGTAGTAGTGGTTTTACCGGCGTCGATGTGCGCACTGATACCGATGTTACGGTAGCGCGCGATGGGTGTTGTACGAGCCATTTGATTCCTCGTTTATCTTTTAGGCGTTCAATTTAAGTAGCCCAAAGCGGGCTGCTTACAGGAAGCGCCCGCCTGGTGACTATTACTCCGAAGGGATTACCAACGGTAGTGTGCGAACGCCTTGTTGGCTTCTGCCATACGGTGAACGTCTTCACGTTTCTTAACTGCAGTACCTTTGTTTTCTGCAGCATCAGAAAGTTCGTTCGCCAGGCGCAGAGCCATGGATTTATCACCGCGTTTACGAGCAGCTTCAACGATCCAACGCATTGCCAGAGCATTACGACGAACCGGACGGACTTCAACTGGTACCTGGTAAGTAGAACCACCAACGCGGCGAGACTTAACTTCGACAGTCGGGCGCACGTTTTCGAGGGCTACTTCAAAGGCTTCCAGGCCATCTTTACCAGCACGCTGAGCCAGGGTCTCCAGGGCGCTGTATACGATGGTTTCTGCAGTAGATTTTTTACCATCTACCATCAGGATATTTACAAATTTAGCCAGCAGCTCTGATCCGAACTTAGGATCCGGCAGAATTTTACGCTGACCAATGACGCGACGACGTGGCATGGGAATACTCCGTTGTTAATTCAGGATTGTCCAAAACTCTAAGAGTTTAGTTTGACATTAATATAAAACGTTTGGCCTTACTTAACGGAGAACCATTAAGCCTTAGGACGTTTCACGCCATACTTGGAGCGAGATTGCTTACGGTCTTTAACGCCGGAGCAGTCAAGCGCACCACGAACGGTGTGGTAACGAACACCCGGAAGGTCTTTTACACGACCGCCACGGATCAGGATCACGGAGTGCTCCTGCAGGTTGTGACCTTCACCACCGATGTAGGAAGTCACTTCAAAACCGTTAGTCAAACGCACACGGCATACTTTACGCAGTGCGGAGTTTGGTTTTTTAGGAGTGGTGGTATATACACGGGTACATACACCACGTTTCTGCGGGCAGGCTTCCAGCGCAGGCACGTTGCTCTTTGCAACTTTGCGTGCGCGTGGTTTGCGTACCAGCTGGTTAACTGTTGCCATTAAATAGCTCCTGGTTTTAGCTTTTGCTTCGTAAACACGTAATAAAACGACCTCATACAATATGAGGACGCAGAATTTTAGGTCGGTGTCGAAAAGGTGTCAAGAAATATACAACGATCCCGCAATTACCAGGCTATCTGGTTGGGATGCTTCACCGTAAGTCTGACGAAGTCAGTATAGCTAACCCTGACGACACTGTCTGAAATTTGACCGCCCAACCCGCGAGCCTTAATGTCTTCTTCCAGTACATAAACCTTAATGGAGGCGTTTTGCAGCGTTTCAAGGAAACGGCTACCTTCTATGGCTGCAGTCACGCCGTCCTGGAGCAATAAGAGCTCGTCATCTGCACCAATAAGACGCAGCAAGGAGGAGAAGTCTGTCAGCCACGCGGAACGACGTAACGTATGCAGCATGCGAGTTTAGAACCTCATAATGACGTCATAGTTGCCAAGTTCACAGCGCAGTTCTTCAGGTTCAAGTACCGTCGCATCGACAACGAATTTCATGTCCGTATCAAGACCACGTTCGCGCAATGAGGCAGCGCACAGCCAACATTGTTCTATATCGTACAGCCCTAACAATTTGAAGGTCGCAATATAGTCCCGTGCCAGAATGAGATCAGGTTTTTGCTCTGGCAGGATTTGGAAGACGCCGTCCCCGATAAAAAAGACACCGAGATCTTCTGTTAGCGCTGATGTCGCCAGTAGTGCATCCAGACCTTCACGGCCCGATGCGCTCCCGTGCGGCACGGTGGAAAATACAAAAGCGATTCGATTCATTAGAACTGCACCACGCGATCGCATGTCAGGGATGCCTCAGCCAGCGAACCCAGCCCACTGAGGTTAAAGCCTGATTGTAAATTAGCCCCAGCCAGCCCCAACCTCGCAGCTTCCGTTTCATCGACCACGCCTCGGCGGAGTGCCGCTGCCACGCAGATATTCAGCTCCACATCATGTTGTTGGTTAAGCTGTTGCCAGGCACGAACCAGATCGAATTCATCACTGGCGGGCGATGTCAGAAGGTTGGCGTTATAAACGCCTTCCCGATAGAAAAAGACTCGGCTTAACTCATGACCTTCTTCAATCAATGCGTGAGCAAATTGCAATGCGCTGCTCGCCTGCTGCGTGCCATAAGCAGGCCCAGTGACGACGATAGCAAAACGCATTACTTGTCTTGCCCCTGGAAATCACCGCTTTTGAACTGGCGAATATAGAGGTAGACCGTATGCTTGGAGATATTCAGACGGTCGGCGACCTGATTAATAGCATCTTTGATATCGAAGATGCCTTTCTCATACAGATTCAGGACGATCTGACGATTCTTCGCATTGTTGGAGACGTTACGATCGGCATTCACTTCTTCAATCGTGAACTCCAGCGTCTGGGTAACCAGATCTTCCACTGATGAGGCGAAATTCACAGCAGAGCCCACTTCCGGGGTTTCCGGTGGGATAAAGGTATTCATTATCTGCGAGAAAGGAACATCAAGGTTCATGTTGATGCACAGCAGACCAATTACGCGATGCTCACGGTTGCGAATGGCAATCGTCAACGACTTCATCAAGACACCACTTTTCGCACGTGTGAAGTAACACTTCGACACGCTGCTATCCGCACCCGTCATATCATGCAGCATACGCAACGCCAGATCGGTAATCGGTGAGCCGATTTTACGGCCCGTATGTTCACCGTTAGCAATGCGAATAGCCGAGCATTTCAAATCCTGCAAAGAGTGCAATACGATTTCACAATGGGAACCAATGAGCATCGCCAACCCGTCCACTACCGCTTCGTAGGATTTAAGGATATCGAAGTCGGTTTGATCGAAAGGACGTTGATCCAGCAAATCTAGCTCACTGGTTTCGTTGGTTAAAAGCGACCTGGACATGAAAAAAAGCACTCCTTTTCAGGAGCCTGTCGTTATGTTGTCAGGGCAGGCTCATCACTATTAGGGGCATCTAAAGTAATACAGCGCACAAGGCGCTTTCCAGTATTAATTATATCCTGTCGATAATAAAAAACCGCCGCCCTGTGGGCGGCGGTTTTTAGTGACTTACTTTTTGCTGCTGTCTGCAGCTTTATCAGCCGGCGCAGCGGCTGGCTGAGCATCCGCTTTCGGTGCTGGTTTGATATCTAACAGCTCAACATCAAAGACCAGCGTGGAGTTAGCCGGGATCCCCGGAACACCGGTTTTGCCGTATGCCAGATCGGGTGGAATAACCAGTTGGATTTTACCACCTTTCTTGATGTTTTTCAGGCCTTCGGTCCAGCCAGGGATAACACCGTCAAGACGGAAAGAGAGCGGCTCACCACGGGTATAAGAGTTATCAAACTCTTTACCATCAATCAGCGTACCTTTGTAGTTCACCACAACGGTATCGCTGTCTTTCGGTGCTTCGCCAGTACCTTCTTTCTCTACTTTGTAGACCAGGCCAGTAGAAGAGGTTTTAACCCCTTTCTCTTTAGCAAACTTCTCGCGGTACACTTTACCTTTGGCTTCGTTATCAGCCGCGTCTTTTTCCATTTTCGCCTGAGCGGAAGACTTCACGCGCGCTTCAAACGCCTGCAGGGTTTGCTCGATTTCCTGGTCGGACAGTTTGCTCTTATCTGCAAATGCATCCTGAACACCTGCGATCAACTGGTCTTTATCCAGTTTGATGCCCAGTTTTTCCTGTTCTTTCAGGGAGTTTTCCATGTAACGACCCAGAGACGCGCCCAGCGCGTAAGCAGATTTTTGGTCGTCATTTTTGAATGCGGCTTTGCTGTCAGCAGTAGCGGCTGGTTTCGCAGCATCGGCGGCGAAGGTGATCGGGGCATGCAGAGCTACGGCCATCGTGGTCGCCAGCAGCGTTACTTTAAACAGTGATTTCATCCATCTCTCCAGGGCCGGGGCATCTCACCCCAGGGTTAACTAACACAAAATGTACTATAAAGCGTTGCAGAACAAATCAACATACGGGCACGCCCTATTATCACCACTTTTCAGACTCTTTTTGTTTAAATTAGTTTCGTTGCGAAGGAATGAGTGCTGTGCAAACAGACAAAGTTGAGTAAAATTCGCCGCAGTCCGCGATCTGCCGGAAATAACAGAAGAGGTGAATCATGCAGGATACAACGATGGAAACCCGCCTGGCTGAGCTGGAAAGTCGCCTGGCATTTCAGGAAATCACCATTGAAGAACTCAACGTGACGGTCACCGCTCACGAACTGGAAATGGCTAAACTGCGCGATCATCTGCGTCTATTGACGGAGAAGCTTAAAGCAACGCAGCCATCCCACATTGCGTCGCAGTCCGAAGAGACACCGCCGCCGCATTATTGAGACGTAAAAAAAGCGGGGTTTCCCCGCTTTTTTTGTGCCCGATGACGCTAATGCTTATCGGGCCTACTACCCCAAGAATCTCAAATCACAGCCAACACCGCTGTAGGTTGAAAAACGACGGGTATTAGTGGCAACCGCAGCCGCCGCCGTTACCTTTGCCTTTACCGCCACCACCGCAGCAGCCTTCGCCGCCGTGTTCATGACCATGATCGTGGTCATGACCGTGACCGCCGCAGCAACCATCGTGACCATGTTCGTGATCGTGGTCATGGCCGTTTGCACCGTGAACGTGGCCGTGAGCCAGTTCTTCTTCGGTTGCTTCACGGATAGCGACAACTTCTACGTTGAATTTCAGATTCTGGCCAGCCAGCATGTGGTTACCGTCAACCACGACATGGTCGTCTTCCACTTCGGTAATTTCTACCGGTACTGGACCCTGGTCGGTTTCCGCCAGGAAACGCATGCCAACCTGCAGTTCGTCAACGCCCATGAAGACGTCTTTCGGCACGCGCTGCACCAGGTTTTCATCATACTGACCGTAAGCGTCGTTTGCGCCAACAGCAACATCGAATTTATCGCCAACTTCGTGACCGTCCAGCGCTGTTTCCAGGCCAGAAATCAGGGAACCGTGACCATGCAGGTAGTCCAGCGGTGCACTCACCGGAGACTCATCAACCAACACACCGTCTTCTGTACGTACCTGATAGGCCAGGCTGACCACCAGGTCCTTTGCTACTTTCATGATATCTCCTGAGCATGGAAAGAATAGTGGCGCAGATTGTAGCGGAATTCTGCACCTGTGTACCCTCTAGCTTAAAAAAAGCTGCGGCATATCGCTAGTCCGGATGAAAAATCCCGATCACTTGCTCTTCTTTGCGAACGTGGTCGCGGGCTTCTTTATCCGCTTCTCGCATCTGATGACCACACTTAACACACTCAACAATATCGATATTATTTTCGCGCCACATCGCCAGTGAATCCTGCGCCTGGCAGGATGGGCATTTTGCACCTGCAATAAAACGTTTACGAATTGCCATGGTTATCCTCTACTCAAATTCATCCCAGCCGTCCGGCTGACGTCGCTCTCGCTGCATTTCACGCTGGAAAATCTCTTCCAGTTCGCGCCTGGCCTCCCGGGCACGAGAGATTTGTACCGTATCGGTGTGGATAGGGATCAGTTCCCGCAACATACTCATATCCAGCCGACGAAAATGCAGTTGGGCACGCTGCGCCTGGTGCGGATGCATCCCCAATGACACCAGCGTTTTTCGCCCTAATTCCAGCGCGCTGGAGAAGGTTTCGCGGGAAAACTGCGTTACACCAGCCTGTAATAACTCATGAGCTTCCACACGTCCGCGAGCGCGCGCAAGAATATGCAAATGCGGAAAATGTTGTTGGCACAATTCCACTAACTTCATCGTATCTTCGGGTTCGTTACAGGTAATGACAATCGATTGTGCCGCTTCTGCACCGGCAGAACGTAAAAGTTCCACCTGCGTGGCATCGCCGTAATACACCTTATAACCGTATTTACGCATCAGATTCACCGCGCTGATATCCCGCTCCAGCACGGTAATACGCATTTTGTTCGCCATCAGCAAACGGCCAATCACCTGCCCAAAGCGGCCAAAACCCACCACAATCACCTGCGGCTTATCGTCTTCCACCCAGGGTTTTTCATCTTCTTCATCCGGGCCGTTAATCTGGCGGGAAAGCCATTTATCAATCAGTTTCATCAACAGCGGTGTGGTCATCATTGACAACGTGACGGTCACCAGCAGCAGCGCCATCTGATCACCCTGAAACAATCGCTGTGAAGATGCCGTTGAAAACAGAACGAAGGCAAACTCTCCCCCCTGGCTTAGCACCCCGGCAAACTGCATCCGTTCCGAGCTTCTCATCCCATTCAGGCGCGCCAGCACATACAGCACCAACGTTTTAACCACCACCAGCACAATAACGCTTACCGCCACCCACAGGATGTGGGTATACAACACGCCAAGATTGAGCGACATACCGACAGAAATAAAGAACAGCCCCAGCAACAGCCCCTTGAAGGGATCGATAGCCGTTTCCAGCTCGTGTCGGTATTCGCTTTCCGCCAGCAATACGCCGGCGATAAACGTCCCCAACGCCATCGACAGTCCCAGCGCGTCCATAAATAAAGCAGAACCGAGCACCAGCAATAGCGTAGCGGCGGTGAATACCTCCCGCACGCCGGAATCTGCAATAAAGCGGAAAACGGGGCGCAACAAATAGCGCCCACCAATCAACATACCGGCAAAGGCCAGCACCTTCATGCCCACTTTGATCCAGTCAAAATGTTCATCGCCAGAGCCCGCCAATAACGGCACCAGCGCTAACGCCGGGATCACCGCCAGATCCTGAAACAGCAGTACCGAAAAGCCCAGTTGCCCCGATTCGCTGCGGTTCATCCCCTTTTCTCGCATCAGTTGCAGCGCCATAGCAGTAGAGGACATCGCCAGGCCAATTCCGCCCACCACGGCCGCCTGCCAGGAGAAGTGTGTCAACATCAGCAGCCCGGCCAGGATCAGCGCACTAAGCATCACCTGCGCGGCGCCAACGCCAAAGATAGAGCGCCGCAGTTGCCACAATTTGGCCGGATTAAGCTCCAGCCCAATGATGAACATCAGAAAAACCACACCAAGTTCAGAGAAATGCAGGATTTCATCCACATCGCTGATGAATCCTAGCCCCCACGGGCCAATCGCGATCCCCGCCAGTAAATACCCTAACACCGGGCCGATACCCAATTTTGACGCCAGCGGCACCGCCGCCACCGCCGCGAAGAGGAACAGCACTCCCGCAGTCAATAAGTCAGAACCTTCCATCAGCGGCCTCCCACGGGGATTGGATTTGCCAGCCACTCACCATACGCTTTGGCGTGGCTGTCCAGTTCCGGCTTCGTTTGCCGTCTGGCCCAGTAAACAATGATGGGACTCATCCAGTGCATGCGACACATACCGGCTGTCAGCTCAAAGGGGCGCAGCACATCGCTCATTGGATAGCGGTTCAGCGCGTCATAGCGGTACGCGCTTTCGGGTTCACCGGTGGTGATGACGCTCCGCCAGTACTTTCCCGCCAGCTGATTTCCTCCCAGCCCACTGGCAAACCCACGACTCAGCACACGGTCAAACCACTCTTTGAGCAGCGCTGGACAGCTATAGGTATACAGCGGATGCTGAAAAACAATCACATCATGGTCACGCAGCAGCGTCTGCTCATGCGGGATGTCGATAAAAAAATCAGGATAGTGCGCATAAAGATCGTGCACGGTAACGTTACTGAGCTGCATGGCCGGTTTAAGCAGCACCCGGTTCGCGACCGAGTCCTGAGATTCCGGATGGGCATACAGCAGCAAAACTTTCGCTGGCTGGAACATCATCCCCCTCCCGGTTATGTCTTTGTCTATTTTCGGCGTTTTGGGCTACCATTGCGCCTCGGTGCGGCAAACCGCCCACACATTACATTATCATAATGATAAATTAACATAGTCTGAACATACGGCGCCTTATGATTGTTTTCTCCTCGTTACAAATTCGTCGCGGCGTGCGCGTCCTGTTGGAAAATGCCACGGCCACCATTAATCCAGGTCAGAAAGTGGGCCTGGTGGGTAAGAATGGCTGCGGTAAATCTACCCTGCTGGCATTGCTGAAAAATGAAATCAGCGCCGACGCTGGCGGGTTTACATACCCAGGTAACTGGCAGCTCGCCTGGGTAAATCAGGAAACGCCCGCGCTTGCTCAGCCTGCGCTGGAATACGTCATTGACGGCGACCGCGAGTATCGTCAACTGGAAGCACAGTTGAACGAGGCCAACGAACGTAACGACGGGCATGCGATTGCTACCGTGCACGGCAAACTGGACGCCATCGACGCCTGGACCGTGCGCTCGCGTGCCGCCAGCCTGCTGCACGGCCTCGGTTTTTCTAACGAACAACTTGAACGCCCGGTCAGCGATTTCTCCGGTGGCTGGCGCATGCGTCTCAACCTGGCTCAGGCGCTGATTTGCCGTTCAGACCTGCTGCTGCTCGATGAACCGACCAACCACCTTGACCTCGACGCCGTTATCTGGCTGGAAAGATGGCTAAAAAGCTATCAGGGCACGCTGATCCTGATCTCCCACGACCGTGATTTCCTCGATCCGGTGGTAGACAAAATTATTCATATCGAACAGCAAACGATGTTCGAGTACACCGGTAACTACAGCGCATTTGAAGTACAGCGTTCCACTCGTCTCGCGCAACAACAGGCGATGTACGAAAGCCAGCAGGAGCGCGTGGCGCATCTGCAAAGCTATATCGACCGTTTTCGGGCGCAGGCCACCAAGGCCAAGCAGGCGCAGAGCCGTATCAAGATGCTGGAACGCATGGAGCTGATTGCCCCAGCCCATGTCGATAACCCGTTCCACTTCAGCTTCCGCATCCCTGAAAGCCTGCCTAACCCACTGCTAAAAATGGAGAAGGTCAGCGCAGGTTATGGCGAAAATATTATTCTCGACTCCATCAAGCTGAACCTGGTGCCGGGTTCGCGCATCGGCCTGTTAGGCCGTAACGGTGCGGGTAAATCCACGCTGATCAAACTGCTGGCAGGCGAACTGGCACCGATTAGCGGTGAAATAGGCCTGGCGAAGGGCATTAAGCTCGGTTACTTCGCCCAGCATCAGTTAGAATTTTTACGTGCTGACGAGTCACCAATTCAGCATCTGTCTCGCATGGCGCCGCAGGAGTTAGAACAGAAGCTGCGTGATTACCTCGGCGGCTTCGGCTTCCAGGGCGATAAAGTCACCGAACAGACCGCTCGCTTCTCGGGGGGGGAAAAGGCTCGACTGGTGCTAGCGCTGATCGTCTGGCAGCGTCCGAATCTGCTGCTGCTCGATGAACCAACTAACCACCTGGATCTCGACATGCGTCAGGCGCTGACCGAAGCGTTAATCGATTTCGAAGGCGCGCTGGTAGTGGTGTCGCACGACCGTCACCTGATCCGCTCCACCACCGACGATCTCTACCTGGTGCACGACAAGAAGGTCGAACCGTTCGATGGCGATCTGGAGGATTATCAGCAATGGCTGAGCGAGGTACAAAAGCAGGAAAGTCAGAGCGATGAACCGGCAAAAGAGAGTGTCAACAGTGCCCAGGCGCGTAAAGATCAGAAGCGCCGTGAAGCCGAACTACGCACCCTGACCCAGCCGCTGCGTAAAGAGATTACCCGTCTGGAAAAAGAGATGGAGAGACTCCAGGCACAGCTTGCACAAGCGGAAGAAAAACTCGGTGACAGCGAGCTGTACGACCAAAGCCGCAAGGCCGAACTGACCGCGTGCCTGCAACAGCAAGCCAGTGCGAAGTCCGGGCTGGAAGAGTGTGAAATGGCCTGGCTGGATGCGCAGGAGCAGCTTGAGCAGATGATGCAGAACGACTAACCACGAAAGGCGGACGATGAACTTATCAATCACCGACGATATTACCTTCCGCAAACTGACCATCTTCATGACCTTTATGGAGAAGGGCAACATCGCCCGTACCGCCGAGGCGCTGGATATCAGCGGCGTGAGCGTGCATCGGGCGCTGCATACGCTGGAAGAGAACGTTCGTTGTCCGCTGTTCGTGCACAAAGGGCGTAACCTGATTGCACAACCGGCGGCGTGGACGCTGCTGGAGTACTGCCAGGAAGTGACCCAGTTAATGGAGCGTGGGCTGGAAGAAGCACGTAAAACGGCGGGCGTCGGTCAGGGGCGCTTGCGTGTCGGCACGCTCTACTCGTTAACGCTGGAAACAGTGCCACACCTGATTATGGGTATGAAGCTGCGCCGTCCGGATCTAGAAATGGATCTGACGATGGGATCAAACGAAGCCCTGCTGAATATGCTGGAGAGCGGTACCCTGGATGCGATTCTGATCTCTATCTCTGAAAGCGAGATCGACCGTAACAGTCTGGAAGTGTTGCCGCTGTTCCACGATGATATCTACCTTGCTGCGCCGATCACGGCAGCGCTGGATCCCAGCAAAACGGCGGATCTTCGCAATTATCGCAATGAGAAGTTCGTCTCGTTAGCGGAAGGCTTTGCCACCTATGCGGGATTCCAGGAAGCGTTTCATGTCGCCGGGTTTGAGCCTTCAATCGTCACTCGCGTGAACGATATTTTCTCAATGCTCAGTCTGGTGCAGGCGGGGGTTGGATTCTGTTTGATGCCAGGGCGAATGAAGAAGATGTATGAGAATACCGTGAAGCTGCAAAAGCTGTCAGAGCCCTATCAAATGCAGCAGCTGATCGCGATTGTCTTTGCCCGCAACCGCGAGCGCGACCCGAGTTTGCTGGCGTTAGCTGCCGAAGGGCGGATGTATGCGCGGAGTTTAAAGAACAGTGCCTGATTGCCGGATGGCAACGCTAACGCGTTTTTCCGGCCTACCGATCTTGTTGGCCCGATAAGCGCAGCGCCATCGGGCAATACCACTATGCACGCAGCCGTTTCGCCAGATGTACAGCAACGTCCACCCCGCTGCGTTCCAGCGAAATTGACTCCCCTTCCCACGCCGCCTGACGCGTCAGGCAGGTCAGCACACCGCCAGGTGGCATTTCAATCGCCAGCCGGGCTTCACGCTCATTGGCGGAGACAACCGCCTCCTGCCAGCGCACGGTGCGCGCCATATTCATGGCCAAATCGTCGGCAATGCGCTCCGGCTGCCATAGTACGCGTCCTGTGCTGCCGCTGAGATAAGCGTAGCGAGGACGGGAAAGTGTCACCTGGCTAAACGCCTCTGCCAATTTTTGCGCAGGTTCTGCCAGGAGTTCGCAATGTGACGGTACGCTAACCGCCAGACGGTGAGCCTTGCTCGCCCCTTTCTCCAGCGCCCGTTTTGCTACTCCAGCCATTGCCTCATCAGCGCCAGCAATAACAATCTGCGTTTCGGCATTGAGGTTGGCGATATACGTTCCGCTACCCGCCACCAGCGATTCCACCTGCGGCAACGTCAGCCCCATAATCGCTGTCAGGCCGTAGCCGTGCGGATAAGCCTGCTCCATCAAATCACCGCGCAACGCCACCAGCGTCAGCGCATCTGTAAAGTCGAGCGCTCCGGCAATCACCGCCGCCGGATATGCACCAATCGACAGCCCGCTCACAATGTCTGGTGAAACGCCGCGACGTTCCAGCTCGCGCGCCCAGGCAACTCCGGCAATCAACAGCGCTAACTGTACCGCTCGGGTGTGTTGCAATGCGTCAGGGGAATCCAGCGTATCCGCGTCTGCCCCCAGCACTTCACGTGCCTGTGCTAATTCCGTTCCCGGCAGGCTATGCAGCATCTGCGGATGCTGAGTTCCCTGTCCCGGAAAGGTAAACAGGATTTTCATTTACTCCTCCCTGCTCCACGGGGCGCTCACCAAGCGCGGCCCCTGCGATGTTTTCAACAGTGCCCTGCCGTCGCGCAGCCATTCGTTCAGGGCAAACGCGCCATACGGCGTTTCTACCTGAGTGTCAGCGCGGCACAGACCGTCCGTAAGCTGTTGCTGCCATTTTTCCATCACCTCGCGTGATAGCGCCTGCGGGGCACGGATCAGCAAATCCAGATCGCTACTGGCATGAATCACCGGGATCCCACTCGCCAGCGCATAACCGGTGCTACCGGTAATACCCCATGTCCACGGCCACGCTTGCTGTGACAGTAACAAAGCCACCTGAACCGGTGGCTGAGAGATAAACGGTGAACGCAGCAGCGCCTGCGGGTCAACCAGCGACTCCGGCGTGCAGACGCGGGTAACGGCGTCAGGATTCACCCAACCCGCCGCCCGCTGATCGCGCTTCATGCCGCGCACACCGACGGGGATACGCCCTGCCTCGTCAACATCACGCCGTACAACCACCGGCAGGCCGGTATGCCACACGTCATCCACCCAGGATTCCGTGGTCCCTTCCAGCGCGTCACGCGCATTCAGCCAGATAAGATCGTGCGGGCGTAATGTTGAGGTCATCATTTACATTCCTGAAGTCAGCGAGATAAACAGCGGCAGCGACAGGATACACAGGACCGAGCTCAACAGCAGCACGGCTTCTGCATCCGGCGACTGCACGCCAAAGCGGTTACCGAACACCACACCGAAGAAACCGGCAGACAGCGCAATCATCAGAATAGCGGTAATGGCTACGGAGCCATGCAGACCGAAGATAAGCACGATGCCCCAGGCAATAGCAGGCTGAATCAGCAGCTTGGTAATGGTTGCACTGATCACCATGGTGTTGATTTGCAGCTTACGGGCCGACAGGATCACACCGGTCAGGAACAGCGCTGCCGCCGTCGCTGCCAATCCCAGCGGTTTAATCGCCGCCAGCACCAGTTCCGGCATTTTGATGCCGATAGCCGAGAGAATAACCCCTAACAGCGGGCCCATCACGATAGGTTTCTTGATAGAGCGCCACATCAATACCGGCAGCATTGACAGTGTCGAGCCGGTGTTTCCACCGGCTGCCAGCGCTTTTTCACGTTCCAAAATCAGCAGGCAGAATGGCGTCATCAGTACGGAACCGCAGGCAATAGACACAGCAACCGAAAGCGGCGTTGATGACGCTTCACCGAGGACGCTACCAAGAATCGGCAAGCCAAGCGCCGCATAGTTTGGCAGCGCGACAGTCAACGTCAGCACGGCGGCATCCTGCGGAGATTTTTTGAAGACTTTGGTCGCCATAAAGTAGATGGCCGCATAGGTAATCCACATTGCCAACGTCAGCACCACAATCAGCGGTGACTGCGCAACAATCCCGCTCCAGGGCGTTTGTACCGTGGCGCTAAACAGTGCAGCGGGTAAGGCAAAGTCCATCACGAAGATATTGAGCAGGGAGACGTTTTTGTTGTCCACCATTTTGGCCTTCCCGGCCCAGAATCCTAGTAGCATGATGACGAAAATCGGAGCAAGAGCATGAACAATTACGTAAGTCATATTTCACCTGTAATTCAAAAAAAGAAAACCACTTCGTCATTCAGACCGCCTCTGCGTTGACTGCCTTGATGCGATCAGAATGACTTTGTGCTTTAGCACTGATGCGATGATTATTATTTTTCAGATGTAGTGGCCCACGCGGGCGCAACGTCTGCGCCCGCGGAGCCGTACATCCTGCAGGTCTCTTTTTACTTACCAGCTTGCTCGCATACGTTCGCGTACGAGGGCAGAGCTGCGGCGGTTGTCAGCGCCCAGACGGCTTTTCAGCGTTGGGTCCTGACGAGCATCATTGATGGCCTGCTGCAAGGTGTTTAACACCAGCGTCAGATCGTTTGCAGATGGCGCGTCCGGGTTGCTGATATCCAGCAGATTTTCCAGCAGCCCCAGCGTGGCGTAGTTGCTGATGTCGTACGCCATTGGCGGAATCGTCGCCGCCAGTTTCTCCAGCGACTCAACGGAACGCAGCGTGATACGTGCAGCAGATTCTTTGCCCATTGCGTGAATCAGCACACCGTTGTCGTTGAACGCAATCAGACGGTTTGCCTGGTAGCCGTGTGCCAGGAAGGCACCGGACATCGCTTTACCGACAATCAGGCCAATGACCGGGTGCCCCGCCAGACGCGCATTGGCATACGCCGCAGCAGCACCGGCCAGCGCCTGGTGAATACCGAAGCCTTCTTCACGGCGACCATAAGCCTGGCTTGGTACATCAATCACCGCCACAATCGGACGTTTCACCGCGTTATTCGCGTCAGCAGCGATGGTTTCGCTCACCACTTTCGCCAGCGTCCAGCCTTCCAGCAGACCGACTTCACCGCCAGCGGCACGTGGGTAATGGTTATTGGCATCCGGGACAACGGCAATAAAGCGCACCGTCTCACCGTTCAGTTCACCATCAGCGGCCTGTACGGACGGGCACAGCCCGGCAATACGTTTCGCGTTCGGTACGAGGGTTTCCAGCCATAATTCGCCACGGCTTATTGAGTTACTCATCATTTCACCTCCCGGGCGAAAAGCGCATGAATCTGTTCGGTATCGGCCTGTTTACGAGTGTCAAAATTCGTCAAACGGTCGAGATACCAGTCGTAGTTATCGGTGCGGTGTTTTGCCGGTACGCCTTTTGCCAGCGCGTCGTTCATTGCCGCTTTTACGGCATTGACGCCATCACCGACCAGCGCTTCCACCAGCCCGCTTTGGTAGCGAATTTCACCACCGGTCATGCTCCAGATAAACGGACGGTCACGGGAGTCATACTCTTCAATCCCCGCTTCCTGCTCGATAACCTGCGGGCCGTTCAGGCCCAGACGTGCTTCACGGGTCACGATCAGGTAGCTACACAGTGCCGCAGCGATAGACATCCCGCCAAAGCAGCCCACGGTACCGGCGACAATGCCGACCACCGGGGTGTAACGACGCAGGTCAACAATCGCCGCATGAATATCCGCAATCGCCGCCAGGCCAAGGTTGGCCTCCTGCAAACGCACGCCGCCGGTTTCCAGGCTTAAAACAGCCTGAGTTGGGATGCCGTTGCGGTTATCTTCAGCCGCCAGCTCCAGCGCCGCTGCCATTTTGGCACCGGACACTTCACCCATGCTGCCGCCCTGGAATGCGCCTTCAATCGCCACCACCACGGCAGGTTTGCCGTTGATGGTGCCTTTAGCAACGACCATGCCGTCATCCGACTGCGGAACAATGCCCTGCGCGCCGAGCCACGGTGACATCACGCCGTCAAACGGGTCGAGCAGTTCGCGGTAGCTGCCTTCGTCAAGCAGCGCGTGGGCACGCTGGCGTGCTTTTAATTCGATAAAACTGCTGTCATCACGCATGGCTCACCTCTTCAAATACCTGTTCGATACGAATACGTGCAACACCTGGGGTTGCGCCAAAGTCGTGGATCGTCAGTTTTCCCGCAGGCAGGCTGCTGACCGTTTGCAGACGGTTCAACAACGCTTCCCAGCGACTACGGCTGTTATCGACAGAAGTGGTGATATCAATGGTTAACGTCTGGCTCTGGTCGGCGGTGAATAACACCTCCATATCCCCGGAGCCCACAACGCCAGCCAGCGCTTTACCGCTTAAGGTGCGGCTGGCCGGTACGGTTAACATAATGTGTTCCATAACATCCTCTTATTACTTCGTGTATAGGACGAATCGATGCGGTCGATGAACAAGGTGGCGGCGAGCAAATCTGCCGCCCCGCCCGGCGAGGCGTTCAGCGCCAGCATGTGGCTATCGAGTGCGGCCAATGCCGCCTGACCCGCCGGATGAGCGCTGCCGCCGGCACTGAGCACGGCACGCGCGCCGTCCTGCATGGCATCCAGCCCTTCCATACCTGCGCGGGACAGCACGCAGGTATCGGTCAGCGAGGTCATGATCGCCATCAGCGCGTCGAGCCTGGCGTGCGTTTCACTGCTGCCGTTAAACCGGCTTAAGCGCAGTTGCGGCAGCGCACGCTGCATCACATGCGGAAACGCCTGCTGCGCCTCTTCACGCGCACCCGGCACCTGATAACGGTGCGTCGCACGCAGCCCTTTGCTGAACACTTTGGGTGCGGCGGCATCCGGCAGTTTTGCCAGTTCGGCGGCGGTCGCCGCGACCTGCTGCGCGCTCGCGGTGCCACCGTGCATTGCCACCGCGCTTACCAACAATCCCAGTGCCCAAATCGCGCCACGGTGGGTGTTCACACCGCCCGTGGCCGCCATCATCTGTTGCTCGCCTTCGCGACCGAGTCGCCCTATGGTTTGTCTGAGCGCAATATCCGCTGGACGCTGCCAGCTTTGTTGCGCCAACGACTGAAATGTAGAGGTCAGGCTGTGCGCAGAGCGCTCCATCAACGCGAGTGACAAATCGTGATGCGCGCCATTCCCCCGACTGTCCACCAGACCGGGTTTCGGGCTGAGTCGCGCTTCGTCAATCAGACACTGCGTGGCAGTTTGCGCCAGCCATTCGGCACCACCTTCAACCTGAATCGGGGACAGAAGTTTCATTACCAGCTCCGGAATTTCGCAGGTGGGTTGTAAAGACCGCCAGACCATTCAACGAGGTCTGACACGCTACCGGCAGCCAGCAGAGAACGGGTCGCATCGGTACGACGAATGCCCATATCCTCTGGATAGACAACCTTGCCGCTAGCCCGCAGTTCTGCGACACGTTTCGCATCAACGCCCAAACCAATGTCGGTGATCCCAGCAACAGCAGCCACCATCGCCCGGCGTTCTTCAAGATCTTTCGCACGGTAGAGGTAAGCGATCCCCTCTTCGGTCAGAACGTGAGTGACGTCATCGCCGTAAATCATGACCGGCGCCAGCGGCATTCCGGAGGTTTTGGCAACTTCAACTGCATCGAGTTTTTCGACGAAGGTGGGCTTCACGCCGGCCTGGAAGGTTTCGACCATCTGTACGACGAGTTTTTTACCGCGCTGCATGGGGTCAGGTTCGGTAATCATGTTCAGCCAGGCAGCCGTTGCATGACGACGACCGTGCGGGTCATGGCCCATGTTTGGCGCGCCACCGAAACCGGACAGGCGTCCACGGGTCACCGTTGAGGAGTTAGCATAACCATCAACCTGCAAAGTGGAACCGATAAACATATCGACCGCGTACTGACCCGCCAGCTGACAGAAAGCACGGTTAGAACGCATTGAACCATCGGCACCGGTGAAGAACACGTCTGGGCGGGCACGGATGTACTCTTCCATCCCCAGCTCTCCGCCGAAGCAGTGCACGCTTTCAACCCAGCCGCTTTCAATCGCAGGAATCAGCGTTGGATGCGGGTTCAGCGTCCAGTGTTTACAGATTTTGCCTTTCAGACCCAGCTGTTCGCCGTAGGTCGGCAACAGCAGTTCGATTGCCGCGGTGTTAAAGCCGATGCCGTGGTTCAGCGACTGGACCTGGTGTTCTGCGTAGATACCTTTAATGGCCATCATCGCCATCAGGATATGTTCTTGTTTGATCAGGCGCGGGTCACGGGTGAACAACGGTTCGATGAAGAACGGCTTGTCAGCGACAACCACGTAATCAATCCATGAACCCGGAATATCAACGCGCGGCAGGTCGCATTCATCGTCAACCAGTTCGTTAACCTGCGCGATGACGATACCGTCATGGAACGCAGCCGCTTCAACTAGCGCCGGGGTATCTTCGGTGCTCGCCCCGGTGTAGAGGTTACCTTTGCGGTCGGCTTTGAAACCGGCAATCAGCGCCACGTTCGGCGACAGGTCAACGTACAAACGGGAGTAAAGTTCGATGTAGGTGTGGATAGCGCCGATTTCCAGCAGGCCATCTTCCAGTAGCTGCGAGATGCGCAGGCTTTGGGTACCGGAGAAGGAGAAGTCCAGCTTGCGAGCGATACCTTTTTCGAAAATATCCAGATGCTCGCTGCGTCCGACGCTGGGCATAATCATGTGCAGGTCATGCACTTTTTGCGGATTAACTTCAGCCAGCATACGAGATAAGAAATCTGCCTGCTTTTGGTTATTCCCTTCTAATACCACGCGGTCACCCGGCGCGATCAGTAATTCCAGCATCGCGGTCAGGTCTGCGGTCGGCAGAACCTTACCTTGCACCGGAACGGAAGCCAGACGCCGCTGCTTTTCTGTGCGGCGGGTGTTCCAGACTCGTGCTGGCATTTGCCCAGATAACATTATTAACCTCCTGATTCAGCGAATCATTTTGATTGCTTAACACTGGAAAGAGTGTGCGCCCTGGTGAGAAAACCATCAATTAAGCGTAGGCGTGAATCATTAGCTTGAGAGTAATAATTGAAGTAACGATTTGTGATGAGGATCAATTTAAACGGGGTAAGTAAAACGGGTATCGCTACCCGCTTGCAGGAAATTATTTTTGCGCCGCCAGGCGCTGGCGGATATCGTCGAAATGTTGACGGTGATAAAGCTTACCGTCGAGGAAGCGGGTTTTCAGCTCGCCTTCCTGCTCCTGTTGCCAGGTTTGTTCATCATGCAGTCGTAACTCGCCCTGCTCATCACGCGCAACGCGCAGCAGCCCGCGGGCAGAGCGTTTCAGACCATTGTCGGTTTTCGGCTCTTTAAAGAGGGTCCGGCCTTTACCGTTCACTTCTCCCCAGGTCGCTTTCATCGCAAAGCCAAAGGTATCTCGCGTGTTGTACTGATAGGTAAACGATCCAACCCCGAACACCACGTTTGAGCTGGCAAAACCTTTTGCTTCCAGGCGACGCAGAATTTCATTCGCTCGTTCCAGCGTAATGGAATCGCCATAAATCAGGCCTACATGCGGGTCGAGCACCTTATACCCTTTGGCATTAATCGTGCCGCCAAAAATCTCCCACAGCACCTCCACGGAGCCTTTTTCCTCTGGCGTACGTTCGGCACGGCCATCGTCATCTAACCCTGTGCCACACAGAATATCTACTGGGTTGCCGCTGTCCGGACGGAATACCACCCGCCCCTCACGCGCCAGAATGATGTGCTTCAATTCCCGGGTATACTCCGTCAGCACCTGCCAGTAATCCCAGGTATCAGAGACTATCGACACAAATCCCTGCGGGTACAGATCGGCAATCAGACGACGGAAGGTTTCGATCTCGTGTTCACGCTCGCCCATGCACATCACGCTGTGCTCGGTGGCTGGAATGCTGGCACCGATGAAATACGCCTCGCCGTCAGTGTAGTAATCACGGGCATACAGCAGTGACGGAATACTGTCGGTGCCTTTAAAGCTCAGCAGATGCCCGCCCCCAGCCTGCATGGTGTCCTGCAATCCGGACATACCACGAAACGAAAAGTCATGGCACTGGAAATCGAGGTGCGTCATATCGCTACAGGTTTTTTCTGCCCAATGCGCGCAGATTTTGCGGTAGTGATGCGCGATGGTGGCATTGGTTGACGCTTTCCACAGCTCAGCCGACAGCGCCGTCTCGAGGTAATTCACCAGCCAGAAAAACTCAGGTTGAGTATTGATGATGGTTAATACCGGCACCGCCATCGGCACTTTGCTGCCTTCATCGAGTGCTTTAATGTGCAACGGCAGATAGCCCAACTGGTGCAGCGCACGAATGTGATCGACCGCCACGGCATCTTTTCCCAGATACCCGTCCATCACCTGCTTGTATTCGCTGACCACCTCTTCCTGCGGTCGGGCAAAGAACGCCTCGTTAAACAAATCAACCAGAAACCACTGCAAAAAGCCCTGCAGACCGAAGAACACCAGCTTGCCATCCGGCAGCGGCGACGAGAAAAAGCGATCGCTGCGCGGGGTAAAGTTGGAATAGACCCGGCTGGTGCCCTGCGGATACTGAACGCGGTGAGACACTTTGTAGCCATCAATAGCCAAAATTGGATTCATTTTCATAACAGGTGTCTCCCTCAGGCGCGGTAAATCGCGTCAATGTCGATAAGTTCAAGCTGCGGATGGGCCAGCGTAGAGGCCGCTAACGATGTGGTGGTGTAAACGGCGTCAATGCCGTTGGCAAACAGGTGCTCAACGCCTTTAGAAAAGATCCCGTGGGTGACGTACAGGCTGACGCTGCGCGCGCCGGCATCACGTAGAACCTGGGCGGAACCAATGAAGGTGCCGCCAGCATCGCACAGGTCGTCGACAATCAGCACATCCCGGTCTTTAACATCCCCGGCAACCAACGTGAAACCCGTCAGGTTACCGCTGGCGACATCGCGTTTTTTACTCAAAATGGCGTATTCAGCAACCCCCGCAGCTCTGGCAACAGCATCAATTTTCTTTAATGCTCCGGCATCGGGAGCCACCAGCATCAACGCGTTTTGCTGGAACTGGCGCTGCAAGGTCGTGCTTTGCAGCAGACAGGCTTCCTGGGGAAGAGTGATGAAATTATCGATAGCTGCTGCCGCCGCGTCGCTGTGTGGGTCAAGTACCTTCACCTTGTCGAACTGCAACGTATTGAGCTGACGGGCAAAAACCTTCAGCGCAAAGCTGTCGCCCGCCACCATATGTCGGTCCTGGCGCGCCCACGGTAGCCAGGGAAGTTCAAGATGGCTGACCCGTACATCGGTCTGATGGCGCACCGCGTCGACCAACTGCGCCAATAGCATAAAGTCGTTCATATCGCGCATCGCCGTGGCACGAATGCGCATCTGGTGAGCGAAGGATGGCAACGCGTCGGTGACTTTCAACCAGACGGCCCCATCAGGAAAAATGCCGCTGGCAATAGCGTAAGCCTGGTCATCCAGCGTTAAGGTTAATTTTACGCTCATCTCGCTTCCCCTTTTAATTGTGTCCCTTCGACATAATTAATAATGTCTCTAAGACATTAATTAAGCAAGCAAAAAATACAGTATTTTCCAACGTGCGCTAATCAACTGATAATCAATGGAAAAAAAACGCACCTTGCCCACCGATACCGGGCTGGTACACTTGGCAGCGTTGCACATCATCGTGAGTACCTTATGACCACCGAAGCCGACTACCTGAATCAGTACGACGCCCGCCGCTTTCCCTCCCCGCTGGTAACGGTGGATAGCGTGTTGTTTACCGTGCATCAACAGGCGCTGTGCGTGCTGCTAGTCGAACGCGCAAACCAGCCGCAGAAAGGACGGTGGGGATTACCCGGCGGCTTTATTGATATGGCACACGATGATTCCACTCGCGCCACGGCGCTGCGTAAACTTACTGAAAAAACAGGCGTTTCGCCTTCGTGGCTGGAACAGCTGGACACATTTTCCGGGCCAGATCGTGACCCGCGTGGCTGGAGCCTGACAGTCACCTGGTTTGCGCTGATCGCGTGGGTGGACTGCGAACCGCATATTGCCAGCGTCAGCGATGCCCGCTGGGTCCCGGTTGATAAGCTTGCCGACTATCCGTTGGCCTTCGACCACCAGGCGATCATTGATGCCGCCCTGAACCGGCTGCGGCAAAAAACGAAGTATTCTTTACTGCCCGTTTATTGTTTGCCGGATACCTTTACTCATGGTCAGCTACAGGAAGCCACAGAAGTTATCCTCGGCCAGCCGATTCAGCGCAAAAGCCTGATCCGCCGCTTTGAGGCCTCAGATATGTTTGAAGATACCGGTGAAAGCATGGCCACCGGCACGCGGAAAGCCCGCCTGTGGCGACGTAAACCGGGTGTAGATTTTCATCTTTTCTCACGTAACCTGCTGGCTGAATAAGTACAAAATCACATATTGGCTAACCCGCAGGCCCTGCGCGCGGTATAGTCGCTCTTTTCGATGATTAATTGCTCTGGTGTTATGGTTGAAATCACTCCAACAGAAATGAATCTCCCTGCCGATGATTCGCGAGAATTCCGCCCGATGCGCGGGATCAGTAATCGCCATCTGCAAACCATGCTGCCGCGTTTAATTCGCCGTAAGGTGAAGTTCGATGCCCACTGGCAGCGTCTGGAATTACCCGACGGCGACTTTGTCGATCTGGCATGGAGTGAAGATCCACATCAGGCGAAACACAAACCGCGTCTGGTGGTTTTTCACGGTCTGGAAGGTAGCCTGAACAGCCCGTACGCCCACGGTCTGATTGAGGCGGCGCAAAAGCGCGGCTGGTTAGGCGTGGTGATGCATTTTCGCGGCTGCAGCGGCGAGCCGAATCGCCTGAACCGCATTTATCACTCCGGCGAGACCGAGGACGGTACCTGGTTTTTACGCTGGCTGGAGCGCGAGTTCGGCCGCGTGCCAACCGCAGCGGTCGGCTACTCGCTCGGTGGCAACATGCTGGCCTGCCTGTTGGCCAAAGAAGGGAACGCTATCCCGATTGATGCCGCGGTTATTGTCTCCGCGCCGTTCGTGCTGGAAGCCTGTAGCTATCACATGGAAAAAGGGTTCTCCCGCGTCTACCAGCGCTACCTGCTTAATCTGTTAAAAGCCAATGCCTCACGCAAACTTGAGGCTTATCCTGGTTCGCTGCCAGTGAGTCTGGCGCAGCTGAAATCACTGCGCCGCATTCGTGACTTTGACGATCTGATCACCGCCAAAATCCACGGTTTTGCCGATGCGATAGACTATTATCGTCAGTGTAGTGCCATGCCACTGCTCAACCAGATCGCAAAACCGACGCTGATTATTCACGCCAAGGACGATCCTTTTATGGATCACCACGTGATCCCCAAACCGGAAAATCTGCCCTCGCAGGTGGAATATCAGTTAACCGAGCACGGTGGACACGTTGGGTTTATTGGCGGCACGCTGCGTCATCCTGAGATGTGGCTGGAATCCCGTATTCCCGACTGGCTGACAACGTATCTGGAGGCATAACCATGCAGATCCCCTGGCAGGACTTATCCCCTGAAGCGCTGGACAATCTGATTGAAAGCTTTGTCTTGCGCGAAGGCACCGATTATGGTGAACATGAACGTTCGCTCGAACAAAAAGTCGCCGACGTCCGACGCCAGTTACAATCTGGCGAAGCTGTACTGGTATGGTCAGAACTGCATGAAACGGTCAACATTATGCCGCGAAAACAGTTTCGCGAGTAACCCGCAGCCGGCGGCTGACTATAATAAAAACTAACCTATCCATGGAGTTATTATGTCTGCCAAACATCCGGTGATTGCGGTAACAGGATCCAGCGGCGCGGGGACCACCACCACCAGCCTCGCGTTTCGTAAAATTTTCGCGCAGTTAAATCTGTGCGCCGCCGAGGTGGAAGGCGACAGTTTTCACCGTTATACCCGTCCTGAGATGGACATGGCGATCCGCAAAGCGCGCGATGCCGGGCGACACATCAGTTACTTTGGCCCCGAAGCTAACGACTTCGGCCTGCTGGAACAAACCTTCAGTGAATACGGCCAGACCGGCAAAGGCCAGTCACGAAAATATCTGCACACTTACGATGAGGCCGTACCGTGGAATCAGGTGCCGGGGACGTTTACCCCGTGGCAGCCACTGCCTGAACCGACGGACGTCTTATTCTATGAAGGCCTGCACGGTGGCGTGGTGACGCCGCAGCAAAACGTGGCGCGGCACGTTGATCTGCTGGTCGGCGTGGTACCGATCGTCAATCTGGAGTGGATCCAGAAGCTGACCCGCGACACCAGCGAGCGCGGTCACTCCCGCGAGGCGGTAATGGACTCAGTCGTGCGTTCAATGGACGATTACATCAATTACATCACGCCACAGTTTTCCCGTACGCATATTAACTTCCAGCGCGTACCGACCGTCGACACCTCCAACCCTTTTGCAGCAAAGAGCATTCCATCACTGGATGAAAGCTTTGTGGTGATTCATTTTCGTAATCTGGAAGGCATCGACTTCCCGTGGCTGCTGGCAATGCTGCAGGGCTCATTCATTTCCCATATCAATACATTAGTGGTGCCGGGCGGCAAGATGGGTCTGGCGATGGAATTGATTATGCTGCCGCTGGTCCAGCGACTGATGGAAGGCAAAAAAATCGGGTGAAGCGTGGGAAGTGCCCGATGGCGTTACGCTTATCGGGCCTACGAGTCGATAGAGTCCTGTAGGCCGGATAAGGCTACGCAGCCATCCGGCATCATGTATTACGCGGCGATCACTTCATAGGAATGGGTAATATTCACCGCTTTTTCCAGCATCAACGCCACGGAGCAGTATTTTTCCGCAGAGAGATCGACGGCACGAGACACGGAAGCGTCTTTCAGATCGTTACCGGTGACGATGAAATGCAGATTAATATGGGTAAACAGACGCGGTGCTTCTTCACGGCGTTCGGACGTGAGCTTCACTTCGCAGTTGGTCACATCCTGACGACCCTTTTGCAGGATCGACACCACATCAATCGCACTACAGCCACCCGCAGCCATTAGTACCATTTCCATCGGGCTCGGCGCTTTATCACCGGAGTTACCGTCCATCAAGATTTGGTGGCCAGAGGCGGACTCACCGAGGAAGGTTAACCCCTCAACCCACTTTACACGCGCTTGCATATTTCGTAACTCCAATGTTTCAATTTTCCTGACAGATTACGCGTACATAACAATTCTCGCAACGGAAGGCGACCTGAGTCATGCTGAAGCGAGACACCAGGAGACACACGGCGAAAGCTATGCTAAAACAGTCAGGATGCTACAGTAATACATTGACGTACTGCATGTATGCAGAGGACATCACATTACAGGCTGCAGTTCACTTTTTAGCAGCCCCTTTCCCAGGTAGCGGGAAGCATATTTTTGCAACCCCAGAGGCAGCGTCGTTTTCTGGCTCTGGAGACAGCTTATAACAGAGGATAACCGCGCATGGTGCTTGGCAAACCGCAAACAGACCCGACTCTCGAATGGTTCTTGTCTCATTGCCATATTCATAAGTACCCATCGAAGAGCACGCTGATTCACCAGGGTGAAAAAGCGGAAACGTTGTATTACATCGTTAAAGGCTCAGTGGCAGTGCTGATCAAAGATGAAGAAGGGAAAGAAATGATCCTCTCTTATCTGAATCAGGGCGACTTCATTGGTGAATTAGGCCTGTTTGAAGAAGGCCAGGAACGTAGCGCCTGGGTACGTGCTAAAACCGCATGTGAAGTCGCTGAAATTTCATACAAAAAATTTCGTCAATTAATCCAGGTTAACCCGGATATTCTGATGCGCCTGTCTTCTCAGATGGCCCGTCGCCTGCAGGTAACGTCCGAAAAAGTGGGCAACCTTGCCTTCCTGGATGTCACCGGTCGTATCGCCCAGACCCTGTTGAACCTGGCGAAACAACCTGACGCGATGACCCACCCGGACGGCATGCAGATCAAAATCACCCGTCAGGAAATTGGCCAGATCGTTGGCTGCTCCCGTGAAACCGTTGGTCGTATCTTGAAGATGCTGGAAGATCAGAACCTGATCTCCGCACACGGTAAGACCATCGTCGTCTACGGCACGCGTTAACCTCATCGAAATGGCGCGTTACCTGGTAATGCGCCATTTTTGTTTGCACCGATGTGGCGAAGACTGATTTATCACCCAGAGATCAACTACGCACTACGACAAACGCTGGTGCTATGTTTACCCGTGGCTGTCGGTCTTATCATCGGCCAGCTTCATCTGGGACTGCTCTTCTCCCTCGTCCCCGCCTGCTGCAACATTGCCGGTCTTGATACCCCGCATAAGCGATTTTTTAAACGCTTAGTTATTGGCGCGTCACTGTTTGCCGGATGCAGCCTGATCATGCAGCTATTGCTGGCAGAAAACATTGCACTACCGTTGATCCTCACCGGCCTGACGCTCATTCTCGGTGTGACCGCCGAGTTAAGCCCACTGCATGCACGACTGCTGCCCGCCTCGCTGATTGCCGCTATTTTCACGCTAAGCCTGGCCGGAAACATGCCGGTCTGGGAACCGCTGCTGATCTATGCGCTGGGAACATTGTGGTACGGCGCGTTCAACTGGTTCTGGTTCTGGCTGTGGCGTGAGCAGCCACTGCGCGAATCGCTCAGCTTGTTATACCGCGAACTGGCCGATTACTGTGAAGCAAAATACAGCCTGCTAACCCAGCACGTCGATCCTGAAAAAGCGCTGCCCCCGCTGCTGGTTCGCCAGCAAAAAGCGGTGGATCTGATCACCCAGTGCTATCAGCAAATGCATATGCTGTCGGCACATCACAACAACGAGTACAAACGCCTGTTGCGGGCCTTTCAGGAGGCGCTGGATTTACAGGAGCATATTTCCGTCAGCCTGCATCAGCCGGAAGAGGTGCAGAAGCTGGTCGAACGCAGCCATGCGGAGCAGGTGATTCGCTGGAATGCGCGCACCGTCGCCGACCGGTTACGTGTTCTGGCAGATGACATTCTGTATCACCGCTTGCCGACACGCTTTTCGATGGAAAAACAGATTGGCACGCTGGAGAAAATTGCCAACCAGCACCCGGAAAACCCGGTCGGGCAGTTTTGTTACTGGCACTTTAGCCGCATTGCCCGCGTGCTGCGTACCCAGCGACCGCTGTATGCTCGGGATTTAATGGCCGACAAACAGCGCCGCCTGCCGTTACTCCCAGCCCTGAAAAACTATCTTTCGCTGAAATCTCCCGCGCTACGTAATGCCGGGCGTATCAGCGTCATGCTGAGCATCGCCAGCCTGATGGGCAGCGCCTTACACCTGCCCAAACCTTATTGGATCCTGATGACGGTCCTGTTCGTCACGCAAAATGGCTACGGTGCCACGCGGGTACGCATTCTGCATCGTTCGCTGGGCACGCTTGTTGGGCTGGTGATTGCTGGCGTCACGTTGCACTTTCATATTCCGGAAGGGTTTACGCTGGCGGCCATGCTGGTCATCACCCTCGTCAGCTATCTGATCATGCGCAAAAACTACGGCTGGGCCACCGTCGGCTTTACAGTCACGGCGGTGTACACTCTGCAGTTGCTGACGCTGAACGGGGAACAGTTTATTGTGCCGCGTTTTGTCGATACGGTGCTGGGCTGTTTGATTGCCTTTGGTGGCACGCTCTGGCTGTGGCCACAGTGGCAGAGCGGCCTGCTGCGCAAAAACGCCCACGATGCGCTGGAAGCCGACCAGGAAGCCATTCGCCTGATCCTCAGCAACGATCCGCAGGCCACACCGCTGGCGTATCAACGTATGCGGGTCAATCAGGCGCATAACACGCTGTTTAACTCACTGAACCAGGCAATGCAGGAGCCGGGATTCAACTCGCACTATCTGGCCGATATGAAACTGTGGGTCACACACAGCCAGTTCATCGTCGAACACATTAACGCGATGACCACGCTGGCCAGAGAACACACTATGTTGACGCCGGATTTGGCGCAGCGGTATCTGGAGTCCTGCGAGATTGCGATTCAGCGCTGTCAGCAGCGGCTGGAATATGACGGGCCGGGAAGTTCCGGCGATGTGAACATTCTTGAGTCGTCGGAGATGCTGTCCCACGGTCCGTTAAGTACCCTGGAGCAGCACCTGCAACGTATACTGGGGCATCTGAATACCATGCACACCATTTCGTCAGTGGCATGGCGTCAGCGCCCGCACCACGGTATCTGGCTGAGCCGCCGGTTGCGGGATATGAAAGGTTAAGATCGACTGCCGGATGCGCTACGCTTATCCGGCCTACGAATCACACCTTACCCTGTAGGCCGGATAAGGCGTTTACGCCGCCATCCGGCAATCAACCAATCAGCCCACCACCTTCGCCACCGCTTGGGCGAAACGCTGCATCCCTTGATCAATATCCGCCTGTTCCACCACTAACGATGGCGCAAAACGCATCACATCCGGCCCCGCGTTCAGCACCATGACTCCTTCATGGGCGGCGGCGTAGAGGAAATCACGCGCCCGACCTTTGAACTGTGGCTTCAGCTCCGCGCCAATCAGCAGCCCCATACCGCGAATATCGCTAAAAATGTCATACTGAGCATCGATTTTCTGTAAATGCGCAACAAACGCCTGGCGTTTGGACTGAATACCGTCCAGCACGTCCGGCGTGTTGATGATGTCGAACGCCGCCTCCGCCACCGCACAGGCCAGCGGGTTACCGCCGTAGGTCGAGCCGTGTGAACCGACATGGAAAGCAGAAGCGATTTCCTGAGTGGTCAACACCGCGCTCACCGGGAAACCGCCGCCGAGGGCTTTGGCGCTGGTCAGGATGTCTGGCGTCACGCCATAATGCATATAGGCAAACAGGTCGCCGGTACGCCCCATACCACATTGCACTTCATCAAATACCAGCAATGCCTGATGCTGATCGCACAGTTCGCGCAGGCCCTGCAGGAATTCCGGCGTGGCGGCCATAACACCACCTTCGCCCTGAATCGGCTCGACCACCACCGCGCAGGTGTGATCGTCCATCACCGCTTTTACCGCATGCAGGTCGTTAAACGGTACATGAATAATGTCCGCCGGTTTTGGGCCAAAGCCGTCAGAATATTTTGGCTGCCCACCGACGGAAACGGTAAACAGCGAGCGGCCATGAAACGCATTATGGAAGGCGATAATTTTGGTTTTGAACGGGCTATGGCGGACGCAGGCATAGTGGCGCGCCAGCTTAAAGGCGGTTTCGTTGGCTTCGGTGCCGGAGTTCATGAACAGCACGCGTTCGGCAAAGGTCGCATCAATGATTTTGCGGCCTAAGCGCAAAGCGGGTTCATTGGTGAAAACATTACTGGTGTGCCACAGAGTTTCGCCCTGGGTTTTCAATGCCTCGACCAGGGCCGGATGGCAATGCCCTAACGCGGTAACCGCAATGCCGCCCGCGAAATCAACATACTCTTTCCCCTGTTGATCCCAGACTCGACTTCCTTTCCCTTTGACCGGAATAAACTCTGCCGGTGCATAAATCGGCAGAATCACTTCATCGAAGGTCGCGCGCGTAATTGCAGTTTGTTCAGTTGCCATGTCATTACCACCCAGTTAAGCAGAAATGTTAGTGAAATTATAATCATAAAATATGAATAAAAAATCACTTAATAGCAACTACAAATCACCGATTGAGGAAATTAGCCAGCAGTTGATGCCCCTGCTCACTGAGGATACTCTCCGGATGGAATTGCACGCCTTCCAGATCCCACTCGCGGTGGCGAATGCCCATGATTTCCTGCGTCTCACTCCAGGCCGTTACCTCAAAGCACGCCGGCAGCGTCTCAGGGGCAACCACCAAAGAGTGGTAGCGCGTCACCGTTAGTGGGTTCGCCAGCCCCTGAAAAACGCCCTGTCCGGTATGCGTAATCGGGGAGGTCTTACCGTGCATCACTTTGGCCGCCCGCACCACGCTGGCACCAAATGCCTGCGCCATCGCCTGGTGACCCAGACAGACGCCCAGCATCGATATTTTTCCCGCATAGTGACGGATGACATCCAGCGAAATCCCGGCATCATCCGGCGTGCAGGGACCGGGGGAAATAACGATTTTTTGCGGGCTCAGCGCGTCAATCTGCGCCAGCGTCAGCTCGTCGTTGCGCCTGACAAGGACCTCAGCGCCCAGTTCGCAAAAATATTGATACAGGTTCCAGGTAAAAGAATCGTAGTTATCGATAAGCAGGATCATGGCGGCTCCGGTACAGAAAACCGCGTTATTCTACCCAGTTTCTCGGGCTTCGCTTACCACTTTACGAAATATCACCCGTAGCGCCGACAGGTCGCCCATCGCACCACTCTGGTTGGCCTGATTCCACTCTTCGACCGGGATACCATCCCAACTGAGCATATACCCGGCATGGACCGCTAACTGTTCGAAGAAAATACGCTGGGCCAGACCGCTGCCAATACGAAATGGGTGCAGCACATTAATTTCGCAATAATAATGCGCCAGTCGATCGATGAACTTATCCGCTGACAGCCCCACCAGCCAGGACTCGTCTTCCAGGTCCTGCATCAGCGCGTTGCCCTCTTTCTCGATGTAGGCAAAGTGGCAAAAGCGGGTATCGCCCTGGTAAATATCGACCTCGCGCAGATGGCCCGCCCAGTCAAAAATATCCTGATAGAGTTCACGATGAATAGCACACAGATGCGGCAAGCCGCGTTTTAGCGGGCCCAGCCCAATCGTCGCCGCCCGGAGCGCCGTCAATTCATAGGCCGCCTGCGCCAGACGTTGGGCCTGATGAACCCCCAGACGATTACGCATCACATTCAGGCCAGGATACAAATAGGGATCGCGCCCATCACCGAATTTATCGCTCATAGTGCCTCCTCAATTCTTCAAGGCGCGCGAGGGCATCTTCAGCACTCAGCGTAACCCGTGGAATATCCACGCCTTCCAGTCGTCTGCTAGCCTGGAAATTGCCGTTTCGCAGTTGCTCCCAGAGACTGGACTTTTGTTTATCGGTGAGTTTTTTCACGTGACCTCCCTGAATGTGCCGGCACTTGCCACAAGTATAAGCAGCAATTTCGGGTTACGCAGAGAAGGGAGAGAACGCGGGCAGGAACCGCCCGCGCAAAAATACGATTACGGCAGGACTTTCGCAGACAGGATAACAATCGGTTTGGACGGAACGTTCTGGTAAGGGCCGACGTCGTGAGTCGGCACCTGGGCTATCTTATCCGCGACATCCATCCCCTTCACCACTTTACCAAAGACGGCATATCCGAAGTCACGCTGGCCGTGATCGAGGAAAGCGTTGTCCGCAATGTTGATAAAGAACTGGCTGGTTGCGCTGTCTTTGTCTGCGGTCCGCGCCATGGCAATGGTGCCACGGGTATTGCGCAGCCCGTTATCGGCTTCATTTTTGATAGGCGGGTTAGGTTTCTTCTGCTGCATCTGCTCGGTAAAACCGCCCCCCTGCACCATAAACCCAGGGATCACACGGTGAAACGTGGTGTTGTTATAGAAACCACTGTTTACATAATCGACAAAGTTTTGCACTGAAACCGGGGCCTTTTGGCTGTTCAGTTCCAGCTCAATGTTACCGGCAGAGGTTGTCAGCAGAACACGAGGGTCACCTTTCGCTGCCAGTGCTGCGGGAGAGAGGGCAGAAAGAGCGAGAACAGCTGCAACAGCCGCCAGAGTCGATTTGAGCATGAGAATTCCTTTACAAGAGCAGAAATGAAGCAAGTGAATTGATTCTAAAGAGCCTTCCATGACAAGGCCATCCCTTTACTTAATTTTACGAACTTGAAACAAATGTAACTCAACGAACTATACGACTGCATTATGCATCTTAGTGATGAAGATCACATTAAAAAATGTAACATTCACGGCGTGCATCAATAAACATTTAAATGCATCACTAAAGCGCCTAGAATCCGCCCGTTCATCGCGCTGTCAATGCGCTTTACTTCCATATACACAAAAGTCTCCATGATGTCTCACAGCAAAAGCCGGAAGGCAGCGTGGAGAGTAATGTGTATCTTATACAGGCCAGTCATGACTAACAGCAATCGTATCAAGCTCACATGGATTAGCTTTCTCTCCTACGCCCTGACAGGCGCGTTGGTAATTGTCACCGGGATGGTGATGGGAAACATCGCAGACTATTTCCATTTGCCCGTTTCCAGTATGAGTAACACCTTCACCTTCCTGAATGCCGGTATTCTGATCTCTATTTTTCTGAATGCCTGGCTGATGGAAATTGTCCCGTTGAAAACGCAGTTGCGCTTTGGCTTTATCCTGATGCTGCTGGCCGTCGCCGGACTGATGCTCACTCATAGCCTGGCGCTGTTCTCTGCCGCCATGTTTGTGCTGGGGGTCGTCAGCGGGATCACCATGTCAATTGGTACTTTCCTTGTCACCCAGATGTATGAAGGCCGCCAGCGTGGGTCTCGCTTGCTGTTTACCGACTCCTTCTTCAGCATGGCAGGCATGATTTTCCCAATGGTTGCAGCGTATCTGCTGGCTCGCAGCATTGAATGGTATTGGGTCTACGCCTGTATCGGCCTGGTGTACGTCGCCATTTTCCTGCTGACCTTTGGCTGCGAGTTCCCGGCGTTGGGTAAACATGCGCAGCAGCCGGAAACGCCAGTAGCAAAAGAGAAGTGGGGTATTGGCGTACTGTTTTTGTCCATCGCCGCACTGTGCTACATCCTCGGTCAGCTAGGTTTTATCTCCTGGGTGCCGGAATACGCTAAAAGCCTCGGCATGAGCCTGAACGATGCCGGTAAGCTGGTCAGCGATTTCTGGATGTCTTATATGGTGGGCATGTGGGCGTTTAGCTTTATCCTGCGCTTCTTTGATTTGCAGCGCATCCTGACCGTGCTGGCAGGCCTGGCAACCGTGTTGATGTATCTGTTCATCACCGGCACGCCAGAACACATGCCGTGGTTCATTCTGACGCTGGGCTTCTTCTCCAGTGCAATTTATACCACCATTATCACCCTCGGCTCCCAGCAGACCAAAGTAGCTTCACCGAAGCTGGTTAACTTCGTCCTGACCTGCGGCACCATTGGGACCATGTTAACCTTCGTGGTGACCGGTCCGATCGTTGCCCACAGCGGTCCTCTGGCCGCATTACAAACCGCGAATGGTCTGTATGCCGTGGTATTCGTGATGTGCTTTATCCTTGGGTTTGTCACGCGTCATCGCCAGCATAACGCACCGGCTGCACAGTAAACCTAAATGCCGGATGGCGACGTCGCCTTATCCGGCATTTTATCACTCCCTTTTCTTACCCTTAGGATCCCGGCCAACACACGCTAAAACCCCTTAATTTGTACGCTAATCATACAAACATGAAAAGCCTGTCAATTCCGTGACTTATAAAAACGCTGACAAATCAGTTATATACCTCTTAAGGAGTATATAAGGGCGAAATTGATTTGTATCAATAAGCGGGGTTGCTGAATCGTTAAGGTAGGCAGTAATAGAAAAGAAATCGAGGCAAAAATGAGCAAAGTCAGACTCGCTATTATCGGTAATGGTATGGTCGGCCATCGCTTTATTGAGGATCTTCTTGATAAATCCGATGCGGACAAGTTTGATATTACCGTCTTCTGTGAAGAACCCCGCAAAGCATACGACCGCGTACACCTGTCTTCTTACTTCTCTCATCACACCGCTGAAGAGCTGTCTCTGGTGCGTGAAGGCTTCTACGAGAAGCATGGCGTTAAAGTATTAGTCGGCGAACGCGCGATTACCATCAACCGTCAGGAGAAGGTGATCCACTCCAGCGCAGGCCGTACGGTCTATTACGATAAGCTGATCATGGCAACCGGTTCCTACCCGTGGATCCCGCCGATTAAAGGTTCGGAAACGCAGGATTGTTTCGTTTACCGTACCATTGAAGACCTCAACGCCATTGAGTCTTGCGCTCGTCGCAGTAAACGCGGCGCCGTTGTCGGTGGTGGCCTGTTGGGTCTGGAAGCCGCAGGTGCCCTGAAAAGCTTAGGCGTTGAAACCCACGTGATTGAATTCGCCCCGATGCTGATGGCTGAACAGCTGGATCAGATGGGTGGCGAGCAGTTACGTCGCAAAATTGAAAGCATGGGCGTGCGTGTGCACACCAGCAAAAATACCAAAGAGATCGTCCAGCAAGGCACTGAAGCGCGTAAAACTATGCGCTTTGCCGACGGCAGCGAACTGGAAGTCGACTTCATCGTCTTCTCCACCGGTATTCGCCCACGTGACAAACTGGCAACCCAGTGCGGCCTTGATGTGGCTCAGCGCGGCGGTATCGTGATTAACGACGCCTGCCAGACTTCTGATCCGGATATCTACGCCATCGGCGAATGCGCCAGCTGGAATGACCGCGTTTATGGCCTGGTCGCGCCGGGGTACAAAATGGCGCAGGTCGCCGTTGACCATATTCTCGGTAGCAAAAATGCTTTCGAAGGCGCAGACCTGAGCGCCAAGCTGAAGCTGCTGGGCGTAGATGTCGGCGGTATCGGCGACGCACATGCGCGTACACCGGGTGCCCGTAGCTACGTTTACCTCGACGAAAGCAAAGAAGTCTACAAACGCCTGATCGTCAGCGAAGATAACAAAACGCTGCTGGGTGCGGTTCTGGTGGGTGACACCAGCGATTACGGCAACCTGCTGCAGCTGGTGCTGAACGCCATCGAACTGCCGGAAAACCCGGATTCACTGATCCTGCCAGCACACTCAGGCAGCGGTAAGCCGTCCATCGGCGTGGATAAACTGCCGGACAGCGCGCAGATTTGTTCCTGCTTCGACGTCACCAAAGGCATGCTGGTTGCCGCCATTAACAAAGGCTGCCACACCGTTGCGGCGCTGAAAGCCGAAACCAAAGCCGGTACCGGCTGCGGCGGTTGTATTCCGCTGGTAACCCAGGTGCTGAACGCCGAGCTGGCGAAACAGGGCATCGAAGTCAACAACAACCTGTGCGATCACTTCCCGTACTCGCGTCAGGAACTGTTCCATCTCATCCGCGTGGAAGGTATTAAAACCTTCGAAGAGCTGCTGGCGAAACACGGTAAAGGTTACGGCTGTGAAGTGTGTAAACCGACCGTCGGTTCCCTGCTGGCCTCCTGCTGGAATGAGTACATCCTCAAGCCGCAGCACACGCCGCTGCAGGATACCAACGACAACTTCCTGGCCAACATCCAGAAAGACGGTACTTACTCCATTATCCCACGCTCTGCCGGTGGCGAAATTACCCCGGAAGGTCTGGTAGCCGTAGGCCGTATCGCCCGTGAATTCAATCTGTACACCAAGATCACCGGTTCTCAGCGTATTGGTCTGTTCGGCGCTCAGAAAGATGACCTGCCGGAAATCTGGCGCCAGCTGATTGAAGCGGGCTTCGAAACCGGTCATGCGTATGCCAAAGCGCTGCGTATGGCGAAAACCTGCGTGGGTAGCACCTGGTGCCGTTATGGTGTCGGCGATAGCGTAGGCTTCGGCGTTGAGCTGGAAAACCGCTACAAGGGCATTCGTACACCGCACAAAATGAAGTTCGGCGTCTCTGGCTGTACCCGTGAGTGCGCAGAAGCCCAGGGTAAAGACGTGGGTATCATCGCCACTGAAAAAGGCTGGAACCTGTACGTCTGTGGTAACGGCGGGATGAAACCACGCCATGCGGACCTGCTGGCAGCGGATCTCGACCGTGAAACGCTGATGAAATACCTTGACCGCTTCATGATGTTCTACATCCGTACTGCGGACAAACTGACCCGTACCGCACCATGGTTAGATAACCTGGAAGGCGGCATCGAGTACCTGAAATCGGTCATCATCGACGACAAGCTTGGCCTGAACGAACATCTGGAAGAAGAGATGGCGCGTCTGCGTGAAGCCGTCGTATGTGAGTGGACGGAAACCGTCAACACGCCGTCCGCACAGGTTCGCTTCAAGCACTTTATCAACAGCGATAAACGCGATCCGAATGTCCAGGTTGTACCTGAACGTGAACAACATCGCCCGGCCACGCCGTATGAGCGTATCCCGGTCACTCTGGTGGAGGAAAACGCATGAGCCAGTGGAAAAACATCTGCAAAATCGATGACATTCTGCCTGCAACAGGCGTCTGCGCCCTGTTAGGTAAAGAGCAAGTAGCGATTTTCCGTCCTTATCACAGCGACCAGGTGTTTGCGATCAGCAACATCGACCCGTTCTTCCAGTCCAGCGTACTTTCACGCGGAATTATTGCTGAGCACCAGGGCGAGCTATGGGTTGCCAGCCCGCTGAAAAAACAGCGTTTCCGCCTCAGCGACGGTCTGTGCATGGAAGACGAAAGTCATTCCGTGGCGCACTACGAAGCCCGGGTGAAAGACGGCATGGTGCAGTTGCGCGGTTAGTAAATTATTGGGAGGCGCAATGCCTCCCTTTTTAGACGTATTGGTAGGCCTTTTTGGTAGGCCTGATAAGCGTAGCGCCATCAGGCACATTGCCGGATGGCGGCATAACTGCCTTATCCGGCCTACGGTTACGATTTTATTTTACTTTTTGTTCTTCAAGGATAATCAAACACATGTTTACAGACACTATCAATAAGTGTGCGGCTAACGCTGCGCGCATTGCACGCCTGTCGGCCAACAATCCGCTCGGATTCTGGGTCAGCTCCGCCATGGCGGGTGCTTATGTCGGTCTCGGCATCATTCTTATTTTCACGCTTGGCAATCTGCTTGACCCATCCGTGCGTCCGCTGGTGATGGGTGCAACCTTTGGTATTGCATTGACGTTAGTGATTATTGCCGGTTCAGAACTGTTCACCGGACACACTATGTTCCTGACTCTTGGCGTGAAGGCCGGCACCATCAGCCACGGTCAGATGTGGGCCATTCTGCCGCAAACCTGGCTGGGTAACCTGGTCGGCTCCGTATTTGTCGCCCTGCTGTACAGCTGGGGCGGCGGTAGTCTGCTGCCTGTCGATACCAGCATCGTACATAGCGTTGCCCTGGCGAAAACTACAGCCCCTGCCAGCGTACTATTTTTTAAAGGTGCGTTGTGTAACTGGTTGGTTTGTCTGGCAATCTGGATGGAAATCCGTACAGAAGGTGCGGCGAAGTTCCTCGCCATCTGGTGGTGCCTGCTGGCGTTTATCGCTTCCGGCTATGAACACTCCGTTGCCAACATGACGCTATTTGCGCTCTCCTGGTTCGGTCATCACAGCGATGCCTATACCTTGTCCGGAATTGGCCATAACCTGCTGTGGGTGACACTCGGTAATACTTTGTCCGGTGTCGTATTCATGGGGTTGGGTTATTGGTATGCTACGCCAAAATCGGAGCGTCCCGTTCCGGCAAAAATCAACCAAACTGAGGCTGCTGCCAATAATTAAGGGGTAATGTCGTGGATCATTTGCCTATATTTTGTCAACTACGTGACCGCGACTGCTTGATCGTCGGCGGTGGTGATGTCGCAGAACGCAAAGCGCGGTTACTGCTGGAAGCAGGCGCCCGTTTAACGGTTAATGCGCTGGCGTTTATTCCACAGTTCACCGTATGGGCAAATGAAGGCATGCTGACGCTGGTTGAGGGGCCGTTTGACGAAGCCCTGCTCGACTCCTGCTGGCTGGCGATCGCCGCCACCGATGACGATGCCGTCAACCTTCGCGTCAGCAACGCCGCTGAATCACGCCGCATCTTCTGTAACGTGGTCGACGCACCAAAAGCGGCCAGTTTCATCATGCCCTCGATTATTGACCGTTCGCCGCTGATGGTGGCGGTCTCCTCTGGCGGTACCTCGCCTGTTCTGGCGCGTCTGCTGCGTGAACGACTCGAATCCGTGTTGCCACAGCATCTGGGCCAGGTCGCGCAATATGCAGGCCAGCTACGTTCCCGGGTGAAAAAGCAGTTCGCCAGTATGGGTGAACGTCGCCGCTTCTGGGAAAAGCTGTTTGTTAACGACAGGCTGGCGCAATCTCTGGCGAACAACGATCGGCAAGCAGTAGAAGAAACCACCGAGCAGATGCTCAGCGAACCGCTGGACCATCGTGGCGAAGTAGTGCTGGTTGGTGCCGGGCCAGGCGATGCCGGACTGCTGACGCTGAAAGGGCTACAACAGATCCAACAGGCCGATGTCGTGGTGTATGACCGCCTGGTTTCTGACGAAATTATGAATCTTGTACGTCGCGATGCTGATCGTATCTTTGTAGGCAAACGCGCGGGTTATCACTGCGTTCCGCAGGAAGAAATCAACCAGATCCTGCTGAACGAAGCGCAACAGGGCAAGCGCGTGGTGCGCCTGAAAGGCGGCGATCCGTTCATCTTTGGTCGCGGTGGTGAAGAGCTGGAAACCCTGTGCCATGCTGGGATCCCGTTCTCAGTGGTTCCAGGTATTACCGCTGCTTCCGGTTGTTCCGCCTATTCCGGTATTCCACTCACGCATCGCGATTACGCCCAGAGCGTACGTCTGGTCACCGGACACCTGAAAACCGGTGGCGAGCTGGACTGGGAAAACCTGGCAGCAGAAAAACAAACGCTGGTGTTCTATATGGGCCTGAATCAGGCGGCAACTATCCAGGAAAAATTGATCGAGTTTGGGATGCCCGCTGATATGCCGGTTGCGTTGGTCGAAAACGGAACCTCCGTGAAACAGCGCGTCGTCAACGGCATCCTGCCGCAGCTCGGTGAACTGGCGCAACAGGTTGAAAGCCCGGCATTGATCATTGTGGGTCGCGTGGTTGGGCTGCGCGATAAGCTGAACTGGTTCTCGAATCATTAACAGAGCTCCGATAATGCCCTGAGATTCAGGGCATTTATTTATAATGTAAAAAATAAAAAATTGATGCGTTCAATATATCTCTTTCAATAATCCGCCTGTTAATTATTATAATAAAGCCAAGTTTACAGATATTTAATTCATTAAATATATAATTCATATAAACATTGTTATGTCTTTATTCGGACTACTTAAAGTTTATTTTAGTTGATATCTTAATCGCCGAGAAATGGATTTCATCCATTTAAAAGTAGATATCTAACAAGGATTTTAACATGTTTAAATTCGCAAAAATCACCATTGTTGCTGGGGTTCTGGCTACACTGACCGCATGTACTGGTCATATCGAGAACAAAAAAAATAACTGCAGCTACGATTATCTCCTCCATCCGGCGATTTCAATTTCTAAAATTATTGGTGGCTGTGGCCCTGCTGCAGATCAGTAATAAAAGCGATTGCGCAGATACAAAAAAACCGGGAATTTCCCGGTTTTATCACATTTAATAAATTACACTGACTCGCACGTAACCGCACTGACGCTCTCACGTAAAATACGTAGCACAGTGTCCTCTCCGCTACGATTGGGATTAATACGAATCGCATAATCGCCCAGTAATGGATTCGCTTCACGGAACGTTCCGGAGAGGCGATAAAAAAGCGGAGGGATCTCATACTTCGACTCTGCCCCGACCGGATACGGCAGCGCACCTCGTTTTTGTGCCTCTATCAATACTCTTGAGGCAATCGGCCGATGAAACTCAACGATCAGCACTTTCGACTGCGCGTTGGCAATCACCGCTTTTTTCACCTCCGCTATCACTCCGCTATTGAGCATAATCAGCAGATGTTCGGAAACTTCCGCCTGAACAGCATGCATCACCGGAGCAAACACCAAACCGCGAACAACCTCCAGTGCCTGAGCCCCCTGAATCTGGCTACCGCCTGAATACTGCGTCGCACGAATTTTGGCAATAGCATCGGCTTTACCAATTACTGCCCCCACCCCTTCCGGACCGAAGAGTTTAAAACAAGAGAAGGTGGACAGCGTCGCCCCGTATTCGCAGCCGATCCTGTCGACTTTCATTACTGCGTAATTGTCATCGGTTAACGTCGGCACGCCACATTTTGTAATTTCCGCCAACACCTCGGCTAAAACGTAACGATCCTGGGGCTGCTGACGCGTATGCTGCACCAACGCGGCATCAGGACAGTGCTCAGTAATAGCCTGCTTAATCGCCGCAAGATCGTTGAAATCCGTCCTGACCAGCACGATCCCCATCTGCTCAATAAGCACCTGAGTGGTGGGATAAACGGGCGCATCGTGAACTAACAGCCGCTGACCGGGTTTAAGCAATGCCGCCAGACCAGCGCGAATAGCCCCGGTGCCCGCGCCCTGAACCAGAACGGCAGCTTCAGCATGAAACGCATCAGCCAACACTTTTTCCACACGCTGCGTTACCCGAGGCTGATTCAGTCCCGGACTTAGGCCAACATCGCCACCGGCTAAAAAATCAGCACCTGGGAAATGACGGCAGAGGGTATCTACCAGCGCAAATTGCTTTTGCTGCGCTTCTGCAAGCGTCAGGCTCTGCAGGGGAAACGTCATCATTTACGTGCCTCCTCAGGCCGGGACAAACAGCCCGCACCAGTAGAGAATATTCAACAGGATACCGGTAATCATCACCGCAACAACCGGTGCTGCCATTTTCTGTACCGGCCGTCCAATCGACTCGTTGAGGAAATAAATGGCAACCGCAATAGAGAATCCGGTGTAACCCGCCATTTTTATTGCTGCAAAAATAGAACCGATCAACAGTGCCATTTCCATCAGTATATTCATGGCATTACGAATGTTATCCGATGCGTTGCGTACTGACGGATAGCGGCCCAGCCATTTGCCAATTGAGCGCAGCAGCAGCACTTCCGCTGAAATCACGATAGCGCCGAGGATCGCCGCAATCCACGGGTTCGGTGCCAGATAGCCGACTGAATAGACGAAAGTGAAACCTGCTACCGCATAAACCCCCGTCGCCAGCGCGGTTGTCGCAATCATCGGCACAAAGCCCAACCCACGCATAAATTCAGCCAGTGCAGCCTGGTTTATCAGGGTCTGCGATTGTTCTGGCGTAATCCCTGCCGAGTAAGCTTTTTCCAGCGTAAAGATCGAAACCTCACTGCCCGCGAAAATTTTCATACTGGCGACGGCAGCAATCAGCGCGCCGACAATGGCGATATACGGTAGATTTTTAATGATCCTTGAGGTTCGCTCCTCAAATACCGATAACCCACTGGCATCCATCCCTTCATCACTGCGATGGCGTATATCATGGAAAATGGCAATCGCCAGCAGCATGACCATACCAATGAAAATCTCAATTGATTCCGGGTTAAGGTGTGGGAAGAAACGCACGACAGCGACTCGGGTCAGCAATACCACAACGGCCGCTATCAGACTGTGTTTCCAGCCAAACTGGTAGAAAATCGCCACCAGAGGAAAGAGCGCAAATGCGGCCACCACCGGAGAACTCAGCTCCCCGAGGCTACCCAGCACATCTACGGGTAATGCTGTCAGTAACTGATTCACCGGTAGCAGACAGGTCAGAATCAGTACACCCCAGATAGCTCCCAGACCAAACGCCAGCAGGCTATTGACTGCCAGCACGCCAAGAATGTCCGTTGGCAGAAACAGCAGCCACGCATTAAGCAGCCCGGTTTTCAACGTGAACGAAATCCCGACAGAAGCAACAAATCCGATGCTCAGACCAAACGCGATACTCCCCGCCTCACGGCGGTTCATATTCCCTTCAATGAGCTGCGGGAGAATTGGACGGATTCCATCATGAAAAACGGCAGCCGACCGATGCGCCAAAAGCGATGTCATACCGGTCAGACAGGCCACCAGGATAATCTGAATGTACAGATCCATAATCGTGCCTTTTATTTCAGATGGTTAACAAGCAGCGGAATCGCATGTTCAACATGTTCGACGGAAAGACCGAAAGCCACTTTCCCTTCCGCGACCATTTTTGCGATATGCTCATCTTTCGCTTTAATACCCGGCTTGGCGATAGTGCAGCTTTTGTTGTAACCAATCACCGCAATAGCAATCGATAGCGCCGCACCAGCCCCGGTATTACAGGCGCCAATGTAGTAGTCCAGTTGCCCGGATTTCACCTTCATCGCTGCTTCCATATCGTTGTGAATTGATACTTCAAAGCAGCCTGGAGCTACAGTTTCGATGGTCTTTTTAATCTGCTCACGCTGTAAGCCAGCAACGCCAATCTTTTTCATGGTTCTATCCTTATTGGAAAAATTGTGAAGGGTTATCACGTAACATCGTGTCCACATCGGCTTGGTCGAATCCTGACTGGCGCAGTTGTGGAATAAAAGTCGTTAACAGGTAGTCATAGCCATTGCCGCCATTGGCTTTTAAATGTGAGCGCCGGGTAATATCCATTGAGAGCATCACGTGGTTAAGCAGCTTGCGATCGCGTAGCGCGTGCAGCATGCCAATGCGTTTCTCGTCCGGGTAATAGCTGTTTTTACCAATGGTGTCGAACTGCACATACGCGCCGAGATCGATCATGCGTAGAATATTGTCGAGGTTATCTTTCAAATCGCAGTGACCAACGGTCACGCGGGAAAGGTCAACGCCGTGCATCTTCAGCAAATCCAACTGTTCCAGGCCCATTGTACTGAAAGAGGTATGGGTCGATATGGGGCGTCCGGTTTCGTTATGCGCCCGCGCCGCGGCGATAAAAACCTTCTCTTCAAGTGGCGTAATCACCCCTTCGCTGGAGCCGATTTCCGCGATAATTCCGGCCTTCAATTCAGTACCATCAATACCGATAACAATCTCATCAACCATCTCCTGCGCGAGCTGTTCCACGCTGCGGGCCGCTACATGTTCAGGGAAAAACGCATCCTGGTAATAACCGGTGCAGGCCACTACATTCATCCCCGTTTCACGCATCATATCGAGCATAAATTGCGGGTTACGCCCCATGTACCGATTGGTCATCTCAATAATGTTGCGTACCCCTAACGCCCGCAGATCTTTCATCTCCTGGCAGATGAGCGCGTACTGATCTAACCGACAGTCGATGTTGTTCTTAAAACCAGAGAGATCGATATGCAGATGTTCATGGACGTAGGTGTAGCCTGTCGTATCAATGCTCATAAAACATCTCCTGTGAGCCGTAACGCAGAAAGAAAAGAGGTACCGTTTTGTGGTGGTGGTGCGGCGAAAAACTCACATACCGTCGCACCGACATCCGATAGCGAGGCACGTACACCAAGCTGGCCTGGCATCTGTCCCTGCTGATAAACCAACACCGGTACAACTTCACGGGTATGGTGGCTATGGCCGATGGTCGGATCATTACCGTGATCGGCCATGACGACCAGACAGTCCCCTTGAGTCATTGCGGCCAGAAGGCGCGAAAGATTAAGATCGACAAGCTGCAATCGTTCGGCATAACGAGCCACATCTTCAGCATGTCCAGCGAGATCGGTTTCCTGGATGTTAGTGCAGATAAATGCCGTCGATTCGGCCTGAAATTCATTCAGGGTGATATCCATAATCTGCTGGCTGTCCACCAGGTTTTGCCAGCTACGCCCATGAGGATTGCTGACGATATCGGCCACTTTACCAACCAGGATCGTTTGCACTCCTATCTCATGCAGCTTTTGCGGAACCTGCACCTGGTCATCAACCCCGTAGCCCATATGTCTGACCTGAAAGCCGCTTTCGTAGGCGCCGGAGCGTGGGGCGTTAATACCGATAAAACGTCCCTCTTTGGTCTCGGCGGCATCCAGAATACGCTGGCTGTTAGTAAGCAGTCCGCCAAACGCGATCACGCGCCCAACCTGTACTTGCTCACGTACCACTCGGCCGACTTTCAACACCTCATCAAACGGGATAACAGACAGGTTAGCGGTCACGTTATAGACCTGACCTAAATCTGCTTCGAGGTTATCCCCCACGGCCACAGCCCCGTTGATCCACAGAAATGCCAGTTCACCACCACGCCGCTCCACCTGCCAGCCCTCGCTTTTCAGCGCCTGCTCAACCCGGTCGATAACATCGCTAAACGGCATGCGCAACGGGGACTGCGGCTGAGTGCCTAAAATCTCCTGATGCCCCATAAAGGTATCGCCCCCTTCATGCTGCAGTTCCGCCACACCCCAGACAGCCGACAATGAAGGTTTCATCACACCCGGCGCATAGCCCAGCGCGTTAATCAACCCCAGCTTTTCCAACGTCGGCAACTGTAACTGCGGGAGTTCGCCCAGGATATGACCACAGGTATTCGCCCCAGCATCCTGCGGCCTGACCCGCGTCACGTCCTTCATTGCGCCGACCCCAAAGCTATCAATGACCAACACCACGAATCGCGCCATTAACCCTCCAGTACATTTCCGAGACTGTCGTACCGGGCAACGATCTCAGCTGCACCACGCTGAATACCGGACACCAGCACAACATCACTACGGGTCACAAAGATTTGGGTACGGAAGCAGAACACCACCGCACTGCTCACCGGGAACTCTCCAGCCAGAGGCAGGTAATAATCGATACTACTGTCATCTACAGGTTGCAGCGTTGCTTCAACGGGTATGCTATTGCCAGGCGCAAAAACCAGTGCATTGCGCGCATGGCCACGGCGGTAATAGCCGCCACCATAGCAATAACTGTCTCCGCAAAAAGTATGGGAAATCTCGCTCAGCCAGAGCATTGCAATACGTTCAGGCTGGTCGCCCTTCTGATTAGACGGGACGGTTCCCGTCAGCGCATGTCCAGGCTCTGCGTGAGTCACGCCATATTTCGCCAGTAGCGGAAGCGATGTACAGCTGCTGGCAGAGGGGGCATTGAGTTGTTCAACGTCAACGCCTGCCGCGGCTAACTGACGTCGGGCTGCCACCAGGGTGTGCAGATTTGGCGTCGGTACCGTTTCTGCGGATTTCTCATCCCACAGCAGGCAGGGAAAATGAGTTAATCCACTAAGATGCAGGCCCGGTAAACAACGTATTTCATTCACGACATCGTTCAGATAGGCCAGTGGAAATCCACTTTCTTGCCCCGGATAGAGATAATCCTCTTTATCATAGACTTTGAGCATGACAGCCTGTTCACAACCAGCTTTCACTGCCGCAGCGGAAACCTCACGCGCTTTTTCCAGTGAAAAAAGAGTTATGACATCAGTTCCCTGAGCCACTGCGTCACTGACCTGTCGCGAAGGGATCTGTACCAGGTGCCCCTGATGCGCGACCGGTAGCCCGGCGCGGCGCATCACGCGGCCCTCTTTGTAATCCACAACCACAATGCCTTCATAACCAAGCTGCAATAGCTTGTCTGCCAGCCACGGATTACGCCCAATCTGCTTAGTCATCAAATAGAGTGAGATACCGTGTTGCTGCGCCACGTCTAAGAGGCGTTTGCCATTCTCGATCACCTGGTCAACATCAATAACCCAGCTATCTGGCGCAATCTTTCCTTCCTGCCACAGGCCAATAGCGGCAGTAATGAGTGCAGGGTTCTGGCGTTTCAATGCCTGTATAAACATCTGTATGCCTCGTTTCTAATCCCTCAGTTAAATATTCATTTTTTTGAATATTTAAGATGCGGTACGCCGATATTCGATTTACCTCAGACGCCTTCGTGCGCCGCCATCCATAATCCGTACAGGTTCGCCAACAGATACCCCTCTTCATTAGCATGTAGCGTCAGCGCAAACTCTTTCAACAACCCACAATGCACCAATAAAATAGTTGGCCAGTGGTTTGATTGCGCCAGCTCAGCCAGCAGTTCATCATCAAGAGCTTCGATCACTTCCCCCCGGCGGCTACGCATTAATGCGCTCGCCATATGGGTTATTGCCATTGCTCCCTGCTCGGTATGAACCGGTAAATGCCACTCTTCATCGAGTTGCTTCACTACCTGCAGCATGCCGCTGCAGATATCCTTGTCGATAACACCCGCTTCACACAACAGGTTCAGTCTGTTTTCCATCTTATGCCCTTCGCTTAATAACTGGGTTCCTGTTCACCATTTGCCACACGTTGCTGGTGGGCAAGCAGCGCGTCTTTGTTAACGACGGCACGGAGTAACTGCTGCATCGGATAATCATCTGTCCGGGTCAACACTACGGCTTCGGTGGCCTGCAGAAATCGCGGGTCGTTGGTCAGTGGCGTTGCTTCTAACCCCAGTACTGCCAGTTCAGCCTCCGCCACCACGTTCCAGATCACCGCATCTACATCCCCTTTCGCAATACGCTGCAGGCTTTCGTGATAAGGAAGGTCAATCAGCTCAACATCACGCTCACCAAAACAGGCCTCGGTCATAATTTTCTGATCCGCCGAGCGGTTATCCAGTCCCACCCTCTTCACTTGCCCGGACTCACCTTTACGACAGATAAGTTGGTGTTCGCCTACGTAAGTATGCGGTCCCAGTGCCAGTACGATGCGAAGCCCGTTTTGCGCAAGATAACTTTCTGCAGCCAGACGGGAAACTACCGCCATGTCGTAGACGCCATTGATCAGGCATTCCACACGGATATCCGCCCCACGCATATGTGCGTAATAAAACGGGATCCCGTCAAACTGCGCTTTCAGTCCACTCGCCAACCCTTCATACAAACGGGTATAGGGCAGCGGCATCGCACAGACCACATTATTGATATCGACATGCTTCAACAACGTGCGGTTATCCATCTCCACCAGGAAGCTGCCGTTACGCCCGCGACGCTCGATACGGATCGCTCCAGAGGATTCCAGCGTTTTCAGCGCCGCCTGTGTTAGCCCTACCGATGAATGACACTCAGCAGCCAGTTCATCGATAGTTTTCAAACGATTACCGCACTTCTCACCGAGAAGGTAACGGGCCAGGGTTGTCAGTACAACCCCCTCTTTCTTGATAAATGTCCGACGCATCATATATTTTCAGTAAATTGAATATTTATATCTTCATTAAATTGAAGATATAACGCAATAACGAAATGTGCAAACGGCGAAGCACTTCACAGTTTTTGTTGTTTGCAAACCGACAGACGAAAAAAAACCGGGGCTAACCCGGTTTTCGAAATACAGAGTAAATTACGGCTTGGCAACAAATCCAATCGCTTCATAAACCGCTTTCAGCGTTTCCGCTGCACGTACGCCAGCTTTTTCTGCGCCGTCTTTCATTACTTTCTGCAGGAAGGCTTCATCGTTACGGAAACGGTGATAACGCTCCTGAAGCTCAGTCAGCATACCGGACACGGCGTCTGCGACTTCACCCTTCAGGTGACCATACATCTTGCCTTCAAAGTGCTGCTCAAGTTCCGGGATGCTCTGACCGGTCACGGCAGAGAGAATATCCAGCAGGTTGGCGACACCCGCTTTATTCTGCACATCGTAGCGAACAACAGGCGGCTCGTCGGAATCCGTCATGGCGCGTTTGATTTTCTTCACCACAGATTTCGGATCTTCCAGCAGGCCGATCACGTTGTTGCGGTTGTCATCCGACTTAGACATTTTCTTCGTCGGCTCAAGCAGGGACATCACGCGTGCACCGGATTTCGGAATAAACGGCTCAGGTACTTTGAAGATGTCGCCATACAGTGCATTAAAACGCTGGGCGACGTCACGGCTCAGTTCCAGGTGCTGTTTCTGATCTTCCCCTACCGGTACCAGATTGGTCTGGTACAACAGAATATCGGCCGCCATCAGTACCGGGTAGTCGAACAAGCCGGCATTGATGTTTTCAGCGTAACGGGCAGATTTATCTTTGAACTGAGTCATGCGGCTCAGTTCGCCGAAATAGGTGTAGCAGTTCAGCGCCCAGCCTAACTGTGCATGTTCCGGCACGTGGGACTGAACGAAAATGGTGCTTTTCTCAGGATCGATACCACACGCCAGATACAGTGCCAGCGTGTCCAGCGTGGCTTTACGCAGCTTCTGCGCGTCCTGACGGACGGTGATAGCATGCTGGTCCACGATACAGTAGATGCAGTGGTAATCATCTTGCATGTTTACCCATTGACGCAGCGCACCCATATAGTTGCCAATGGTCAATTCACCTGAGGGCTGTGCGCCACTAAAAACGATGGGCTTAGTCATTTTTCAATTCCTGATTTTCGCTATACGGGAGCCCGAGTGCGGGCAGAAGGTCATTAATGCTGTCGTAAATTACATCCGGCTGGCTGAGGTCGATCCCTTCACCGTAGTTATACCCATACGTGAGGCCAACCGAAGGACAGCCTGCGGCTTTTGCCGCCTGAATATCATTGCGCGAATCACCGACAAAGAGCAATTGTTCAGGCGCGATCTCCATACGTGAGGCCACTAACAGCAGCGGGTCAGGATGCGGCTTTTTGTTCTTAACGTCGTCACCACCGATGACTACGCTAAAATACCTGGCGATATCCAGTGCATTAAGCAACGGTGCCACAAACGGCGTCGGCTTGTTAGTCACCAGACCTAACGGCAGGCCTTTCGCATGCAGCGCACCCAGCGTATCGGCAACGTGGGGGAATAAGAATGTCCCTTCTTCGGCAACGTCACCGTAATAGCGGTCAAACAGCTTACGTAAAATACGCACTTGCTCAACGGCAGGAATGTCGTCATCAACGGGAGGTTTACCCGTGGTTTTACGCAGCGTCGCGCGCTCAAGGCGAGCCCAGGTGAGCGCACGCTCCATCAATACATCCGCGCCATTACCAATCCAGGTAATCACACGTTCTTCACCTGCGGTGGGTAATTCCAGCGCATATAGCGCCATATCTACCGCGGCGGCTAATCCCGGCGCGCTATCAACCAGCGTACCGTCGAGGTCAAAAGCAACGCCCCGAATATCCTGAAATTTATCCATGACTTACCTTCGCCAGTTCATGGCGCATTTCATCAATGACTTTTTTGTAGTCAGGTTGGTCGAAAATCGCGGAGCCTGCGACAAACATATCCGCACCCGCTGCGGCGATTTCGCCGATATTGTTCACCTTAACGCCGCCATCAACTTCCAGGCGAATGTCATAGCCGGACTCATCAATACGGCGGCGGACTTCACGCAGCTTTTCCAGCGTTTGCGGAATGAAAGATTGCCCGCCAAAGCCTGGGTTAACGGACATCAGCAGGATCACATCGAGCTTATCCATCACGTAGTCCAGGTAGCTCAGCGGCGTGGCCGGGTTAAATACCAAACCCGCTTTACAGCCGTTCTCTTTGATCAGCTGTAAGGTGCGATCGACGTGTTCGGAGGCTTCCGGGTGAAAGGTAATGATGCTGGCGCCCGCGGCAGCGAAGTCCGGGATAATACGATCAACCGGCTTCACCATCAGATGCACATCAATAGGGGCGGTAATCCCATATTTGCGTAGTGATTTCAGTACCATCGGCCCGATAGTCAGGTTAGGTACATAATGGTTGTCCATGACATCGAAGTGCACAACATCGGCACCGGCAGCCAGGACGCTCGCGGTGTCCTCACCCAGGCGGGCAAAATCAGCCGACAGAATTGAGGGGGCAATCAAATACTGTTTCATCCGCTTCTCCTTGAGAATTACTTTTTCGCAGGCGTTACGACTCCTGGTTTGTACAGAGCCAGCAGTTCATTCACCTTTTTACGTGTGCCGCCGTTGCTGCTTATACTGCGCCGCACTTTGACCTGAAAATGCTTCGCCGCTCGGTACCACTCGCGCGTATCGGGCGTGTCGTGGTTCGAAATTAACACCGGGATCTGCTTACTGACCAGCTTTTCTGCCATCTCGGCCAGATGCGCCTGCTCTTTCGGGCTAAAGCTATTGGTGTGATACGCGGTGAAATTCGCCGTCGCCGAAAGCGGCGCATATGGCGGGTCGCAATAAACCACAGAGTTGATATCAGCGCGCTCCATGCACTCTTCATAGGAGAGGCAATGAAACTCTGCATTCTGCGCTTTTTCGGCAAAATGGTACAACTCTGCTTCCGGGAAGTAGGGTTTTTTATAACGGCCAAACGGCACGTTAAATTCGCCACGAAGGTTATACCGACACAGGCCGTTGTAACCAAAACGGTTGAGGTATAAGAACAGCACCGCGCGTCGGAATGGATCCTGGCTTGCGTTAAACTCTGTCCGGAACTGATAGTACACCTCAGACTGATTGGTCTCAGGAACAAACAGCTCACGCGAAGCCTGCACATACTCATCGGTACGTGACTTCACGATGTTATAGAGACTGATGAGGTCGCTGTTGATATCGGCAAGAATATAACGAGAAAAGTCGGTGTTAAGGAACACCGACCCGGCACCCACGAAGGGTTCAACAAGACAATCGCCCTGAGGCAAATGTCGTTTGATATCATCAAGCAGGGGGTATTTTCCCCCTGCCCACTTCAGAAAAGCGCGATTTTTTTTCATGCTGACTAACTAATTACACCTTCTCCGGCTGTGGAGAAAGCTCCGACAGCATCCTGCGCTTTAGTCTTTGTCCCGCAATTGGGCGAAACATCAAACCATTGCAGAACATATCCTATCTTACTTCAGATCGGCCTGAACCTGATGCAGCGGTTTCGCCCACGGGTTTTTCGCCTGAATGTCGGCTGGTAACGTAGACACCGCACGTTTTGCATCGTCTTTAGACGCATATACGCCCGTAACCAGAACATACCACGGTTGACCGTTACGCGTCGTCTGATACACCACGTAGTTCTTCAGGTTCTCTTTCTTCGCCCAACCGTTCAGGTTGTCGTAGTTAGAAGAACTGCTAAGCTGCAGAGTGTAATGACTGGACGGCGCCGATTTTAACGCCCCAACATTGCCTGCCGTTTTTGCACCACCCGCAACAGGCGTTGCCGTAGGTGCCGCAGGGGTAGCAGTCTGCGCAGGTGTGGTGGTACTGACGGTTGCTTTAGGCTCAGCTGTCGCTTTTGGCGCAGTCGTCGCCGCAGGTGCTTTGGTCGTAGTGACCGGTGCAGTTACTGGCGCAGTCGGTTCAGTGCGCTTTGCCTGAGCAACAGGTTTTGGCTCTGTCGGCATCGCTTTCACGGTCGTCTGCGGTTTGCTCTTCGGCTCAATAACGGCCTGTTTGCGTTCCGGGCGCGCAGTCGCGTGACGTTCAGTTGGCTCAGTTGTTGCAGGACGTGCGGTAGTGCCATTGCGAACGGGTGCAACGGTGGCAGGTTCGGTTGGCAGCGTGGAGTTCACGACCACGTTGTTCGCCTGTTCCTGACCTTGCTGCTGTGTCAGGGCATTATTCAGGTCGCCCTGAACTTCAACACGCTGTTGACCTTCAGCGGCAACAGGCTCTTGTCCCTGAGTCGGCGTAGAGGAAATCGGCGGCAGAGAAACATCCTGCTGCGCATTACCTGCTGGCTGCTCAGCACCTGTTGCAGGCTGAGTGGTGCTCGCCTGATCGGTCGCACTACTGCCAGAAAGATCGATACTCTTCTCGCCAGACGCCGTCTGATCGCTGGAAGAAGGAGATGAGGGGGCTTTCAACGCGGAACCGATGCCGATAATCAACAACAGCAACACCAGAACACCCACACCCATCATCATATATTGGCGAGAGGCTGGTTTGCTGGCGGCTTTCTTACGCTTACGAGGACGGCGTTCTACACGCTCTTCATCCACGGTATCGTCATCAGATTCATAGTCTTCTTCAATGTCTTGTTCTTCGTCACGTTCTTTACGCGCGCGCGCTGGACGACGATCGTCAGCATCCAGATCAACATCATCAAAATTGATTTGCGGCTCATTATCGCGTTCAGACGATTGACGAGAACGACCAGTACGACGATCGCTGGGATCGGGTTTCAGCTCGTCTTCTGGTTTGAATTCATCCATTTAACACCCCACTCAAAGGTTAATGCTTACGACGTTGCACATAACCTGAAGCTAAAAGACTTACGTCTTACAACGCAAGCCGGACCTTTCTTGTTGTTACGCCTGCTGACAATCAGCAATAGCGTTAAGAACCACCTCGTGCGACACTCCGCCGCGCACTTCACTCTTCCCTATTGCCAACGGAAGCACTAAACGAATCTCCCCCGCCAACACTTTTTTATCTCGCAGCATGTGCGGTAAATAGGCCTGAGTGGACATCTCACGTGGTCCATTAACCGGTAAGCCTGCCCGCTTCAGCAGCGTAATGATGCGCTGTGTGTCCACGGAGCAAAACTGACCCAGACGTTCTGACGTACGAGCAGCCATTACCATACCTGCGGCCACCGCTTCACCATGTAACCAATTGCCATAACCCATTTCAGCTTCGATTGCATGGCCAAACGTATGTCCCAGATTCAGTAAAGCACGTAAGCCCATTTCGCGCTCGTCTGCTGCGACAACTTCTGCTTTCAGCTCACAACAACGGCGGATACAGTACGCCATTGCCGGACCGTCCAGACGGAGTAATGCGTCCAGATTATCTTCCAGCCAGCTGAAAAATTCACCGTCAAGGATGATGCCGTATTTGATCACTTCCGCCAGACCCGACGCCAACTCACGCGCAGGAAGCGTTTTCAGACAATCGAGATCCACCACCACGGAGGCCGGTTGGTAAAAGGCACCAATCATATTTTTGCCAAGGGGATGGTTTACGGCTGTTTTGCCGCCAACGGAGGAATCAACCTGCGACAACAACGTTGTCGGGACTTGAATAAAACGTACGCCGCGCTGATAGCTGGCGGCTGCAAAACCGGTAAGATCGCCAATCACGCCGCCGCCAAGAGCAACCAGCGTGGTATCGCGACCGTGCGGTTTTTGCAGTAATGCTGTGAATACCGTATCCAGCACCGTCAGGCTTTTATACTGCTCGCCGTCAGGAAGGATGACGCTATCAACATTAACACCCGCCTGTTCAAGTACGCCGCGAATCTTATCGAGATAAAGGGGAGCCAGAGTTTCGTTGGTCACCAACATAACCTGATCGCCCGATTTCAGCGGTAAGAATGAAGCCGGTTCATTAAACAAACCAGCCGCGATGGTGATAGGGTAACTACGTTCCCCGAGAGTGACTGTAATCCTCTCCATGACGCGACATCCACCTTAGTTACTTGTACCCGCAGACGAGTGTATTAAGCCAGAATCAGTTGCTTTCCAACATATGAATAATCTGGTTTGCCACGACTTTAGCGCTCTGATCATCGGTGCGAATGGTCACGTCAGCAATCTCTTCATACAGAGGATTGCGTTCGTCAGCCAACGCTTCCAGAACTTCGCGAGGCGGTGATTCTACCTGCAGCAGCGGGCGTTTCTTGTCGCGTTGAGTTCGCGCAAGTTGTTTTTCAATTGTCGTTTCAAGATAGACCACGACGCCACGCGCGGAAAGACGGTTACGTGTTTCACGTGATTTTACAGAGCCACCGCCAGTTGCCAGCACAATACCCTGTTTTTCCGTCAACTCGTTGATGACTTTTTCTTCGCGATCGCGGAAGCCGTCTTCACCTTCTACATCGAAGACCCAGCCCACATCAGCTCCGGTTCGTTTCTCAATCTCTTGATCAGAATCGTAAAATTCCATATTGAGTTGTTGAGCTAACTGGCGCCCAATAGTGCTTTTTCCGGCACCCATAGGCCCAACCAGAAAGATATTGCGTTTCTCTGCCATTTTTTCGGTACTACTAAGACTATTCGTTAATGGTAAACCCGCTTCGCAGATACTCAGCGCAGCAGGACATGAACTGAAACCTCATAAGATATTGCGAGAGTCAGACTGAAAATTATCTCAATACTCAAGCGGGTTTGGCAACTGAATAAATCACCAAACCTTTCGCATTTCTGGTCGTGGCAGGCGTATTGCCCTGCAAACATCAGGCCTGGCGACGAATCGCACGGCCAAATGACGCCAAATCAACCCATGACACACCACCAGAAAGGCAAAGCGTATTACCGGTGCACGAGTAAAGAAAAGTACCGACGCTCAAATCGGTACTCCTTGTATGCTAAATACACCCGCACGTCAAATTTCTGAAACGTGTTCAGTGCAAAAACAACGGCTTTTCATGCATAAATTATTCGCTTGAGACCAGTCTGGGCGTAATAAAAACCACTAACTCGCGCCGCTCATCCTCTTTGCCGTCATGGCGAAATAAATAACCAAGCCAGGGGATATCACCTAACAACGGCACACTGTCTGCCGCAGATTTATTCTTGTGTGAAAAAATCCCGCCCAGTGCAATTGTCTCTCCGCTTTTTACTTCGACCAGCGTTTCAATCTCCTGCTTATCGATAGCCAGTACTTCACCATCCGCCTGTTGTAACACCTGCCCTGGAACATTCTGGCTGATATGCAACTTTAGTCTAATTCGCCCTTTCTGCAGCACGGTGGGTGTGACCTCCATCCCCAACACGGCTTCCTTGAATTCGACGGATGTCGCGCCGCTTTCCCCGCTGGAGACCTGGTAGGGGATCTCACTGCCCTGCTTAATACTGGCAGGTTGCAGGTGAGATGCCAGTAATCGTGGGCTGGCGATAATATCAAGCTGCTGTTTTTGCTCCAGTGCAGACAGCTCCAAATCCAGTAAACGACCATTGATGCGACCAATGTTGAACCCTACACGCGACGTCGCAGCGGGCACGGAAAGATCGCTGGCAAGCGCCGTGATGTTACCCACCGCCCCCGCTTGCTGGGCATCGGCCAGTGACCACTTCACACCCAGCTCTCGCAGGCTTTTTTCGTTAATCGTGACGATGTGTGCCGCCAGTTCTACCTGTTCAACCGGCAAGTCCATTTGCGCCACCCACGTTTCCAGCGCCATCAGCGCGGTTTTGTTATCACGAACCAGCAATCGATTCGTGCGTTTATCCACCGTCATACTGCCTTTGGCACTCAGCAGTTTCTCACCTGCTTTTGCCAGTTCAATTGCGTCAGCATACTGCAAAACGAGGCTACGATGTTCCAGCGGAAGAAGGGCCTGAAGCCGCGCTTGCTCACTCTCCTGGCGTGCCGCATTTTCAGTCTGCCTGTTCACCGAATGCACATGCAGAATGCTCCCCTCCAGGCGCAACACCAGCCCAGCGCTTTTTACCACCGTCTGAAATGCCTGCTTCCACGGGACATCAGTCAGGTGCAACGACAGCACACCGCCAACATCGGGCGAAATCACCAGATTTTTGCCTTCCTGTTCAGCCAGCGCCTGCAATACCTGAACCACGGGAACATCATCCACCACCAGCGTCACGTTTTGTGCTTTTCCCGCCAGTACGCTGGGTATGACCACCATCAGCATCACGGCTATCCATCGATTCATTCCCTTCTCCTTGTCCTTGTCCTTGTCGTTGCCACTGCCAGCGTGACGGCTCACAGTCTTTACCCGTCTCAATAGTTACGTGTTGTGCTGAAATGTGAGAAACCGTCCACCCGCTATTCAGCGCCTCATGCAGTTCGATCCGCCGCCATTTATGCCTACCATCCTGAACCAGACCGATCACGCGTGGTCCCCGGCTCACCGTACCGTGATATCGCCACGTCGATAGCTCAGTGATATGGCAACGATCCTCTGGTGGCTGGAAGGGATCACGCATACCGGTCAGCATCAGCAGGCTAATCCCCACCAACAGCCCATGCTTAACCGCCATTCGGACGCTCCAGTTGCAGCGTTAGCATCAGCTCTTCATTCTCCAGGTGAAGAGAAAAACCGTTAACGCGCATCCCCCGTTCCGCCAGCCGGACAAACATTGGCGGGACAGCATCCCAGGCAGGCTTCAACGTCATCTCCCCTCCCTGCGCAGAAGGCTGCCAGTGAATCAGGCGTGAAACAGGAGTCTGAAAATCCAGAGCAGAAAAAGGTATCGTCTTCTCGTCAGCAGCCCAAAGAGAGGGCTCAGCCGGTGTCGCCAGTTGGCACAGGCTCCGCCATTGCGCATTGTTTTCTACGCGTTGCTGCACCAGCACCTCTCGTTGTGCATTGCGCTCCTGGTGTAGCGGATAAAACAGGCATAACACGACCACGAGTATCATGCCGAAACTCCAGCCGCCCCAGTAGACGACTCGACAACGCGGCGACAAGGCCAACCAACATTCACAGAACGCGTTCATGCATCACGCTCCGCGTCAGGCGATAGTGGAATTGCCAACGGCCCTGTGCATCCTGCAGCGTTTCACCGGGGCTGCCTAAACGAAAAAAGGGCTGTTTGCGTAATTGCGTTTCCAACGCATTGAGTGCGCTAAAGTTCTGCGCCATTCCTCTCAGCTCCAGCACCTCATGCTGCCAGGTCAGGGTTGTCAGCCACGCCTGTTCTGGCAGTATATTCACCAGTCCTACAAGCATCGGCTGCCAGCTTCGCGTCTGGTCACGCTGCGTTTTACGCTGCTGTCGCTGTTGCCATTGTTGTTGGCGCTGGAGTAAATGCGTTTTTTGTGCAACAAGCGCCTCGCCCCGTGTTTTCTCAGCGGCTATCCATATATCAGTCGCCCGGTTGCCTTCAATGACGACGGTGTAATAGCGCAATGCACAACCAACGATCAGCAGCAGTGAACCGCTAAATAGCACCCCCCAAAACCGCAGGCAGGCGCGCCGCTGAGACTGACGCCATGGGAGGAGATTAATGGTCGCTATCATCGGTCTGTTTCCCCCATTGCTAGCCCAAGCGCAATAGTAAAGATGTGGCTTTCAGGCGGAATGGGCGGCTGACGAACAGACACCACGCTTAAGGGATCAAAGCCGCCGGGCTCACACAACGCAATCTGTTCAGGGGCAAACGATAATGTCGCGGCAAGATCGTCGATAGCGTGACTGTCGCCCGCCAATTTGCGCCCCCACGCATAGCGGGTCGCCCACAACCACTGCGCGTCATCGCGCCAGGCCAGGCACTGCTGATGCGCCGGTAAGTACGGTATAAAGCGCTGTAACGCGCTGGCATCCGGCGTAATGGCGGTTATTTGTACTTTCAGCGTTTGCATCAACGTCAGGAGGGTCGACACCTCTTTGCTTTGCGCGGCGGTCACGTTAAACGCCGGACTTAAGGTGTCTTCGCTATAATCGAATTGCAGCGCATTGGGGTCCATATCTAACTCACGCGCCATCGACCCGGATAACCACGTCGTTTGCTCTGGCTCACGCAGAGTCATGGCTGGGCGTGGGAACTTTTTTTGTAACGTCCTGTGGGCGGGAAAGGACAGATGAATGTGATGTCTGCGGGGAAGTTCACGACTCCACGGCAACAACACCTCGGTAAGCTGCTCAGGTGCGCGAATATGTCCGTCGACAATCGCCTGGCCTGCCAACGGCAACCGCCACCAGCGCTGTAGAAACCAGCCGGATGCGTCGCGAACGATAGCCACAGCCAGTACTTCATGTTGCTGAATATGCAGACCAATTTTCCAGATATTGAAAGCCATTGCTGATGATCTCCTTATCACCCGTTGCTCTAACGGGTATATCAATGCGTCTGGCTTGCCTTTATACTACCGCGCGTTTGTTTATAAACTGCCCAAATGCCACTAAATGGGAAATCTCCAGTGAAGTTCGTAAAGTATTTATTAATCCTTGCAGTATGTTGCATCCTGCTGGGAGCAGGCTCGGTTTATGGCCTCTATCGCTATATTGAGCCTCAATTACCTGACGTCGCGACGTTAAAAGATGTGCGTTTGCAGATCCCGATGCAGGTTTACAGCGCTGACGGCGAACTGATCGCGCAGTATGGCGAGAAACGTCGAATTCCAGTCACGCTGGATCAGATGCCGCCGGAAATGGTCAAAGCCTTTATCGCCACCGAAGACAGCCGCTTTTACGAGCATCACGGCGTTGACCCGGTGGGGATCTTCCGTGCGGCCAGCGTCGCGCTGTTCTCCGGACACGCGTCGCAAGGGGCGAGTACCATCACCCAACAGTTGGCGAGAAACTTCTTCCTCAGCCCGGAACGTACGCTGATGCGTAAGATCAAAGAGGTGTTCCTCGCGATCCGCATCGAGCAACTGCTGAGTAAAGATGAAATCCTCGAGCTTTATCTGAATAAGATCTACCTGGGGTATCGTGCCTATGGTGTAGGTGCCGCGGCACAAGTCTATTTCGGTAAGACGGTTGACCAGCTTAGCTTAAGTGAGATGGCGGTCATTGCCGGTCTGCCAAAAGCGCCATCAACCTTCAACCCGCTCTATTCAATGGACCGGGCTACCGCGCGACGTAACGTGGTGCTGTCGCGTATGTTAAGCGAAAACTACATCACGCAGGCCCAGTACGATCAGGCGCGCAGCGAAGCCATTGACGCCAACTATCACGCGCCGGAAATCGCCTTCTCTGCACCGTATCTGTCTGAGATGGTGCGCCAGGAAATGTATAGCCGTTATGGTGAAAAAGCCTATGAAGACGGGTATCGCATCACCACCACCATTACACGCAAAGTCCAGCAGGCGGCCCAGCAGGCCGTGCGTAATAACGTCATGGATTACGACATGCGCCACGGCTACCGCGGCCCGTCAAATGTGCTGTGGAAAGTGGGCGAAAGTACCTGGGATACCAAGAAAATCACCGACACGCTGAAAGCGCTGCCGACCTACGGGCCATTACTCCCGGCGGCAGTAACCAGCGCCAACCCGCAGGAAGCCACTGCAATGCTGGCAGACGGCACGTCGGTGGCATTGCGTATGGAAGGCATGCGCTGGGCACGCCCTTACCGCTCCGATACCCAACAGGGCCCGACGCCACGAAAAGTGACCGATGTTGTCCAGACGGGTCAGCAAATCTGGGTCCGCCAGGTCGGTGATGCCTGGTGGCTGGCACAAGTTCCGGACGTCAACTCCGCGCTGGTCTCCATCAATCCGCAAAACGGCGCGGTAATGGCACTGGTTGGTGGCTTTGATTTCAACCAGAGCAAGTTTAACCGTGCCACCCAGGCGTTACGTCAGGTCGGGTCGAATATCAAACCGTTCCTCTACACTGCCGCAATGGATAAAGGCCTGACGCTGGCCAGTATGCTGAATGACGTCCCAATTTCTCGCTGGGATGCAGGTGCGGGTTCCGACTGGCAGCCGAAAAACTCACCACCGCAATACGCCGGCCCTATCCGCTTACGTCAGGGGCTGGGACAGTCGAAAAACGTGGTGATGGTTCGCGCCATGCGCGCGATGGGCGTGGATTATGCGGCAGAGTATCTGCAACGTTTTGGTTTCCCGGCACAAAACATTGTTCATACCGAATCGCTGGCGCTGGGTTCCGCCTCGTTCACTCCGCTACAGGTTGCACGCGGCTACGCGGTGATGGCCAACGGCGGTTTCCTGGTTGATCCGTACTTCATCAGCAAGATTGAAACCGATCAGGGCGGCGTTATCTTCGAGGCGAAGCCAAAAATTGCCTGCCCGGAATGTGATATTCCGGTGATTTATGGTGATACCCAGAAATCTAACGTGCTGGAAAACAGTAACGTTGAAGACGTTGCTATTTCTCAGGAACAGCAAAACGCTGCTGTACCAATGCCGCAACTGGAGCAGGCGAATCAGGCGCTGGTCGCGCAAAGCGGAACCCAGGAATACGCCCCGCACGTGATCAACACGCCGTTGGCGTTCCTGATTAAAAGTGCGCTGAACACCAATATCTTTGGTGAACCAGGTTGGATGGGAACCGGCTGGCGTGCAGGTCGCGATTTACAACGTCGTGATATCGGCGGTAAAACCGGGACCACCAACAGCTCGAAAGATGCCTGGTTCTCCGGCTACGGCCCTGGGGTCGTGACCTCGGTATGGATCGGTTTTGATGACCATCGCCGCAACCTTGGACACTCTACGGCTTCAGGTGCTATCAAAGATCAGATCTCCGGCTATGAAGGGGGGGCGAAGAGTGCCCAGCCAGCGTGGGATGCCTACATGAAGAGTGTGTTAGAGGGCGTACCAGAGCAGCCGCTGACGCCACCGCCAGGTATCGTAACGGTCAATATCGATCGTAGCACCGGCCAACTGGCGAGCGGCGGCAACAGTCGTGAAGAGTATTTTATTGAAGGGACGCAGCCGACACAGCAGGCGGTTCATGAAGTGGGAACCACCATTATCGATAACGGTGAGACGCACGAACTGTTCTGATCTTCGCCGGATGACGCTTCGTTTATCCGGCCTACTTAGCGCAACATTGTAGGCCGGATAAGACGCCTCTGGCGTCACCTTCCGGCGCTATACGCTACAGCCGTCCCTGCCCTTTCAGCCATTCGCGTACCAGAAACAGCGCACTCACATTACGCGCTTCGTGAAAATCTGGATCTTCTAACAAGTCCATCAAATGCGCCAGCGGCCAGCGCACCTGCGGCAACGGCTCGGGCTCATCACCTTCCAGCGATTCAGGATACAGATCCTCTGCCACCACGATGTTCATCTTGCTGGAGAAATAGGACGGCGCCATGCTGAGTTTTTTCAAAAATGTCAGATCCTTCGCCCCAAAGCCGACCTCTTCTTTCAGCTCCCGATTCGCCGCTTCGAACACGCTTTCACCAGGATCGATTAACCCTTTGGAAAAACCAAGCTCATAAGATTCGGTCCCGACCGCGTATTCGCGGATAAGAATCAGGTGGTCATCAACAATCGGCACAATCATTACCGCTTCGCGCGTGGACGGACGCATACGTTCGTAGACGCGGCGTACGCCGTTGCTGAATTCAAGGTCAACACTTTCGACTTTAAACAGTCGGGATTGTGCGACAGTTTCCACTTTCAAAATCGTGGGTTTTTGTAATGATTTGCTCATTGTGAGGATCTTTGCCGTGAAATCTAGGGTCATTGTGCGATATACCGCACGGTTTCGGCAATGTGAATTGCCGTTTATTTACATTTATGTAACGTACTAAAAGTTAATTCCCATTTCAAATTAAAAGTCAATAGGTTGAAATAACTCCAGGAATTTGCTGATATGCCGTTTTTAGTGATTTTGCTATGATTTGCATTTACTGGGCTGTACTTTAAAGATGCTCAAGTTCAACTCCACGCTTGCCGATAGCCAACGACAAAATCACGATTATTTTCCAGGGTGCAACTGACCACGCCTGACAGACTAAGTAAGATGGGGAAAGCATGAGCACCATTTTGATTTTTTTAGCTGCTTTGCTGGCCTGCTCGTTGCTTGCAGGGTGGCGACTCAGATCAAAATCCAGGCGACAAAAATTGCCCTGGAGCAACGTATTCTCAGACGCCGATAAGCGTAAACTGACGTCTGAAGAGCGCAGCGCAGTCGAAAACTATCTGGAAAACCTGAGTCAAAACCAGCAGGTTCCTGGCCCAACAGGTGCCAGTTCCGCCCCCGTATCGCTGACGCTGAATGCCCAAAGTAATAGCGTCATTGTGTTGACTCATTCAATTACGCGCTATGGCATCACTACCGACGATCCCAACAAGTGGCGTTATTATCTGGATTCCGTCGAGGTGCATTTGCCTCCCTTCTGGGAACAATACATCAATGACGAAAATAGCGTTGAGCTAATCCACACAAATACGCTACCGCTGGTGATCTCGTTAAACGGCCATACGCTGCAAGAATATATGCAGGAAGCGCGTGGCTATGCGTTGCAGCACACTGCATCAACCCAGGCCTCCATTCGCGGTGAAGAAAGCGAGCAGATTGAGCTGCTGAATATTCGCCAGGAAACACATGAAGAGTATGCGCTGAGCCGCCCGACAGGACTTCGCGAAGCGTTGCTGATTGCTGCGTCCTTCCTGCTGTTCTTCTTTTGCTTAATCGTGCCGGATGGCTTTGTACCGTGGATGGCCGGTGGTGCCGTATTGCTGCTGGCCGCGGGCCTGTGGGGACTGTTCGCCCCGCCGTCTAAAACCGCCCTGCGGGAGATCCATTGCCTGCGCGGAACCCCTCGTCGTTGGGGGCTTTTTGGCGAAAACGACCAGGAGCAAATTAATAATATCTCACTGGGTATTATCGATCTGATTTATCCACCTCACTGGCAGCCCTACATTGCGCAAGATCTTGGGCAACAAACAGATATCGATATTTACCTCGATCGCCACGTTGTGCGCCAGGGCCGTTTTTTATCCCTGCATGACGAAGTGAAAAACTTCCCCTTGCAGCACTGGCTACGCAGCGCCGTTATCGCAGGCGGGTCACTGCTGGTCCTGCTGATGCTGCTGTTCTGGATCCCGCTGGATATGCCGATAAAATTCACGCTTTCCTGGATGAAAGGTGCGCAAACTATCGAGGCCACCAGCGTTAAGCAGCTCGAAAACGCCGGGGTTCGTGTCGGTGATACCCTGCATCTGAGCGGCACGGGAATGTGCAATATTCATACGTCCGGAAGCTGGAACGCACAGCCCACCACGCCTTTTCTGCCTTTCGATTGCTCACAGATTATCTGGAATGATGCCCGCGCGCTGCCGCTGCCCGAGTCCGATTTGGTGAATAAAGCTACGGCACTCACGCAGGCCGTCAGCCGTCAACTGCACCCCAAACCCGATGATGATTCCCGTGTCAGCGCATCGTTACGCTCGGCCATTCAAAAATCCGGCATGGTGCTGCTGGATGATTTTGGCGAGATTGTTCTGAAGACCGCCGACCTGTGCGCCGCCGAAGATGAATGTGTGCGCCTGAAAAATGCGCTGGTCAATCTGGGGAACAGCAAAGACTGGACCGCGCTGGTGAAGCGTGCGAACGCAGGTAAGCTGGATGGTGTTAACGTGTTGCTGCGCCCGGTCAGCGCCGAGTCGCTGGATAATCTGGTTAATACCTCCACCGCACCGTTTATTGCACGTGAGACTTCCCGCGCAGCTCAGGCACTGAACAGCCCCGCACCAGGTGGCTTCCTGATTATCAGCGACGAAGGCAGCGACCTCGTCGATCAACCCTGGCCCGCCACATCGTTGTATGACTATCCGCCTCAGGAGCAGTGGAACGCCTTCCAGCGTCTGGCGCAGATGCTCATGCAAACGCCGTTCCGCGCGGAAGGGATCGTCACCAATATCACGACCGACGCCAACGGAACCCAGCACATCGGCCTGCATCGTATCCCGGATCGTTCAGGGCTGTGGCGTTACCTCGGCACCACCTTACTGATGTTCTCCATGCTGGGTTGTGCACTCTATAACGGCGTTCAGGCGTTCAGACGCTACCAGCGCCACCGTTCACGCATCGCAGAAATTCAGGGATACTACGAAAGTTGCCTGAATCCCACGCTGATTGACGATCCGGAAAGCCTCATTCGATAACACGCCCGCGCAACAGGATATGCTACCCTGTCGCGCATCATGTGTTCCTCTGGGGAGTTCTTATGCATATCAATATCGCCTGGCAAAATGTTGATACCGTGTTGCTGGATATGGACGGTACGCTGCTGGATCTGGCGTTCGATAACTATTTCTGGCAAAAACTGGTGCCGGAAACGTATGGCGCACAGCAGGGTATCTCTCCCGAGGAAGCCCAGAACTATATTCGCCAGCAATACCATGCCGTGCAGCATACGCTAAACTGGTACTGCCTGGATTACTGGAGCGAGCGCCTGGGTCTGGATATTTGCGCCATGACAACAGCCCAAGGGCCGCGCGCCGTGCTGCGTGAAGATACGGTGCCCTTTCTTGATGCCCTAAAAGCCAGCGGCAAGCGGCGTATTTTACTGACCAACGCGCATCCACATAACCTGGCGGTGAAGCTGGAGCATACCGGTCTGGCCTCACACCTTGATTTATTACTTTCCACCCATACATTTGGTTATCCCAAAGAGGATCAGCGGTTATGGCACGCTGTAGCTGAAGAAACGGGAATGCATGCTGAGAAAACGCTGTTTATTGACGACAGCGAAGCCATTCTCGACGCCGCTGCTCAATTCGGCATTCGTTACTGCCTCGGCGTGACCAATCCCGATTCAGGTATTGCGGAAAAACAGTATGCACGCCATCCGTCACTGAATGACTACCGCCGACTGATCCCCTCACTGATGTGAAGGAGATGCCATGAAAGAGAAGCCCCCTGTTGACGTCAGGCTGGATAAATGGCTGTGGGCTGCGCGTTTTTATAAAACGCGTGCGATAGCTCGCGAAATGGTTGAAGGCGGTAAGGTGCATTACAACGGGCAGCGTAGTAAGCCAAGCAAGATTGTCGAGCTGAATGCCACCCTCACCCTGCGCCAGGGAAATGACGAGCGGACGGTGATTGTTAAGGCCATTACCGAACAGCGTCGCCCGGCAACGGAAGCCGTTACGCTGTACGAAGAAACCGCGCAAAGCGTGGAAAAGCGCGAAAAAATAGCGCTGGCACGTAAACTTAACGCGTTGACCATGCCGCACCCGGACAGGCGACCGGACAAAAAAGAGCGCCGCGACCTGTTACGATTTAAACACGGCGACAGTGAATGACTGTCACCCGCAAGAGAGATGATTATGCCGCAACATGACCAATTACATCGCTATCTGTTTGAAAACTTTGCCGTGCGCGGCGAGCTGGTAACCGTTTCACAAACCCTGCAACAGATCCTCGAAAACCATACTTACCCACAGCCGGTCAAAACCGTACTGGCCGAGCTGCTGGTCGCCACCAGCCTGCTGACCGCTACGCTAAAGTTTGCCGGTGATATCACCGTACAGCTCCAGGGCGATGGCCCGCTGAGCCTGGCGGTGATTAACGGTAACAACAAGCAGCAGATGCGCGGTGTCGCGCGCATTCAGGGCGATATCCCTGAAGATGCAGATCTGAAAACGCTGGTCGGTAACGGCTATCTGGTGATCACCATTACACCGGAAGAAGGTGAACGCTATCAGGGCGTGGTGGGTTTGGAAGGTGACACGCTGGCCGCCTGTCTGGAAGATTACTTCCTGCGTTCAGAACAGCTGCCAACGCGTCTGTTTATCCGCACTGGCGACGTCGATGGCAAGCCAGCAGCAGGCGGTATGCTGCTGCAGGTGATGCCGGCACAAGACGCGCAGGCCGATGATTTCACCCACCTCGCCACGCTAACGGAAACCATTAAAGCCGAAGAGCTGCTGACGCTGCCAGCGAATGATGTGCTGTGGCGTTTGTATCACGAGGAAGAGGTGACCCTGTACGATCCGCAGGACGTGGTGTTCAAATGCACCTGTTCACGTGAACGTTGTGCAGACGCGCTTAGAACCCTGCCGGACGAAGAGGTGGACAGCATTCTGGCGGAAGAAGGCGAGATCGATATGAATTGCGATTACTGCGCGAGCCACTATCTGTTTAACGCGATGGATATTGCCGAGATCCGCAACAACGCATCCCCTGCAGACCCGCAAGTGCATTAAGTTCTTAGCCCGGCAGACAGTCCATTCTGCCGGGTTATCTATTCCTGCTCTTACTCAGCGTAGTAGTTAATCTCTAACCGTTCCCCATCAATGGTGATATCCCGCCAGATTCTGGGGGCTGAAGTCAGCGTATGGTTAGCCACCGCCTGCAAAAGCTTCTCCTTCGTGAATTCATCAGCTAGCTGGGCTGTACCAAGCAAAGACCATTGCTTTTCCTTCATGCCAAAGATCAGACTCTCTCCATCACCAAAAGCATAGAGCACCTGCTCCGGCTGACCATCCGCGTTAAGATCCTGATTCACTAACACACACGCATCCTGCTCGATACAGGAAGTAATGCGATAGCTTTGTTGTTTTACAAACAGCCAGAATGCCTCATCAGGTTTCTTGCTACCTGGAGCAATCATCACTACCGGTGCCAGTTGCGTCGCGGTCAGTTCCCGCATAGGGTCAATGTTTCCGCGTAAAATGGCATTTAAATCACGCTTGCGCTTACTCTCTTTATTGAAGGCTTCATCTTTTTGTAACGCCGCCAACGCAGCACGTCCCGGTTTTCCGCTATTGCGCAGCATGTACAGACTGACCTGATCCGCCGTATTTTTACCGCTGTAGTACCGTGCCATATGGCTGTTGACGCTAATGCGCCAGGCATCAAGTACTGGCGAGGTCAACAGAATCAGTAGCCCCAATGCCAGCAACGAAACGCCAAGAATAACCTTGCCCTGAATGTCCAGTGGATTGCGTCCTCGACACAAAAGGCTCACCAGATAGCCGAGTGACCAAACCAGCAGTACAACAACTACCAGCACGCCATGTAAACGCTCAGGCGTCCAGCCATACTGGTGAATTCGCACCCAGAGTGCCCAACCGGCAATCAGCATATAAATGGGCGCAACTACCAGTGCGAATTTGATCAGATAGCGTAGCGCGCCGGGATAAGGTAACGCGTCTTTTTGCGGCTCACGCACGATTGCCATCAACAGCAGGAGGAGCAACGTCAGCGTCGACATCAGCCCCGCGGCAGAAACCCTCTGCGAGATAGCCTCCAGCCCGGTAAACGGTAATGTCAGCATAAACATCAGTGCTAACAGCGCCACCAGAGGTAGCAGACCTGTGGCAATAAACGTCAGTAGCTTTTGTACTGCCGTAACCAAACGTGACTCCGTACGCGCCAGCACCACCGCCAGCGCGGTAATAAGACCTAACGCCACATAGACAAACCAGTCGGTCTCAAAGAACAGTGTTTTAAAGAAGGTGATACCCACCAGCTTAAACATCTCGCTCCATAGCAGGAGCACCATCCAGAACAGACCGTTCGCCACAAAAACAATCAGCAACGTCAGTACGTTAAGCCATAACTGAGTGTAAAACTGCGGATATCGCGCCTGAGCGGTATCCGTGTGGAGATGGTATTGAATCCACGGTAATGCCAGCATCCCCATAAGCAGTAAACGCCAACCGAAGATAAAGAAAACCTCATCCTGCGCCCACTTATTGCTCCCCTCAACATGCCACTTCAGCCACACACCCATCGCCAGCACAACGCAGAAGATCAGCGCCATCCAACACCACAGCGCCCGCTGTTTAAAAGAGACCACTGTAAGCAAAAGCGCCGAAGTCAGTGCCACCGTCGCGGGCATGCCATAAAACAACCAGCCGTCATTATGGGGCACCAGATATGTCATTAGCAGGTAGCACACTATGCCCTGTAACAAGCCGAGAAAAACCATGCCCCAACGCGTCGTACGTGAAAGCTCAACACTGTCCATGTCGTTTTCCAGAATGAAGAGAAAACCTAATTATCGCATCAACTTCACAATTTTGAGCACTAACAGGCTGATTTCAGACAGTCACTACGGGAAGTGAATCGATATTGTTTATGTATGAGTTACGTTATTTTCCTACATGAATGCGATTACACTCACAAGATTCCCGCCAAATATACTCTCCATTAACGTTTTAAGAACATTTTCCACAACAAAAAAGGGTTTCCTGCCATAATATCCGCCTCTTTGTGACAGGAGTCGCAGCGTATTCAGTTATCTGTGAATTTTCCGGATGCGTAAATCTATGAGCCTTGTCGCGGTTAGCAATCCCTAAAAAACCTTACTATTCCAGGTAATACATATTGGCTAAGGAGCAGTGAAATGCGTGTGAACAACAGTTTAACCCCGCAAGATCTCGAGGCTTATGGTATCAATGACGTTCAGGATATCGTTTACAATCCAAGCTACGACCTGCTGTACCAGGAAGAACTTGATCCAAACCTGGAAGGCTACGAGCGCGGAGTGTTGACTAATCTGGGTGCCGTTGCTGTTGATACCGGTATCTTTACCGGGCGTTCGCCAAAGGATAAGTATATTGTCCGTGACGACACCACGCGAGATACGCTCTGGTGGTCCGACAAAGGTAAAGGTAAGAACGACAACAAACCGCTCTCCCAGGAAACCTGGCAGCACCTGAAAGGATTAGTCACCCATCAACTATCAGGCAAACGCCTGTTTATCGTTGATGCATTCTGCGGCGCGAACGCTGATACCCGTCTTTCTGTACGTTTTATTACTGAAGTCGCCTGGCAGGCGCATTTCGTTAAAAATATGTTCATCCGCCCAAACGATGAAGAACTGATTGATTTTAAACCTGATTTCATCGTAATGAACGGTGCAAAATGCACCAACCCGCAATGGAAAGAACAGGGGCTCAACTCTGAGAACTTCGTGGCCTTCAACCTGACTGAACGCATTCAGTTAATTGGCGGAACCTGGTACGGCGGCGAGATGAAAAAAGGGATGTTCTCCGTCATGAACTACCTGCTGCCGCTGAAGGGCATTGCCTCCATGCACTGCTCGGCAAACGTCGGTGAAAAAGGTGATGTGGCGGTGTTCTTTGGCCTGTCCGGTACCGGTAAAACCACACTGTCTACCGACCCGAAACGTCGTCTGATTGGCGATGACGAGCACGGCTGGGACGACGACGGTGTGTTCAACTTCGAAGGCGGCTGCTACGCGAAGACCATCAAGCTGTCTAAAGATGCAGAGCCGGAAATCTACAATGCGATTCGTCGTGACGCTCTGCTGGAAAACGTCACCGTACGTGAAGACGGTACTATCGATTTCGATGACGGTTCTAAAACCGAGAATACCCGCGTTTCCTACCCGATTTATCACATCGATAATATCGTTAAGCCGGTGTCAAAGGCGGGCCATGCCACTAAGGTTATCTTCCTGACCGCTGATGCCTTTGGCGTTCTGCCACCGGTATCTCGTCTGACGGCTGATCAAACTCAGTACCATTTCCTGTCTGGCTTTACCGCCAAACTGGCCGGGACTGAACGCGGCGTGACTGAACCAACCCCAACCTTCTCTGCCTGCTTCGGTGCGGCATTCCTGTCACTGCACCCGACGCAGTATGCAGAAGTTCTGGTGAAACGCATGCAGGCTGCCGGTGCGCAGGCCTATCTGGTCAACACGGGCTGGAACGGTACTGGCAAACGTATCTCTATTAAAGATACCCGCGCCATTATTGATGCCATCCTGAACGGTTCTCTGGATAACGCAGAAACGTTCCGTCTGCCAATGTTTGACCTGGCAATCCCAACCGAACTACCGGGAGTAGACACGCGCATTCTCGATCCGCGTAATACCTACGCGTCACCAGAACAATGGCAGGAAAAAGCCAATGCGCTGGCAAAACTGTTTATCGAGAACTTCGAAAAGTATACCGACACCCCTGCAGGTGCTGCATTAGTCAGCGCCGGTCCGAAGCTGTAATAAGTAGACTCGTAGGCCTGATAAGCGTAGCGTCATCAGGCTGTTAAAGAGATGAAAAGGGAGGCGAAAGCCTCCCTTTTTTATGCGTCTTTGGTTGTTCCCGGTATACGGGAAACAGGAACCGGTAGCCAGGCGCGGATCGACAGCCCACCGCGTTCACTGGTGCCAATTTCCAGCATCCCGTTATGGTTATCGATGATGCGCTGCACGATCGCCAGGCCCAGACCGGTACCGCTGGTACTGCGGGCACTGTCGCCGCGTACAAACGGCTGGAACAGATGCTTACGCTGCTCCGGTTTGATGCCCGGACCATCATCCTCGACCTGGAACCAGGCGCGATGCGGCTCTGTGCCACTGCTAACCTTGATCCAGCCGTTACCGTAACGGGCAGCGTTCACCACCATATTGGCGACCGCGCGTTTGATCGACAGCGGATGCATCTTCACCTGAATAAAGCCAGGCTGCAGCGCGGTATCAATCTCACGTTCGTAACCGCTTTCTGCGGCAACGACTTCTCCTAACACCGCGTTCAGATCCGCCATCTCCATCGGCATTTCCTGACCAGTGCGCAGGTAATCGATAAACTGCTCGATAATGGCGTTACACTCTTCAATGTCTTTATTGATGGACTCTGCGAGGTAGCCGTCTTCTTCCCCCATCATCTCCGTCGCCAGGCGAATACGCGTCAGCGGCGTACGCAAATCGTGGCTCACCCCGGCCATCAGCAGCGTTCGGTCATCGGCCAGTTGCTTCACGCCCGCAGCCATATGGTTGAAGGCACGGGTCACCGAGCGCACCTCAGAGGCGCCATATTCGCGTAGTGGCGGAGGAATAATGCCTTTACCCACCTGCAACGCCGCATGTTCCAGATCCACCAATGGTCGGTTCTGGATACGAATAAACAGCCACGCACCGCCAATTGCCAGCAGCATGATCGCCAGCGTATAGCGGAACAGCGGCGAGAAATCGCCCTGATGAATTTCAGTGAGAGGAACGCGAACCCAGATGTTCGGAGACAGCCAGGTTTTCAGCCACACGACCGGCGAGCTTTTGTTGACCTCAACGCGAACTTCCGTCGGGCCGCCCAGCTGCTGCGCCATCTGATGACTTAAGAATTCATAGTGCTGCGCCCAACGCAACCCCGCTTCTTCAGCGGCTTCGTTGGAATAGAGGGAAATCCCCAGCTCACGGTAAATTTCCCGGCGGAATGCGGGAGGCACCACCAGTTGCGTGCCGTCCTCCAACTGCAGTTTATCGGTCATCAGCATACGGACTTCGTAGGCCAGGACCTTATTAAACTGCTGGAGGCTAGGCAGGATCGCGAAGTTCAGCACCACCAGATAAGTCGTCACCAGGCTGGCGAACAGCAAGGTGACGATGAGCAATAACGTGCGAGCAAACGAACTTCGTGGCGAGAAGCGCATTCGCCTCATGCTTTAGAACCGTCCGGAACAAAGACGTAGCCCAGACCCCATACGGTCTGAATGTAACGTGGATGGGCCGGATCTTCTTCTACCATACGACGCAGACGGGAAATCTGCACGTCAATAGAACGTTCCATTGCAGAGTATTCGCGACCACGGGCCAGGTTCATCAGCTTATCGCGGGACAGCGGTTCACGCGGGTGACTGACCAGCGCTTTCAGCACAGCAAATTCACCGCTGGTCAGCGGCATAGGTTCATCTTCACGGAACATCTCACGGGTGCCGAGGTTCAGCTTAAACTTACCAAAGGCAATAACTGCTTCTTCCTGAGACGGCGCGCCCGGCAGTTCGTTAGCCTGACGACGCAGTACGGCACGAATACGCGCCAGCAGCTCACGTGGGTTAAACGGTTTCGGGATGTAGTCGTCAGCGCCGATTTCCAGTCCAACAATACGGTCAACCTCTTCACCTTTCGCCGTCACCATAATGATCGGCATTGGGTTGCTCTGGCTACGCAGGCGGCGGCAAATTGACAGACCGTCTTCACCAGGCAGCATCAAATCCAGTACCATAAGGTGGAAGGATTCACGGGTCAGCAGACGATCCATCTGCTCAGCGTTTGCGACGCTTCGAACCTGGAAGCCCTGCTCGGTCAGATAACGTTCCAGTAGCGCGCGCAGGCGCATGTCGTCATCGACCACCAGAATCTTATAGTTCTCTTGCATTGTTATTACTCCCAAAGGTTCGCAACAATTGTAAGTGTGTATTCTTAAGAAAGCTCACCTGAGTAACCAGCAAATTCTGGTATAAATTCCAGGCTAAATTGTTACAAAGCATATTAAACAGCAGCTTAAGTATACAATGTTTCTCGTAATACATTATTTATTCTGTTGATATGCTCACGTAATACTAATTGTGCTCATCATCACAGAATCAAGGTAAAACAATAAGATGAAAACGCCCCTGATAACCCGTGAAGGGTATGAAAAACTCAAACAAGAGCTGAATTACCTCTGGCGTGAAGAGCGCCCGGAAGTCACCAAGAAAGTGACCTGGGCTGCCAGTCTGGGTGACCGCAGTGAAAACGCTGACTACCAGTATAATAAAAAACGCCTGCGCGAGATCGACAGACGCGTCCGTTATTTGACCAAGTGCATGGAGAATCTGAAAATTGTCGATTACTCCCCGCAGCAAGAAGGCAAAGTGTTCTTTGGCGCATGGGTCGAGATTGAAAATGATGACGGCGATATCCGCAAATTTCGCATTGTCGGCTACGATGAAATCTTTGGTCGTAAGGATTACATCTCTATCGACTCACCGATGGCGCGCGCTCTTCTCAAAAAAGAGGTCGGCGATCTCGCGGTAGTGAACACCCCTGCCGGGGAAGCAAGTTGGTACGTGAATGAGATTGAGTACGTTAAATAAGACGGAACAATCCGAAGCCCCTGCTGATGACTGGCATTTTTGCCAGTCAATCCGTATAACTATCCCCTGATTTTTATCCTAAAGACGAAGCTATCCATGATGAATGATTCTTTCTGCCGCATTATCGCAGGTGAAATTCAGGCTCGTGCTGAACAGGTAGAAGCTGCCGTTCGCCTGCTTGATGAAGGGAACACCGTGCCGTTTATCGCACGTTATCGTAAGGAAATCACCGGCGGTCTGGATGACACGCAGTTGCGTAATCTGGAGACCCGTCTGGGATATCTGCGGGAACTGGAAGACCGCCGTCAGGCGATCCTCAAATCTATCGGCGAGCAAGGCAAACTGACCGACGATCTGGCGAAAGCGATCAACGGCACGTTAAGTAAGACCGAACTCGAAGACCTCTACCTGCCGTACAAACCTAAACGCCGCACCCGTGGGCAAATCGCCATTGAAGCGGGTCTTGAGCCGCTGGCCGACCTGCTGTGGAACGATCCCTCTCACGACCCGGAAACCGAAGCAGCCAAATACCTCAATGCCGAAAACGGCGTGGCGGATACCAAAGCCGCTCTCGACGGCGCGCGCTACATTCTGATGGAGCGTTTTGCCGAAGACGCCGCGCTGCTGGCAAAAGTCCGTGATTACCTGTGGAAGAACGCCCATCTGGTTTCCATCGTAGTGAGCGGGAAAGAAGAGGAAGGTGCCAAATTCCGCGATTACTTCGATCACCACGAACCTATTTCCACTGTTCCTTCTCACCGTGCGCTGGCGATGTTCCGTGGGCGTAACGAAGGCGTACTGCAGCTTTCTCTGAATGCCGATCCACAGTTCGATGAGCCGCCAAAAGAGAGTCACGGCGAGCAGATAATTCGCGATCATCTGGGTCTGCGTCTGAACAACGCACCGGCGGACAGCTGGCGTAAAGGCGTTGTCAGTTGGACATGGCGCATCAAGGTGCTGATGCACCTCGAAACCGAACTGATGGGCACCGTGCGCGAACGTGCGGAAGATGAGGCCATTAACGTCTTTGCCCGCAACCTGCACGACCTGCTGATGGCCGCCCCGGCCGGGCTGAGCGCCACCATGGGTCTCGATCCTGGCCTGCGTACCGGTGTGAAGGTCGCGGTTGTTGACGGGACCGGCAAGCTGGTCGCAACCGACACCATTTATCCGCATACCGGGCAGGCAGCCAAAGCCGCCGTTGCGGTGGCCGCGCTGTGCGAAAAATACAACGTTGAGCTGGTGGCGATTGGCAACGGTACCGCATCGCGTGAGACCGAACGCTTCTTCCTCGACGTGCAGAAACAGTTCCCGAAAGTCACCGCACAAAAAGTAATTGTCAGCGAAGCCGGGGCCTCCGTGTACTCTGCTTCTGAACTGGCGGCGCTGGAGTTCCCGGATCTCGACGTTTCACTGCGTGGCGCGGTCTCTATTGCCCGCCGTCTGCAGGATCCGCTGGCAGAACTGGTGAAAATCGACCCGAAATCGATCGGTGTCGGCCAGTACCAGCACGACGTTAGCCAGACCCAGCTTGCCCGTAAACTGGATGCGGTAGTCGAGGACTGCGTAAACGCCGTCGGCGTTGATCTGAATACCGCCTCCGTTCCGCTGTTGACTCGCGTAGCCGGTTTAACCCGCATGATGGCGCAGAATATTGTTGCCTGGCGTGATGAGAACGGTCAGTTCCAGAACCGTCAGCAGTTACTAAAAGTCAGCCGTCTGGGGCCCAAAGCCTTTGAGCAATGCGCGGGCTTCCTGCGCATTAACCACGGCGATAACCCGCTGGATGCCTCAACCGTTCACCCGGAAGCCTATCCGATAGTGGAACGCATTCTGGCCGCCACCGAGCAGTCGCTGCGCGACCTGATGGGCAACAGCACCGAATTGCGTAACCTGAAAGCAGCCGACTTTACCGACGAGCGCTTCGGGGTGCCGACCGTAACCGACATCATCAAAGAGCTGGAAAAACCGGGTCGTGACCCGCGTCCTGAGTTCAAAACCGCACAGTTTGCTGACGGTGTAGAAACCATGAACGATCTGCTGCCGGGGATGATTCTGGAAGGCGCGGTCACCAACGTCACTAACTTCGGCGCGTTTGTCGATATCGGCGTTCACCAGGACGGTCTGGTGCACATCTCCTCGTTGTCGAACAAGTTCGTCGAAGATCCACACACCGTGGTGAAAGCGGGCGACATCGTGAAGGTAAAAGTGCTGGAAGTTGATCTGCCACGTAAGCGTATCGCCCTGACCATGCGTCTGGACGAACAGCCGGGTGAAACCAATACTCGTCGCAGCGGCGGCAGTAACGAACGCGCGCCGGGTAACCGCCCGGCGCCGAAAGCCGCGAAACCGCGCGGCCGTGAAGCGCAGTCAGCCGGTAACAGCGCGATGATGGATGCATTAGCGGCGGCAATGGGTAAAAAACGCTAGTGTAGATCGTGTGCCGGATGGCGGTGTAAACACCTTGTCCGGCCTGGTTGTCGCAATTAATTTATAGGCCGGACAAGACGCGCGAGCGTCACAATCCGGCATATTTATTATATTTACCGCTTCCCAATACAATATATTTATCACTTTATTAACAGCTGAAACCTTAATTAAACATTAATAAATTCCAATAGTTTCGCCCTCTAATCATTCGTGTCAGACCTGAATAAATGTTGAGCCATATCAAAATTGACTCAAATTATTATCCAATCCTACATTCCGTCACATTTAATGTATTGATGATAGAAACCATTCTCATTATCATTGTTTTGTTGATTATTTACTCTTTCCTTCGTTGGCTAATCATCTGGTCTCATGCCGCCTTGTCGCCCCATGAGGTAATCATCCAGTTAGCGAGATATAAGTAGGTCCCTATGCAATTCACTCCAGACACTGCGTGGAAAATTACCGGTTTTTCTCGTGATATCAGCCCGGCGTACCGACAGAAGCTCTTGTCGCTCGGCATGCTGCCAGGCTCATCGTTCAATGTGGTTCGCATCGCCCCGTTAGGCGATCCTATCCATATTGAAACACGCCGAGTCAGCCTGGTGTTGCGGAAAAAAGATCTGGCGTTATTAGAAGTGGAAGCGGTTTCCTGTTAATACAGTGAGTCTATAAAAATGAAAAAACTAACCATTGGTTTAATTGGTAATCCTAATTCCGGCAAGACAACATTATTCAATCAGCTTACCGGCGCGCGTCAGCGTGTGGGTAACTGGGCTGGCGTTACCGTTGAGCGCAAAGAAGGTCATTTCTCAACGACTGACCATCAGGTTACGCTGGTGGATTTACCCGGCACCTATTCTTTGACGACCATCTCATCGCAGACTTCTCTCGATGAGCAAATTGCCTGTCACTATATCTTAAGCGGCGACGCTGACCTGCTGATCAACGTGGTTGATGCCTCAAACCTCGAGCGTAACCTCTACCTGACGCTGCAACTGCTTGAGTTGGGCATCCCCTGCATCGTCGCGCTGAACATGCTGGACATTGCTGAGAAACAGCAAATCCGGATTGATATCGATGCCCTTTCCGCTCGTCTGGGCTGCCCGGTGGTGCCGCTGGTCTCAACCCGCGGTCGCGGGATTGAAGCACTGAAGCTGGCTATCGATCGCTACAAAGAAAACGACACCGTCGAGCTGGTACATTATGCCCAACCGCTGCTGCGTGAAGCCGAGTCTCTGGCTGACGCGATGGCCAAAGAGATGCCGCAGCAACAACGTCGCTGGCTCGGTCTGCAGATGCTGGAAGGCGATATCTACAGCCGCGCCTACGCGGGTGATGCGGCACAAAATCTGGATGCCGCGCTGACTCGCCTGAGTGAAACAATGGACGATCCGGCGCTGCATATTGCTGATGCACGTTACCAGTGCATTGCCGCCATCTGCGATACCGTCAGCAACACCCTGACCGCAGAGCCAAGCCGCTTCACCACCGCGGTCGATAAGGTCGTACTTAATCGCTTCCTCGGCCTGCCAGTATTTCTGTTCGTGATGTACCTGATGTTCCTGCTCGCCATTAACATCGGTGGCGCGCTGCAGCCGCTGTTTGACGTCGGTTCCGTGGCACTCTTTATCCATGGTATTCAGTGGATTGGCTACACCCTGCATTTCCCGGACTGGCTAACCATCTTCCTGGCGCAGGGTCTTGGCGGCGGGATTAACACCGTGCTGCCGCTGGTGCCGCAAATCGGCATGATGTACCTGTTCCTCTCGTTCCTCGAAGACTCCGGCTATATGGCGCGTGCTGCGTTTGTGATGGACCGTTTGATGCAGGCACTGGGATTACCGGGTAAATCGTTTGTCCCGCTAATTGTCGGCTTCGGCTGTAACGTCCCTTCCGTGATGGGCGCACGCACGCTGGATGCACCGCGTGAACGTCTGATGACCATCATGATGGCGCCGTTTATGTCCTGCGGTGCGCGTCTGGCGATTTTCGCCGTGTTTGCTGCGGCGTTCTTTGGCCAGAACGGTGCGCTGGCCGTCTTCTCACTGTACGTACTGGGTATCGTCATGGCGGTACTGACCGGTCTGATGCTCAAGCACACCATTATGCGTGGCGAAGCCACACCGTTCGTGATGGAGCTGCCGGTTTACCATGTACCGCACGTTAAAAGCCTGGTCATTCAGACCTGGCAGCGCCTGAAAGGCTTTGTCCTGCGCGCCGGTAAAGTCATCATCATCGTCAGTATTTTCCTCAGCGCGTTTAACAGTTTCTCACTGAGCGGAAAAATCGTCGATAACATCAACGACTCGGCGCTGGCGTCCGTCAGTCGCGTAATCACCCCTATCTTCAAACCGATTGGCGTACACGAAGATAACTGGCAGGCCACCGTGGGTCTGTTCACCGGGGCCATGGCAAAAGAAGTGGTTGTCGGTACGCTGAATACGCTCTATACCGCTGAAAATATTCAGGAAGAAGAGTTCAACCCGGCCGAGTTCAACCTCGGTGACGAGTTGGCAGGTGCGCTGGGTGAAACCTGGCAAAGTCTGAAAGACACCTTCAGCCTGAGCGTGCTGGCTAACCCTATCGAAGCCAGCAAAGGCGACGGTGAGATGGCAACCGGCGCAATGGGCGTGATGGGTGCGAAGTTCGGCAGCGCTGCCGCCGCATATAGCTACCTGATTTTCGTTCTGCTGTATGTACCGTGCATTTCAGTGATGGGGGCCATCGCACGTGAATCCAGCCGCGGCTGGATGGGCTTCTCCATTCTGTGGGGCCTGAATATCGCCTACTCTCTGTCAACGCTGTTTTACCAGGCAGTCAGCTACAAAGAACACCCCACCTACAGTCTGGTGTGCATTTTAGCCGTCATTCTGTTTAACATCGTGTTGCTGGGAATGCTGCGCCGCGCCCGCAGTCGAGTGGATATCGAACTACTGGCGACCAATAAGACGCCGAGTTCCTGCTGTGCCAGCACCACCGGCGATTGCCACTAGGGCGGTAGATGATGGCATCGCTTATCCAGGTGCGTGATTTACTGGCTCTGCGGGGGCGTATGGAGGCAACACAAATCAGCCATACGCTGCATACCCCGCAGCCAATGATTGACGCCATGCTGAATCAGTTAGAAAAGATGGGTAAGGCCGTACGTATTCAGGAAGATGCCGACGGGTGTCTTTCTGGAAGCTGCAAGAGCTGCCCGGAAGGAAAAGCCTGTCTGCGCGAGTGGTGGGCGTTGCGCTAATCTGTTGCGATATGCCGGATAAAGCATTCATGCCACTATCCGGCGTTTTGTGTACCAGGTTCCGCAAAAAAACCGTTGTTTCAGCAAACTAGATTTATCCTCCGGCCCTCTACGCATCGTCAAGAATATGGGGATGCACGCCATCGCTCTGACAAGTAGAGTCTCGTCATCTTGTTCTTCAGGTGACGGACCGCCATGAATACTGACGCTACACCTACGCCGCATGACGCGATTTTCAAAACTTTTTTGAACCACCCAGCTACTGCGCAAGATTTTCTTCAACTCCATCTACCAGACGCTTTACGTGCTATTTGCGACCTGAAAACACTGAAGCTGGAATCGGGAAGCTTTATTGAAGACGATTTGCGCGCCTACTATTCCGACGTTCTGTGGTCGCTAAAAACGCGCGAAGGTGATGGCTATATTTACACTATCATTGAACATCAGAGTACCGCTGATGCCCATATGGCGTTTCGGCTTATACGTTATGCCATTGCTGTAATGCAGCGACATCTGGATACGGGGCACAAGAAACTTCCACTGGTTATACCCATGCTTTTTTACCACGGCACAACCAGCCCCTATCCCTACTCACTGTGTTGGCTGGACGAGTTTGACGACCCGAAAGCAGCCAGACAACTTTATGCCACGGCGTTTCCACTGGTAGATATTACGATAATACCGGATGACGAGATCATGCAGCATCGCCGCATGGCATTGCTGGAACTGATCCAAAAGCACATCCGTAAACGCGATTTAATGGGGTTAGTAGAGAAACTGGTCACCCTGCTTGTTAAAGGACACGCTAATGACAACCAGTTGAAAGCACTGTTTAATTACCTTGTGCAGGCTGGTGACTCAACACATTTTACTGAGTTTATTCAACAAGTCGCCGAACGTTTACCTCAGCAAAAGGAAAGATTGATGACGATCGCCGAAAGATTACGTCAGGAAGGTCACAGGAATGGGTTACAAGAAGGGTTACAAACTGGGCTACAAACGGGCTTGCAACAAGGTAAGCGAGAGGAAGCATTACGTATTGCAGCAACCATGCAGGCCGATGGTATCGACAAACTGACAATCCTCAGAATTACCGGCCTGATGGCTGAAGACCTGGCGGCGAAAGATCATTGATCGCCTGGCCCGGCTAGCGTCGCGTAACCGGGCAAGCCAACAGAGCTATATCTGCTGCTTCAACGCCACCAGCGCTGCGCAGAACTCAGCAGGATGCGAAATGAACGGCGCATGTGCCGCTTTGGCAAATACCAACGACTCACTCTGCGGCCACAGTGCATCCAACATCGGCACCACTTTACGCGGCACCAGCCCATCAAGATAGCCGTACAAACGCAGGAACGGCATATTCAGGGCACTGAGCGATTCACGCAAATCGACCGTTTTCAGGATCTCCAGCCCACCATTCAGCACTGCCACATCCGGCATCGGTAACGCCAGCACTGTTTTCTTCAGCGCCCGTGCATCCTGACGCGCCGTTTCCGTACCCATAGTTTGCAGCGCCAGGAAACGTTCCACCGTCCGCTGGAAGTCTTCGCTAAGCTGCTGCTGGAAGCCCGCCAGCACTTCAGGCTTAATGCCCGGCCACTCGTCGCGCGCGCTAAAGCATGGCGAAGAGGCGACGGTAACCAGCGCCTGAACGCGCTCAGGATGGGTTAACGCTACCTGGCTTGCCACCAGCCCGCCCAAACTCCAGCCCAGCCAGATGGCGTTCTCCGGAGCCTGTTGCAAAACGCACTCCGTCATTTCTTCCAGCGGCATCGCACCAAAACCCTGACTGCGCCCAAATCCCGGTAAATCGACCAGGTGCAGCGTGAAATGCGAGCTCAATTCCTCACTTATGCAATGCCAGACTTCCGCATTCAGTCCCCATCCGTGCAGCAGCACAAGATGGCAATTTCCCGAGCCACGGGTCTGCCACCAGATGTCATTCATCAGTTACTGTTCTCTTTTGACCAACAAGGATGAACCTATGCTAACAGTACCAGGATTGTGCTGGCTATGCCGAATGCCGTTGATGCTCGGACATTGGGGAATGTGTTCCGTCTGCACGCGGGCGACACGGCATCATGTCTGCCTGTGCCCGCAGTGTGGGCTGCCCGCCGCCCACCCCAACATTCCCTGCGGACGCTGCTTGCAAAAACCACCGCCATGGCAGCGACTGATTGCAGTCAGCGACTACGTGCCACCACTGAGCGGGCTTATCCAGCAGCTCAAGTTTTCCCGGCGCAGTGAAATCGCCACCGCACTATCACGCCTGCTGTTGCTGGATGTATTGCAGGCTCGCCGCACCGGAGGGTTTCCCCGACCGGACCGCCTTATCAGCGTTCCTCTCTGGCAACGCCGTCATTGGCGCAGAGGATTTAACCAAAGCGACTTACTGTGTCGCCCATTAGCCCACTGGCTTTGCTGCGACTGGGACAGCCAGGCCATCACTCGGGTTCGGCCCACCGCCACACAGCACCATCTCAGCGCCCGATTACGCAAGCGCAACCTGAAAAATGCGTTTCGCCTTGAATTGCCGGTACAGGGACTCCATATGGTTGTTGTGGATGATGTCGTCACTACCGGAAGTACCGTCGCGGAGATTGCGCAGCTACTTTTACGCAACGGCGCGGCGACTGTCCAGGTATGGTGCCTGTGTCGAACCTTGTAGAGCCTCGATGATGGGCGTATTATAACCAAGTAAAATAGTCAACTATTAGGCCATTACTATGATCCATATTTCCGATGCTGCACAAGCGCACTTTGCCAAACTGCTGGCAAATCAGGAAGAAGGGACACAAATTCGCGTATTTGTGATTAATCCCGGCACGCCTAACGCTGAATGCGGCGTTTCTTATTGCCCGCCGGACGCCGTGGAAGCAACCGACACCGCCATCAAATTTTCCCTGCTGACCGCTTATGTTGATGAACTGAGCGCACCGTACCTGGAAGAGGCAGAAATCGATTTCGTCACCGACCAGTTAGGCTCCCAGCTGACCCTGAAAGCACCTAACGCAAAAATGCGTAAGGTATCTGATGACGCACCGCTGATGGAACGCGTGGAGTATATGCTGCAGTCGCAGATCAACCCACAACTGGCCGGCCACGGTGGTCGTGTGACCCTGATGGAAATCACCGAAGAAGGTTATGCCATTCTGCAATTTGGCGGCGGCTGTAACGGCTGTTCAATGGTCGATGTCACGCTGAAAGAAGGCATCGAGAAACAGCTGTTGGGTGAATTCCCGGAGCTGAAAGGCGTTCGCGATTTGACCGAACACCAGCGCGGCGAACACTCTTACTACTAAGCCCCGTTTGTATTTTCCCGGTGGATTTTTGTTCACCGGGCTAACATTCCTCCGCACGGCCTCTGCAACACTCTCCGTTATAATTTGACCTGCCTCTCATAATTTAAATTTTGCCTGCCCAGGTGATTTTCAATCACCACATGTTACCCGTATCATTATCGCACGCACCAGGAACACTCATAACAGCCAGCTAAACTACGTAGTTTTGAAGGCAATCAGCATTGGTGCCGTAAAAAATCTGTTCCCGGTCGGGACAATAAGAATTTGTCATCTAAACACTGACGTTACCCATAACAAAGTAAAGGCCAGGTAAATCATGCCATTAGTCATCGTTGCTATCGGTGTAATCTTGTTACTCCTCCTGATGATCCGTTTCAAAATGAACGGCTTCATCGCTCTCGTCCTGGTGGCGCTTGCTGTCGGATTGATGCAAGGGATGCCACTGGATAAAGTCATCGGTTCTATTAAAGCCGGCGTCGGCGGAACCCTTGGCAGCCTCGCCCTGATTATGGGTTTTGGCGCCATGCTGGGCAAAATGCTGGCAGACTGCGGCGGTGCGCAACGTATTGCCACCACGCTGATTGCTAAATTCGGCAAAAAGCACATCCAGTGGGCGGTAGTATTAACCGGCTTCACCGTGGGCTTTGCGCTGTTCTACGAAGTGGGCTTCGTGCTGATGCTGCCGCTGGTGTTCACCATCGCTGCCGCCGCGAACATCCCGCTGCTGTATGTAGGTGTGCCAATGGCCGCCGCGCTGTCTGTGACCCACGGCTTCTTGCCGCCACACCCGGGTCCGACCGCAATTGCCACCATTTTCCACGCCGATATGGGTAAAACCCTGCTGTTTGGTACGATTCTGGCGATCCCGACCGTTATTCTGGCCGGTCCGGTGTACGCACGTTTCCTGAAGGGCATTGATAAGCCAATCCCGGAAGGTCTGTACAGCGCAAAAACCTTCACTGAAGAAGAAATGCCAGGCTTTGGCGTCAGTGTCTGGACCTCTCTGGTTCCGGTCGTGCTGATGGCGATGCGTGCTATCGCAGAGATGATCCTGCCGAAAGGTCATGCTTTCCTGCCGGTTGCAGAGTTCCTCGGTGACCCGGTGATGGCAACGCTGATTGCCGTTCTGATTGCGATGTTCACCTTTGGTCTGAACCGTGGGCGTTCGATGGACCAGATTAACGACACGCTGGTGTCCTCCATCAAGATAATCGCGATGATGCTGCTGATTATCGGCGGTGGTGGTGCGTTCAAACAGGTGCTGGTGGATAGCGGCGTCGACAAATATATCGCCTCCATGATGCATGAAACCAACGTCTCTCCGCTGCTGATGGCATGGTCAATTGCCGCTGTACTGCGTATCGCGCTGGGTTCTGCTACCGTGGCAGCCATCACCGCAGGTGGGATTGTGGCGCCGCTGATTGCGACGACCGGTGTGAGCCCTGAGCTGATGGTTATTGCAGTAGGCTCCGGTTCCGTCATCTTCTCCCACGTGAACGATCCGGGCTTCTGGCTGTTCAAGGAGTACTTCAACCTGACCATCGGCGAGACCATCAAGTCATGGTCAATGCTGGAAACCATTATTTCAGTATGCGGTCTGGTAGGATGCCTGCTGTTAAATATGGCTATCTGATGTAAAAAAGCCGGGATTTTCCCGGCTTTTTTTACTTCTTCTTCGCAGCCGCTTTTCGGCGCTTATCCAAATCCTTAATCAGCTTGTTCACGCCGTCATCGGCAAACATCGCCTCAAGCGTCGTCGTCAGCTTACGCCGCCAGTTTTTGTACTGGTCGCTGGTGCCCGGAATATTGACCGGTTCCGCCATATCCAGCCAGTCCTCCGGCTGCAGGCCCAGCAGCGCGCTGTTACTGTCGGCGATGTAGCGTTGCATGCCCCGATTAAGAATCGGCGTCATCGACATCAGCGACGCCTTGTGCCCGGCACGTTTTGGCAGGCAACCGTATTTGTGCAACGCATCCAGCAGGCCTTGCTTCGCCAGTTCCCGGTCCTGATACAGCCCACTCAGCACAGCCTCATCCGGGTACAGCCCCAGCGTTTTGCCAAGCGTCAGGTCACCGCTGTCCCAATAGCCTTTAAGCGTCGGAAGGTCATGCGTCGCCGCGACAGCCATGGATTGTTCCGGGTACGCCTGCGGCGCGCGGAAGTTCTTCTCATGGTCATTCTCAAAATAGAGCACTTTGTAGGAATACACGCCGCTGTCACGCAGTTTGCCGACAATTTCTACCGGTACGGTACCCAGATCTTCACCAATCACCATACAGTGATGACGCTGACTTTCCAGCGCCAGGATAGAAAGCAGATCGTCGACCGGATAATGCACGTAGGCGCCGTGATCGGCGGTTTCGCCGTAGGGGATCCACCACAAACGCAGCATCGACATTACATGGTCGATACGCAGCGCCCCGCAGTTCTGCATATTGGCACGCAGCAGTTCGATAAACGGCTCGTAGGCGCGCGCGGTGATGATATGCGGATCCATCGGCGGTAGGCCCCAGTTCTGTCCGAGCGGACCAAGAATATCCGGCGGTGCACCAACGGACGCTTTCAGGCAGTACAGCTCACGGTCACACCAGGTTTCCGCCCCACCTTCTGCTACGCCGACCGCCAAGTCGCGGTACAGCCCAACAGGCATCGCAAAGCCCTGGCTGGTTTCCCAGCAGGCAGCAAACTGGGTATACGCCAGCCACTGTAGCCAGAGGTAAAAATCCACCTCATCGCGGTGTTCTGCACAGAACTCTTTCACCGCCGGTGAGTCCACCGACCGGAAGTCTTCCGGCCACGCAGGCCAGCCCCAGCGAGATTCATCTTCTTTCACCTGATACGCATGCAGCGCGTCAAACGCCGCTTGCCAGTACAGGCTGTCACCTTCTTGAGCAACAAAACGACGGAATGCCGCCATCTGCTCATCATCACGCACAGAGAACCCTTTCCATGCCAGACGTAGCGCGGTCATCTTCAGCGTGGTCACGGTGGTGTAATCCACCCACTCGGCATCGCGGGCCTGTTGCAGGGCTTGCTTCGTGGCAGGCTTCTGCCACCAGGCCTGCGCCGCTTTGCTAAGACGGAAGTCCTCTACCGCATTCACATCAATGTAGATCACATTCAGCCAACGGCGTGAAGACGGACTATACGGGCTGGCGCTCTCCGGGTTCGCCGGATACAGCGCGTGGATCGGGTTGAGGCCAATAAACGCCCCGCCACGCTTAGCGACTTCCGGCAACATCACCTTCAGGTCGCCAAAATCGCCAATCCCCCAGTTGTTCTCTGAACGCAGGGTATAGAGCTGGACGCAGGCGCCCCACAGCTTTTTCCCGACCAGCAGCGCCTGTGGCTCATAGCAACGTTTTGGCGCGACGATAATACGACAATGGCTACGCGTCTCGCCCTGAGTCAGGGTGAGCGTGTGATATCCCTCAGGCAACTTCGCCGGGAGGTGAAAAGATTTACCGCCAGTGGCGTGTCCTTTGTGCTGCACACCGTCTTCGGTAGTCAGCAGCCAGCTAAATTCACCACTTCCTTCAACCGCCAGCGGCATTTTTTTGCCGACGGTATACACCATCACGTTTGGCACCGGAGCCTCCGCCACTTTCGTGGCGGTAGTAGTACGATGCATGGCGTCAAGCAAACGCCGTTTGGTGTCGGCGCCAATAGACTGCGGTTTACCGTGGGCATTAATGTAATTGGGGCTGATCCCCGCCGCCAGCGCGGCATTATCCAGACGTTTGCTTTCCATCGCGGTTCCTTAGCGTTTTGCCTGCCAGATACGAGCCTGATAATCGCGGATAGAGCGATCCGAGCTGAACATGCCACAGCGTGCGGTATTCAGGATCGCTGCCCGGGTCCAGGCTTCCTGGTCACGGTACAACACGTCAACCTGCTTCTGGGCCTCAACGTAGGCGGCGAAGTCGGCCATCACCAGATAAGGGTCACCGCCCTGCTTGCCGATGCTGTGCAGCATCTGATCAAAAGCGTGTTTGTCACCGTCGCTGTATTTGCCGCTTTCCAGCTCTTTCAGTACCGCATCCAGCACTTTGTCTTTCTTGCGCCATTTCACCGGGTCATAGCCTTTCGCCTTCAGCGCCTTCACCTCTTCCACGGTGTGGCCAAAGATAAAGATATTCTCATCACCAACCTTCTCGGCGATTTCGACGTTTGCCCCGTCCAGCGTGCCCACCGTTAACGCGCCGTTCAGCGCCAGCTTCATGTTGCCGGTGCCGGACGCTTCTTTGCCCGCCGTCGAGATCTGCTCAGAGATATCCGCCGCTGGGATCAGCATTTCCGCCGCCGAGACACAATAATCCGGCAGGAATACCACCTTCAACTTGTCGCCGACGTGCGGATCGTTATTAATGGTTTCCGCCACTTTGTTGATAGCAAAGATGATGTTTTTCGCCAGGTAGTAACCCGGTGCCGCTTTCGCGCCAAACAGGAATACACGCGGGACGCGATCCGCCTGCGGGTTCTCGCGAATTTCTTTATACAACGCCAGGATATGCAGCAGATTCAGGTGCTGACGCTTGTACTCATGCAGACGTTTGATCTGAATATCAAAGATGGCATCGGTAGTGATTTCAATCCCGGTACGCGCTTTAATAAACGCCACCAGACGCTGTTTGTTTGCCAGCTTGATATCGCGATACTGCTGACGGAACTTCGCATCGTCGGCGTATTTTTCCAGGTTGATCAGTTGGTCGAGGTCGTTGGCCCACTCTTTCTTCAGTGATTTATCCAGCAGCGCAGCAAGCGCCGGGTTGCACTGCTTGATCCAACGACGCGGGGTGATCCCGTTGGTGACGTTATGGAATTTGTTCGGCCACAGCTGGTGATACTCCGGGAACAAGTCTTTCACGACCAGATCAGAGTGCAGCGCCGCCACGCCGTTGACCGCAAAGCCACTGACCACGCACAGGTTAGCCATACGCACCTGCTTGTTGTGCACAACCGCCAGCTTCGCCCACACCGCATCATCGCCTGGCCAGGTCTTCTCGACCAGTTTCTTAAAGCGGTCGTTAATCTCTTTGATGATCTGCATATGACGCGGCAGCAGCGCTTTTATCAGTTTCTCATCCCAACACTCCAGCGCTTCCGGCATCAAAGTATGGTTGGTGTAGGCAAACGTCTTGCTGGTGATCGCCCATGCGTCGTCCCAGCTCATCTGATGCTCGTCAATCAATACGCGTAGCAGCTCAGGAATCGCGATGGTCGGGTGGGTGTCGTTCAGCTGAATGACTTCGAAATCAGCCAGCTCATGCAGCTTACGCCCTGCCAGATGATGTCGGCGCAGAATATCGGCTACCGAACAGGCACACTGGAAGTACTGCTGCATCAGGCGCAGTTTCTTGCCCGCCGTGTGGTTATCGTTCGGGTACAGCACTTTAGTCAGTTTTTCAGCGTCGATACCTTGCTGCTCTGCACGCAGGAAATCGCCGTCGTTGAATTTGGTCAGGTTAAACGGATGCGCGTGGCTGGCCTGCCACAGACGCAGCGGTTGCGCCACGCCGTTGCGATAACCGAGCACCGGCAGATCCCAGGCCTGGCCGGTGATGATAAACCCGGGCGTCCAGTGACCTTCTTTGCTGACTTTGCCGCCAATACCGACCTGCACATCCAGCGCCTCATTATGACGGAACCACGGATAGCTTCCGCGATGCCAGTCATCCGGGGCTTCCATCTGTTGACCATCGGCAAACGACTGACGGAACAGGCCGTACTGGTAATTCAAGCCGTAGCCCGTCGCAGATTGCCCCACCGTCGCCATAGAGTCGAGGAAACAGGCTGCCAGGCGTCCCAAACCGCCGTTGCCCAGCGCCGGATCGGTTTCTTCTTCCAGCAGATCGGTCAAATTGATGTCGTGCGCTTTCAGCTCATCGCTCACCCCTTGATACCAACCCAGATTAAGCAGGTTATTGCCCGTCAGGCGACCAATCAAAAACTCCATCGAGATGTAGTTAACATGACGCTGGTTTTTGGCCGGTTTCGCCACAGGCTGGGCGCTGAGCAATTCAGCCAACGCCCCACTCACGGCCTGCCACCACTGACGTGATGTCATTTCGTGAGCCGACAGTAATCCAAAGCGCTGCCACTGACGTGTCAGGGCCGCCTGAAAGTGATCTTTGTTGAAGGTTGGCTGTGACATAGAGGTTCCAGATCCTTTAGGTAATAAAACAACGTTATCGCTAGTTTGCCAGGCTCAATGTTGACCTTCCTCATCCTGGCGATGATTAGGGAGGGAGGAGGTACGGGGATGAGCATAAAAATGTGATCACCGCCACTTAAAGGAGGGGGTATTGCCCGTATATACGCAGAATACCCACATAAAATCCCTACAAATACAACAGAGTTTTCGCATTAAACAAAAGGACTCAGCAGACAATATCAAATAGCGAGATGCGGTTGAGAAAAAATATGTAAAGGGAGAAATAGTTACTAACCTGAAATACATATAGTGATTAAGATATTTCATACGAAAGTTTTAAGTCGATCGCCAATACCCACGACGATACCCAAAACAATACAATAGTCATAAAAATTGAATGGGTATTTTCGCGACCATCAAAATAACGCTAAACCCAGACGCCATGCCCTTTGTGGCCCCTAAGAGCAATTATTGCAATAGATGTATAAAATTGTGACATAGTGCAAATTCAGACACACAAAAAACCCGCTTAGCTTGCAATAAATCCCTTTCTGGCCGACCTTATAACCATTAATTACGAAGCGCAAAAAAATCATTTTTCCCCATTTTCACACAGTGAAGTGACTAAATTATGTTGATTCCGTCCAAATTAAGTCGTCCGGTTCGACTCGACCATACGGTGGTTCGTGAGCGCCTGTTGGCTAAACTTTCCGGCGCGAACAATTTCAGGCTCGCCCTGGTAACAAGTCCTGCTGGCTATGGAAAAACAACGCTGGTTTCGCAATGGGCGGCGGGGAAAAATGAATTAGGCTGGTTCTCACTGGATGAAGGTGATAACCAGCAGGAACGCTTTGCCAGCTATTTGATCGCCGCTATCCAACAGGCGACCGGTGGACACTGTACGACCAGTGAAGCCATGGTACAAAAACGCCAGTACGCCAGCCTGGCCTCACTGTTTGCCCAGCTCTTCATTGAACTGGCGGAGTGGCATCGTCCATTGTACCTGGTCGTGGATGATTACCACCTGATCTCTAATCCGGCTATCCATGAAGCTATGCGTTTTTTCCTGCGTCATCAGCCTGAGAATCTCACGCTGGTGGTGTTGTCACGTAACTTACCGCAGCTGGGTATTGCCAACCTGCGGGTACGCGATCAACTACTGGAAATCGGCAGCCAACAGCTGGCGTTTAACCATCAGGAAGCGAAACAGTTCTTCGATCGTCGCTTGTCCACACCCATCGAAGCAGCGGAAAGCAGCCGCATGTGCGATGACGTCGCGGGCTGGGCCACCGCATTACAGCTGATCGCCCTTTCCGCTCGCCAGAACAATCACTCCGCTCACCAGTCGGCTCGGCGTCTGGCTGGGATCAACGCCAGCCATTTATCGGATTATCTGGTCGATGAAGTGCTGGACAGCGTGGATCTCAGTACCCGCCACTTCCTGTTGAAAAGCGCCATCCTGCGCTCTATGAATGATGCGCTGATTGTGCGGGTGACCGGAGAAGAAAACGGCCAAATGCGGCTGGAAGAGATTGAGCGTCAGGGATTATTCCTGCAGCGGATGGACGACATCGGTGAATGGTTTAGCTATCACCCGCTGTTTGGCAACTTCTTACGCCAGCGCTGCCAGTGGGAACTGGCGACCGAACTTCCCGAAATTCACCGCGCCGCCGCGGAGAGCTGGATGGCGCAAGGTTTTCCCAGCGAAGCCATCCACCACGCTCTGGCGGCGGGCGATGCCCATATGCTGCGTGACATTCTGCTCAATCATGCGTGGGGACTGTTTAACCACAGCGAGCTGGCATTACTGGAAGAATCGCTGAAAGCCCTGCCGTGGGAAAGCCTGCTGGAAAACCCGCGTCTGGTGCTGCTGCAGGCCTGGCTGATGCAGAGTCAGCACCGCTACAGTGAAGTGAACACCCTGCTGGCGCGCGCTGAGCAGGAAATGAAAGGTGATATGGAGCCAACGCTGCATGCCGAATTTAATGCACTGCGTGCTCAGGTAGCGATTAACGACGGTAATCCTGACGAAGCTGAGCGTCTGGCAAAACTGGCGCTGGATGAGTTGCCGATCGCCTGGTTCTACAGCCGTATCGTCGCCACCTCAGTGCACGGCGAGGTGCTGCATTGCAAGGGCGACCTGACGCGCTCGCTGTCGTTAATGCAGCAAACGGAGCAAATGGCGCGACATCATGATGTCTGGCATTACGCGCTGTGGAGTCTGATCCAACAAAGCGAAATTTTATTCGCCCAGGGCTTTTTGCAGGCCGCCTGGGAAACCCAGGAAAAAGCCTTCCAGTTAGTTAAAGAGCAGCATCTGGAACAGCTGCCTATGCACGAGTTTCTGGTGCGTATCCGCGCACAGCTCCTGTGGGCATGGGCGCGTCTGGATGAATCCGAAGCCTCTGCCCGTAGTGGCATTGAGCTGCTTTCCACCTTCCAGCCGCAGCAGCAGCTGCAGTGTCTGGCGCTATTGGTACAGTGTTCGCTGGCCCGGGGCGATCTGGATAATGCCCGCAGCTTGCTCAACCGTCTGGAAAACCTGCTGGGCAACGGACATTATCACAGCGACTGGATTTCCAATGCCGATAAGGTCCGCGTGATTTACTGGCAAATGGTCGGTGACAAAAATTCGGCCGCCAACTGGCTGCGTCATACGCCGAAACCGGAGTTTGCTAACAACCACTTCCTGCAGGGGCAGTGGCGTAACATCGCCCGCGCGCAGATCCTGCTCGGTGAATTTGAACCGGCAGAAATTGTGCTGGAAGAACTCAATGAAAATGCGCGCAACCTGCGCCTGATGAGCGATCTCAACCGCAACCTGCTGCTGCTAAATCAGCTGTACTGGCAGGCTGGACGCAAAAATGATGCGCAGCGGGTGTTACTTGATGCGCTGCAGCTGGCAAACCGCACCGGGTTTATCAGCCACTTTGTGATTGAAGGCGAAGCCATGGCGCAGCAGTTGCGCCAGCTGATTCAGCTCAATACGCTGCCGGAGCTCGATCAGCATCGCGCCCAGCGCATTCTGCGCGAGATTAACCAGCATCACCGCCACAAATTCGCCCACTTTGATGAAGGGTTCGTTGAGCGTCTGCTGACCCATCCCGAAGTCCCGGAGCTTATCCGCACCAGTCCACTGACCCAGCGCGAATGGCAGGTGTTAGGGCTGATTTATTCCGGTTACAGCAACGAGCAGATCGCCGGAGAGTTGGCCGTTGCCGCAACGACCATCAAAACGCATATCCGTAATTTGTACCAGAAACTCGGCGTGGCCCACCGCCAGGACGCGGTGCAGCATGCGCAGAAACTGTTGAAGATGATGGGGTACGGGGTGTAATTTTGTAGGCCGGATTAGGCGTGAGCCGTCATCCGGCAAAGATCATTAACACAGCTCTAGCTGAATATGGTGGTCGGCAATCACCTGCATCACGCCAGCGGGCGGTAGGGTGTCGGTATACACGGCGTCCACCATGCTGATACTGCCCATATTCACCATCGCATTACGGCCAAACTTCGAATGATCCACCACCAACATCACATGGCGTGAGTTTTCAATAATGGCGCGCTTGGTACGAACTTCGTGGTAATCAAACTCCAGCAATGAACCATCGCTGTCGATACCGCTGATCCCCAAAATACCGAAATCCAGACGAAACTGTGAAATAAAGTCGAGGGTGGCTTCGCCCATAATGCCGCCATCCCGGCTACGCAGTTCGCCTCCGGCCAGAATAATGCGGAAATCTTCTTTCACCATCAGCGTATTGGCCACGTTGAGGTTGTTGGTCACAATACGCAAGTTGCTATGGTTCAGCAGCGCGTGAGCAACGGCTTCCGGCGTGGTACCAATGTCAATAAACAGCGTGGAGCCGTTCGGGATCTGCGTGGCGACCTTACGGGCAATACGCTCTTTTTCTGCCGTCTGCGTGGCCTTACGATCATGCCAGGGGGTATTCACCGAGCTGGATGGCAACGCCGCGCCGCCGTGATGGCGTAAAATCATGTTCTGATCGGCCAGTTCGTTAAGGTCCCGGCGAATCGTTTGTGGGCTGACGGAGAAATGCTCCACCAACTCCTCAGTACTGACGTATCCCTGTTTTTTTACCAGTTCAATGATCGCGTCATGTCGTTGTGTTTGTTTCATTATTGTTCCCTGGAATTTTGCCGGATGGCGCTAACGCTTATCCGGCCTACAGTTTGCTATCACAACACTCTCATTCAAGTTCGTTTTCGCACATTGAGCGTGTCTGCCAATGCCATCGCCAGACCAACGGCCAGGCCAGCCATATGCGCGCCATTTGCCATCGACATGCCAAACAGATCGAACCAACCAGCAACAATCCAAATCAAGGCAAAGATAATCAAACCACGCTGCAGAAAAATACCGCTTTGCGGATCGCGCTCACCGCGCAGCCACACGTAGCCCATCAACGCATACACCACGCCAGACAATCCGCCAAACCATGGGCCGCTGAATTTCTGCTGCACATAGCCGCTCAGCAGAGCACTGATGACGGTAATAACAATCAGTTTTCCGCTGCCCAATCGCTTTTCTACCGCTCCGCCGAGATACCACCACCACAGCAGGTTGAAGAGAATGTGCATCAGTGAGAAGTGCATAAAAGCGTGGGTGAAATAACGCCAGAATTCAAATTTCAGCGTAGGATCAAACGGCCACGCTAACCACAGCATTACTGCCTGATCGCCCACCACATTCATGGCGATAAACACCAGCACACACGCGGCCATCACCACCCAGGTTACCGGGCCGGCGCGTTCGCGCAGCGTGGCAAGAAACGGAAAACGTTGATAGTGCAGGCCACTATCGGTTTGGCCAGACTGCCAACTGGCCGCCAGGTAACGCGGGTCGCCTGGGTTTTCCAGAAAACGCGCCAGCTCAGCGCGCACGCGTTCAGCCTGGGACTCATCCGCCAGCCAGACATCCGTTTGACTATGTTGTTGAATCGTCAGGATAACGCCCTGTGTCGCCATATAATCAACAAAGGCCTGCGCCACGCGGGGGTTAGCAAAAGAGGTAATCATCAACATCGTTGCTGTCGCTTATTCCACACAAAAGAGGACAGTATATATACCCTTCTTACTTCGAGCTGCATCTTTGTTGGTTTTCCTCGCTCACTCCGGTCACGTACTGTTCGTACACTCCCGGAGATTCGCTGCGTCGCCGTCGCGATGCAACTCGAATTAATTTGGGTATAGCCTTACGAACCGTATGCCACTTCTGCCGGAAAGTGTCGATGCCAGGCATCAAAGCCACCGTCGACGCTGTACACCGCGTCATAGCCTTGTTGAAGAAGATATTGCGCCGCACCTTTACTGCTGTTGCCGTGGTAACACATCACCAACACGGTGGTATCAAAGTCATGGTCACGCATAAAAGAACCCAGCGTGTCGTTCGTCAGATGAAACGCTTGTGGCGCATGGCCCATGGCATAGCTTTGCGGATCGCGGATATCCACCAGCACCGCCGTTCCGTGCAGCAGCTTCTGATGGGCTTCTTCGACATTAATACATTCAAACTGATCCATGATGTTCTCTTATTATTTCTGAGCAGGTAACCAATATTACCTGGCAGTGTACGTCGCCTGCACAGGTAAACGCCATAATGTTATATGTATCACTGTAAATTGTTTATCCGATGTTACCAATGGCGCGATTCTTTGCTATTATGCTCGATAACGAACATTAATGAGCTATAACGAAAGTGCGAGAGGCCAGCATGGAAACCAAAGATCTGATTGTGATAGGTGGAGGCATCAACGGTGCCGGTATCGCGGCAGATGCCGCTGGACGCGGTTTATCCGTGCTGATGCTGGAAGCGCAGGATTTAGCCTGTGCAACCTCCTCCGCCAGCTCCAAACTCATCCACGGTGGCCTGCGCTACCTGGAACACTACGAATTCCGCCTGGTCAGCGAAGCGCTGGCTGAACGTGAAGTGCTGTTGAAAATGGCACCGCATATCGCCTTCCCGATGCGTTTTCGCCTGCCCCATCGCCCGCACCTGCGTCCGGCATGGATGATCCGTATTGGTCTGTTTATGTACGATCATCTGGGCAAACGCACCAGTTTACCAAGTTCCACTGGTTTGCGTTTTGGCGCAGATTCCGTGATGAAACCCGAGATTGTGCGCGGTTTCGAATATTCTGACTGTTGGGTAGACGATGCGCGACTGGTTTTGGCAAATGCCCAAATGGTTGTGCGTAAAGGCGGGGAAGTGTTAACCCGTACTCGCGCCACCTCCGCACGTCGTGAAAACGGTCTGTGGATTGTCGAAGCAGAAGATATCGATACCGGCAAGAAACACACCTGGCAGGCACGCGGCCTGGTTAACGCCACCGGCCCGTGGGTGAAAGAGTTCTTCGACGACGGTATGCACCTGCCTTCACCTTACGGTATCCGCCTGATTAAAGGCAGCCACATTGTGATGCCGCGTGTACACACCCAGAAACAGGCATACATCCTACAAAACGAAGATAAACGTATTGTGTTTGTCATTCCGTGGATGGATGAGTTCTCAATTATCGGCACCACCGACGTCGAATACAAAGGCGATCCTAAAGCGGTGAAAATTGACGACAGCGAAATCAATTATCTGCTGCAGGTCTACAACGCACACTTTAAGAAACAGTTGGGCCGCGACGATATCGTCTGGACCTACTCGGGCGTGCGTCCGCTATGCGATGACGAGTCCGACTCACCGCAGGCTATTACCCGCGATTACACGCTGGATATCCACGACGAAAACGGCAAAGCACCGCTGCTGTCAGTCTTCGGCGGCAAGCTAACCACCTACCGTAAGTTGGCCGAGCACGCGATGGAAAAACTGTCGTCGTACTATCAGGGTATTGGCCCGGCATGGACTAAAGAGTGCATCCTGCCTGGCGGCGACATCGGCGGCGATCGCGAAGATTACGCGGCCAAACTGCGCCGTCGTTATCCGTTCCTGACCGAGTCGCTGGCGCGCCACTATTCGCGTACCTACGGCAGCAACACCGAGTGGATCATCGGCGAAGCAACCTCGTTGGCCGAGTTAGGCGAAGACTTCGGGCACGAGTTCTATGAGGCAGAGCTGAAGTATCTGGTCGATCACGAATGGGTACGCCGCGCCGACGATGCGCTGTGGCGCCGCACGAAAGAAGGCATGTGGCTGAACGCTGAACAGCAGGCACGCATGACCCAGTGGCTGGCCGAATATGTTGAAAAACACCAGCTGTCGCTGGCGTCCTGATAAAAATGCCGGATGGCGGCTGATGCCTTATCCGGCCTACAAGAGTGCATTAACGTAGGCCGGGCAAGCGAAGCGTCCCCGGCAACAAGCTCCCTGTAAGCCCGGTACGCGTCAGCGCCACCGGGCATTTTGCCGGATGGCGGCTAACGCCTTATCCGGCCTACAGATAGCCCTATCCCTTGTTACAACCGTACCGAATCAATATGCCAGATGTTCTCGGCATACTCTTTGATGGTTCTGTCCGACGAGAAGTAGCCCATGTTAGCGATGTTAATCATTGCCTTGGTGGTCCACTGCTCCGGTTCACGGTACAGTTCGTCAACCTTGTCCTGGCAATCGACATAACTACGATAATCCGCCAGCACCTGATAGTGATCACCAAAATTAATCAGCGAATCCACGAGGTCGCGATAGCGCCCCGGCTCTTCAGGACTGAAGACCCCGCTGCCGATTTGCGTCAGCACCTGATGCAACTCCTCATCTTTTTCGTAATACTCGCGCGGCTTGTAACCTTTGCTACGCAAGGCCTCCACCTCTTCCGCGGTATTCCCGAAGATAAAGATATTCTCCGCACCCACATGCTCCAGCATCTCGACGTTGGCTCCGTCCAGCGTACCGATGGTCAACGCACCGTTCAGCGCAAATTTCATGTTGCTGGTCCCGGAGGCTTCGGTCCCGGCCAGTGAAATCTGCTCAGACAGGTCGGCGGCAGGAATGATCACCTGCGCCAGACTGACGCTGTAGTTCGGGATGAACACCACCTTCAGCTTGTCGCCAATCTGCGGATCGTTGTTAATCACCTTAGCTACATCGTTGATCAGGTGAATGATGTGCTTCGCCATGTAATAGGCTGAGGCCGCCTTCCCAGCGAAGATATTCACGCGCGGCACCCACTCAGCATCAGGGTCGGCCTTGATGCGGTTGTAGCGAGTGATCACATGCAGCACGTTCATCAGCTGACGTTTGTACTCGTGAATACGCTTAATCTGCACATCAAACAGCGATTTCGGGTTCACCACCACGTTAAGCTGCTGGGCAATAAGCGTCGCCAGACGCTTTTTATTCTCCAGCTTCGCACGGCGTATCGCCTGGTTAACCAGCGGGTAATCACAGTGCTGTTCCAGCTCGCTGAGTTGGCTGAGATCGGTACGCCAGGTACGACCAATGTTCTCGTCCAACACCTCAGAGAGCGGCGGGTTTGCCAGCGCCAGCCAGCGGCGAGGCGTCACACCGTTGGTGACGTTGCAAAAACGCGTCGGGAAAATTTTCGCAAAATCAGCAAACAGCGACTGCACCATCAGGTTGGAGTGCAGCTCAGAAACGCCGTTGACTTTGTGGCTAACCACCACCGCCAACCACGCCATTCGTACGCGGCGACCGTTAGATTCATCAATGATCGAGGTGCGCCCCAGCAGGTCGGTATCGTTCGGATACTGCTCCTGCAGCGTCTTCAGGAAGTAGTCGTTAATCTCAAAGATGATTTGCAGATGGCGCGGCAGAATTTTGCCCAGCATATCCACCGGCCAGGTTTCCAGTGCTTCACTCATCAGCGTGTGGTTGGTGTACGAAAACACCTGGCAGCAGACCTCAAACGCATCGTCCCAGCTGAATTTATGCTCATCAATCAGCAGGCGCATCAGCTCAGGGATCGACAGCACCGGGTGGGTGTCATTGAGGTGGATGGCGATTTTATCCGCCAGATTGTCGTAGGTTTTGTGCAACTGGTAATGGCGGCTCAGAATATCCTGGATCGTCGAGGAGACCAGGAAGTACTCCTGACGCAGACGCAGCTCGCGTCCGGAATAGGTGGAGTCATCCGGATACAGTACGCGGGAGACGTTCTCAGAGTGGTTTTTATCTTCCACCGCCGCAAAGTAGTCGCCCTGGTTAAATTTACCGAGATTGATGGCGCTACTGGCCTGAGCATTCCACAGGCGCAGCGTATTGGTCGCGTCAGTGTCGTAGCCCGGAATAATCTGGTCGTATGCCACCGCGAGGATCTCTTCGGTCTCGACCCAGCGCATCTTCCGGCCTTCCATCTGAACACGGCCACCAAAGCGTACTTTGTAGCGCGTATTGTGGCGTTTGAACTCCCACGGGTTGCCGTATTCCAGCCAGTAGTCCGGCGACTCTTTCTGTCGGCCATCAACAATGTTCTGCTTAAACATGCCGTAGTCGTAGCGAATACCGTAGCCGCGGCCCGGCAGACCTAACGTCGCCAGCGAGTCAAGGAAGCAGGCTGCCAGACGCCCGAGGCCGCCGTTACCGAGGCCGGGGTCATTTTCTTCGTCGATCAGATCTTCGAGATCCAACCCCATGCCTTCCAGCGCATTTTTGACATCGTCATAAATTCCCAATGATAACAGTGCATTGGAAAGCGTGCGGCCAATCAGAAACTCCATTGACAGGTAATAGACCTGACGCGTTTCCTGAGATAATTGCGCACGATTAGTACGCAGCCAGCGCTCCACGAGGCGATCGCGCACCGCGAACAACGTGGCGTTCAGCCACTCATGTTTGTTGGCAATGACCGGATCTTTGCCAATCGTGAACATCAGCTTGTAGGCGATAGAATGCTTAAGAGCCTCTACGCTGAGTGTGGGCGATGCATAACTAAATGGAGCATTCATATAGGTGATTCCTGGATATCTATTTCAAGCGATAGTAAAGCTCACGGTAGGACTTCGCCGCGACTTGCCAGCTAAAATCCATTGCCATTGCCTGACGTTGCACAAACCGCCAGAGCGAAGGGCGCGACCACAACACGAAAGCACGCCGGATTGCCCGCAGCAACGACCAGGCATTACTATCTTCAAATACAAACCCACTGGCGATACCGTCCGCCAGGTTTTCCAGCGAACTGTCAGACACCGTATCAGCCAGCCCACCGGTACGCCGCACCAGCGGTAGCGTACCGTACTTCAGTCCATACAATTGTGTTAAGCCACACGGCTCAAAGCGGCTGGGCACCAGAATAACATCAGCCCCTCCCATAATGCGGTGCGAGAAGGCTTCGTGATAGCCAATCTGCACACCAACCTGGCCCGGATGCTCCGCCGCAGCGGCGAGGAACCCTTCCTGCAGTACCGGATCGCCTGCACCGAGCAGGGCCAGCTGTCCACCTTGCTCCAGTAATCCAGGCAACGCCTCCAGCACCAGATCCAACCCTTTCTGGCTGGTAAGACGGCTCACCACTGCAAAAAGCGGCGCTTTGTCGTTAACCTTAAGCCCCATCGCAATCTGTAGCTGACGCTTGTTCTCTGCTTTGTCTTCCAGCGTGTCGCGGGTATAGCGTGACGCCAGCAACAAGTCCGTTTCCGGACTCCAGATATTTTCATCAACACCGTTCAGCACGCCGGAAAGGCGCCCCTCGCGGTGACGCTGCTGCAACAACCCTTCCATCCCATAGGCAAACTGCGCTTCGGTGATTTCCCGCGCGTAGGTCGGACTCACCGCCGTAATATGGTCGGCGTAGTACAACCCCGCTTTCAGGAATGAAATCTGCCCATTGAACTCTAGTCCATGCACATTAAAGAATGACCATGGCAATTGGATGTCATCCATATGCTTTGCATAAAACATGCCTTGATAGGCCAGGTTGTGCACGGTGAACACCGATTTCGCCGGATGGCCGCGTGCAGCCAGATACGCCGGGGCCAAACCCGCATGCCAGTCGTGCGCGTGCACCACATCCGGGCGCCAGAATGGGTCAAGCCCGCAGGCCATTTCGCATCCCACCCACCCAAGCAGCGCAAAGCGCAGGACGTTATCAGAGTAGGCAAACAGGTTGGTATCGTGGTACGGACTGCCGGGACGGTCGTAGAGGTGCGGCGCGTCAATCAGATAAATACCGACGCCGTTGTAATGGCCGAACAGCAGCGTGATGCGTCCGGCAAAGGTATCGCGACGCGTCACTACCTGCGCATCTGGAATACCGCGACGGATATCCGGAAACGCCGGAAGCACAACGCGAGCATCCACGCCGTCGGCAATTTGCGCGGCCGGTAACGCCCCAAGAACATCTGCCAGTCCCCCGGTTTTTAACAGGGGGAACATCTCTGAACATACGTGTAAAACCTGCATTATCGCTCCTGTTTGATCTGCAGTTTGCGCAGCATTTCACGCGTGACCAGCACAATACCTTCCTCTGAACGGTAGAAACGACGTGCATCTTCTTCCGCGTTTTCACCAATCACCATACCTTCAGGGATAACGCAGGCACGGTCGATGATGCAACGGCGTAAGCGGCACGAACGCCCAACCCACACTTCAGGTAACAACACTGCCGAATCAATGTTACAGAAAGAATTCACCCGCACCCGCGGGAACAGAACGGACTGCACCACCACCGAACCGGAAATAATACAACCGCCCGAAACCAGCGAGTTCAGCGTCATGCCGTGGCTACCGGAACGGTCTTGCACAAACTTCGCTGGCGGCAGTGATTCCATATGTGTGCGAATCGGCCAGTTCTGATCGTACATATCCAGTTCCGGAGTGACTGACGCCAGATCGAGGTTGGCTTTCCAGTAAGCTTCCAGCGTCCCAACGTCGCGCCAGTACGGCTCAGATTCCGGGTCGGACTGAACACAGGATTTAGGGAATGGATGTGCATAAGCCATGCCAGCGGCGGTGATTTTCGGGATAATATCTTTGCCAAAGTCGTGGCTGGAGTTGTCATCGAGATCATCTTCTTCGAGTAATTCATACAGATAATCAGCGTTGAAAACATAGATCCCCATACTGGCGAGAGATCGGGTCGGATCGTTTGGCATAGCCGGTGGGTTAGCCGGTTTTTCCACGAACTCAATGATTTTGTCGCTGTCGTCGACGTCCATGACGCCAAAAGCGCTGGCTTCCTCAATCGGCACTGGCATACAGGCCACGGTGCAACGTGCGCCCTTTTCGACGTGGTCGATCAGCATGCGCGAGTAGTCTTGTTTGTAGATATGATCGCCCGCGAGGATCACCACATATTCCGCTTTATAGCGTCGAATGATGTCCAGGTTTTGGGTGACCGCATCCGCCGTACCGCGATACCAATTTTCACCCTGCATTCTTTGCTGGGCGGGCAGCAGATCGACAAACTCGTTCATCTCTTCACTGAAGAACGACCAGCCGCGCTGAATATGCTGCACCAGCGTGTGGGACTGGTACTGCGTGATCACACCAATACGGCGGATCCCGGAGTTAATGCAGTTGGATAAAGCAAAATCGATAATGCGGAACTTACCGCCAAAGTGCACGGCAGGCTTGGCGCGTTTGTTGGTTAAATCTTTCAGGCGGGTACCACGACCACCGGCCAGGATAAGGGCAACAGATTTTAATGGCAGCTGGCGCGCCAACATTACACGATCGTTCTTCTCTAAACTTACCATGACTAACTCCTTTTTTATCATCTTTGGAACACACACAGTCCGTGCGCAGGTCCCTGCCAGACAGCCGTAATAACCGGATTATCCTCTCCGGCAAATGGAGGAACGGCGTGCCATTCCCCTTCGGGTAAAACGATATCTGTTACCTCAAGCGTGGCGTTTATCACAATCAGAAAACGGTTTGAAAGCAGGATCTGCATCTGCTTCGGGCCGTTTTGCCACTCATCCGCACTTAAGGGTTGTGCGTATCGGTTCAGCCAACGCACATTGCCGTCGCCCTCTTCCCACCAGCGATCGTCTGTTAAGGCAGGGATCTGCTGGCGAAGATGAATCAACGCGGCGGTAAATGTGGTTAGCCCGCTGTTTGCCTGCTGCCAGTCCAGCCAGGTTAAGGCGTTATCCTGGCAGTAAGCGTTATTGTTGCCGTGCTGGCTATGGCCATGTTCATCGCCCGCCAGCAACATCGGCGTTCCCTGTGAAAGCAACAGCGTCGTTAGCAGGGCATGAATGCTGTCGCGCCGCCGTTCAATCAGGTCCAGCGTGCCGCCTAATCCTTCTTTACCATGATTGTCACTGTAGTTATTGCTGGTGCCGTCGCGATTTTCCTCACCGTTCGCTTCATTGTGCTTATTTGTGAAGCACACACAGTCACGTAGCGTAAAACCGTCATGCGCCGTCACCAGATTGACCGATGCGCTGGGTTTGCGACCATGACGTTTAAACATGTCGCTGGAGGCCGCAAAACGTCCGGCAAACTCCCCGAGGGGCAGATTACGCTGGAGCCAGAAGCGTCGGCTTGCGTCGCGGAAATGGTCATTCCACTCGGCAAACGGCGGGGGAAAATTCCCTACCTGATACCCGCCTTCACCGATATCCCACGGTTCTGCAATCAGCTTAACGCCTGAAAGCAGCGGGCAGTTTTGGATCGCGGTAAACAGCGGCGCATCCTGACGAAACGCAGGTGTACGTCCCATGACGGACGCTAAATCAAAGCGAAAGCCGTCCACGTGGCAGGTTTCCACCCAATAACGCAGGCATTCGCAGGCATACTCAACGACACCGGGATGGCTCAGGTTGAGGGTGTTCCCACAGCCGGTCCAGTTGTAGTAATCACCATCGTCCCTGATCCAATAATAGCTACGGTTATCAATTCCGCGCAGGGAGAAGACCGGCCCCTCAAGATCCAACTCAGCGCTGTGGTTCAAAACGATATCGAGAATGACCTCAATCCCCGCTTTGTGCAGCGCTTTGACGGCATCGCGAAACTCATCCAGCGCGTGCTCAGGCGAGCAGGCATAAGCCGGATGCAGCGCAAACATCGCTACCGGGTTGTAGCCCCAGTAGTTCGACAGCCCCAGCCGCTGCAGTCGCGGCTCGCTGGCGAAATGCACCACGGGCAGCAGTTCCAGCGCAGTAATACCGAGACGTTTGAAATAGTCGATCATCACCGGATGGCCGAGCGCTTTGTAAGTGCCGCGAATCTGTTGCGGAATATCCGGGTGCAGATACGTCAGCCCTTTAACATGCGCTTCGTAGATAACGGTATTGCCCCACGGCGTGCGCGGCGGGGCATCGTCTTCCCAGTCATAATGGTCTGACACCACCACGCTTTTCAGGGCAATCGCCGCGTTATCGTGATGATCCGGTTCGTTCATTCCACCGTGCAGCAGCGGGTTATCTTTTAACTCACCGTCCACCCGGCGCGCACAGGGGTCAATCAACAGTTTCGCCGGGTTAAAACGGTGTCCTTGCTGCGGCTGCCACGGGCCATGTACGCGATAACCATAGCGCAAACCCGGCCTGCCATCGGCCAGATAGCCGTGCCAGACATCACCGCTACGCCCCGGCAAATCATAGCGATGCTCACAGCCTTGCGCATCGAACACACACAGCTCGACACGCTCGGCGTGCGCCGTAAAAAGGGTAAAATTGACACCATGGCCGTCATACGTTGCACCATGGGGAGTGGCGTTGCCGGTTGCCAGTTGCGTCATTACGCCTCCCGCATCAGCCAAATCGTAGCCAGCGGCGGCAACGTCAGGCTCAGTGAATGCTGACGGCCGTGGCTGGCGATTTCATCGCTGTGTACCGCACCGCCGTTACCGATATTGCTACCGTGGTAATGCATTGAGTCGGTGTTGAGGATTTCTCGCCATTTCCCCGGCTGATTGACGCCGAAGCGATAGCCGTAGCGGGGTACCGGCGTAAAGTTACTGGCAACGATAATTTCATTACCGGCTTTATCACGACGAACAAAAATCAGCACCGACCGTTCGTTGTCATCGACCACCAGCCATTCAAAACCATAGCCGTCAAAGTCGAGTTCATGCAGCGCTTTGTGGTGACGATAAGTGTGGTTCAGGTCGCGCACCAGGCGCTGTACGCCGTGGTGCCAGTTATCGCCCCCCTCCAGCAGATGCCAGTCGAGGCTGGCGTCGTGGTTCCATTCACGGCCCTGGGCAAACTCGTTACCCATAAACAGCAGTTTCTTACCCGGGAAGGCCCACATCCAGCCATAGTAGGCGCGCAGGTTGGCAAACTTCTGCCACGCATCGCCCGGCATGCGGTCGAGGATCGATTTCTTACCATGCACCACTTCATCGTGTGATAGCGGCAGCACAAAGTTCTCGGTGTAGTTGTACAGCATGCCGAAGGTCAGCTTATCGTGATGGTGTTGACGATAAACCGGGTCCAGCTTCATGTAGTCCAGCGTGTCGTGCATCCAGCCGAGATTCCACTTGTACCAGAAGCCTAAACCCCCCATATCCTGCGGTCGGGAAACACCAGCAAAGTCGGTTGATTCTTCAGCCATGCTTACCGCACCAGGCACCTGTTCGCCGAGAATACGGTTGGTATTACGCAAAAATTCGATGGCTTCGAGGTTCTCACGCCCGCCGAATTCGTTCGGGATCCACTCGCCGTCTTTGCGGCTGTAATCGCGATAAATCATCGACGCCACGGCATCCACGCGCAGCGCATCAATGCCAAAACGCTCAATCCAGTACAGGGCGTTGCCCACCAGATAGTTGCTAACTTCACGGCGACCGTAGTTGTAGATCAGCGTGTTCCAGTCCTGGTGATAACCTTCGCGCGGGTCGCTGTGCTCATACAAGTTGGTACCGTCAAACTGAGCCAGACCGAAGTCATCCGACGGGAAATGGCCGGGCACCCAGTCGAGGATCACGTTCAGCCCCGCCTGATGCGCAGCATTCACAAAATAGCGGAAGTCATCGCGCGTACCGAAGCGTCGGGTCGGCGCATACATGCCGGTCGGCTGGTAGCCCCAACTACCGTCAAACGGGTGCTCGCTAACCGGCAACAGCTCAATATGGGTAAAGCCCATCCACTTCACATAGGGGATCAGTTGATCCGCCAGTTCGCGATAGCTCAACCAGAAGTTGTTGTCCGTATGGCGACGCCACGAGCCCAGATGCACTTCGTAGATTGAGATCGGCGCATCAAACTGGTTGGCTTTTTTGCGCTCCTCGGTTTGCACCACTTTTTCTGGCAAACCGCAGATCACCGACGCCGTTTCCGGGCGCATTTGCGCTTCAAAGGCATACGGGTCGGCTTTGACACGCAAATGACCGTTGGCATCGATCATCTCGTATTTGTACAGCTGCCCCTGCTGTGCGCCAGGGATAAACAACTCCCAGATGCCGCTCTCTTTGCGCAGGCGCATCGGGTGGCGGCGACCATCCCAGTAGTTAAACTGTCCTACTACCGAAACGCGTCGTGCGTTTGGTGCCCAGACGGAGAAACGCGTGCCGGTCACGCCGTCCATAGTATCGGCATGTGCGCCCAGCGTTTCGTACGGGCGCAGATGCGTCCCTTCGGACAACAGCCAGGCGTCCATATCCTGAATAAGCGGGCCAAAACGGTAAGGGTCATCGATCAGATTCTGCTGTCCATGCCAGACAACAGCCAGCTGATAGCGAAAGAAATTTTTACGGCGGGGAATTACAGCACAGAAAAAACCGCGAGGGTCGAGGCAGTCCAGCTTGCCGACTTTGCGTCCGGTTTTTGGTTCGATCACCCACACTTCGGTGGCGTCAGGTAAAAGAGCACGGACTTCAAGTCCGGCGTCAGTTTGGTGCATACCGAGTACGGAAAAAGGATCCGCAAAATGGCCTGCAATTAGCGCATTAATCACGTCTCTATCGATACGAACGGACATGGTTGTCATCCTGTTTTATGGTGTCACCCCTTCCAACTGATTTTCGACATCAGGTAGCGACACTTTTTTTTGACCTGAACGGCGCAGCACAAATGTGCATCCTCTCTGCGTCGTCCCACCTTCAGGCAACAACTTAATACCTCCGGTATTAAGTCACTCTTAAAGAATAGCCAATGCTTTATCTTACTCCCGGTAAAAAATGAAACATCTGCGCTTACTCCTGTATTACGCAAAAAAAAGGGCGACTCAGCACCCAATGTTTAAACACAATTTGTGTCTGCCGGATGGCGCTACGCTTATCCGGCAGTCCAGCATTACGCCAGCTGACGCAGCATCCGGCGCAATGGCTCCGCTGCCCCCCAGAGCAGCTGGTCGCCTACGGTAAAGGCTGACAGGAACTCCGGTCCCATATTCAGCTTACGCAGACGGCCGACTGGCGTGGTCAACGTACCGGTAACGGCCGCTGGGGTTAACTCACGCATGGTGATATCCCGATCGTTTGGCACCACTTTCGCCCACGGATTGTGCGCGGCCAGCAGTTCTTCCACGGTCGGAATAGACACATCTTTTTTCAGTTTAATGGTGAACGCCTGGCTGTGACAGCGCAGCGCACCGACGCGTACGCACAGGCCATCCACCGGGATCACGGAAGACGTATTGAGAATTTTGTTGGTTTCCGCCTGCCCTTTCCACTCTTCGCGGCTCTGGCCGTTATCGAGCTGTTTGTCGATCCACGGAATCAGGCTCCCGGCCAGCGGGACGCCAAAGTTATCAACCGGCAGGGAGCCGCTACGGGACAGGGTTGTCACTTTACGTTCGATATCGAGGATAGCAGAAGAAGGGGTCGCCAGTTCATCGGCCACATGGCTATACAGATGGCCCATCTGCGACAGCAGTTCACGCATATGACGCGCGCCGCCGCCGGAAGCCGCCTGGTAGGTCGCCACGGACACCCAGTCCACCAAATCGTTGGCGAACAGGCCGCCAAGTGACATCAGCATCAGGCTAACGGTGCAGTTACCGCCGACAAAAGTCTTGATGCCGTTGTTCAGACCATCGGTGATCACATTCTGGTTAACCGGATCGAGAATAATGATGGCATCGTCTTTCATGCGCAGTGAAGAGGCCGCGTCAATCCAGTAACCCTGCCAACCGCTTTCACGAAGCTTTGGATAGATTTCGTTGGTATAATCGCCGCCCTGACAGGTCACAATAATGTCAAGCGCCTTCAGCGCATCGAGATCAAATGCATCCTGAAGCATGCCGGTGGAGGTCGCACCAAACGTCGGTGCTGCCTGCCCAAGCTGGGAAGTAGAAAAGAAAACAGGGCGAATGGCGTCGAAGTCGCGTTCTTCTACCATGCGTTGCATGAGTACAGAGCCGACCATACCGCGCCAGCCGATAAAACCAACATTTTTCATAGCGTTTTTTTCCTGCAGAGATGTGTGCTGTGTATGTACGTCATTATCCTGTGACGTGTCCTTCACCATACAAAAAGCAGCCAAAGTCGCAAGTGAAATTAATCAATGATAGCCAAGCCATCAGTAATGCGACTTATCCCGCTGCGTGAGCAAGCAGAAAGTCCGCGGTAATTATCAGGGAATTTGAGTTATGAATGAAATCATTTCAGCGGCAGTTTTATTGATCCTGATTATGGATCCGCTCGGAAACCTGCCCATTTTCATGTCCGTATTGAAACATACTGAACCGAAACGTCGTCGCGCAATTATGATTCGCGAGCTGTTCATCGCGCTGCTGGTGATGCTGATCTTCCTGTTTGCGGGCGAGAAAATTCTGGCATTTCTTAACCTGCGCGCAGAAACCGTATCGATCTCCGGGGGCATCATTTTATTCCTGATCGCCATCAAGATGATTTTCCCCAGTGCGACCGGCAACAGCACCGGACTGCCAGCGGGTGAAGAACCGTTTATCGTTCCGCTGGCCATTCCGCTGGTAGCTGGCCCGACAATCCTGGCGTCGTTGATGCTGTTATCGCATCAGTATCCGAATCAGATGGGACATCTGGTGATTGCCCTGCTGATCGCCTGGGGCGGAACGTTTGTGATTTTATTGCAGTCGTCGCTGTTCCTGCGCCTGCTGGGTGAGAAAGGGGTTAACGCGCTCGAGCGCCTGATGGGGCTGATTCTGGTGATGATGGCAACCCAGATGTTCCTCGATGGCGTACGGATGTGGATGAAGGGGTGATTTATCCTTTTTGACTGGATGACATGTTACCCGGATAACGGTTCCGTTCACGTTATGTTCATTGCTTCTCTGAAATCTCGTCACCGGTGAACGTGTTAAGGAAACGACTCAGCGATTTTCAGCCGAGCCAACGGCGGCGCGGCTAGTTATGTAGTAATAAGAGCCATTCAGTCGCTGAAATAAAGACAAAAAAGCCGGGTAGCGTTTGCGCTTACCCGGCCTACGGTGTGGAAATGTGCTCGTTTGTAGGCCCGGTAAGCGCAAGCGCCACCGGGCAACAAGACTCAGCTCAATAGCTGGAAAGCAATCATACCGACAATTGCGCCGACCGTACCGAGGATGGTTTCCATCATCGTCCAGGTCTTCAGCGTTTGCGCTTCAGTTGCACCGGTAAACTTACCGAACAGCCAGAAACCGGCGTCATTCACGTGGCTGACCACAATAGAGCCACCCGCGATACAAATAGACAGTGCAGCCATCTGCGCGCCGGAGAAGTTCAGCTGTTCAATCACCGGCATCACCAGACCGACCGCCGTTAAGCAGGCCACGGTTGCAGAACCCTGAATGATACGCACCGCCGCCGCCAGTACGAAGCAGGTAATGGCAATCGGCAGGCCCATACCGGTTAATGCTTCGCCCAGTGCCGGACCGACACCAGAATCCACCAGCACCTGCTTGAATACGCCACCGGCCCCGATCACCAGCAGAATAATCCCCGCCGGTTGCAGCGCATGGCCGCAGATCTCCATCACTTTGTCTTTTGGCATCCCCTGGCGAATGGCCAGGCCGTAAATCGCCACCAGACACGCCACCAGAATCGCGGTAAACGGGTGACCGATAAACTCGAACCATTCGTAGGTTGAAGAACCGACCGGCACAAAGCGTGCGGCGATGGTTTTCAGGCCCACCAGTACCAACGGCAGCAGGATCAGCGACAGGCTGAAGCCAAATGACGGCATTTTGCCTTCGCCCAGATGCGGCTCGGTAATGTCTTCCGGCACGTGCAGCTCGACGTAACGGCTAATGAAATTACCCCATAGCGGCCCGGCGATAATCATACCTGGGATCGCCGCGCACAGGCCAATCAGGATCATCCAGCCAAAGTCGGCGTGCATCTGAGAAGCCAGCAGCATCGGCGCGGGCCCCGGCAGCAGAAACGCCGCCGCTGCCGCCACGCCCGCAAACAGCGGAATGACCAGCTTAACCAGGTTGGTGCCGGTGTGGCGCGCCATCGAGAACGCTACGCTTATCAGCAGCACAATCGCCACTTCAAAGAACAACGGTAATGCGCAAATCAGACCAGCCAGCCCAATCGCATAGTGCGCGCGGCTGTGCCCGAAGGATTTCAGCATTTTGACGGCAATCTGATCGACTGCGCCCGTTTCATGCAAAATCTTACCGAACATGGCACCGAGGGCGACCACAATCGCCAGGAAGCCCAGCGTGCCGCCCATCCCTTTTTCCATGGTCGCCGCGATTTTATCGAGCGGCATACCGGAAAAGAGACCTGCGCCAATAGACACCACCATCAAAGCAACGAAGGCGTGCATACGCGCCTTCATCACTAAAAACAGCAGTAATAAAACGGACCCTACTGCTGTTAAAACAAGCGTTAATGTAGTCACTACTTACGGCCTTGGTTAATAACCTCAATGGTGCTAGCTACCACACCGTCCAGTGGTTGATCGATATCGACCACCAGCACATCGCTTTCATCCGCACCCGGCTCTTCCAGCGCGTCAAACTGGGTAACCAGCATCTGCGTTTTGAAGAAGTGACCTTTGCGCGCTTTCAGGCGGCTTTCAATCACGTCGAAGTCCCCTTTCAGATAGATGAAAGAGAGATTCGGATTACCGTCGCGCAGCAGGTCGCGATAGTGTTTTTTCAGCGCAGAACACACGATCAGTGAGACCTTGTTGGTACGCTGCATCGCAAAGGCGGCGTCGTTGAGCGCCTGTAACCACGGCTTACGGTCGTCGTCGTTCAACGGCTCACCAGCAGCCATTTTCGTGATGTTGCTGCGCGGATGGAGAAAATCGCCATCAAGAAACGCGGCCTGCAGTTGATGCGCCACTTCGCTGGCGACAGCAGATTTACCGCTGCCTGATACGCCCATCAGAACGTAAACGTGGTGATCATGATTAGTCGTGCTCAAAGCGTTGCCCCCACTGGTACAAGAATCAGGAAATTGTTACGGGTAACTGTTATCGGTAACATTGTCCAGCCGGACAAATGGAGAAGCAATATCCATTCGTGCCCGAAGTGTATAAGTGTGAGCTACATCAAACTTGTCGGCTTAAATAGATCCGCCCGGTGACAAGGTGAAACCTAAATCTAACATTTTAGGTGTGACTGCTTCACCGCGGATGCGCGCCAGCAGACGCTCAGCGCCAATGCTGCCCATCCGTTCACGCGGCGTGAGCACGCTCGCCAGACGCGGTTCCATTACCTGCCCGATGTCGTGACCGTGGAAACCAGCAATCGCCATATCATCCGGAATTTTCAACCCTAAGCGCTGGCATTCAAATGCCGCCCCGACCGCCAGATCATCGTTGGTACAGAACACACCGTCCAGCTGCGGGTATTCACGCCGCGCCTGACGGATAAGCTCAATACCAGACGAATAGGAAGAAGATTGTTCTACCATCACGCTGTACGGCACCAGACCGGCGTCGCGCATTGCCTGCTCGTAGCCCCTCTGTTTGATGATAGTACGTTCATCCAGACGCGCCCCCAGATAGGCAATGTGGCGATGCCCGCGCGCGATAATGGCTGCGGTCATCTGGCGAGCGGCTTCGAAGTTGTCAAAACCGACGGCGATATCAAGACACGGAGACTGGCTGTCCATCAGCTCAACAACTGGGATCCCCGCTACTTCGATCATTTTCAACGTGCGCGGAGTATGGCTGCGTTCGGTGAGGATCAGACCATCGATATTCCACGACAGCATTGATTCCAGACGTTCCTGCTCCATCTCTGGCTTATAGCCGTAGTGCGCCAGCATGGTCTGATAACCGTGGCGGTCAGTCACGGCTTCAATGCCACGTAACACTTCAGCAAAAACCTGGTTGGTGAGAGAAGGTAACAGCACGCCAATGGCACGACTGGTGGCATTTGAAAGGATATCAGGAGCACGATTGGGAATATAACCCAGCTCATCAAGTGCAGCGGCAATTTTGCCCCGCAGCGCCACGGAGACCTGCTCCGGGTTGCGCAAAAAGCGACTAACCGTCATTTTGGTCACGCCCACGCGGTCGGCTACATCCTGAAGTACGGGTCTTTTCTTTTTCATCGTCCTGAAGCGTTAAAAAGGGATAGATTCCCCAAGTTTACCACGGACGTGCAGATTTAATGACAAACGATGAAAAGCCGGATGGCGACGCTATCGCGTCTTATCCGGCCTACAAAGGGTTACAGCACGTTATACAGGCGGCAGATCAAACAACAATACTTCGCTGTCGCTGTCGGCATGAATCGAAATGGCCTGCTCATCCCAGATTGCCAGACCATCACTGGTGGACGCTTTGGTCCCGTTGATGGTGACATTGCCTTTCACGACCTGGATCCACACGCGGCGTTCCGCGGCTATCTGATGTACCGATTGCTCATCTTTGAGCAGCGCCCAGCGGTACAGCTCCATATCCTGGTAAACCTTCAGCGAACCGTCACGCGCATCCGGCGACAGCACCAGTTGTTTGCCCTGCGCGGCATCAAAACGGCGCTGCTCATAGCGTGGCGTAATGCCGTTTTCCTGCGGGATGATCCAAATCTGATACAAATGCAGCTTCTCGGTGTCGCTTGGGTTGTACTCCGAGTGACGGATCCCTGTCCCGGCGCTCATAATCTGGAATTCACCTGCAGGTACCTGCTCTTTGTTACCCATACTGTCCTGATGCTCCACCGCACCTTCCAGTACGTAGGTCAGGATTTCCATGTCTTTATGGGGGTGCGTACCGAACCCCTGGCCTGCGTCGATCACGTCATCGTTAATCACGCGCAGTGCCGAGAACCCCATAAAATTCGGGTCATAGTAGTTGGCAAACGAAAAGGTATGCCAGGAATCGAGCCAGCCATGATTTGCATGACCACGGTCGTTTGCTTTGCGTAAGAAGATCATTGTGTTCACCCCCAGATGTTTTCGATGGAGTCAGTGTGGACTCAATCACTCAGGGATCATAGAGGGTGAAAATTGACTCCTCTGTTCAAAAAATATGAATAAGCCAAAGGAGCCAATGAACGCTATTTGGCGAGGGTTATTGTGGCAGGCGTTGCCTGTTCAAAGGCGCGTTCGAGGATCTCCAGATTCGTGAGAACTTCAGATTCCTTGACATAATTAGGCGTACCAGCTGTCAGCGTCTGATACAACGCATCATAGACGCGACCATAGTCACCCACTTCCGGTTTAACCTCTTCTTTCACCGTGATGCCGTCATCGTTGACATATTCCAGCACACCCACTGAATCATCGGCGGCAAAACCGGGCTCACCCGGCATGATATTGGCCTTCAGGCTGGTTTCCTGCTGGTCGATACCGTACTTCACAAACGAGCCTTTGGTGCCGTGAACGATAAACTTCGGATAGTCGATTTTCACCAGGTGGCTGGTTTTGACGATAGCCTTCAGGTCACCGTAGAACAACTGCGCTTCAAAGGTATCATCAGGATTCGCTTTGTTGCGCAGGCTACGAATGTCATAGGCCACGTGATCAGGACGACCAAACAGAGAGATAATTTGGTCCATGGTGTGTACACCCAGACCATAGAACGCGCCGTCCTGCGGCAGACCCGGCTGGGTTTCCACCACCGGGCGGTAGTAGTCAAAATGGCTCTCCACTTCAACAATCTCGCCCAGCTTGCCGCTCTCAATCGCCTTTTTAGCGGTGAGGAAACAGGAGTCAAAACGACGATTCTGATACGGCGTAACGGTCAGCCCCTTGCTTTGCGCCAGTTCGAATAGCTCTTTTGCTTCCGCAAGCGTTGGTGTGAAAGGTTTCTCCACCAGCACGTTTTTACCCGCTTCCAGCGCGCGTTTGGCGTATTCAAAATGGCTGTCTGCATGTGTGCAGACGATCACCAGCTTCACCTGCGGATCGTTTAAGATCTCGTCGAGGTCACTGGTGAAGTGAATATGTGAATACTGCGGCGCCTGCTCTTCCGGCTTGGCGTTGCGGCGGAAAATGTGCGCAACGTGCCAGCTATTTTTGCGATTGAGGACGTACGGCAAATGGTAGCGGGTGGTACTTTTACCAAAACCAATAAATGCGCAGTGTAAGGTCATGAGACGATCCTTTTGAAAGTGATTGTCTACACCATAGCGCAAAGTGGGGGGAGACTGAATCCATCCTGTCATCGTGCCGGATGCGGCGGAGCCTTATCCGGCCTACAAAAGCAGTAGCCTCAAGATCGGCCGGCGGCGTCGCGGTCAGTTTGTTCACGGCAAGCGCGCAGGGCCCGGAGCATACTAAATGTACGTGAGGAGCACGAGCACTTCCCGGGGACAAAATGGCAAGTAAGCCAGGCTGAAACAAAACCCCAAAAAAAAAGCCAGCAAAAGCTGGCTAAAGTAATACTGGAAGCAATGTGAGCAATGTCGTGCTTTCAGGTTCTCCGTAGGGTTCCCCTGAACGCAGAGCAATAATAATCATTCTCATTCGCACTTGTCTACTTCTTTTTGCAAAAAAATGCAGTTGACGGAATTTTCAAACTCAGCGAGGGTAATTGCACAATTAACCCTGCAGGAGATAAGGAATGAGTGAGATAGTGATACGCCACGCTGAAAAGAAAGATTACGACGCTATTCGTCAGATCCATGCCCAGCCGGAGGTGTATCACAATACGCTACAGGTTCCTCATCCTTCCATGGAGATGTGGCAAGAACGACTTACCGAGCAAGCCGGGGTCAAACAGTTGGTTGCCTGCATTGATGATATCGTTGTGGGTCATCTTTCTATTGCCGTCGCCCAGCGGCCACGCCGCAGTCACGTCGCTGATTTTGGGATCTGCGTAGATGCCCGCTGGCAAAATCGCGGCGTCGCCAGCGCACTCATCCGTACCATGATCGACATGTGCGACAACTGGCTGCGCGTCGAGCGCATTGAGCTGACGGTGTTTGTCGATAATGAGCCTGCTGTGGCGTTGTATAAGAAATACGGCTTTGAAATCGAAGGCACTGGTAAGAAATACGGCCTGCGCAATGGTGAGTACGTTGATGCCTACTTTATGGCGCGCGTGAAATAAATTTAAGGGCGAGTCTTATCGCCCTGCTTATTGAAAGGACGCAATAGTGAAAAAGTACCTTCCCCTGGTGTTGCTGGCAACGCTCTCCCCTGCTTTTGCCACTACCGTACAAAATCTCGATTCCATACCCAGCGCCATTCAACATCCGGAAGGCAAGCAGATTTTCGCCGAGCAAATGATGGGTACGACGCCCGCCAAAGGGTTTGGTGAACTGCCGCAAGGATTAGAAGTGGCCCAATGGATTGCCTGGGTTGCGCCGAATGAAGACCCCAAAAAACTGATTATGACCGGTGCCAAAGCCTGGGGCAAAAACGGGAAATACATTGGCGTCGCCTGTTTTGCCGATAATCAGGCAGAGGCAGAACAAACCAGGAAACGCGCAGATAACGGCTGTCCGGAAAATTACAGCACCAGCCGCGTCAATAAATTATATCTCGGCGTATTTTCCTGGCAGAACCAACGGCTAACGCCGATTGCCCGCTCGGAAAAACCGTTAAACCAACTCTCGGAGTGGAATAAAGCCGCCGAAAAAGAGAGCAATGATGAATCGGTCAGACCGCTGGCTTATTATACCAAACTGGATCTGGCCCCTTATCGGATCGCACCCGATACCCTGGCATTTGGGGTGCGCGGCGGATACTCTGATGCGTATTCCGGCGGCGGTGCCTTCTATGAAGTGCTGGAGCTCTACGCGATCAAAGATAACAGGATAATCAACGTGTTTTCCGACCTTGTTTACCAATATCAGGATATCGCCGGAGACTGGAATAAAGACGGCACAAGGCAGCACGACATCAGCGAAAGTAAGTACATTCTCAAAATGCGCTCGGCAAAGACGCACGGATTTTATGATTTAGAGCGCGTTAACCTGGAGGATAAAAGCAGTCACATATTTCGCTGGTCTGAATCACTGCAGGGATATGCGCCGTAACTACTCAATCAGGCCTACATCGTTCAGAACGCTGTAGGCAGTTATCCTTAATTTCCCGCCGTTAAGCCCAGGAGCGAAAGCGCCATCCAGTCCTGGCATAAAGTTATTGATTGCAGTCCATTGCCTCGTCGCCGTCATGTTCAGGCCTAATAACCATCTAAATTATATGGTTATTCACGTTTTATCTTCATCTCTATTTTTCGTAACTTTAATAAAATTAATATTACATTTTTGTTTTTTTTTGGTTTCTGCCATCACTTTACGGTGACAATCACAACAATATACTTCCCTTGGGATTAATTTAACCACGGTGAGGTAAAAAATGAAATTTGAACGCCATCATAGGATATTGAAGGAACTCAGTATTTCGGGAGTTGTAAAAGTTTCAAATCTGGCGAAAAATCTTAAAGTAACAAAGGAAACTATTCGTTCAGATCTCAATGAACTTGCCGGACAGGGATATCTCACTCGCTGTCATGGTGGTGCATTTATTACCCTTGATTCTCTTGATAACGTTGCAAAAAACGAAATTGCTTATGTGCTGGAACAATATGAATCAGCACAGAAAATAAAAAAAGGTCTCTCTGCCATGAAAAGTAATGTATGTGTTATTGGCTCGTTCAATGTTGATATTATCAGTTATCTACCAAGATTACCCTCGACGGGAGAATCATTACTTGCCGATAAATTTATTTTTTCGCCCGGTGGTAAAGGATGTAATCAGGCATTAGCGGCAAGCTATGCTGATTCTGACGTACATTTTATCACTAAAGTAGGGTCAGACCATTTTAGTGATTATGCTATTAATTTCATGAACTCATCAAAAATCCATAAAAGCGTTATCTATCAGACCAAAGAAACTCAAACTGGTACTGCGACCATCATGGTGAATGGAGATACCGGAGATAACGTCATCGCTATCTATCCTGGTGCTAATATGACAATTTCACCTGATGAAATCACCATACAAAAAGAAGCTATTATTCATTCAGATATTGTTCTCGTACAACTGGAGACGAATTATGAGGCGCTTCAACAAACAATTCGTCTCGCACAGAAAAATGACATACCGGTAATTATCAATCCAGCACCATACAATGAAATGGTTAACACCATCATTGATGACATCGATTATATCACGCCAAATGAAACAGAAGCTGGCCTGCTGGCAAACATGTCCGTCAATGATATTGAATCAGCCAAATGTGCAGCGAAGATTATTCATCAGAAAGGTGTCAAAAATACCATTATCACATTAGGTAGCAAAGGTTCTCTCGCTTATGACGGAACGCAATTCATCTATTCTCCGGCATTCCCTGCAGTTGTAAAAAATACCGCTGGAGCTGGTGACGCCTTCAACGGTGCACTCGCGTCTGGCCTTGCTAAAGGAAAATCACTGGCATCCGCATTGTGCTACGCCAGTGCATTCGCTTCGCTTGCTGTTGAAACATCCAATGCCTCTGACATGCCAGAAAACGAATCCGTTCTTCATCGCATTCAGGGTTCACATTACAAACAAACTATCTCTACTCACTAAATCAAGGAGCAGACTATGAACAATACGCAGAAAAAACTAAAGGTGCTCTTTATTGGAGAATCCTGGCATATTCACATGATTCATTCAAAAGGTTATGACAGTTTCACCTCCAGTAAATATGAAGAAGGCGCCACATGGTTACTGGAATGCTTAAAGAAAAGCAATGTGAAAATTGATTACATGCCGGCTCACACGGTACAAATCGCATTTCCCGAAAACATGGATGAGTTAAACCATTATGATGTCATTGTCATTAGCGATATAGGCAGTAATACGTTTCTGTTGCAAAACGAGACGTTCTATCAGCTAAAAATAAAGCCAAATGCTCTGGAATCTATTAAAGAGTATGTCAAAAATGGTGGTGGACTGCTCATGATTGGCGGCTATCTTTCATTTATGGGCATTGAGGCCAAAGCCAATTACAAGAACACCATTCTTGCCGAGGTCCTGCCAATTATTATGCTTGACGGCGATGACCGGGTAGAAAAACCAGAAGGTATCTACGCTGAGGCTGTCTCGCCTGAACATCCTGTCGTTAACGGATTCTCAGACTACCCGGTGTTTCTTGGATATAACCAGGTTGTCGCCAGAGAAGATGCCGATGTCGTTTTAACAATAAATAATGACCCGCTGTTAGTGTTCGGTGAATACCAACAGGGTAAAACCGCCTGCTTTATGAGTGACTGTTCGCCGCACTGGGGAACACAGCAATTTATGTCCTGGCCGTTTTATACCGACCTGTGGGTTAACACGCTTCAATTCATCGCCAGAAAATAAAAAACAATGGAGTAACAAAAGTTACTCCTTTTATAAAAAATAAGGATTGATGTATGAACAAGAATAAGTACTCAACTCCCTTACTGATGCTTGCAACCATCCTAGCCGGTATGCTTTCCCCAATGCAGTCTGCCGTTAATGGGCAATTGGGACACTGGTTGCAGGATGGTAATGCTTGCGCAGTAATCTCATTCGCCAGCGGTCTGGTCGTCATGTTTTTTATTATTATTGCGCGAAAAAATACACGCCAGCAATTCGCGTCGATCCCCACTCTGATTAAAAAGAGAAAAATTCCGCTGTGGAATTGGTTTGCCGGGTTATGTGGGGCGATGGTTGTATTTTCTGAAGGGGCATCAGCCAGTGCGTTGGGCGTTGCCACTTTTCAAACTGCATTAATTTCCGCCCTGCTCCTTTCCGGTCTGCTGTGCGACCGTTTCGGCGTTGGTGTGGATGAGAAGAAATATTTCACGCCATGGCGCGTTGCTGGCGCATTGTTTGCGGTTATTGCCACGATTTTTGTCGTGTCGCCACAGTGGCATTCAACCTCTTTTATCCTGCTCGCTATCCTTCCATTTTTGGCAGGATTACTCGCTGGCTGGCAGCCTGCAGGGAATGCCAAAGTCGCTGAGGCAACGGGCTCCATGCTGGTTTCCATTACCTGGAACTTCATCGTTGGCTTTTGCGTCCTGGGCGCTGCGCTGGCGATACGTGTCGCATTAGGTCATGTCACCGTCCAGTTACCCGATATGTGGTGGATGTATCTCGGTGGCCCGCTGGGTCTGCTGTCCATCGGGCTGATGGCGATTCTGGTCAGAGGCTTAGGTCTGCTGATGCTGGGTGTAGCTTCTACCGCAGGCCAGTTGCTTGGGTCGGTGTTAATTGATGAATTAATCCCATCCTTAGGCAATACGGTCTATCTGGTCACCATCATCGGCACGTTATTCGCATTAGTGGGCGCAATTGTTACCACCATCCCTGAATACAGAGCATCCAAAATGGCGCAAAAAATGGAGGTGTCAGGATGAAAGGTTTTCTGCAAACCGTGACGGGTCCTGTGGCGCACACGGATATGGGTCTGACGCTACCGCATGAGCATCTGTTTAACGATCTGTCATCCGTTGTTGATGAACCACATTATGCCTTTTCACAGCAACTGGTAGGGAAAAAAGTCAGCGCTGACCTACAGTGGGGACTGAAACACGACCCATACTGCTGCGCCGATAACATGGACAGAAAAGAGATTGATGATGTCATCTTTGAAATCAATAATTTTATGTCACTAGGAGGCAGGACTATTGTCGACGCGACGGGTTCTGAGTCTATCGGTAGGGACGCCTCATCGTTGCGGGAAGTTGCATTAAAAACCGGTTTGAATATCGTCGCTTCATCAGGACCTTATCTGGAGAAGTTTGAAAGCACCAGGATCCACAAACCTGTCGATTTGTTAGCCTCACTTATCGATAAGGAACTGAATCAGGGGATTGGCGAGACGGATATTCGCGCCGGTATGATCGGCGAAATTGGCGTATCCCCCGCGTTTACCCAAGCGGAGCGTAACAGTCTACGGGCGGCGTCTCTGGCACAACGCAATAATCCTCATACAGCGATGAATATCCATATGCCAGGGTGGCTACGGCTAGGTGATGAGGTGCTGGATATTGTCCTTGAAGAGATGAACGTCTCTCCGGCAAAAGTTTCGCTGGCGCATTCAGACCCTTCAGGCAAGGATGTTGCCTATCAACGTAAAATGCTCGACCGCGGCGTATGGCTTGAATTTGACATGATTGGTCTGGATATCACTTTCCCTAAAGAAGGTATCGCCCCAGGCGTTCAGGAGACCGCTGATGCGGTTGCACATCTGATTGAATTGGGTTACGCCGATCAGATCGTTTTGAGCCATGATGTTTTTCTCAAACAAATGTGGGCAAAAAATGGGGGGAATGGTTGGGGATTTGTCCCGAATGTTTTCCTCGCCTATCTAGCTTCACGTGGAGTAGACAACGATACTCTTCGCAAGCTCTGTGTTGATAATCCAGCGCGGCTACTCACGGCATAACTAACAAATAGCCCGGTGCCTGAAACCGGGCTATTAATCAATAATCAGTATCCCGCCGTTAAATCATCCACGGAACGCGGGTCGGACGCGCCATACAGTGCGCCATCCGGCCCGACCATAATGCTCTGGGTGCTGCCCATCGCCTCTTTGAGCGCGACTTTTTGCCCTTTCTGTTCCAACAGTTTGATGGTGTCCGGGCTGAAGCCTTTCTCGATGCGCACCTCATCCGGCAACCACTGATGATGGAAGCGCGGCGCGTTGGTCGCTTCGGCGACGTTCATCCCAAAATCAATGCTGTTGACTACCATTTGCAGCACGGTTGTGATAATTCGGCTTCCGCCAGGGCTGCCGGTAACCAGCCAGGTTTTACCGTCTTTTACCACGATAGTCGGCGACATGGACGACAGCGGGCGCTTATTCGGCCCTACCGCGTTGGCATCGCCGCCCACCAGCCCGTAAACGTTCGGGACACCCGGTTTGGCAGAGAAGTCATCCATTTCGTTATTGAGCAGAATGCCGGTGTTACCCGCCACAATACCGGTGCCGAAGGTGGTATTCAGGGTATACGTCACCGCCACGGCGTTGCCGTCTTTATCCACCACCGAGAAGTGGGTGGTTTGGTTACTTTCATACGGGGCAAGCTTGCCCGGTTTGATCTGGCTGGAGGGTTTGGCTTTATTGATATCGATCTGCTCGGCAAGCGATTTGGCATACGCTTTGTTAGTCAGCGCCTGCCACGGCACCTTCACAAAATCCGGGTCACCCAGATATTCCGATCGGTCGGCGTAAGCATATTTCTCCGCCTCCGCCATCACCTGCATGGCATCGGCGCTGCCAAATCCGTATTTCTTCATATCGAAGTTTTCAAGAATATTAAGGATCTGCACAATATGAATACCGCCAGAGGACGGAGGCGGCATCGAGAAGACCTGATACCCGCGATAGTCGCCGCTAATCGGTTTACGCTCCACGGCTTTATAAGCGGCTAAATCGTCTTTGCTCATCAGACCGCCGTTCTTCTTCATCTCCTCGGCTATCTGATCGGCAATCGCCCCTTTATAAAACGCATCCGGGCCATTCTCGGCAATCATCTCGAGGCTTTTCGCCAGGTTTTTCTGTACCAGCTTGTCGCCCTTTTTCAGCGGTTCGCCGTCTTTCCAGAAAATAGCTTTGCTGTTCTCGTGGTTGGGGATCACTTCACTGCCGTAGGTTTTGAGATCGTCAGCCAGCGCATCGTTAACCACAAACCCCTCTGCCGCCAACTTCATCGCCGGGCGTACCACTTTGTTCAGCGGCAGGGTGCCATATTTTTCCAGCGCCAGCGAGAATCCGGCCACGGTCCCCGGCGTGCCGGAAGCCAGATGCGACGTCAGCGACTTTTTCGCATCGGCGTTGCCCTGCTCATCGAGGAACATGTCACGGGTCGCGCCAGCAGGCGCCATTTCACGAAAATCGATCGCGGTGGTGTTACCGTCTTTGGTACGCAGCAGCATAAAGCCACCACCACCCAGATTGCCCGCCTGAGGATGTGTCACCGCCAGCGCGTAGCCAACGGCCACGGCAGCATCCACCGCGTTCCCCCCCTGCTTTAAGATATCCACCCCAACCTGCGTAGCCATCGCATCCACGGAAGCGACCATTCCCTGCTGAGCGCGTACCGGGTGGAACACATCTTCTTCCACGCCGTATGACACTGGCGGTGCAGCCGGTGCGGCGGCAGCGCTAAAACAGCTTCCTGAGAGCAGAGCAGCAATGGCTACCCGGCGTATAAACGTCGGTTTTATCATCGTTATTCTCCAGATGTACGGGGGTCTGCCCCCACTAAGCCTGGTGCATAACTCTGAAATAATCATCGTAACGGCAAGAAAGGAGTAAACTTAAGAGATCCCCGAGAGGAGAAAAGCGATGAAACGACTCTTGATTTTAGCCATGCTATTGCCGTTTGCAGGCTTTGCACAGCCTATTAACACCATGAATAACCCGAATCAACCGGGTTATCAGATCCCGAGTCAGCAGCGGATGCAGACACAAATGCAATCACAGCAAATTCAACAGAAAGGAATGCTTAACCAGCAGCTGCAGACGCAAACGCGCATGCAACAGCAGCATATGGAAAATCAGATCAACACTAACTCCCAGCGAGTTCGCCAGTCTCAGCCGGGGGAGTTGAATACCAGCCAACAGCAAATGCTACCCAACAACAACGGCGGGATGCTAAACACCAACCGCAATACGGACAGCACGTTGAATAAACAGCCGCAAATGCTGTCGGAGAAAAAGAACGGCGACATGCTCAAACCTTCAAACACGCCGCAGCCTAACGTGCCGTTAAAAACAATTGGGCCTTAATAGGGCTGAAAATCCGGCCCGATAACATCAATGGCATCAGTACAGATGCAATCCACTCCCCAGCGCAATAGCTCTGCTGCGCGCTGGGGCCGATTGACGGTGTACACCAGAATGCGTAACCCGGCATCGCGCAGCGCATCCACGCGCGCTTCATCCAGCAGCTTATGATTAAGATGAATAGAGATGCAGTCCAGCCGCGTTGTCAGCTCACGCCAGTCCTCACGCCACTCATCAAGCAGTAAGCCTCTCGGCAGTTCAGGTACCACCTGTTGTGCTGCTTCAAGCGCATCAATTTCAAAGGATGACAACAGCGGTGGCGTCATTCCCACCCATAGTTCCCGCGCGGCCAGCGCCACGACTTTACCGGTTAACGTTCCGGTGCCGGTAGTGGGTTTAATTTCGATATTCGCCATCATACCGTGTTGACGGCAACGCTCGGCCACTTGCGAGAGCAACGGCAACGGCTCACCTTTGAACTCGCCGCTAAACCAGCCCCCGGCATCAACGCGCAGCAGATCCTGCCAGTTCAGCTCACCAGCGATGCCCCAGCCGTTGCTGGTGCGTTCAAGATTGTCGTCGTGCAGTAAGAAGATCTCGCCATCTTTTGACAATTTCGCATCAAATTCGATCATGGTATGCCCGAATCGCGCCCCCACGTCGATCGCCGCCAGCGTGTTTTCCGGGGCCAGTTTACCGCCACCACGATGGGCGACAATATGGGGATAAGGCCAGTTACTCATACTCGTTGTCCTGTTTCGCCATCAAAGAGATGCATATGGTTCTCGGGCAAATGCAGCCATAACGTGCTGCCTGCCGTCGGGCGATGCTGATGCGCCAGCCGCACCACCAGCTTTTGCTCACCCCAGCGTCCGTGGGCCAGGTTATCCGCGCCCAGCATTTCCAGGGTGTCTAACACCTGCGGCACGCCACCTTCGGCCTGCGAGCTTAGCGCAATATGCTCCGGGCGGATACCCAGGGTCATGTTACGCCCAATATGGCGCGAATAATCCTTGCCGAGAGGCAAGGTCATGCCACTCTCCAGCTCAAAATGGTACCCCGTGGCGCTGATACGCCCGTCCAGCAGGTTCATGGCCGGACTGCCGATAAAGCTCGCCACAAAGCGGCTGGCCGGTTTTTCGTACACCTCAACCGGCGTACCGATTTGCTCAGCCACGCCTTTGTTCATCACCAGTACTCGCTGGGCAAGGGTCATGGCCTCGACCTGATCGTGGGTCACGTAAAGCGAGGTGGTTTTCAGTCGCCGGTGCAGATGTTGTAACTCCAGGCGCATCTGCACGCGCAGCTTGGCATCGAGGTTGGAAAGTGGCTCATCAAACAGGAATACCGCCGGCTCGCGCACAATCGCCCGCCCCATCGCTACGCGCTGACGCTGACCACCGGAAAGCTCACGCGGGCGACGTTTGAGCAGTTCACTCAGTTCGAGGATACGCGCGGCATCGTTCACGCGTTCAGCAATGTGCGCTTTGCTCATGCCGCGAATTTTCAGCCCCCAGGCCATGTTTTCTTCCACGCTCATATGCGGGTAGAGCGCGTAATTCTGGAACACCATCGCAATACCGCGATCTTTCGGTTCCATCTCGGTGACGCGCTTATTTTCAATCCAGATATCGCCGCTGCTCACCCGCTCCAGTCCGGCAACCATCCGCAGCAGCGTAGACTTACCGCAGCCGGACGGCCCGACCATTACAATAAATTCCCCGTCTGCAACGTCCAGCGTCAGCGGTTTAATCACCTGGGTTTTACCGTCCCAGCTTTTGGTTACTGCCTGTAGTTTTAAACCAGCCATAGAGGTTGCATTCCTTGATTATTCTTGAACGTCGCTGGCGGCTATTTTTGCCCAGGGCAAGGCGCGAGCGGCGAAGTTTGGTGGGCCCAAATTAGACGCGAGTAACGCGGCACTGGGCAAAAATAGCCCCAGCACTTCGGGACGCGTGCCGAAATCGCGTACTCTGCGTTGTCGGATTTGGACATAGGCCCCTATGCCCATCACCCTCCGCCTTGATTACGCGATTTTGGCTCAGCGTCGACGTCACGAATAATCAAGGGATACAACCTACTTCTCACTATCGACCAGGCCACGCACAAACGCGCGCTGCATGGCTAACACGATGATTACCGGAGGGATAAGCGTCAGCAGCATAGCTGCCATCACGTGGTTCCACTGCGTCGTACCTTCACCGGTGGCGATCATGCCTTTGATACCCGCCACCGCCGTGCCCAGGTTCACGTCGGTAATAATCAACAACGGCCACAGATACTGGTTCCAGCCGTAAATAAAGGTGATGACGAACAGCGCCGCCAGATTGGTTTTTGACAGCGGCAGCACGATGTCGCGGAAAAAACGCATCGGTGATGCGCCGTCAATACGCGCCGCTTCCACCAGTTCATCTGGCAGGGTCATAAAGAACTGGCGGAACAGGAATGTCGCGGTGGCGGATGCCATCAGCGGCAGCGTCAGACCTGCGTAGCTGTCGAGCATTTTCAGGTTGGCGATCACCTCTACCGTCGGGAAAATTCGCACCTCCACCGGCAGCATCAACGTAATAAAAATCATCCAGAAGAACAGGTTACGCAGCGGAAAGCGAAACCAGACGATGGCGAATGCGGAGAGCATCGACACTGTGATTTTCCCCAGCGTAATGCTGAACGCCATGATGAAACTGTTGAGCATCATCAACCAGAATGGTGCGCTGTTCACGCCCACCCCGTTGACCCAGATGGTGTGCATGTTATCCAGCAGATGGGTTCCGGGGATCAGCGTCATCGGCGTGTCATATACCGCCTGGTTGTCCAGCGTCGCCGCCACAAACGCAACGTACAGCGGGAACAGGATCACCATGATCCCCAGAATCAGCAGGGTATGGCTGAATATTGTCAGCCAGCGACGGTTCTCAATCATTGGTAACGCACCTTACTTTCCACATAGCGGAACTGCACCACGGTCAAAATAATAACGAGGAACATCAGCACCACCGATTGTGCAGCGGAAGACGCCAGATCCAGCCCGACAAATCCTTCACGGTAGATCTTATAAATCAGCGTGGTCGTCGCCTGCACCGGTCCGCCCGCCGTGGCGGCATCAATCACCGGGAAGGTGTCAAAGAAGGCATACACCAGATTCACCACCAGCAGGAAAAAACTCACTGGGGCTATCAGCGGCAGCGCCAGCTTAAAGAAGCGGCGGATTGGGCCTGCACCATCAATCGCGGCGGCTTCTATTAGCGAACGAGGAATAGACTGTAATGCGGCAAAGAAGAACAGGAAGTTGTAACTAATCTGCTTCCAGACCGAGGCAAATACCACGAGGAACATAGCCTGGCCGCTGTTTTGCGCATGATTCCAGTCATAGCCAAACTCACCGAGAAAATGCGTAATCAGCCCGCGCCCTGGATTAAACAGAAAGATCCACAGCACCGCAGCGACGGCAGGGGCCACCGCGTAAGGCAGCAGCATCAGCGTCTGGTAAAAACGGCTGCCGCGTACCACGTAATTCACCAGCGCGGCAAAAAACAGCGACACCAGCAGACCGCTTACCGTAACTAACGTACTGAACTTGATGGTGGTCCAGAACGAGTCAAGGTAGTACGGGTCATGAAACAGCGCGACAAAATTCTCCAGCCCCACGAACTGGCTGGAAAAACCAAATGGATCGACGCTTTGCAGCGAATACCACAGCGCTTCACCCGCAGGCCAGATAAAGAAAATAAGGGTGATAGCCAGCTGCGGGGCCACCAATAAATAGGGTAGCCAGCGCGAGCGGAACACCGGTCGGGATGAGGACATAACGCTTCTTTTCCTGGAAGGTGCCGGATGGCGGTGCAGGCACCTTATCCGGCCTACAAACGCTGTAGGCCTGATAAGCGCAGCGCCATCAGGCACTTATACACTTAAGACTTGGTCGATTGCTCAAAGCGACGCAGTAACTGGTTGCCGCGCTCAACGGCGGAATCCAGCGCCTGCTGTGGGGTTTTCTTACCAGTCCAGACGCTTTCCAGTTCCTCATCCACAATGGTGCGGATCTGCGGCATGTTGCCCAGACGCAGTCCTTTGGTGAACGGCAACGGTGGCTTGTTCAGCATCTGACGAGTGGCGGTATCCGCCCCCGGGTTCTTGTCATAGAACCCCTGCTCGCGGGTCAGATCGTAGGCCGCGGTGGTGATCGGCAGATAACCGGTTTTCTGGTGCCATTCGGCCGCAATTTCTGGTTTCGCCAGGAAGTTAAGGAACTGCGCCACACCAGCGTAGGTTTCTTTGTCTTTCCCCTGCATTACCCACAGGCTCGCACCGCCGATAATCGCGTTCTGCGGGGCGCCCTTCACGTCAGCATCGTACGGCATCATGCCGACGCCATAGTTGAATTTCGCGTAGTGACGGATGTCGGCCAGAGAACCGGAAGAGGCGGTGGTGATCGCACAGTCACCGCTGTAAAATTTCTCGGTGGATTCATCTTTGCGCCCGAAGTAGCTGAAATCACCCTTCTTATTCAGCTCTTGCAGCAGAGCAATATGTTTCACCTGCTCCGGCTTATTAAACTCCAGCACCGCATCGGTACCATCAAAACCATTGTTTTTAGTGGCGACCGGCAAACCGTTCCAGGCGCTAAAGTTTTCAATCTGGATCCATCCCTGCCAGCCGCTGGCATAGCCGCACTTCATGCCGGCTGCCTTCAGCTTCGCGGTGTACTCCGCCAGGTCCTGCCAGGTTTTTGGCGGCTGTTCGGGATCTAAACCGGCTTTTTTGAAGGCATCTTTGTTGTAGTACAGTACCGGGGTGGAGCTGTTAAACGGCTGGGAGAGCAAATGTCCGGTTTTAGAGTCAGTGTAATAACCGGAAACCGTCGGCACAAACTGAGACTCATCAAAGTTAATTCCGGCCTCTTTGAACACTTCATAGACCGGCTTGATTGCCTTTGAGGCCATCATGGTTGCCGTCCCGACTTCGTAAACCTGCAACAGAGCTGGCGCGTTACCGGTACGGAATGCGGCGATCCCCGCGCTCAGGCTCTGCTCATAGTTGCCTTTGTACTGCGGAACTATTTTGTAGTCGGGATTGGATTCATTAAAACGTTGCGCCAGTGAATCAACTTCTTTACCCAGTTCGCCTTCCATTGAATGCCAGAACGGGATAGTGGTAACGGCCAGTGCCTGACCTGCAAATGCCAGGCTGATTGCCAGTCCTAAAGCTGTATGTCGTAACGATATCATCGATTATCTCTCTTGTTGTGCCGGATGCGCGATATCACGCGTTTTATGCTCGCGGGGGTAACATGACATGCTCGAATGACAGAAAAATAACTTTTTTATTACAAAAAAAAGATAGTAAGGCGACAGAGAGATGGCAAGGCAGTGAAAGCGTAGTGACAGGAAAATGCGGGGTGGTGCACAACAAAGCCGGGTAGTGGTGATGTCTTACCCGGCCTACGGAGAGATTTTATCAGTCCAGTAAAATCAGGAAGATTGCGCGAAAGTAAATTCCAGCGCGAGTCCCAGGACCTGCAGACCGTGAATATTGTCCTCCGCAGAGTTCGCCACCAGGTTTTCCAGAAACTTGAGTCGACGTGACTGGGCGTTAATGATGAGTTTTCCCCGCAATGCCGGAAGCTTCAGCGAGGAGATGGGATAAACCACGCGCCCAGTGACGTCAACCGGTAGCCTGCGCAAATCAACCTGCTGAAGCACTCCTACCGACGAATACAGCAGCGCAACGGGCGTGACGCTATGCAGTGCGGCGTGACTGATACTGACGAAATCCAGCAGGATCTCAGGACGCAGATAGTTCAAACCATTAAAAGAAACCGTGACGCCATCCATTGCGGGCATCGGCACAGTGGATAATAAATATGGTGAATCATTCATTCAATTACCATTTACAAAAAATATGAATCAAGCCATTGATTATAGAGAAAATAAACCGCAAATGCTGAGATAGCGCTCGCAATCCCTCAAGGCCTGATGAAATACGTTTCCTGGCGCACTTCATCGTTGCCTGCAGTACGCTTATTCTCTACGCCAACGTCGTTCGTACTCATTTTGTAAACGCTGCAGTTCCCGCCGCTCACGCTCGCGCTGGATATCCGATTTTTCATCTTCCCAACTCGGGCACACCGAGCTGGTGAATACTTCGCAGGGCGAGTTGGATTGTGCTAACGGGTTGGTGGTGGTTTCTTCCCAGATAGCGGGATCGCGCGGGTCGAACGTTTGCGGTTTCAATGCCTGAGCGCCAGATGACAGCGCCAACAGCAGACTTCCAATAACCACCATACAGGTGCCTGAACGAATCATCCTTTCTCCGTGTTCATTTTATTATTGATAATTATTCTCAATATTAACATACCGATATAAAAAAGGAGCCATTTTGGCTCCTTGTCTCAGTAGAGAGGGGTTAACCACCCAGATAGGCGCTGCGTACCGCCTCGTTGGCCAGCAGCGCATCTCCCGTGTCTTCCAGCACTACATGGCCGTTTTCCAGCACATAGCCGCGATCGGCGAGTTTCAGCGCCTGGTTGGCATTCTGCTCGACGAGGAAGATGGTCATCCCCTGTTCACGCAGCTGTTCGATGGTGTTAAAAATCTGCTGGATGATAATCGGCGCCAACCCAAGAGACGGCTCATCAAGCAGCAGCAGACGTGGCTGGCTCATCAGTGCACGGCCAATCGCCAGCATCTGCTGTTCACCGCCGGACATGGTGCCCGCCCGCTGAATACGGCGCTCATGCAGGCGAGGGAACAGGTCATACACCCACTTGATGCGTTCCTGAAACTGGTCACGCTCAACAAAGAAACCGCCCATTGCCAGATTCTCTTCCACCGTCATGCGCGAAAACACGCGACGCCCTTCCGGGACAATCGCCACCGCTTCACGCATAATTTTCGCCGTCTGCCAGTCGGTGATGTCTTTACCATCAAAAACAATGCGCCCACTGGTCGCACGCGGATCGCCACACAATGTGCCGAGTAGCGTGGTTTTCCCCGCGCCGTTGGCCCCAATAAGCGTTACGATTTCACCCTGATTGATATACAAACTGACGTCGTGTAACGCCTGGATCTTGCCGTAGTGAGCGTTCACCTTGTCAAACGTTAACATCGCTTTTTCCATCTTTTGGCTCGCCCCCATTATGCTTCGCCTAAATAGGCGCGGATCACGTCCGGGTTATTACGGATCTGTTCCGGCGTTCCGTTTGCCAGCGGCGTACCCTGGTTCACCACGTAAATACGATCTGAAATGCCCATCACCAGCTTCATATCGTGTTCAATCAACAAGATTGTGGTGTTGTGATGATTACGCAGCTCGGCAATCAACTCATCCAGCTCTTTGGTCTCTTTCGGGTTAAGGCCCGCAGCGGGTTCATCGAGCATCAGGATTTCCGGCTGGGTGACCATACAACGGGCAATCTCCAGGCGGCGCTGATCGCCGTAGGCCAGGTTACTGGCCTGACGGTTGGCATGCTCCAGCAGGCCAATACGCTCAAGCCAGGTGGCAGCGCGGTCCAGCGCTTCGCTCTGCGCACGACGGAACGACGGGGTTTTCAGCAGACCGGAGAAGACGCCGGTTTTCAGCTGTTGGTGCTGCGCCACCAGCAGGTTTTCAATCACCGTCATCTCACGGAACAAGCGCACATGCTGGAAGGTGCGCACCACACCCATGCGGGCGATTTGCTGGCCCGGCAGCCCTTCCAGATGCTGGTCTCGCAGTTTAATCGTCCCACCTGTCGGCTTATAAAAACCGGTCAGGCAATTGAAGACCGTGGTTTTACCCGCACCGTTTGGCCCGATTAACGAGACAATTTCCTGCGGCCTCAGTTCCAGTTCAACGTTGTTGACTGCCAGCAGACCGCCGAAGCGCATCATCAGGCCGTTCACGGATAATAATGGCTGACTCATGCCTGCTCTCCTTCTTTCGCTTGCCCGTTTTTCAGCTTCAACTGTGGACGGGTCATCGGCAGAAGCCCTTGTGGGCGCCAGATCATCATCAGTACCATCAAACCACCGAGCATCAACATGCTGTATTCATTGAAATCACGCATCAGTTCACGCGATACCACCAGCAGGATGGCCGCCAGGATCACCGCAAACTGCGATCCCATGCCGCCGAGTACCACAATGGCCAGTACGAAAGCCGATTCGGCAAAAGTGAAAGACTCAGGGCTTACGAACCCCTGACGCGCGGCAAACAACGTACCAGCAAAACCAGCAAACGCGGCACTAATGGTAAAGGCGGTCAGCTTGATACGCGTTGGGTTTAAGCCCAGCGAGCGGCAGGCGATTTCATCTTCACGCAAGGCTTCCCACGCACGACCTAACGGCATACGCAGCAGGCGGTTAATGACGAACAGTGAGAAGACCACCAGCAGCAATGCCACCAGATAGAGGAAAATCACGCGGTCAGACGGGTCATACTTCACACCGAAGAAGTTGCTGAAGGTATCCCAGCCGCCTTCGCGAGCGCTACGGCTGAACTCAAGACCGAAGAAGGTCGGCTTCGGGATCTGGCTGATGCCGTTCGGTCCACCGGTCACTTCGGTATTGTTCAGCAGCAAAATACGGACGATCTCACCAAAACCTAAGGTCACAATCGCCAGATAGTCACCGCGCAGACGCAGTACCGGGAAGCCGAGCAGGAAACCCGCTGCGGCAGAGACCAGGCCTGCCAGCGGCAGGCAGGTCCAGAAACCGAGACCATAGTAATGGTTCAGCAGCGCGAAGGTGTAAGCACCGATAGCATAAAAGCCTCCGTAGCCCAGCACCAGCAAACCAGAAAGCCCCACCACCACGTTTAAGCCCAGACCGAGAATGATATAGATCATCGTCAGGGTGGCGATATCCACTGTGCCGCGTGAGACCATAAACGGCCACGCCACGGCAATCACCAACAGCGCCACCAGGAACAGTTTTTGTTTGACGGTGGAGCCGTCAATCGCCGGCAGAATAAACTTCGGGCCGGAAACTCGCTTCATGCTGTGCTGGAAAGCCGGGCGCAGCAGCTGGAACAGAAAAACCACCCCGGTGCCGATAAACACCCACTGCCAGCGAATATCACTGGCAACATCAACGACCAGCTTGGTGCCATCCAGTTCTAACTGGACGCCCATAAAGACGCCCGCGAGGATGAAAAACATGGCGGCAGAGAGCAGCGCCATCGCAACGTGCATTGGTTTCATACTTTCTCTACCTCCGGGCGACCCAGAATACCGGTCGGCATCACCAGCAGCACGACAATCAGCAGTGCAAACGACACCACGTCTTTGTATTCCGTACTCAGATACGCAGAGGAAAGCGCTTCCGCCACGCCCAGAATCAGGCCGCCAATCATCGCCCCTGGAATGCTGCCAATCCCGCCAAGCACCGCAGCGGTAAAGGCTTTCATCCCGGCCATAAAGCCGATATACGGGTTGATAACCCCGTAGAACTGACCGAGCAGCACACCCGCCACCGCCGCCATCGCCGCACCGATCACAAAGGTCAACGCAATCACGCGGTCAGTGTTAATGCCGAGCAGGCTGGCCATTTTCAGATCTTCGGCACAGGCACGACAGGCGCGGCCCATACGCGAGTAGCGAATAAAAATCGTCAACGCCAGCATCGCCAGGAAAGTCACAACCCAGATAACCGCCTGCATAGTAGTGATGGACGCGGAGAAGTTTTCACTACTGCCGATAGTCCACTGGCCGTTAAACAGGCTAGGCAGCGCCACGTCCCGCGATCCTTCGGTCAGGCTGACGTAGTTTTGCAGGAAGATGGACATTCCGATGGCGGAAATTAGCGCAATCAGGCGCTTGGAGCTGCGCACGGGCCGGTACGCCACGCGTTCAATACTCCAGCCGTAGGCGCTGGCAATCACAATAGCACCCACGAATCCGGCTGCCACCAGCAGCCAGCTGGTATCAATGCCCATCATCATTAGCGCAGCGATGATCATAAAGGAGACATAGCTGCCGATCATATACACCTCGCCGTGGGCGAAGTTGATCATGCCGATAATGCCGTACACCATCGTGTAACCGATGGCGATCAGCGCGTAGGTGCTTCCCAGCGTGACGCCGTTAAACATCTGCTGCAAGAAATAGAGGAACTGCTCGGACATAAGGTAACCTTTTTATACCGCCCGACGCGCGGGCGGAGGGATAACTTGCCTTCGGGCTTATTTTGCGACGGTAGATGACCCATCCGCATGCCATTGGAAGACACCAAACTCAAATCCCTTCAAATCGCCTTTTTCGTCCCAATTCAGCGGCCCAATCACGGTATCAGCCCCGTGTGCTTTTAAATCTTTCACCAGATCCAGCGGTTCTTTGCTGCCGCTGCGATCTAATGCGGTTGCCAGCGACTGCACGGCGGCGTAGGTGATCCACACATACGGTCCGGTCGGATCTTTCTTGTCCGCTTTGAGCGCATCGACGATAGCTTTATTCGCCGGATCCTGGTCATAGCGTTTTGGCATAGTCACCAGCATGCCTTCACCTGCCTCGCCCGCGATGTTGGACAGTGACGCATTACCCACGCCTTCTGGTCCCATAAACTGCGTTTTCAGGCCCACAGAACGTGCCTGACGCAGCATTTGTCCCATTTCCGGGTAGTAGCCGCCGTAATAAACGAAGTCGATGTTTTCTTTCTTCAGACGGGCAATCAGCGCAGAAAAATCTTTTTCTCCGGCGGTGATCCCATCAAAGAAGACAATATTGGCTTTGCCCGCTTTCAGGCTGTCTTGTACCGAGCGCGCCAACCCTTCACCGTACTGCTGCTTATCATGGATGATGGCAATACGTTGAGGCTTCACTGTCTCAAGAATATATTTCGCTGCGGTGGGCCCCTGAGAGGAGTCCAGACCGGCCGTACGCATGATGTGCGCGTAGCCGCGCTGCGTCAGTTCCGGATTGGTGGCTCCCGGAGAAATCATCAGGATACCTTCGTCTTCGTAGATGTCGGATGCAGGCTGAGTCGACGATGAACACAGGTGACCAATCACATACTGAATGCCGTCGTTAACGATTTTGTTCGCCACGGCCACAGCCTGTTTTGGATCGCAGGCGTCGTCATATTCCACGCCCACCAGTTTGTCGCCTTTGATCCCGCCTTTAGCATTGATATCTTTAATCGCCTGACGGGCGCCATTAAATTCCATATCGCCCCACTGCGCGACCGGACCTGACATTGCCCCGACCACAGCGACTTTAATCTCCTCCGCCATAGCCGTGTGCGACATTGCCAGTGCGATTACCCCTGCGATGATTGTCTTCGCATTCCTTTTCATTCCTGAATCCCCATTCGTGATGTTGTTACACTTCATCCTTCAAGCTGCCTCTGTGTTGGCTACGCTCGTTCACCCCAGTCACTTACTTATGTAAGCTCCTGGGAGTTCGCTCTCTTGCCGCCTTAATGCACCTTGAATGATTTTGTGTATATATTTTGTATTTATATGGTTAAAAAGCAGACTGTGCTTTTTTTGAACTGCACTATTTTTACCAGTCTCATTAATGGTTTAGCACAGTTTTTTAAGCAAAATACCGCTAAAATCTCTATTTTTCAGTCTATTAAGAAAAGATAATATTCTGCTTTTCACTATAGATAAACAAAAAAAAGCGCATTTGTCAGCATAAAATAATGGCACAAAGAGCGGAATAATATGCTGCATTCCAGGGTAATATCCTGCCTGTTTTTCAATGCCTGATGTTTCAAACTGTCATTATCGTTGTTATAAAATTAATCACCTAGTTATTCACATAAAAAAGAGAAAGCATCCGGGTGAATTATTTCGGTACACTGATTTCATCTTTTGTGATTTGGACATGCTGTCAATGAAGCTGACCATCATTCTTTTAGAAAACTTTAGCGCTCAGGACACGATCGACCTGGGTAAAATCTGGCCGGAATATTCCGCCTCATCTCTACGCGTCGATGACGCACACCGGATCTATGCCGCGCGGTTTAATGAGCGCCTGTTAGGTGCAGTACGCGTGACCCTGAGCGGTACGCAAGGCGCGCTGGATTCCTTACGCATACGCGAAATCACCCGTCGTCGCGGCGTCGGGCAGTATTTGATTGAAGAAGTAATCCGCGAAAACCCTGGCGTGAGTTCATGGTGGATGGCAGACGTGGGCGTTGAAGACCGGGATGCAATGGCCACCTTTATGCAGGCGTTAGGGTTTACAGCCCTGGCGGATGGCTGGGAGAAGCGGTAATAAAAAAGCCGGGTGGCGGCTTCGCCTTACCCGGCCTACATTTTCTGCCCATGTTCCCAAGAATTTCGCGTTGCAGGACGGCGGCAAGGGAGTGACAAATTCGTCTGGAACGAATTTGAACAGCCAAAGGCTGCCTTTGGTGAGGGACATGAATGTCCCTCATTAAATTCCCGGGAGCTTACATAAGTAACCGGGGTTGAATAATGCAGCCAACGCACTTGCCGCACGATAGGCGACGGGAAAATTACTTCGCGTCGGTTGCCGTACCGTTAGCATGCCAGTCAAACACGCCAAACTCGAAGCCTTTCAGGTCACCCTTCGCATCCCAGGACAGCGGCCCCATCACCGTTTCAACAGAGTTTGCTTTCAGGTATTTGGCAATTTCAGCCGGATCGTCGGAATGGTTCAGACCGGCCTGCAATGATTGCAGCGCAGCGTAGGTGGTCCACACAAACGCGCCGCTTGGATCCTGTTTCTTGGCCTTAATAGCATCCACGATCGGTTTGTTCGCCGGAACCTGGTCATAGTTCTTCGGCTTGGTCACCAGTAAGCCTTCCGCCGATTCACCAGCGATGTTAGACAGCGACACGTTCGCCACCCCTTCTGGTCCCATAAACTGGGTTTTCAGGCCAGCGGCACGCGCCTGGCGCAGGATTTGCCCCATCTCCGGGTGATAGCCACCGTAGTAAACAAAATCGATGTTCTCTTTCTTCAGACGCGCCACCAGGGTAGAGAAGTCTTTCTCACCGGCAGTGATACCGTCAAAGAACACTACGTCAGCATTCGCTTTCTTGAGGTTGTCTTGCACAGAGCGCGCCAGACCTTCGCCGTACTGCTGCTTGTCGTGAACGATGGCAATGCGTTTCGGCTTCACTTTTTCAACAATATACTTGGCGGCAGTTGGCCCCTGGTCAGAGTCCAGGCCGGTAGTACGCATCACCAGGTTATAACCACGTGCGGTCAGTTCCGGCGCGGTTGCAGCAGGGGTGATCATCAAAATGCCTTCATCTTCGTAGATATCAGACGCTGGCTGAGTGGAAGATGAGCACAGGTGGCCGATAACGTATTTAATCCCGTCGTTAACCACTTTGTTGGCGACCGCTACTGCCTGTTTCGGGTCACACGCATCGTCGTATTTCACCACGACCAGCTTGTCACCTTTCACGCCACCTTTGGCGTTAATGTCTGCAATCGCCTGTTCTGCACCGGTAAATTCCTGGTCGCCATACTGCGCCACCGGACCCGACATCGCGCCGACGACGGCAACTTTAATATCCTTAGCAAAGGTCATATTGCTCAAAGACAGGGCGATACATCCTGCCAATAACGCTTTACCCTTCATATTCATCCTGACAATCCCCATTATTGTGGTTATTACGTGTGTTGTGATGTTGTTGTTCAGCACTTTATTTCGATTATTGGATAGCTACCCGTGCTTTAGCAGCATACTCTGCTAAAACATACCCGATTTTTATTATTTTGGAATAGCTAATTTGACATCCGAATAACAAGTTTATGACAAAAAGAGGAAAACGCAGGGCGCGTTATCAGAATGGAGGGGAGAGATAAAAACAAAAAACCCCGGATTTGCATCCAGGGTTTATTCACATTTCCAGACTCGACCGTCTCATCAGGTCGACGGGAAGATTACGCTTCGATTGCCGCGCGCAATTTTTTCATGGCGTTCTTTTCAAGCTGACGCACACGTTCAGCCGAAACACCGTAACGATCGGCCAGTTCCTGCAACGTCGACTTGTTATCTTCGTCAAGCCAACGGGCACGGATGATGTCCTGGCTACGTTCGTCCAGACCTTCCATCGCGTGAGTCAATTTGTTGGCCGCCTGCTCTTCCCAGTTATCGTCTTCAATGCCGTCAGCGAAGTTAGACGATTTATCTTGTAGGTACAGTACCGGTGCCATCGGCTGGCTGTCGGACTCGTCGTCCGAAGACATGTCAAACGTCATGTCCTGCGCCGCCATACGGGATTCCATTTCGCGGACGTCTTTGCTGGAAACTCCCAGCTCGCGAGCGACCATTTCAACTTCATCCTGGTTAAACCAGCCCAGACGCTGCTTGGTTTTACGCAGGTTAAAGAACAGCTTACGCTGCGCTTTGGTGGTCGCGACTTTCACGATACGCCAGTTACGCAGAACGTATTCGTGGATCTCAGCTTTGATCCAGTGCACAGCGAAAGACACCAGGCGCACACCCACTTCCGGGTTGAAACGGCGCACGGCTTTCATCAGGCCGATATTACCTTCCTGAATCAGATCCGCCTGCGGCAGGCCATAGCCCGCATAGTTACGAGCAACATGAACAACAAAGCGCAGGTGAGACAGGATCAGCGTTTTAGCTGCTTCCAGATCGCCCTGGTAATGCAGCTTTTCAGCAAGTAGCCGCTCCTCGTCAGCCGACAACATCGGCCACGCGTTTGCAGCCCGGATGTAAGACTCCAGGTTACCAACAGGGGCTAAAGCTAAATTTTGCATTTCTTTGGTCATTCAAATCCTCTCAATCTATATCATCTGGCGCGTTGAAAAATCGACAGCAACAACCATGCCAGAGCTTATGAGCAACGAGAATATCATTCAATCTTTTATCAGACAGTGATTTTATCCACAAGTTCCATGTCGTATTGTGTATACATTACGCACAAAATGTGACATCACGATGAATACGCCGGGAAGAGACAACAGGGACTCTTTCCCTGCAGAGCGAACTACTCAGTGCAGGGAAAGATTATACCAGAGATTTTTTAATCAGGGGTAAAGTGGCGTAAATGTTGGACCGTGGCAAGCCAGGCTGCCACCCAGCCAATCATTGAGCACACCAGCAGGAGCAGCAGGCACTCGTCGAATGATAAGCCGTTGATATCAAACTTAGTTCCAAAAACTTGTGCCACTTCGGTGACCGCTGACGACAGGCGCATCACCAAAATTTCTGACAAAATCAGTGACAGAAAAGCGCCCGAAAAGCCAAGCAGTGCCCCACCGTAGAGGAACGGTCGCAGGATAAATCCATCCGTTGCGCCAATCAGTTTCTGTACGTTGATGGTATCGCGACGGGCAAAAATGCTCAGACGCACACTGTTACCGATGACCAGGAACACTGCGGCCACCATCAGCACGCCAATCATCGCCGATACGCGCCCCACCAGACTTGTCAACGCCGCCAGCCGCGCAAACCAGCTGTCATCCATGCGTACTTCATCAATACCGTTGATTTGTGCCACCCGGTCACGCAGCGTGTTCAGCGACTCCGTGCCCTGGAAATCCAGTTTTGGGATAACGACCGCCACGGCCGGCAGCGGGTTCTCTTCCAGCATATCCAGCGCACCGCCAAAACCAGACCAGTTACGGAATTCACCCAGTGCATCGTCACGGGAAAGATAATTCACTTTCTCCACGCCCTGCTCGGCCTGCAATTGTCCAACCACCCGCGCCGCCGCGTCATCATCCAGCGTTTTCTGTAGATACACGGTGATCTGCGGGGACGGATAATACTGGCTTGCCGCCTGGTTTACGTTCTTATAGACCATGTAACACACGCTCGGCAGCGTCAGGGAGATGGCGATCACCATCACCGTCAGGAATGTCGCCAGCGGCTTGCTTTTCAGGTCCTGTAACGCGCCCTGGAACGCATAGCGCACCTGCTCGTTAAAGACGTTGGTTTTACGTGAGTTCGGCTTTGGCGAGGATTTTGCCCGCTTCGGCGCGTTACGTCCCCCGTCGCCCGGCGCACCGCCAGATTTACGAAAACGGTCCAGTCGCCCGCCGAACTGTTTGATTTGATTGATAGCGTCACGTCTATTCATGCGCCAGGCCTCCATGCAGGTGTCCGTCGCTCAGGACCATCTGGCGATAGGAACGACGGGAGATCAGCCCAATGTCGTGCGTCGCCATTAATACCGTAACCCCGACGCGGTTGAACTCTTCGAACAGGCGTAAGATACCCTCCGACAACGCGTCATCGAGGTTCCCGGTCGGTTCATCCGCCAGCAGTACCGCTGGTTTATTCACCACCGCACGGGCAATCCCCACACGCTGCTGCTCACCGCCGGAGAGTTGAATCGGGAAGTTCTTCGCTTTGTCCAGCAGCCCGACCTTGTCCAGTGCCGCTGACACGCGGCGACGAATATCGTCCCCGCTGGCACCCGCGATAATCAGCGGGATCGCCACGTTGTCAAAAACGGTTCGATCCATCAGCAGATGGTGATCCTGAAAAATCATGCCGATCTGGCGACGCAGAAACGGCACTTCACGGTTTTTCAAACGGCTAATGTCATGCCCGCTGAAGGAAATTTTCCCGGCGCTGGGCCGTTCAATCCCACAGATCAGCTTCAGCAGGGTACTTTTCCCCGCACCGGAGTGGCCGGTCAGAAACGCCATCTCGCCAGGCTGCATATGGAATGTGACTCCCTGCAGCGCTTGTCTCCCACCGAGATAGGCCTTGCTGACATGTTCAAAGCGAATCATTGTTAATCCTCTCGGGCAAAAAGTGCCTCTATAAAATCGCCCGCTTTAAACGGACGTAAATCCTCGATACGTTCGCCCACACCGATGTAGCGGATAGGGATGCCAAACTGGTCGGCAACCGAGAAAATTACCCCACCTTTCGCCGTACCGTCCAGCTTGGTCAGGGTAATACCGGTCAAACCCACCGCTTCATGGAACAGTTTGGCCTGGCTTATGGCATTCTGCCCGGTGCTGGCGTCAAGGGTCAGCATAATTTCATGCGGCGCATCTTCGTCGAGCTTTTTCATCACGCGAACGATTTTTTTCAATTCTTCCATCAGATGCGCTTTGTTCTGCAAGCGACCTGCGGTATCGGCGATCAGCACGTCAACGTTACGCGCCTTCGCCGCCTGGATGGCATCAAAGATAACGGACGCGGAATCTGCGCCGGTATGCTGAGCAATCACCGGAATGTTGTTACGCTGGCCCCAGACCTGCAGTTGCTCGACCGCCGCCGCACGGAAGGTATCTCCCGCTGCCAGCATCACCGATTTGCCCTGCTGCTCGAACTGACGCGCCAGCTTGCCAATGGTGGTGGTTTTACCCACGCCGTTGACGCCAACCATTAAGATAACAAACGGCGTTTTACCTTCGACGTTCAGCGGCTCATCAACCTTCGCCAGAATCTCGCCCATTTCATCTTTCAGCAGACCGTACAGCGCTTCAGCATCTTTAAGCTGCTTGCGACTGGCCCCTTCTGTCAGGTTGGCGATGATCTTCCGGGTGGTTTCTACCCCCACATCGGCGATCAACAACTGCTCTTCCAGCTCCTCAAACAGATCATCGTCGATCTTTTTACCGCGGAACAGACTGATAAATCCGGAACCGAGGTTTTCTTTGGTTTTTAGCAGGCTGCGTTTCAGACGCGCAAAGAAGCCCTCTTTCGTCGGTTTCTCCTGCTCCTGTACCGCCTCTTCTGCTGGCTCTTCTACAGCAGGTTCTTCTACGACTGGTTCTTCTACCGGCACAACCATGACGGCTTCTTCTGCCGCTTCAGCAGCCAGCGCCTGCGCTTCCAGTTCTTCGTCGGTCAGCTGCGGTTCGTTTTCCGCTTCTTCTTCAACCGCTTCAACAATTTCAACGGTTTCCGCTTCGGCCTGCCATTCTTCTGGCGAAATTTCTTCGGTTTTTACTTCTTCCGGCAGCGGTAACTCTTCGTGTTCGATAACCGCCGTTGGCGCAGGGGCTTCAACAACCGGTTCAACCTCCGGCTGCGGTTGCTCGACCACAGGTTCCGGCTCAGGCTGCAGTTTTTCGATTTCTGCAACCTGTTCTGTGACTTCTACGACTTCAGCCGCAAAGGCCTCCGTTTCGGCTTCGCTATGGGTTTCCTGTGCGCGCGGCTGTTCCTCAACGACGGCAGATTCTTCTGCAACCTTTTGTTGTTCTTCGTTTTTTAATTCTGTCTCGTTTTCCGGTGCCTGCTCTTTTTGACCAAAGCCCAGCCAGGAAAAAAAGCCACGTTTTTTCTCTTTCGCCATTTGCGACTACACTCCCCGCTGTTGCTTCATGGCACAGCGTCAACGCTATGTACATAGCAGCTAAAAAAATGATGAAATAGTCTATCACTTATACCCAATGAATTTCGAGTTACGTCAAGGCAGCAAGCGCACGAATACCGATGAGCTTACTTTAGTAAGTGATTCGGGTGAGTAAGTGCAGCCAACGAAGAGGTAACTTGAAAGGCGACGGGTTAACTTAACTCACATCACCGCCTGGAATGACACGTCACCTGCGGATTGAGCAATAATAGAAATGAAAAAACCGAATCACTCAGGCAGCGGCCAGATCCGCATTATTGGCGGGCAATGGCGCGGCCGTAAACTCCCGGTTCCGGACAGCCCGGGTCTGCGACCAACCACTGACCGTGTCCGTGAAACGTTGTTTAACTGGCTGGCACCAATGATGGTCGATGCCCAGTGCCTGGACTGCTTTGCTGGCAGCGGTGCGCTGGGACTGGAAGCACTCTCCCGTTATGCCGCAGGCGCAACGCTTCTGGAAATGGATCGGGCGGTGTCTCAGCAACTACAAAAAAATCTCGTCACCCTGAAGGCCAATCATGCCCGCGTCGTCAACACCAATACGCTGGCGTTTCTGGCGCAGACGGGGTCGCCGCATAATGTGGTGTTTGTTGACCCGCCGTTTCGTAAAGGATTACTGGAAGACACATTAACGCTTCTGGAAACAAATGGCTGGCTGGCAAACGAGGCGTATATTTACGTTGAGAGCGAAGTCGAAAACGGCCTGCCACCGGTTCCGGTTAACTGGTCGTTGTATCGCGAAAAAGTCGCCGGCCAGGTTGCCTATCGCCTGTATCAACGTGAAGCACAAGGAGAACACCATGCTGATTAACCTGGGACGCCTGCTGATGCTGTGCGTCTGGGCATTCTTACTGCTCAATCTTTTCCAGCCCTTCCCGCGCCCGCTCAATATCTTCGTTAACGTGGCGCTGGTGTTTATGGTACTGATGCACGGCATGCAACTGGCGCTGTTGAAATCAACCATGCCGAAAGATGGCCCGCAGATGACCAGCGGCGAGAAAATCCGTATTTTTCTGTTCGGCGTGTTTGAGTTGCTGGTGTGGCAGAAGAAAATTAAAACGCAGTTGAAGAAATAATAGTGATGCCGGAGGGCGGCTAACGCCTTATCCGGCCAATTCCACTACGGTTGCGCGCTAAACCCCTCAAAGCGCGACCCTTTGTAACTCAGCGTGCCTTTATCGCCGACCGTTAACGCATGATACTGCTGTGCGTCCAGACGAAACGTCTGCTCCATTCCCCCGCTAAGTGGCTTAAAGCTCGCTTCATAACGCATGCTGGTACCCGCTGGGGTCACTTCCTGCTGGCGCGAACGTCGGTCATTCAGCGGTTTTTCCCGCTTATTGCTCACCACAACCTGCTTTTGCACCAGTGGCGCGGCATCATTATCCGCTTTTTCCCGGCGCTGCTGGACAAAGCGAAACGACGCGGCAACAACGATTAAGACAATGATAACAATGAAAAAAAGGGGTGGCTTACTCATTTTATTAACCCATCAGAAAATGCGGAAATAAGCATACCCTGCCTGTTATGGTGTTGTCATCTGGCGGTATCGACCTCTACACTGGACAGAAGAGCCGTAGGCACCCCGCCTACGAAAAAATAACGAATTCAAGGAACTAAGATGCTTTGGTCGTTTATCGCTGTTTGTCTTTCCGCATGGCTGTTTGTGGATGCCTCCTATCGTGGTCCCACCTGGCAACGCTGGGTCTTTAAACCCCTGACGTTATTGCTGCTGTTGCTGCTGGCCTGGCAGGCGCCGATGTTTAACGCCATCAGCTATCTGGTGCTGGCCGGCCTGTTGGCCTCGCTGCTCGGCGATGCGCTGACGCTGTTGCCGCGTCAACGCCTGCTGTACGCCGTGGGCGCATTTTTCCTGTCGCATTTGCTCTATACCATCTATTTCGCCAGCCAAATGACGATGTCGTTCTTCTGGCCTCTTCCACTGGTACTGCTGGTATTGGGTGCCCTGCTGATCGCCGTCATCTGGACGCGACTGGAAGAGCTGCGTATCGCCATCTGCACCTTTATCGGTATCACCCTGATGATGGTCTGGATGGCTGGCGAACTGTGGTTCTTCCGCCCAACCGCCCCGGCGCTGTCGGCATTTATGGGGGCTGCATTGCTGTTCATCGGCAACATTGTCTGGCTGGGTAGTCATTATCGTCGCCGCTTCCGCGCCGATAACGCCATTGCCGCCGCCTGCTACTTCGCCGGACATTTCCTGATTGTGCGTTCGTTGTATCTTTAAAAACGCTTGACTCTGGAGTCGACTCCAGAGTGTATCCTCCGGTTAATACGAAATGATTATCAACCGGAGGATGCCATGTCGACGCCCGATACCAATGGCAAAAAAGCCCCACAATTTTCTTCATTCAAGCTCACACCTGCGCCGCAGAAGATTGATGACTGCTGCAGTGATGGCCGTTGCTCCACAGCCGCACCCTCACCCACCCCCGTATCCAATACGGTGGACGGCACGCGCTATACCTGGAAAGTCTCAGGCATGGATTGCGCCGCCTGCGCGCGTAAAGTTGAAAATGCGGTCCGCCAGGTCAGCGGCGTCAACCAGGTTCAGGTGCTGTTCGCTACCGAAAAACTGGTGGTCGATGCCGGGGCCGATATTCGCCAGAACATAGAAAATGCGGTGCAAAAAGCGGGCTACACCCTGCGCGATGAGCAAGCACCGGAAGCCGTACCCGAGTCGCGGTTTAAAGAAAATCTGCCGCTGATCGCGCTCATCGTCATGATGGCGATTAGCTGGGGGCTGGAGCAGTTCAATCATCCCTTTGATCAGATGGCGTTTATTGCCACGACGCTGGTCGGGCTGTATCCCATTGCCCGTCAGGCGCTGCGTCTGATGAAAACCGGCAGCTACTTTGCCATTGAAACGTTAATGAGCGTCGCCGCCATTGGCGCACTGTTTATTGGTGCCACGGCGGAAGCCGCGATGGTACTGCTGCTATTTTTAATTGGCGAACGCCTGGAAGGATGGGCCGCCAGCCGCGCGCGCAAAGGGGTCAGCGCGCTGATGGCGCTAAAACCCGAAACCGCAGTCCGCCTGCGCAATGGCGAGCGCGAAGAGGTGGCCATTAACAGCCTCCAGCCCGGCGACGTGATCGAAGTGGCCGCAGGTGGGCGCTTACCCGCCGATGGCAAACTGGTCTCCGGCTTTGCCAGCTTTGATGAAAGCGCCCTGACCGGCGAATCCATTCCTGTCGAACGCGCCACGGGCGATAAAGTCCCGGCGGGCGCCACCAGCGTTGACCGCCTTGTCACGCTGGAAGTCCTGTCTGAACCAGGCGCCAGCGCCATTGACCGCATCCTGAAGCTGATAGAAGAAGCCGAAGAGCGTCGGGCCCCGATAGAGCGATTTATTGACCGCTTCAGCCGCATTTATACCCCGGCCATCATGGCGATCGCCCTGCTGGTCACTCTCGTCCCTCCGCTGCTGTTTGCCGCCTCCTGGCAGGAGTGGATTTATAAAGGGCTGACGCTGCTGTTGATTGGCTGCCCGTGTGCGCTGGTGATTTCAACGCCTGCCGCAATCACCTCCGGGCTGGCGGCAGCGGCACGGCGTGGGGCGTTGATTAAAGGCGGAGCCGCGCTGGAGCAATTAGGCAGAGTCACTCAGGTAGCTTTCGATAAAACCGGTACCCTGACCGTGGGTAAACCGCGCGTGACGGCGATTCATCCGGCGAGCGGTATCAGCGAGTCCGAACTGCTGGCGCTGGCGGCAGCGGTTGAGCAAGGTGCCACGCACCCGCTGGCTCAGGCGATTGTCCATGAAGCGCAGACCCGCGAATTAACCATCCCGGCAGCACAAGCGCAGCGGGCGCTGGTGGGTTCCGGTATTGAAGCTCAGGTCAACGGCGAGCGGATACTAATTTGCGCAGCGGGCAAACAGCCTGCCGAAGCTTTTGCCGGGCAGATTAGTGAACTGGAAAACGCCGGACAAACGGTGGTACTGGTGCTGCAAAACGATGCGGTGCTCGGCGTGCTGGCCTTACAGGATACGCTGCGTGATGACGCCCTGACCGCCATCAACGAGCTTCATCAGTTGGGCGTAAAAGGCGTGATCCTGACCGGCGATAACCCACGTGCGGCGGCAGCAATTGCCGGTGAGTTGGGGCTGGAATTCAAAGCTGGCCTGCTACCGGAGGATAAAGTTCGGGTAGTGACCAGCCTGAATCAACAGTCCCCGCTGGCGATGGTTGGAGACGGGATTAACGACGCGCCGGCAATGAAAGCGGCCACAATTGGTATTGCGATGGGAAGCGGCACCGACGTCGCGCTGGAGACCGCCGATGCCGCCCTGACCCATAACCGCCTGCGCGGTCTGGTGCAAATGATCCAACTGGCGCGCGCGACTCACGCCAATATTCGCCAGAACATTGCCATTGCGCTGGGCCTGAAGGGAATTTTCCTGATAACTACGCTGCTGGGGATAACTGGATTGTGGCTGGCTGTGCTGGCTGATACAGGGGCTACGGTACTGGTGACTGCCAACGCGCTGCGGTTGTTACGGAAAGGGTAGTACCTGTTTCTCGCCTGATGGCGCTTTGCTTATCAGGCCTACCGGCTGTTCGTCATTCGTAGGCCGGATTAGGCGCTTGCGCCGCCATCCGGCAAACAAGATTACTGACCTTTGCGCACTAAATAGCGGTACGGCAAAGAGTCGGTCTCTTTTGCCACCAGCTCATGTTCCATAAACGTACAAAAGCCGGGAATGTCGCGGGTTGTCGCCGGATCGTCCGCGACAATCAGCAGCGTTTCACCGGCCTGCATGCCGCGCACAGTTTTACGCACCATCATCACCGGTTCCGGGCAGCGCAGCCCCTGAGCATCAAGGGTATGGTCGGGAGAGGTAAACAAATCGCTCATCGTTGTCTCGTTCATTAAAAAACGGCATTATTTTACGCTCTGTTGGTCAGTAAGCCAATCAGGTTAACGATTGCGTGAAAAACAACCATTGCAAAGCCTCGTTAAAGCAGTATCATGCGACCGTTTTATTGGGTTCCCTCACCCCAATTGTTGACTAAAAAGGTACAATATGACTCCGTTTACACAAACTCAGCGCGTAAAAGCGTTGTTCTGGCTATCGCTATTCCATCTGCTGGTGATCACATCCAGCAACTATCTGGTGCAACTGCCGATCACCATCTTCGGTTTCCATACCACATGGGGCGCCTTTAGCTTTCCGTTTATTTTCCTCGCTACCGACCTGACCGTACGCATTTTTGGCGCACCGCTGGCACGACGCATCATTTTTGCGGTCATGATCCCTGCGCTGTTGATCTCCTATGGGGTTTCCGCGCTGTTTTATATGGGGTCCTGGCAAGGATTTGACGCGCTGCTGCACTTTAATCTGTTTGTCGCCCGTATCGCCGCCGCCAGCTTTATGGCCTACGCGCTGGGTCAAATTCTGGATGTGCACGTCTTTAACCGCCTGCGTCAAAACCGCCGCTGGTGGCTCGCACCTACCGCCTCCACGCTGTTTGGCAACATCAGTGATACGCTGGCCTTCTTCTTTATCGCTTTCTGGCGTAGCCCGGATGCCTTTATGGCCGAGCACTGGATGGAAATCGCGCTGGTCGATTACTGTTTCAAGGTGCTGATCAGTATTATTTTCTTCCTGCCGATGTACGGTGTGTTACTGAATATGTTACTGAAAAGGCTGGCAGATAAATCCGAAATCGCTGCATTGCAGACGAGTTAAAGGTTCATTTTCCGAGTTGTGATAAGATGGACGAATGAGCCGTTATGGCCGTTTATCGAAAGGAAGAAGTCAATGCGCAATCTGGTTAAATATGTCGGTATTGGCCTGCTGGTTATGGGGCTTGCGGCCTGTGATAATAGCGATACAAAAGCGCCAGCCGAGGGTGCTGCCGCAGAAAGTAATGCAACCGGACAACCGGTCAGCCTGCTGGACGGCAAGCTCAGTTTTTCCCTGCCAGCGGATATGACCGATCAGAGCGGCAAGCTGGGCACTCAGGCCAACAATATGCACGTGTATTCTGACGCAACCGGCCAGAAAGCAGTAATTGTGATTGTCGGTGATGACACCAGTGAAGACCTGACCGTGCTGGCAAAACGACTGGAAGATCAGCAGCGTAGCCGCGATCCGCAGCTGCAGGTCGTGACCAACAAGTCAATTGAGTTGAAGGGCCATACCCTGCAGCAGCTAGACAGCATTATCTCCGCCAAAGGCCAGACCGCTTACTCTTCCGTGGTGCTGGGTAAAGTGGATAACCAACTGCTGACCCTGCAGATCACGCTGCCTGCAGACGATCAGCAGAAAGCGCAGACGGCTGCAGAAAACATCATTAACACACTGGTTATCCAGTAACTGTTAAGACGATGACACGGCCTCCGTAGAGTCCTCCGGGGGCCGTTTTTTTAATCGCCAGGTCAGCAATAACGCCACCGCCACAAGCCCGGCTGCCGCAAGATAGATAACCGGCACGCCCGCCCACGTCATCACCAGTCCCGCCAGCGGCCCGGTTATCCCCAGAGAGAGATCCATAAATACCGTGTAGGTCGCCAGCGCAGCGCCCTGATTCTGCTGCGGCACCGCTTTTACCGCCACCACGCCCAGCGCCGGGAACACCAACGAGAACCCCGCGCCTGCCAGCAGAACACCCACTTTCGCCATCCATGGCATATCCGCCATCCCCACCAGTAGTAGCCCTACAATTTCCACGCTAAAGCAGATCATCGCCACATTTAGCCCGCCTAAGCGGTTAATACCGTTTGGGAATAACAGGCGGGTCCCGACAAACGTACAGCTGAACAGCGTCAGTGCGAATGCCGCGCCGTCCCAGCCTTTGGCGTCATAAAACAGCGTGATAAAGGTGGCGATCACCCCAAAACCAGCGGAAGCCAACGCCAGCGCCATGCCGTACAACCAGACGCGCCCGAGCACCGCGCGAAACGGCATCGGTTTACCCTTGCTGGCCTTCACCGCCGGACGTGGCAGCGCCAACAGTATTGCTAACAGAGCCACCGCCATGATGGTCAACGCCAGTCCCTGCAAACCACCCCAGGCGTAACACAGCACGCCCAGCGGCGCGCCTATTGCCATCGCCCCGTAGGTAACGATGCCGTTCCATGAAATCACCCGCCCAATGTGTATTGAGCCCACCACACCCACGCCCCACAGCGTTGAACCGGTACCGGCAAAACTTTGCCCAATCCCCAGAATCACGCGCCCGAGGCACAGCAACAGCAGGCTCACCATCGGCCAGTCGCTGGTTGTTCCCGCCAGCAAATAACCCAGGCCACTTAAAAAACAGCCGCACAGCCCGAACACGACAATCTTTTTCGGCCCCAGCAGGTCAGCGTATCGCCCCGCATGTGGGCGACTCAACAAGGTGGCGAAATACTGCAGGCTGATCACAAGCCCAGCCCAGAAGGCGCTAAAGCCCATGACATCATGGACATAGCCAGGCAACACCGCGAGCGGTAAGCCGATAGTCAGGTAGCTGGCGAAGTTAAACATCACCACCGAGACAATGCGCAGATTGAGACGTAATCCGTTAAGCGCCGGTTCAGCGACGGGTTCGGGCATGGAGGGTCACCACATTTTTACAACAGTGTTTCATTTCTATCATGTTGTCGGGCAGAAATCAGCAGGCAGATTAGGAATATAGGTCGCAAGCCAGCCGCTACACTTAGAGCAAAACGTAAAAAGGAAGAACACATGACAAGCGCTCAACCTGATAAAACAGGTTTGCATATTTTGCTCAAACTGGCCGCCCTGGTGGTTATCCTCGCAGGCATTCACGCGGCCGCCGATATTATTGTGCAGCTGCTGCTGGCCCTCTTTTTTGCCATCGTACTAAACCCGCTGGTGACATGGTTTATTCGCCGAGGGCTGCGTCGCCCGATTGCCATTACGCTGGTGGTGGTGGTGATGCTGTTTGTTCTCACCGCGCTGGTGGGCGTCCTCGCGTCTTCAATCACCGAATTCATGGACATGCTGCCAAAGTACAATAAGGAGCTGACGCGCAAAGTCCTCTATGTGCAAGAGATGGTGCCCTTTCTTAACCTGCACATGTCGCCAGAACGTTTACTGCAACGTATCGACTCCGACAAGCTGATGACCTTCACAACCACGCTGATGACCAGCCTTTCCGGCGCAATGGCCAGCGTTTTCCTGCTGGTGATGACGGTGGTGTTTATGCTGTTTGAGGTGCGCCATGTTCCTTACAAGCTGCGCTTTGCGCTGAATAATCCGCAGATCCATATTGCGGGTCTGCATCGCGCATTGAAGGGTGTATCTCACTATCTGGCGCTAAAAACATTGCTCAGCTTATGGACCGGGGCTATCGTCTGGCTGGGGTTGGCGCTAATGGGCATTCAGTTTGCTCTGATGTGGGGCGTGCTGGCATTCCTGCTAAACTATGTGCCCAACATTGGTTCCGTTATTTCCGCCGTCCCCCCCATGCTTCAGGCGCTGCTGTTCAATGGGATTTACGAATGCGTGCTGGTCGGCGCACTGTTTCTGGTGGTGCATATGGTGATTGGCAATATCCTTGAGCCGCGTATGATGGGCCATCGTTTAGGATTGTCGACACTTGTCGTCTTCCTTTCCTTGCTGGTGTGGGGATGGCTGCTCGGCCCGGTCGGCATGCTGCTTTCCGTGCCACTAACCAGCGTGTGTAAAATCTGGATGGAAACCACCAAAGGTGGCAGCAAGCTGGCAATTTTGCTTGGCCCCGGCAGACCGAAAAGTCGATTACCGGGATAAACTTGCAAAAGAGACGTGAAGAATGGTACACAACCCCCATTATGACTAAAGGTTAGCCCTGATATGTACCGGATTGTTCTCGGGAAAGTGTCTGATTTAAGCTCCGGCATCCTGCCTCGCGCGCTCTATGAGCAGGCTCCGCAAGGTGCGCACCGCGCGCGCTGGTTGGCTGGCCGCGTGCTGCTTTCCCATGCCCTGTCACCCCTGCCTGACATTGTCTACGGAGAGCAGGGAAAACCAGCATTCTCAACCGATACGCCACTGTGGTTCAATCTCAGCCACAGCGGCGATGACATCGCCCTGCTGCTCAGCGATGAAGGGGAAGTAGGCTGCGATATCGAAGTCGTGCGCCCGCGTGATAACTGGCAAACGCTGGCAAATACGGTATTCAGTCAGGGGGAACATGCTGAGGTAGAAGCGGAACATCCGGACCAACAACTGGCCGCATTCTGGCGCATCTGGACGCGCAAGGAAGCCATCATTAAACAGCGTGGCGGCAGCGCCTGGCAAATTGTCAGCGTCGATAGCACCACCCTGACGTCCTCACTCTCTGTCAGCCAGTGCCAGCTCGATACCCTGAGCCTGGCCGTGTGTACGCCAACGCCGTTTACATTGACCGCCGATGCCGTGCAAAGGCTGTAATTTCGCACTCACCGTGCACCATCGCGCTATATCGTAAGGTTAAAATCAGATGCAACGAGTCACCATTACTCTCGATGACGATTTACTGGAGACGCTGGACAGCCTGAGCCAACGTCGCGGCTATAACAACCGCTCCGAAGCCATTCGTGACATTCTCCGTAGCGCATTGTCCCAGGAAAGCACACAGGAACACGGCACCCAGGGCTTCGCGGTGCTTTCTTATGTTTATGAACATGAGAAACGTGATTTAGCCAGCCGTATTGTTTCCACCCAGCATCACCACCACGATTTGTCGGTCGCCACGCTGCATGTCCACATCAACCATGACGACTGCCTGGAAATCGCCGTGCTGAAAGGGGACATGGGCGACGTTCAGCATTTTGCCGATGACGTCATCTCCCAGCGCGGCGTGCGCCACGGCCATTTACAGTGCTTGCCGAAAGAAGAGTGATCGTCCATTACGTTGCCGGATAGCGGCAGCGCCTTATCCAGCCTACATCCGTTCCCGTTTGTAGGCCAGGCAATGCAGGATACCTACGCCATCGTGCCAATCGTCTTCCTGAAGCGCAGTAAGGCAACCAGAAAGAACGCGCTGCCGATCGCCAGTAGCGTCAGGAACTGCGGCCAGACGATACCAAACCCAGCACCGCGATAGAGTATCGCTTGCGCGAGGCTAACAAAGTGGGTGGTCGGCATCGTTAGCATGATGTCCTGCACCGCCTGCGGCATGCTTTCACGCGGAGTAGAGCCACCGGAGAGCATCTGCAACGGCAACAGCACCAGGATCATCAGCAGCCCCAACTGCGGCATGGAACGCGCCAGCGTACCCATAAAAATACCGATCGATGTGGTGGCAAACAAGCTCAGTGCCACACCCAGCATAAACAGCGGGACTGAGCCTTCAATCGGCACGCCAAGCACGCCCTTCACCATCAGCATCAGCGACAGACCGGAAACGACCAGCACCACCAGCCCCATCGACCAGATTTTTGCCATCATGATCTCAAACGGCGTCACCGGCATGACCAGTAGATGTTCTATCGTCCCGTGTTCGCGCTCGCGGATCAGCGCCGACCCGGTGAGCACAATCGCCAGCATGGTGATGTTGTTGATAATCGCCATCACCGCGCCAAAGCGGGCAGGTTCCAGGTTCGGGTTAAAGCGCATACGCATTTCCAGCGCCACCGGCGGCTCGCTGTTATCACGGTAACGCGCCACAAAGCTGTTCACCTCGCCACTGATGATATTTTGGATATAGCTGTTGCCGGTAAAGGCCTGACTCATCCGCGTGGCGTCCACGTTGACCTGGATATCCGGCTGTCGTCCTGCCAGCACATCACGCTGAAAATCAGGTGGAATATTGACAGCAAAGGTATAGCGACCAGCATCCAGACCGGCATCCATTTCATCGGCAGTGATCATTTCCGGCGGTAAAAACCACGGTCGGTAGAAACTGTTCACGATGCGATTCGACAGCTGCGACTGGTCCATATCAGCAATGGCGATCGGCGCAAGATGCAGCGAACCCGGCAGCACGGTGGCAGAGGAGTAGACTGAAACCGTGAAAGCGAAGACGATCAGCGTCAGCATCGCTTTATCGCCCAGTAGGCTTCGCAACTCTTTGATACCAAGGTTATAAATATTGCGTAATCGGCGCATCACCCCTCCTGCTTTCTCAGTAGCAATACGCTCAGGCCAATCACCACCGGAATGGCGATCGCCAGCGGGATAAACAGCGGCCAGAGATCCATCAGGTCCAGCGCTTTTGAGAACGTGCCGCGCGCAATGGTCAGAAAATGGCTGGTCGGGTAAATTTCACCGATCCACCTCCCCGGCCCTTCGAGAGAAGCCACCGGATCAATCATCCCGGAAAACTGTGTCGCCGGTATTAACGTAATGATCGCCGTACCAAAAATGGCGGCAATCTGACTTTTCATAAACGTAGATATCAGCAACCCAAGGCCGGTTGCGATGGTGACGTACAGCAGTGCGGCGAGGGTCAGGGTCAAAAAACTGCCCTTATGCGGCACGCCAAACACAAACACAGACAGCGCGCACAGCAGCAGGAAGTTCAGCATCCCCAGCACGATATAAGGCAGCTGTTTACCGAGTAAAAACTCGCTGCGGGTGGTCGGCGTAACGTACAGGTTGATAATCGATCCCAGCTCTTTTTCCCGTACCACGCTCAGGGCGCTAAGCATTGACGGGATCATCATCAACAGCAGCGGAATCACCGCCGGTACAATCGCTGGCAGGCTCTTCACATCCGGGTTATAACGATAGCGAGTTTCAATGGTCATCAGCCCATTCTGCCCACGGGCATTGGGCTGACGCGCTATCACATCCTGCAGCCAGGCTTGATGCATCGCCTGCACATAACCTCGTACCGTTTCAGCGCGACTCGGCATCGCGCCATCGATCCAGACGCCAATCTTTACCGGCGTTCCACGCGCAATATCACGGCCGAAATTCGGGGGTATTTCTATCGCTACCGCAACCTCGCCCGAGCGCATCCTCGTATCCAGTTCGTCATAGCTGGTCAGCGGCGGCTGCTCGATAAAATAGCGTGACCCCGCCAGGTTCAGCGACCACGCCTGGCTGCTGACAGTCTGGTCACGATCGAGTACCGAAAAACGCAGGTTTTCTACGTCCATGCTGATGCCATAGCCCATGATCAGCATCAGGATCACCGTACCCATTAGCGCCAGTGTCGAGCGTACCGGGTCACGCCGCAGTTCCAGCGCTTCACGGCGACTGTAGCTGAACAGGCGTCGCAAGCTAAATCCCTGGCGCGGGGGGTTATTGTGTTGGTGCTCGGTTGGCACATCCGCGGGGGATAGCGGTGCAACGGAAGTCGGACCCGCTGCTTCCTGTAACCAGGAGATAAACGCCTCTTCCAGGCTGGCGGCACCACGCTGCTTCACCAGCTCCTGCGGCGTACCGCTGGCGAGCACTTTTCCGGCGTGCATCAGCGACATCCGGTCGCAGCGCTCTGCTTCGTTCATAAAGTGGGTGGAGATAAAAATAGTCACTTTATCCTGACGCGACAGGTCAACCATCAGCTGCCAGAACATGTCCCTCGCCACCGGATCGACGCCGGAAGTCGGCTCATCAAGTATTAACATTTCCGGGCGATGGATCACCGCCACCGCCAACGACAGTCGCTGACGGATCCCTAGCGGTAATGCGCCAGGCAGCATGTCCTCGACATCAGTCAGCATAAAGCGCTCGCTCATCTCTTTTACGCGACCGGGGATTTCCGCCTCGGGAATATGAAACAAACGCGCGTGGAGTTCGAGGTTTTGTCGCACCGTCAGCTCGCTGTAGAGCGAGAATGCCTGCGACATATAACCCACCCGGCGGCGGGTCTCGATGTTCTTTGGGTCAACCGCTTGCCCAAATAGCCATGCCTCACCTTCGCTTGCAGGCAGCAGTCCGGTGAGCATCTTCATGGTGGTGGATTTACCACAACCGTTGGAGCCAAGAAAGCCGAAGATCTCCCCGCGGGGGATGCGGAAGTTAACGTGGTCAACGGCAACGAACTTGCCGAAGCGCATGGTCAGATCTTTCGCCTCAATGGCTACCTCTTCCTGCTCAGCGTGATAGGGCGGGATAACGACCGGCTTGTGCGCCTGACGCTGAGCTTCGGGTAACAGGGCAATAAACGCCTGCTCCAGCGTGTGTGTGCCCGTTTGTTCGCGCAGTTGCTGCGCACTCCCGGTGGCTAACACTTCTCCGGCGTTCATCGCCACCAGCCAGTCAAAGCGTTCTGCCTCTTCCATGTACGCGGTGGCGACCAGCACGCTCATATTGGTCTGACGCTGCCGGATATTGTTAATCAGCTCCCAGAACTGCGCGCGGGAGAGCGGATCAACCCCGGTGGTAGGCTCATCAAGAATCAATAGCTCCGGGTCGTGGATTAGCGCACAGCACAGCCCCAGCTTTTGTTTCATCCCGCCGGAGAGCTTCCCGGCAGGACGATCGCGAAACGGTGCCAGTCCCGTGCTGTTCAACAACTCGGTAATACGCGCCTCGCGCTCGGCTTTGTCATGTCCAAACAGTCGGGCGAAGAAATCAACGTTTTCGTATACCGACAGCGTGTGATACAGGTTTTTCCCCAACCCCTGCGGCATCCAGGCAATGCGCGGGCAGACATCGCGACGGTGCTTCGGATCGCGCATATCGCCGCCCAGCACCATCACGTTTCCGTGCCCAATCACCCGCGCACCGGAGATAAGCGACAGCAGGCTCGACTTGCCGACGCCGTCCGGGCCAATCAACCCCACCATGCAGCGGGCAGGGATATCCAGCGTGATAGTGTTCAGCGCTACCGTTTTCCCGTAATGCTGACTCACGCCGTCAAGGTGCGCCACGGGAGGAACGGGAACCAGCGCCAGGTGTGTCATTGCGGCAACCTCACCGCCAGGTCATCCGGCCAGGATTGGTTCTCATCCAGACGCACCCAGGCCATACCCGGTAGACCGGTTTTGACGTATTCGAGATGCTGCTGGAGCAACGCAGGGGGAATACGGGCTTTCACGCGGAACATCAGTTTCAGCCGTTCATCGCTGGTTTCTACCGTTTTCGGCGTAAATTGCGCCACACTGGCAACAAAGCTGATGGTCGCCGGGATACGCAGATCGGGTGCGGCATCCAGTACCAGACGCGCTTCACCGCCAATCTTTAACAACCCCGCCTGCTCCGTGGGTAAAAAGAACGTCATGTAGACATCGCTGAGATCGACCATATTCAGCACCCGCCCACCGGCGGCAAGCACTTCGCCCGGTTCGGCCACGCGGTACTGCACGCGACCATCGCGCGGGGCTTTGAGTTCGCTGTCATCGATATCTGCCGCAATGCGTCGTTCGGTTGCCTGCGCAGCCTCAACGCGGGTTTGCGCCTGAATGATGCTGGTGCGGGCAGCCTCAATTGCCGCTTTCGCCGCTGATACCTGTGCTTTTGCTGATTCCAGCGCGGCGCGCGCGCTTTCTGCCGCAGCCCGATCATCATCCAGCTGTTGCTCAGACACAGCTCCACGTTGGGATAGCGAACGGGACCGAACATGACGTTTAGAAACCGATTGCAGTTCCGCCTCACGCTGTTTCACCACCGACTGCGCGGCACGCATTTCGCTTTGCCGCTGTTCCAGCAACGCACGCGCCGCCGCCACCGCGCTTTCGGCCTCTTTGATTTGCGCAATAGCTTCCAGCCGCTGCTCCTGCAACACGCGGGTATCCATTTTCGCCAGCACCTCGCCCTGGCGAACAAACTGCCCTTCCGACACGAGGATCGTATCGATACGCCCGGCAATTTTGGTAGCGATATCCACTTCCGTGGCTTCAATCCTGCCGTTACTGGCCGCGAACCCTTCCGGTATCCCCGCAGGACGTAACATCCACCATGCTATCGCGGCAATAACAACCAGAATGCCCGTCCCCCACCACATCAGATGACGCGTAAACTTATCCATATTCGACCCGCCGTAATCCCTGTTATCAAACGATGCGTGTCACAAAGCCCACTGAACAGCTATTCAGCGGGAGATTCCATCCGGGATGAGAAGGAATGAGAAACAAAGGCCAGGCGGTGGACAGGCGTCACGACAACTCTCACCGCAAAGGAAGTGAATGATGAAGATGCTGTGAAATCGGGTAGTAATGTTGTCATCATCAGCGTTCCTGGCCGGAAATGAAACACGCATACTCATAACTGCTATCTATTGAATACTAACACCTGGATTCGAGATGTCTATTCGGTTGTGGCTGTTGTGTTAACAGCCCCGATAGCAAACAACCCGCGTAAAATTAAAACATTAAACGTTTTTACTTCACAATGACTTCCCGGGCACTTGTGTAGAGACATTAAAGTTGTATCCTTTAACCTGAAAAAGACTTTAAAGTTGTAAACTTTTAAAAAAAACACATACAAAACATGATACTAAGTGTGTATCACACGCTGTTCCAACATTATGCCTTGATGTTCTTGCAGGAACTGCAATTTACAGGAGGAAAAAGGTGTTTTTGTAGTTATCTGGCGTTACGTGACAGTGTTGGTCAGATACTTCCACCTCTTCAGAGTTAAAGTTTGATATATGGGAAAAAAACGCTCCCGGACGGGAGCGTAAGCCAGTGACTTCGGCGTCAAATGAGGGTCTAACAAGTGGAGCTGCGGGTTAATTCTGGGTGATCTGGCTGCGATGCTTTTCAGCCTGCTGCTGATGAATAACGGAAGATTGACCATTATTCGCCTTCTCATGCATAACAGCGGCTTTCTCATGCTCGTTCATTTCGGAAAATGATTTTGCTGTTTCGTTAGAAGCTGCTGGCTTGGATTTCATCATTTTTTTATGCATTTCAGCCATGTCCTGATGGGCAGCAGAATTGCCGTTTTGCATCATTTCATGGGACATTGCGGCCTGATCGTGACCGCTCATATCCATCATTTTCATGCTCTCCCCCTGAACTGCACTTTTTTCAGCGGATGATTGCATCTGATGGGCAGGCGCCTGGGCATTATTTACCTGGTCATGCATGTTCATTGTCTCTGCAGCCCAGGCAGATGAAGCGACAGCCATCATGGCAATAAAGGATACAAGGATCTTTTTCATGGTTGGGTCTCCGGTGTTTTCATACCCGAACAATCAATGCTTATAACAGAGAAAGCATTTGATCTCAGGGCTGGTTGATCATCACGCCAGGAACCGGGCGATTGAATTATCACGCTGTCCTGATTTATGGCTGATTATAAAAAACCGCCTCTGTTTATCGCGTGACTGAACGATGACATTTTTGTCACCTTCCGGGTTTCTCCTGAATAACGGTATTAATCCATTAACAGACGCACACTGAACACAATTTCCCGCCCCTGCTGTTCTGCTGACAGCTCGCCGCCGTGAGCATGAATGATCGACCTTGTAATTGATAATCCCAGCCCCGCGCCTTCCGTGTTGTGGAACCTTGATGAGTCTGCGCGATAGAACCGGTCAAACAAACGTTCCAGATTAGCGGGAACCTGGCCGGACATCGTATTCGTAATCATCACGTTCACACAGTCACTGTCACGCTCAAGGTGTATCGCTGTACAGGTGTTATCGGGAGAATACTTGATTGCATTGGAAAGCAGGTTACTGAAAGCACGTCGGAGCATATCGCTGTCTCCGGCAACAACGCCCTCTCCTTCAACCGTGATTGTCTTTCCTGTTTCGTCTGCCAGGGGCTCGAACAACTCACGTAATTCATTCAGTTCGGCTGCCAGATCCACATCATGTTTATCCAGCCGCAGCAGACCATGCTCTGAACGTGCCAGAAAAAGCATGTCACTGGTCATTCGTGACAACCTTTTCAGTTCTTCCAGGTTAGCGAATAAAATTTCGCGGTAATGCGAAACATCCCTTTCCTTAGCCAGTGCAAACTGCGTCTGCATCATCAGATTACTGACTGGTGTGCGCAGCTCATGCGCGATGTCAGACGAGAAATCTGACAGTTTCCGGAATGCCCCCTCCAGGCGATCAAACATATTATTGAACTCCTGCATGGTCTCAGAGATTTCCGGCGGAGCCAGATCGGGATTTAGACGCTGATCCAGGCTGTGTACAGTCATGGAGGAAGCCAGACTGGTCATTTCCCGTAACGGTTTCAGACCAATACGTGTGGTCAGCCAGCCCAGAAAAACAGAAATAAAGACCAGACCGATATTGAACCAGAACAGCCAGGTACTGAGTTTGTCCATAAACAGGGTGTGATACCCAGTATCCGTGGCAACCGTAATGATGACATGTTTGCTTTTACCCTGTTCCGGCGTCACGGCAACCCGCCGCGAGATACTGCGGTACACGGTGTTATTTTCTTCCGTCTGGATCATATAGTCGAGAATATCACCCGACTTATTAAGCAGGACCGCTGGAACAACAGAATTTTTGGCATAGAGTTCAACAATTTTTTCATTTTCCATGTTTTTTATAGAAATGAATAAACCATTGTGCCCTACCATCGCATCGTTTATTTTTTCTGATAATGACTTAATATCCGTTTTGTTCCGGAACGTCTCTGTTTTAAGAAACTCTTCGGTGAGCTGAAGTTTACCTGTCAGAAAATCGCGGTCCTGATTATCGAAATAGCCATTAAGGGTGCTAATCAGGATAAAACTTGATAACCACCATACCGTAAGCATCACCGCAGAAAAAATCAGGCTCAGGCGTGTGGTCAGGGAAATTTTGAACCTCACTCTTCTCTGATCTCCAGGACATATCCGGCACCGCGAACGGTATGGATCAGTTTTGGCTCAAAGTCATCATCAATTTTACTTCTCAGACGTCTCACGGCGACATCAATCACATTCGTATCACTGTCAAAATTCATGTTCCAGACCAGGGACGAGATAAGACTCCTGGGTAACACTTCTCCGGTGCGTTGCAGCAGCAACTCAAGCAGAACGTATTCTTTACCGGTGAGATGGATCTTCTTCCCCGAACGGATCACGGTCCGGCGCACCATATCAACGGTCATATCGGCGATGGTGCAGACTGTTGCGGCCTGCGAGCGTGCCCGGCGCAGTAGGGTTCTTACACGTGCAACCAGCTCCGTAAAATCAAAGGGCTTAATCAGGTAGTCATCTGCGCCAAGCTCCAGTCCTTTCACTTTGTCCCGCACGTTGTCCTTTGCGGTTAAAAACAGGACCGGTTCTTCGTGCCCGGACTCCCTCAGTGCGCTGATGATTTGCCACCCGTCGAGGAAAGGCAGCATCACGTCCAGTATTATCAAATCATACTGTCCCTTCGACGCGGCCCCGAGACCATCGCGGCCATTATTAAAGAGATCGGCCTGATAGCCTTCCTCAACCAGTCCCTGCTGCAGGTAACGACCTGTTTTTTGTTCGTCTTCAACGATTAAAATACGCTGCATGGTCAACTCGCTGATATGAAAGTAAAAATCTCACGCATGAGCTTTGGCTGTCCCCTAGCTGACCTGAGACGGAGCAAGCATTCCGAGCCACGCTACGGCGCCCAGAATGATAATCGCAACAACGAATTCTGTCAGGATGCTGTTTCGCATCAGGGCAACGCTGCGATCATAATTCCCTTCCCTGACCATAACTTCAAGCCGGGGACCCAGGTGAAACCGGTTTGCTGCAGCCAGAAGAAGCATCAGAACAAACAGAGCCGTCTTGGCAAGCAATATCCTCCCCCAGGAACTGTTGAATAAGGGAGTTAAGTTACCCTCAGCAATATACAGATAGTTGACCAGCGCACTCAGGATCAGGGCTACAACAATCACCGTTCCTGCCGTGGCAAATTTTGCCAGGGAGTCAGATATCACAATGACGCTCTGTGCATTATGCTCGTTTCTGCGCATCAGCAGGATAGCAAATGCAACCAGAGCACCTGTCCAGGCACCTGCAGCGCCGAGATGGGTCAGATCGCTCAGTAAATGGAGATAGTAATGCAGACCGTCATGCATAACGGCGTGTCCTCCCCAGGCAAGTGTAGCCAGCGCCACGCCCCCACTCATCGTCATCAGCAGGCAGGACAATACTCTCTTATTAGTGTAAAGGAACAAAGCACCGAGTGTGGTAAACAGGGCACAGAGCCTGACAATCCAGCTAATACCCACATCAGTTTCTTCTATCACCATCTCGATAACATGGATGGATAATTCTCTGAGGTCAGTTACTCCACTCATGGCATTAGATACCAGGAGCATATTAATGCCAGTAAGAATGATGCCTGTAACAACAGCAAAGGTTATAAACGACCTGAAATTAGTCAGGTTATAGGTTTCATGTCTGACACCACTTATTCCATATATCTGAAAAAATGGCAATCCAAATATTACCATCAAATCCAGATAAAGAAGAAAACGAATAACAATCATAATCAGGTCGTTCATAATATTACTTCACTGTAAAGGTGTAATTACCGGTAATAGGGTGCGTATCTGAAGAAACCGCGCGCCAGTCAACACGATAAGTGCCAGCGGGTAAAGGCTCTCGCGGAATAATGACCATCGATTTAGGGTCAGCGCCTGGCGCCACTTTTGCCGCGACCGGCATCGGAGAATGTGATGACATGCCTTTCATACCCGTCATCGTTAATTTTGCACCTGAGAATTTCACGGTCAGATTTTCCGAGAAATTAAGCTGAATCTTTTCCGGGGCCGCTACGGCTGAATCAGCCTGTGGCACAGAGCTTTTTAATTCCGGATGGGCCATAGCAGAGAAAGCAACGCCCATAACGAGGCCACCTGTAAGAATGGCTTTATTTAAAATCGACATTTTATTTACCTGTTTAGTTGAGTGTTTTATATCAGTGCGTTAAAACCAGATTCTGGCTCCCGCCAGGAATACTACCTGATGGTCTTTCTCACCTTCTCTTTTCGCCATATCGGATGTTTTCCCGTAAAGTTGATTCCAGGAAACGCCTATATAGGGTGCAAACTCACGGCGTATTTCATAGCGCAGCCGGAGCCCCAGCTCTGTGTCAGTCAGTCCCCTGCCGCGACCCCGCGATTCATCATCCTGACTGTAGAAATTCACCTCATAGGATGGCTGGAGTATGAGCCGGTTAGTCAGTAAAACGTCGTATTCTCCTCCCAGACGAAGGGCTGCTTTTCCGCCATTACTGACAAAACCCGTAATTTCAGACTCAAAATTATAGAGTGCCAGCCCCTGAAAACCGACAGCAGCCCAGGTCCGGGCAGAAGCAGGTCTGAAATCCTGCCTGACACCCGCAACCAAATCCCACCATGGGCCAACCGCATGTCCCCAGAGTAACTGCGCTTCAGCCGCCTCCGTTTCCCCATTGCTTCGTTCACCTTCACTCTTTAGCCAAATCCGATCTGTGTCGCCTCCAATCCAGCTGTTAACACTCCAGCTGAAATTGTTGGTGTTATCCGACCGTTGCCATTCCAGTTGATCCAGCAGAACCAGATAATTAATCGCACTGTCGTGAATCGCATGCCCCTGTAAATTGCCGAATGCAGCCTTCCGGTCGGCATCGGTAACAGGCGGAATTGGCGTTCTGCTCTCAGTTACAATGGGCTCCATTGACGTCATCTCAGTGAAATTCTCATCTGCTGGCATCTGCATGGCAGACATGTCGTGCCCGGCGTGGGGATCTGCAGAGACGGAGCCCGCCGCAATAGAAAGCTGTGAGGTAAACAAACCGGCGACCAGAACAGGTATGGCCTTCAAATTTCTCTTCATTCGCATCATTCCTCCACCCGGACTTCACGAAACATTCCCATTTCCATGTGATAGAGCAAATGGCAGTGATACGCCCAGCGGCCAAGCGCATCTGCTGTCACTCTGTAACTGCGTTTTGTACCAGGGGGAACATCTATTGTGTGTTTACGAACCATGAAATTACCGTTTTCATCTTCCAGATCGCTCCACATACCATGCAGGTGAATGGGGTGAGTCATCATGGTATCGTTGATCAGCGTGATCCTGAGCCGCTCACCGTATTTCAGCAGCACCGGTGCGGCATCTGAAAACTTGATTCCGTTAAATGACCAGGCAAACTTTTCCATGTGGCCGGTTAAATGCAGTTCTATGGTACGGCCAGGTTCACGTCCGTCAGGATCCTCAAAGCGGCTTTTCAAATCCGCGTACGTGAGAACCTTTCTTCCGTTATTTCGAAGACCAATACCCGGATCATTTAATTTCGGAGAGACGCTCATCGCCTGCATATCAACCAGTGGGTTATCCGTTTCTGACGCAGGATGACTTTGCATACCCGGCATTCCGGCCATCCGGGAATGATCCATACCGGCCATGCTGCTGTGATCCATGGGCGCGGAGGATGTCCCGCTATCCGGAAGGTCAGCACCGTCCATAGACATCATCTCTCCGCTGTTATCCATGCCTCCCATCTGGCTGTGGTCCATTCCTGCCATATCATGTCCCATTCCCCCCATACCCATATCTTCCATGGTCAACAGAGGACGGGGATCGAGGGGGGGAACGGCAGCACTTAACCCCTCTCTCGTGGCCAGTGTCCCTCGAGCGTAACCGGTCCTGTCCATGGATTGTGCGAAGATGGTATAGGCCTCACCCTGAGGCTCCACAATGACATCATAGGTTTCGGCAACGGCAATCCTGAATTCGTCAACGGTAACCGGGTTTACATACTGGCCATCTGCAGCCACGACCGTCATTTTCAGCCCGGGGATACGGATATCGAAATAGGTCATTGCCGAGCCGTTGATAAACCGTAAGCGTATCTTTTCACCGGGACGGAACAGTCCGGTCCAGTTTTTCAGCGGGGCCTGCCCGTTCATGAGATAGGTGTAGGTGTAGCCACTGACATCCGCGAGGTCAGTCGGATTCATTTTCATTTCAGCCCACATTTTCCGATCGGCAATGGTGGCTGACAGCCCCCTGGTATTCACGTCGCGGAAAAAAGAGCCAACGGTTGGTTTATTGAAATTGTAGTAATCCGACTGTTTTTTTAATTTTTTCAGCAGGCTGTGAGGATTTTCATCGGTCCAGTCAGACAACATGACCACATGCTCACGATCGTAAGCAAACGGTTCTGGCTCCCTGGCATCGATGATAATGGCACCGTATACCCCCTCCTGTTCCTGCAGACCGGAATGGCTGTGGTACCAGTAAGTCCCGTTCTGCTTAACCTTAAAGGTGTAAACGTAGGTATCATCAGGCTCTATGCCCATAAAACTCAGCCCCGGAACACCATCCATATTGGCCGGAAGAATAATGCCGTGCCAGTGAATGGACGTCTGTTCATTAAGACGGTTTTTGACCTTCAGGGTAATGGTGTCACCTTCTTTCCAGCGAAGAACGGGCCCCGGCAGGCCTCCATTGATTGTTTTGGCCTGACGCTCACTGCCCGTGATATTGACGGCCGTTTCACCAATGGTCAGGTCAAACTGAGTACCCTGCAGGGATGCGGCAACTGGCAGGCTCAGACTGGAACGCGCATTGAAACTCCATACGCCAAGACTTCCGGCTACGCCAGAGAGGGTTAACCCCTTCAGGAAAGTTCGTCGAGACGTTTTCAACAGCATGCGCATTCCCTTATTTAAAGTATGGTTACTGACAGAATTCGAGAACCGATTTAAATTAAATTACTGGTTCATCCACTTACAATGAAATGAATCTAGCACACCTTAAGAAACAAATTCATTACAATCGTGTAATGTACATAGCTGTATTACATTTACGTCATCTTCCCCACAGGTTGATTATTTTTATATATGATCATAAGGACATCTTTTATGTACCTCAGAAGGTAATTACACATGAATATATTAATCACGACCACTGCGTTTACAGCTTTATTTTGTGGGGCAGCTTTTGCTCAGTCCAGTGATATTGCCCATGAAGCACATCGATTTGTTAATAATGCCTCAGCCGTCAGTCATGTGAATTCCTCGACGCATGAAAACTTACCGGACAGGGTTAATAAAAACAACACGCCCTCATTCTCTGAAATGAATGAACATGAAAGGGCCATTGTTGCTCATTCATTTATGAACAACAGCGCGTCCTATGCGCATCAGAAAATGATTGAGGAACATAAAAAAATGCTGTCCGGCAGTGATGCAAATTCAAAGACCTCGTCTTCTTCTTTTAACGAACTGAATGCCGGAGAAAAAGCCGCTCTCGTGCATGAGCAGGTCAATAATGCCGGTGCGGAAGCACATCAGACGCAGGCAAGAAAGCTTCGCGGGCTGTATTCGACCAGGTAACTGCAGGCGGGTTAGTGCTTAGCGTCAGGTGCGCAGCAGGGCTTTACTGACGGGTTACGTAGCAGGACATGAGCCCCATATTGCTCTGCCGTAACCTGTTTCAGTCCCGTTAATCATCACCGTCGGGCTGGTCATACAGTTCCCAGAGCTTCAGGAGCAAACGGGAAACAAGATATGTTACAAAAATGACGACCATCAACGGTGCTCCCGATTAACTGACAGATGACACGCCTCCTGAAAACCCCTAGCATACGCCGCAGTGTTCATGCTAACGGCGAATTCCAGTAAATGTATTCTACCGATGTCGTAAAAGAAAATGCCTACCTTTCAGCCACCCGCTCGGGGCTGGAATCGAACGAGATCGCTACTCTTCAGCGCTCCTTGCCTTCCCGGTTTAATCTGCGGCATTTGAAAAAAAATGAATCATTAAAACTCGTACTGCAAAAGAAAGCGGGAAAATCACGTGTCGTGGCCTATAAATTTACGTCCGGTTCATTTAATTACACGGCGTATCGTATATCAGATAAAAAGTTCTATAACCTTTCCGATACTTCCGGGAAAGGCAGTCTCGATTATCCGTTACCGGCCACAGCAAGACTCAGTTCGCCTTTCAATCCTGCAAGACTTAACCCGGTATCGGGAAAAGTGAGTCCCCATAATGGCATTGATTATTCCATGCCCATGAACACGAAAATAGTCAGCGTCATCGACGGAAAAATCACCCGGGCCGAATACAACAGTACCATGGGATATTTTGTTGAAGTAACGGGAAAAGCCGGTGTTAAAACTCGCTATCTCCACCTCAATAAAATACTCGTTACTAAAGGGGCCAGGGTTACACGGGGAGGTGCTATTGCGTTATCCGGTAACAGCGGACGTTCATCCGGTCCTCATCTGCATTACGAGCTGGTCATCAATAACAACCCTGTTAACTCTCTGGCGTTCCGGGCAGCGGCACCCGCTGATAACAAACTCGAACAGCATGCCTTTGCGCATGCCAGAGACTACGAACGATACCTGGACTGATAACGGGACCGCGACGCGGCCCCGTCTGCCGGATTAATTTTTTTTATCGTTTTCACTTCCGTGATGTTGATGATCTCCATGCCCTCCGTGGCCGTGGAAAAGATGCATTAGCGGGCAGACCAGCAATAACAGATATGGCCAGTAACCTGCCACATGTGACCAGTGTTCGCGCAGGAGGGCAAATGCCGCGATCGCGGCGACAGCAATAAGCGCATAGGTGGTACTTTTCATACTGGACTCCTTCTGTTCGTAACTGACCCTTCACTCAGTGTTATTTCCCGAGCCTGACACTTTTCAGACGCAACGCATTCACAATGACGCTGACGGAGGAAAGAGCCATGGCCGCCGCCGCAATAACTGGCGACAGCAGTATTCCATACACAGGATAAAGCAGACCTGCAGCCACAGGCACGCCAAGTGCGTTGTAGATAAATGCAAAAAACAGATTCTGACGGATATTTTTCATGGTGATCTCTGACAGATGACGGGCCCTGTTCAGTATCATCAAGTCGCCTTTGAGAAGGGTGACTCCGGCACTTTCAATTGCCACATCTGTACCCGTTCCCATGGCTATACCCACGTCAGCCGCTGCCAGCGCCGGGGCATCATTCACACCGTCTCCGGCCATCGCAACCACATGGCCAGACTCTTTCAGTCGGGTTATCACGGCTTTTTTGCCATCCGGCAGAATTCCGGCTTCAACCTCATCTATTCCCAGTTTCCGTGCGACTGCTTCAGCAGTAAGCTGGTTATCCCCGGTGAGCATAACAATGCGGATCCCCGCCTGACGCAAAGCTTTAAGCGCATCCGGCGTGGTTGTTTTCACGGGATCCGAGATAGCTATCAGGCCTGCAAGGTCCCCGTCTGTGGCCACATAGATAACGGTAGCGCCTTCCATCCGCAACGTATCCGCAACGGCCTTTTGATTATCAATAACGATACTGTTTTCCTGCATAGCCAGTTCATTACCAATAACAACCCGTTGACCTTCGACATCGCCTGAGACACCTTTACCCGACGGTGCATCGAAATGAGTGACTGCGGGTATTGCGATCCCCTTTTCCTGTGCTGCTTTAACTACTGCCATACCCAGCGGATGCTGCGAGCCTTTTTCCACTGCGGCTGTTACACGCAAAAGAGATGTTTCCCCACCCGGATTGAGACTGATAATCCCTGTCACCGTAGGCGAACCTTCCGTGAGCGTGCCTGTTTTGTCGACAACCAGCGTGTCCACTTTTTCAAGACGCTCAAGGGCTTCGGCATTCCTGATTAACACCCCGGCCTGGGCTCCTTTGCCCACCCCCACCATTATCGACATCGGCGTGGCCAGCCCCAGCGCGCAGGGACAGGCAATAATCAGGACCGACACAGCCGCAATGAGACCGTGCGCCATCCTGGGCTCGGGCCCCCAGACAGACCAGATCACGAAAGCAACAACCGCGATAAGTATCACCAGAGGAACAAACCAGCCTGAAACGCTGTCAGCCATTCTCTGGATGGGGGCACGCGAACGCTGTGCATCAGCGACCATCTGAACAATTCGTGAGAGCATTGTTTCATCACCGACTTTCTCTGCACGGATGATGAGACTCCCTGTCTGATTAATGGTCCCCCCGATGACAGGGTCACCCTCCGTTTTGGTAACCGGCATAGATTCCCCGGTCACCATCGATTCATCAACGGTTGTTTTGCCTTCGATCACAATACCGTCGACCGGAATACTCTCTCCTGGTCTGATGCGGAGCTTATCGCCAGGCAGAACATCTTCCGCATTAATATCCGTTTCATGACCGTCATGATCCAGCCGCCTGGCGGTTTTGGGGGCAAGATTCAGTAGTGCAGTAATGGCACCTGAGGTTTGTTCCCGTGCCCGCAGCTCAAGAACCTGTCCCAGCAGAACAAGCACCGTAATAACTGCTGCGGCTTCAAAATAAACGGCCACCAGGCCATCCATGTTTCTGAACGATGCAGGAAACCAGGAGGGGAAGACGGTTGCAATGACGCTGTACACCCAGGCTACGCCGGTGCCCATTGCAACAAGGGTAAACATATTCAGGGAGCGGTTACGTAACGACATTCCGGCCCGGGCGAAGAATGGCCAGCCACACCACAACACGACAGGAGAGGCCAGAAGCAGCTGCAGCCATGTGTTGTACTGTGGCGGTACTGTATTCCTCAAGGCGGGAAACAGATGAGATCCCATTTCGAGTACCAGAACCGGAAACGCCAGCAACAACCCCAGCCAGAAGCGTCTTGTCATGTCGCGAAGTTCATCACTTGGCCCCGTGGATGCCGTAGCTACGAGCGGCTCCAGTGCCATTCCACAGACAGGACAGCTTCCGGGACCACTGCGGCGTATCTCCGGGTGCATCGGACATGTCCACACACCTTCAGAATTCTCTTTTTCCGCCTGGTGGTGAGGCTGTTTTATCTGATCAGGGCTGACTTCGTGATGATCGTGGTGATGGTGATGGGAATGTTCACTGGCATCTTCGGTAAGATAACGATCGGGATGGGCTTTAAATTTACTCTCACAGCTGGCGGAGCAGAAATAAAGTTGATGGTCCTGGTATCGAATGCTGCTGTGCGCCCTGTCGGGCAGGATGGCCATCCCGCACACGGGATCTCTCACCTTATGCAATACGTGGCCCTCGTCCGGGGATAATGTCTGCTCAGAAGCAGTCTGGTTGTTGTGTTGCACTGCATTGTCATTTTTCACAGTAACTCTCCTTATGCATACCGAAGCATCTTCTGTCTTCAGGGTATGTCATGGATGCGATTACCACGAATATCGCCGGCACAGGAGTGCCTGCTACCGGCGTCCCGTTATCAGCCGTTCCGCTGACTATTCGATTCGCTGGAAGACTTTTTTACTTCCATCCGGTGAGAATGCGATAACATCGTAAGCCTCTTTTCGGGCTCCCATCTCCATTCCAGGACTTCCTGCTGGCATACCGGGGGTGGCGAGACCGTATATACCCGAACCAGACTGCATTGCCTTATGTATCGTTGTCGCAGGCACATGGCCTTCAATGATCAAATTACCGGCAACCGCGGTATGACAACTTCGTAGTCCTGCAGGAATAGCATGCTTTTCTTTCAGGGCTGACAGCGCCTGATCATTCATGACGTGAGTTCGTACTTCAAACCCGTCTTTTTCCATCGCTTTGCCCCACAGGGAACAACAGCCACAGTTTTCAGATTTGTACATATCAATCACTTTTTCACTCGCCATCGCGGGTAGTGAAAGGCCGAGAGCCAGCGCCATTAGAACCACTTTTTTCATACTCACCTCTGTATATTATCGATATAAACCCTGACGTCAGGGTGAATCAGTAAAGAAGGACACCCACAGGGGGTGCCCTTTCAGGTTCAGGACACGCTTTTTTTATGTCTGCGCAGCCAGATTAATTTGTAGGCGGCAGGAATAATGAACAGGGACAGCAGCGGAGCCGTGATCATCCCACCAATCATGGGTGCCGCGATACGGCTCATGACTTCTGAACCTGCACCGGTTCCCCAGAGTATTGGCAGCAGACCCGCAATGATCACCGCCACGGTCATGGCTTTCGGCCGGACACGCAGTACGGCACCATGATAGAGGGCTTCATCAAGGCCTTCCGGTGTGAACGTCTCTTTACGGGACAATTCCGGGTGCGCTTCAATGGCATGACGCAGATACATCAGCATGACCACGCCAAACTCTGCTGCCACCCCGGCCAGGGCGATAAACCCGGTTCCGGTCGCCACTGACATATGGAAGCCCTGCCAGTACAGGAACCATATCCCGCCAACCAGGGCAAACGGCAGGCTCATCAGGATCAACAGGGCTTCATCAACCCTGCGGAATGCCAGATATAACAGGATGAAGATGATCATCACCGTCATCGGTACCATCAGTTTTAATTTCTTATTGGCGTGCTCGAGTAATTCAAACTGTCCTGAGAATGCCACACTGGTCCCCGGTCTCAGTTTCACTTTCTCACTGATGGCCGCCTTAATATCGTTCACCACCGACACCATGTCCCTGCCGCGGGCATCAACATAAATCCAGCTGGCTGGCCGGGCATTTTCGGTTTTCAGCATGGTTGGTCCGGAAACGACCTTAATATCGGCAACATCGCCCAGCGTAATTTGCTGCTTCATTGGGGTCAGGATTGGCATCTCTCTCAACGCCTGCGGACTGTTACGGTAATCCTGCGGATAGCGAATGTTAATAGGGTACCGGGCCACGCCTTCAACCGTCTCACCCACCATAGCCCCACCGATTGCTGAAGAGACGAACAGCTGGACGTCGCCCACAGTCATCCCGTACCGGGAAGCTTTTTCCCGGTTAATGTCCACATCAATATAACGTCCACCTTCCAGTCGTTCAGCCAGTGCGGAAACCACATCAGGTACGGTTTTAGCGACTGCTTCGATACTCTGTGCTGTTACATCGATATCCGACAGAACAGTACCCGATACCTTAATACCTATCGGACTTTTAATGCCGGTTGAGAGCATATCAATACGGTTACGGATAGGCGGTACCCAGAGGTTGGCCAGACCCGGTAAACGGACGGTCCTGTCGAGTTCTTCAATAATCTTGTCAATCGTCATGCCTGGACGCCACTGATCCTCAGGTTTCAGTTGGATGGTGGTTTCCATCATTTCGAGCGGAGCAGAATCCGTGGCGGTCTCAGCCTTACCGGTCTTGCCAAAAACTGAGGCCACTTCAGGCACCGTTTTGATTAGTTTGTCCGTGGTCTGTAAGAGCGCAGCAGCTTCTCCAGGAGACACGCCAGGTAACGTTGACGGCATATACAACAGGTCACCTTCGTTAATCTTCGGTAAAAACTCGCCGCCCACCTGACTCAGTGGCCAGATAACAGTGAAAATGGATAAAGCCGCAACCAGCAGGGTTGTTTTTGGCCAGTGTAGTACCCTGAGCAGTAACGGGTGATACGCTTTAATCAGCAACCGGTTCAGTGGGTTACTGGTCTCAGCAGGAATTTTCCCGCGGATCCAGAACCCCATCAGAATAGGGATAACAATGATTGCCAGTATGGCTGCACCCGCCATGGAATACGTTTTTGTAAAGGCCAGCGGACCAAACAGACGCCCTTCCTGCCCTTCCAGGGTAAAAATAGGAATGAACGATAATGTGATAATCAGCAGGCTGATAAACAGCGCTGGACCCACTTCAACGGAGGCGTCAGTGATAACCTTCCAGCGGGTGGCATTATCAATCTGTTCCCCGGGATGCTGATGGTCCCACTCCTCAAGCCGTTTATGCGCGTTTTCGATCATGACGATGGCGGCATCCACCATCGCTCCGACGGCTATTGCAATCCCTCCCAGCGACATAATGTTGGCATTCAGCCCCTGGAAGTGCATGACGATAAAGGCGATACACAGGCCAAGTGGCAGAGAAATAATCGCCACCAGGGCAGAACGGACATGCCAGAGGAACAGTGCGCAAACGACAGCAACAACGATAAACTCTTCCAGAAGCTTGTAACTGAGGTTGTCAATCGCACGATCGATTAACTGGCTGCGATCGTATGTCGTTACGATCTCCACTCCTTCAGGCAGGCTTGCCTTCAGCGTGTCCAGTTTATCCCTCACCGCCGTAATGACTTCGCGTGCATTTTTGCCCGAACGCAGGATCACCACTCCGCCAGCGACTTCGCCCTGACCGTTAAGCTCAGCGATACCACGCCGCATTTCCGGTCCCATTTGTATGCGGGCAACATCACGCAGGTAAACAGGTACTCCATTTTCCCCCGTTTTCAGGACGATATTTTTGAAATCATCAATAGTCTGAAGATAACCGCTGGCCCGGACCATATACTCTGACTCAGCAATTTCAACAGATGAGCCACCGGCTTCCTGGTTAGATGAGCTAAGAGCTTGTTTTACTTCTGGCAGACTGATGCCGTACTGCGTCAGTTTTACCGGGTCAAGCTGGATCTGATACTGCTTAACCACGCCGCCTACGGATGCAACTTCAGCGACATTAGGAATGGTTTTCAGCTCAAACTTCAGGAACCAGTCCTGCAGAGAACGCAGTTCTGAAAGGTCGTGTTTTCCGCTGCGATCGACAAGGGCATATTCAAAAATCCAGCCCACACCCGTGGCATCAGGACCGATTTCAGAACTCACACCAGCAGGCAGTTTTCCCTGAACCTGATTCAGATACTCCAGCACGCGAGAGCGCGCCCAGTACAGATCGGTGCCGTCTTCAAAAATGACATACACATACGAATCCCCGAACTGTGAAAAACCACGCACGGTTTTTGCGCCAGGCACGGACAGCATGGTGGTGGTAAGCGGATAGGTGACCTGGTTTTCTACAATCTGCGGGGCCTGGCCGGGATAGCTGGTTTTGATAATGACCTGCACATCTGACAGGTCAGGCAAGGCATCTACCGGCGTGTTAATAATCGTCCATGTTCCCCAGATGCTGAGAAACAGGGCCCCCATCATGACCAGGAAACGGTTGGCGACAGAGCGCCGGATAATCCATTCAATCATCGTCGTCTCCTCAGTGCCCTGAATGCATATTTACAGGCTGGTCAGACATTGCTGGCATACTGCTTTCTGTTTTTTCAGGGTGGCGCATACGTTCCAGCGCGCCCGTAATATTGGCTTCGGAGTCAATGAGGAACAGGCCACTGACCACCACGGTATCGCCTTCATTCAGGCCGGAGCCGATGCCGGACTGTTGCTGTGATTCATGCAGAACGTGGATCTGTTTCGGCACAAACTTGCCTTCATCATCAACAGTAATCACGCGCTGTTCTTTGCCGGTATCGATAACGGCCTGGCTTGGTATCAGCAGCATCTCCTGGCTCTTGGTATTCAGTTTGAGATAGGCATTCATGCCCGGTTTGAGAAACTCATCCTTATTAGAAACCTGGAGACGGACCTGAAGCGTACGGGTTGTCTGATCCACGCTGGGAAGAATGTTCCATTTTTCGACATGGAATGTTTTATCCGGATAAGCCGGTACCGAAATTTCAAACTGCGACGTATCTTTCAGCAGATAGGCGATAGATTCTGGCACTGCAGCGCTGATCCAGACCGGGTCCATCCCCTGAATCTGAGCCACCACCTTATCTTTCGAAATATTCATGCCGGTGCGCAGGTCAAATGCAGTAATGACACCATCAATAGGTGCTTTAATGGTAAAACGGGTCTGGATTGTGCGGGTTGAACGCAGCCTTTGAATATCCTCTTCCGGCATACCGGCCAGACGAAGCCGTTCCAGAACCCCTCTTATCTGGGTTGGCGTACCGCCTGTACCGGATAACAGCAGGAATTCACTTTGTGCCTCAACCCATTCAGGAATGGTGATATCGATAAGCGGAGTGCCTTTCTTCACATGATCGCCAATCGTCAGGGGATACACTTTTTCGACAAAACCGTCAGAGCGTGCCTGCACAATGACAAACTGATACTCGTTGTAACTGACATTCGCCGGGATCGTCTGAGAATAATTCAGCATTCCGCGCGTGACTTTTTGCGTTTTTAATCCCAGGTTCTGAACCTGCGTTGGGTCAATACGGATCCCGCCATTGCTTTTCTCGTCGCTTTCATCAGCATATTTAGGCACCAGGTCCATATCCATAAAGGGAGATTTTCCGGGTTTATCAAATTTGGTATCCGGTTTCATCGGGTCATACCAGAAAAGTACCTTTTTCTCCGGTGCCTTTTGTTCTGTTTGTACTGTTTTATGTGATGAGTTTACAAACTGCCAGGCAGTAACCGATATCAGCCCTCCTGCTATGAGGCTGCTGATAATTATTGCAGCATATTTTATCTTTAAAGAAGCCATACAATTTCTCGCTGAAAAATCAAAACACCTGGCATATGCGCCCGATTATTCATTCACAGCAATCTCTTAATGAATGTTCAGCCGCACTGGATGTAATCGCTCCGGATGTCAATCAGGATTGCGTCACGTTAATGCTTTTGAGTAAGGAGATATTGCCCTGCTGAATAAACGAGAAATCGACATGGTTGCCTGTTTTCAGGGCATTAATAGCATCGTCTGCATTAACAAAAGTAAAGCGCATGGTCATTGCAGGCCAGCCCACCGCTGGAATTGCTTCATGCGAAATGGTGATTTTCTTAGTATTCATATCAATGTCTTTAACGACACCGGTGCCCTTGATAACTTGCTGTACCGAAGCATCACTGGCAGTATTCATATCGCCATGCTGATGTGTTTCAGCATGAAGACCGGCAGAAAACATGACAGAGAAGGCACCAAATAAAACGGCTTTAAGTGAATTACGCATTTTAATTTCCTGATTAATTAAATAAATTTACTCTACCCAACCGCCACCCAGCGCGGTAAACAGATTAATTTCGTTAACCTGCCGGGAATAGGTAAGATCGAGAATGGTTTGCTGGGTAGCGAAGAGGGAACGTTCTGCATCCAGCACTTCGATGTAACTGACAGCACCACTTGCATACAATCCTCTGGCACGCTGGAGAGTTATCTGAAGTGAATCAAGATAACGCTGCTGTGACTCAAGTTGCTGGCTAAGGCTGTCGCGCAGCGCAAGCGTGTCGGAAACATCCTTAAAGGCTGACTGAATTTTTTGTTCGTAATTAACCACCGACTGTTGCTGGCGAATTTCAGCCAGCTTCAGATTGGCTTTATTCCTGCCAGCATTAAATATAGGAATTTCAATTTTAGGGATAAAATTCCACATTCCACTTCCTGACGTAAACAGGCTGGACAGCTCCGTACTGCTTGCGGAAAGACCACTGGTCAGGGTAATGGAGGGGAAAAAGGCCGCTCGTGCTGCGCCAATATTGGCATCAGCCGCTTTCAGCTGATATTCCGCTTCCATAATATCCGGTCGCTGCAGCAAAATTTGTGAAGACAGATTTGGTGGTAATTTTACTGGTGCGATCTCCCCGCCTTTCATCCCTTTTTCTGACGGAAGTGCGCGGTACGTTCCCAGCACCAGTTGCAGGGCATTGTTTGCCTTAGCCAGATCGCCTTCTCGTTTGGCTATTTCGGCGCGGGTACTTTCGATTTGTCCCCTGGCCTGTTCAAGAGCCAGAACGTTCGTACTCCCGGTCACGAGCTGTTGCTCAACGAAAGCATAGGACTGTTGATAATTTTTCAGCGTTTCCCGCGCAATACGGAGTTGTTCGTACGCCAGTTGCTGGCTGAAATAACTTTGTGAAACGCTGGAGACCAGCAGGATGTGTACGGCCCGACGGGCTTCTTCGCTGGCAAAGTAGTTCTGGCGATCAGCGTCACTCATGTTCTTAAGTTTGCCGAAAAAATCGAGCTCATAGCTGAGTTCCAGACCCGCGTCGTACTCCTGTGTGGTCGGCTTGTCGCCTTTCAGACCACCGCTGTATGTGATCCCGGATGAGGCATTCAGCTGGGGATAACGATCTGCATCCGTGACGTTGAACTGGGCCCGGGCCTCTTCAACCTTCAGGGCAGCCATTCTCAAATCGCGGTTATTATTCAGAGCTTCAGTAATCAGCCGTGTAACCTGGGGATCGACAAAAAAGTTACGCCAGCCCGTATCCTGATAACCATTCACTGCTGGCGTCAGGCTGTTTCGGGACAGTGAAAACTGCTGGGGTACCGGTGCTGCCGGGCGCTGATATTCAGGTGCCAGAGAGACACAACCGGCCAGGATGAATATCGTGCTAATGCTGAGTAATTTTAATTTGAACATAACGCTTCTCGTCCAGGCAGACCTGGTAAATGGTTCAAATGAAGTCCAGAGTATTGATAGGGGTACTTTACCGAACGCTCTCTGTTTGTCGGGTGACAGGATAATGACAATGTTGTCATTTTTGCTGTAATCCGTTGATAACGATCGTGGGCGCAATAGAATGACCTTAGCAGCCAGCCGGGGAGCAAGATGAAAATATTGATCGTCGAAGACGAAATTAAAACAGGTGAATATCTCAGCAAAGGGCTTAGAGAGGCAGGGTTCGTAGTGGATCACGCTGATAATGGTCTTACCGGATATCATCTCGCCATGACAGCCGAGTATGATTTAGTCATTCTGGACATCATGCTGCCTGATGTGAACGGCTGGGATATCATCCGGATGCTGCGCACTGCCGGAAAGGGTATGCCGGTCTTACTGCTGACGGCCCTCGGCACGATCGAACACAGGGTCAAAGGACTGGAACTGGGTGCGGACGATTATCTGGTTAAACCCTTTGCGTTTGCCGAACTGCTAGCCCGGGTGAAAACCCTTCTGAGGCGGGGAAACACGATGATCACGGAAAGCCAGTTTAGGGTGGCTGATCTCTCGATTGATCTCGTATCCAGAAAAGTCAGTCGCGCCGGAAACCGCATTGTGCTCACCAGTAAAGAGTTCAGCCTGCTGGAATTTTTCATTCGCCATCAGGGAGAGGTTCTTCCCCGTTCCCTGATTGCCTCTCAGGTCTGGGACATGAATTTTGACAGCGACACTAACGCGATTGATGTCGCCGTAAAGCGACTCCGCGCTAAAATAGACAACGATTACGAGACAAAGCTGATCCAGACAGTCCGGGGCGTGGGCTATATGCTGGAGGTCCCGGATGCATAGCAAACCTTCCTGGCACCCTTTCTCACTCGCCCTGCGGCTGACCTTTTTTATCAGCCTGTCCACGATACTGGCTTTTATCGCCTTCACCTGGTTTATCCTGCATTCTGTTGAAAATCATTTTGCCGAGCAGGATGTCAGCGATCTTCAACAAATCAGCACCACACTGAACCGTATACTCCAGTCCCCGGTAGATCCAGATGAAAAAAAAGTAAGCAAAATAAAGGAATCGATTGCCAGCTACCGCAACGTTGCCCTTTTGCTCCTCAATCCCAGGGGTGAGGTGCTCTTTAGTTCAGCGCAGGGGGCAGCACTACGCCCGGCCGTGAATTCAGCAGATTTTAGCGAGCACAGCCACGCACGGGATGTCTTTCTCTGGACGGTGGAGGATCCTGCGAGACCGATGGATACCGGGTCTGAAATGAAGATGGAAACATACCGGATTATCGCCTCCTCTGGCCAGGCGATATTTCAGGGCAAACAGCAGAACTATGTCATGCTGACTGGCCTCTCCATTAATTTCCATCTCCATTACCTCGATGCGCTGAAAAAAAATCTGATTGCGATTGCCGTCGTGATAAGCCTGCTGATTGTTCTGATCATTCGCATCGCTGTCCGTCAGGGGCACCTGCCCCTTCGTAATGTCAGCAATGCCATTAAAAGCATCACCTCCGAGAATCTTGATGCGCGGCTGGAACCGACACGCGTTCCCATTGAGCTGGAACAGCTGGTTATCTCGTTCAATCATATGATTGGAAAGATTGAGGATGTCTTTACCCGCCAGGCCAATTTCTCTGCCGATATCGCGCACGAGATCAGAACGCCCATCACCAATCTGGTGACGCAGACTGAAATCGCACTGAGTCAGGATCGAACCCAGAAGGAACTTGAGGATGTCCTCTACTCCAGTCTTGAAGAGTATAACCGGATGACCAAAATGGTCAGCGACATGCTGTTCCTGGCGCAGGCGGACAATAATCAGCTTATACCTGACAGGGTCCGGTTTGACCTCAGAGCAGAAGTCATGAAAGTCTTCGAGTTTTTCGAAGCCTGGGCCGAAGAACGCAATATCACGCTCAAATTTAACGGGATGCCCTGCCTGGTTGAGGGAGATCCACAAATGTTCAGAAGAGCGATCAATAATCTGTTATCCAATGCCCTGCGTTATACCCCGGAGGGACAGGCAATCACCGTCTCAATAAGAGAGCAAGAGAGCTTTTTTGACCTGGTGATTGAAAATCCGGGGAAACCAATCCCTGAAGAGCATTTATCAAGGCTTTTTGACCGTTTTTATCGGGTGGATCCGTCCAGACAACGAAAAGGAGAAGGCAGCGGCATCGGCCTTGCAATTGTGAAGTCAATCGTGGAAGCACATCACGGAAGAGTGCAGGTGGAATCGGACGTACGCTCAACTCGTTTTATCTTATCCGTGCCCAGACTGGAGCAAAGGATTCCGGAGCCCCAACACTGAGAATAAAGATTTAAATGACAAAGATGTCATTAGCCTGTCATGCAGCAAACAGAAGCCATTCGATATAATTAGTGCAACTTATCAGGAAGGCTGGATTGCTTCATCAATACCCGGCGTCAGAGTACGCCAGGAAATGAATATCCAGCCAACTCCCGGAGAAATAAACACTGCCGAACTTGTTTCAGTTATGGAAATGAAAATATAGGTTGTGCTTCCCCGGACATCACTAATTCAGAAATGGAGAGTTATCATGAAAAATATCGTATTAGCATCTTTGCTGGGCTTTGGTTTAATTTCTTCGGCCTGGGCCACTGAAACCGTGAATATCCATGAGCGCGTCAACAATGCACAGGCTCCTGCTCACCAGATGCAGTCTGCTGCTGCTTCTGTAGGGATTCAGGGTTCCGCCCCCAGTATGAACGGTATGGATCAGCATGAACAGGCCATAATTGCTCATGAAACCATGACGAACGGATCGGCGGATGCGCACCAGAAAATGGTGGAAAGTCATCAGAAGATGATGGGAAATAACACTGTACCCACGACCGTCTCGTCAACGTCTTACGCCGCGATGGATGAGCATGAAAGAGCAGCGGTTGCCCATGAATTCATGAATAACGGTCAGTCCGGCCCACATGAGGGCATGGCCGAAGAGCACCGCCGCATGATCAATGCAGGCTGAATGCGATTGTAGTATCCGTGCTTTTACCCTTTCTTTGATAGATTATTCCTTAACCGGATATGTTGCTACTTTTTTGCCCCCATCAGGGGGCTTTTTTATCTGACTTAGCTACAATTAACCGGTACCTACCTGAAAAGGATTTATTATATGAAAATCAAAAGCTCCCTTTTTGTTATATTAATCTTATCCCTGCCAGCCATTTCCGCAGAACATTCGGAAATGAAAATGTCAGATATGCACTCGTCGGCATCGTCACAGGAATATATGTCGGGCATGAAAGACATGCATGACAAAATGATGGCCGCCGTTAATGAGCCCAATCCTGACAAGGCCTTTGCAAAAGGTATGATCGCTCACCACGAAGGAGCAATAGCAATGGCTGAGACCGAGCTTAAATACGGTCAAGACCCCGAAATGAGAAAGCTGGCGCAGGACATCATAAAAGCTCAGAAAGGTGAAATCGAGCAGATGAATAAATGGCTTGGCAGTCATAAATAAAGATTGTAAAACCGCTTCGTTAAACGTAATTTTACACCACTTCCGGGCAGTGAGCCTGTTAAACGTTGAATAAGTAAAACCCGATTAATTTCGGGTTTTTACTACTCTGTACTCCGGTCCTTTGTTGGGGACCGGAATATATGCACCTGAGATGCTTATTTAATACATTATTTCGTCATGGATACAATGTCGCTCAGGATCTCAACCAGCTCGCTTCTCTCCTGCGTTCCGTCATGATAGATTGATCTTGAGATGATTCTTTCCGATGTCATCTGAGGCCAGAATTTATCTAGTACATTATCGGGTTTCATTCCCACAGCCCGGCCGATTATTTTTTTAGCATCACAGGTGTCCGTAAACGTGACGGCTACACCAGTAATTTCCTCGATAAGATCCGGGCACAGATAGTTTTCTATCTCACGTTTGCGCGTAGCGAAAAATACCTTACCGGCCTCCTCTACTTCTTTTTTACGCTTCTGGATGGACAGAACCTGTGCAGGGTCTCCCCCAATATCGGAGTCCAGAAATACGCACCAGGGAAGCCCCAGATCGTTGGCCAGATTCAATGTAACCCAGTGTTTGACGCTACCACACCCTCCTATGAGGACTGGCACTATTTTCACGTCCTCCAGAGAGGCTGGCAGCACACCTGACTGTTTTAATGAACTGGCCGCATGCCTCAGGAAAGTAACATCCGACTTTCCCTCTACCAGAACAATCCCCTGCGCCCTTTCCATACCGGTCTCTGGCAGCACCCCCAGGCTTTCAGTGGCTTCCTTCAGCACTGCGTCATCCGGCATTTTTACTACGGGTTCACCCGCCTCATTTCGGGTAACATAACGTACGCCTTCGACAGGGATCAATCCGGCCAGCGCCGGGACATGGGTGGTGACGATAATCTGACGGTGCGGCTGGCCTGCCAGTGCCAGTAACGCTTTCATCAGCATCATCTGATAGTTCGGATGCTGTGACGTTTCAGGCTCCTCTATGGCATAAATCACATTTCTGGGCGTCCCCGCGACATTCTTTTCAGCCTCAGCCCGAAAAAAATTCAACAGGATAAGCCTCCTTATCCCGCTGCCGCGCTTATTGATGGGGATGCCATTTTCCCCGTCCAGGGTGAAATTGAAGGTCCACTTGGGTTTCTCCTTAAATCGTGGAGTCAGTTCACTGGCGAGTTCGGGGGCCATTTCACGTAATTTATCCAGCGTTCTCTGTGCGACATCCAGGACGCTGTCCTGAATCTCATTTTCCAGCGCTGTAATTTTGTCCTGCAGCGCAGCCTGAGCGTCTTTTACGGCCTGCTGTAAGGGGTTTTTAGCTTCGGAATCCCCGTCGCTGCTTTCCCTGTCGGCTTTGAAAATCGCATACGTGGGCAGCAAATCGAGGATCTTACCCCATAATGATTTTGTGTCGGTTCCGAACTCTTTATCGACATCCAGCATAATTTCCGAACAGGTATAGGGGGCTGCGGCTTCCCTGATGGCCTGACGCCATAACGATGCAGTGCGTTTATCCGCCACATTTTTTTCAACTTCTTTTCCCACCGCCTTGAGCTCAGAAATTTTCATGCCCAGTAAATTTCTCAGGGGCTCCTCATCCGGGTGGATGCAGCGGATGCAGGTCTGCTCCGGTTTTCCTGAGGTCGTTGCTTTAAACGTTTTGACGATTTCAAAATTGCCGTCTTCATTCAGCAGATGTTCTGAGGCGAGCGTGGTCTGCACCCTGTCGTCGATCATGATAAAATCGGGCAGGTCATCAAATTCACAGGCTATTTCAAAACGGCCGTCCCCTTCTCTTAGGCTGAAACAGTTCATGTCATTCTTGTCAGCCTTCATTCCTTCTGTTTCAAAAAAAATAGCCAGCGCTTCCAGAATCGTTGATTTCCCAAAGTCATTACGACCGACAATACCCGTCATGCTTTCATCAATAATGATTTCAGTAGAGTTTCTGTAGCCTCTGAAGTTTTTCAGTTTTAATTTTCTGAGCCGCATATGAAGTCCTGTGTGTAAGAAAGCGTTTTGCTGCAACCTGAATACAAAATATATTTTCAAATGCCTGCCAACATGCAGGGATAACCGTTATTCAGAATATCTTAACGACATTTCGGGATTATGATCTGGTCGCGCTTTCAGAACTTTACTGCCCCTCAAAACACCGGAAACTAACTTGTGGTTGGTTACATGGCAAAGTTAAAACTCCAGAATCACGGGTAATGATTTCAATGCTTATTATATTTTTTGGAATTGACTCATGAGCTTTATGATTTAAATGATAATAATAATCATTCTTTTATGCGTAATATTTGCTACTGACACTGATGAATTTAAAAGAAGATAGATTTTCATTTACGGCTTATTTCCTAAATTCATCGATAATGTGATCGACATAAAATTTTCACTGAAGAATGAAGAGATAATTTAAGGCCGAGCGAAATAGCTCAAAATGGTGTATTTAACATAACAGAAGAAATGAAAGGCTTTATAGCAACCTGATACTTCAGGCCGCTAAGGGGTTAATCTTGCTGCAGAAAAATTAGACCGGGAAGCGCCTGGCGTCACCATTTCTCCCGCCTGGCTGGAAGTGAAGAATCATTGTGCATAGCTCCGTATTCGGGCTTTGCATCTGACAATGGTTCCCTGGATGAAAGTACGATCTCCACTCCAAGGACGCTGAACACCCTAAACAAACGCTCAAAACCCGCACTTGCAGGGTTGGCCTCCAGTCGGGCATAAGTTTGCTGTGTTATACCCAAACGTTCAGAAACATCTTTTTGCGTCAGTCCATTGGCTTTGCGAAAGCCGATTAAAACAGGACGTAACTGATTCAAGGTCTTCAAAGCGTATTGAGTGTTCATAAGTGACCTTCCGTATCGACGGGTTAACAAGCACAACGCAAGGAATTACAGCATATAGGCTGTAATGCTCATTAACAGACTATAGGCTGTAATACGAATCTTGCCAAGATGCGGCATCTTTCAAATACAAGGCCGTATTGAGTAAGCAGTACACCGTTATATAGCACCCCTTGCCCCTTTGCTGGAGAGGGACCCACGTGATCGCAGGTCTTTTAGACGTTGTTGCTAACCGGCATCATACACAGGTGGTAACCCCCAGGGATACTCGATGAGTGATAATTTATTCCTGCCCCAGTCAAAATATATAACCTTATCTAATTAGCTTTCTTAGTATTTTATAAATGAAGTGAAATTAGCGAAGAAGTTTTACATTGGAAAGTGAGCAAATATATTTACCATTCAACTGGCAAAATTTACAATCTGTAGCCCTTAGCCTGAGAAAATGCTCATTAACAGAATAATCATCAAGTCCGATAGAGGCATAACTTACGTCCTCAAAAAGATCAGCAATAAATGAGTTGAAATTACAAAAATTAACTTCACTTAACATCTTGAACACCGCAGAAATATATCTATCATGCATTATCTTGACTTCGATAACCTTAGATAAACTTGAATGCGACTTACATTTGAAGAGATCAAAGAGAAAGTAAATCAGCATATTTTTATTGTCCGAAATCCATTTTAAAATTTTATTACGGGCACATGGTAATATATACACTGGATTTTTGAAAGGGTTTGAAACGTCAACCACAAGGGAACAATAACCATGAGGATTTATTCCACTTATAATTAAATCACTAAGTCCTTTCACTGCATTCAAATAGTTATCAAAACAAACCTCATATAAACTGGTACTATGAACTGCACATTTAGATTCAAACAACCATCTATGACGCAGATAACCAATGCCTTTAGAGTGTATATCTTCAACAATACATTTGTTACAGTAACGAATGTTTGAGATGTTTACCAATGGATATGAATTAGTTATGTGAAAATTTTTCCGACAGGCATCTTCAACAGCGTTAAAATACCCGTAAACACCAGAAGATAACGACACTATATTGGAAGTTAGTATATAACCATTTCTAGTGGCAAGAATGTCATATATATCCTGCAAGCTATGCAATTTGTACATATCAATCAGTTCGAACCGAGGAAAGGCATCGTACCTTAGTGCGCCATGCTTTGATATTATGTTCCTGCAATTGGATAAGTTATACATTATCTGTGAACGCAGAAGAAAACTGTGCCACAATTCATTTTCGTAAACCATATAACTCCCTCTTATTTAATTAGTTCCATTTTTCTGAGAAGTATCATTGTCATTGGTAGTTTATCTCTGTATTTTAAAAGCCAGCCATGCCCTCCCAGTAAAGCATCTAGACTTGTAAGTGACATCGAGTACTGCCCCTGAGATAAAACATCATTTATTAATGATGATGAGATAATATCTCTCTCGCTCCAGTCTACTCTTTTATTTTTATAGCATCGTATTGTTTTAGGAAGACAGGAATTAAGCCAGTCACATTCATGTTTATTTAGCCAATAGAAACTTGCATAACAACTTTCTTTGACTAACTTTCGTGTTATAGAAACGGATTGATTATGTATAAATCTTAATATCTTCTGCTTATGACGCCGTCTTAAAGAATCTTTTTTACATTTTTTACGCCATGAGCATAAACCGTAACAAGATGAAATTACAGAGGATACAGCTCCTTCCGATAATGAGTTTTTCTCAGCTATGGATGCCAGACTAAACCCCCTTACAGCCATAGACTTGATAAGCAATTCAGTGAATATATTAATTTTTGTGTTTCGCTTAAACGTCCTCAGGTATTTTTTATAAATAAGTGTTTTAATGTAACATCTGCTGCGACTAAATTCCTTCCCAAGGTTGCTAACACTAGTATTATTTTCAGTTATATGAAAACTGTATTTCTTATGACTTTTAAAGATTTCTTTCTTTTTATTAGTACGACTTCCTGCATACGTTGGCCAGCAAGTATTTAACAAACAATAACAAAGCAAAAGATGCTTTGTGGGATGCTGACAACATTTGTCTTTGAGTATAGGCTCCCAGTAGTGATAATCAGTTAGGGAAGTTGGTAAAAGCTCCGATGAACCCTCCCCAAATAACTGGCACTTAGCATAAACATGTGCGTAGAATACATTTTTCTTTAAATTTCCATCCAATGATAATAAATTCAACTTTTTAAGTACATCCATGTAATTGGGGTGTGTAATATCTTTTCTTCTGATTATATTTATGGACTCATAACAAAACTTAGCAAAATCGAAGTCTATCTCATTGCTAAGTTGTTCTGTATACGAAACAGGAGGCATCAGTCCAATACGTATGTGCGGTGAAGAAGGGACATGGATACTTTCAAGCGCTACCGGATGCCGATGGCAGGTTGTAACCCCATGAAGCTGATGCGCCAGATGCCAATAAGTAACACCATAATGAAAAGTATCTTCACGAGCGCAAACCGGGCAAAACTTCAATAGTGTGCGCTGCCCTAGTGAAAAATTACTAAGGCGGCACAATCGATTAAGCCTGGCAGGGGTCGTGTTGAAATCCATAATTTCATTACGACTGATTGGTAGTGCCCAGGCAAAAAGAGGGAGTAAAGTCTGTTCATGCCAGAGCTGATCTGCACTTTCGGATGTATGAAGAGAAATAGCCTTTAATCCTGAATTGAGAATTGGATGGACGTTCATATCAGGTTTGTTGAAAATGATCGTTAACAGAGAAGATGGGGACATACCGTACACGGTAGTTGTCCGACAAAACCGGCTGAACAAGGATTCATCAGGCAAAACAGGCAACATTCTCATTTCCCACACCTCTTTTTGACCGTTACGAACTGTTACCTCATTACAATTTATTAAGTGGATCTATATTTATAAGCCCGCAACGCTGAAGAGCATCGTAGGTATTTTTCTTTTCAGCTGTTCTGTTGATAACAAGATCGTGGTCAAGAGACAGTATTTTCTCGTCGAAATTGCGCAAAACCTCGTCTATTTTTCCTACGAATTCCTTGTGCTGTGGCCTGTCTATATCCCCAGGGATCAAAGCCTTTAGGGACTTCTCTGCCATGATTTTAGCCGAAGCATCACCCTCATTAGATGAAGAGAGCCATTTAGCTTCCTCATCTTCAGTCGCGGCCCCCGGGAGTAAAGTATCCTTATATTCCTCCGTATGACTCACGAGTACCGGTACAGAGGCCGACAAGACTGCACCAGTGATGATTTCATTGCCGCTACCGATAACCTTTAATTGTGCCCCCCGATAAATCATCTGAGCCAATCCAATGTTGCCTTTAGATAAAATGAATAATTTTTCGTTTAACTCATCATTTAATGGAGTTTCAACATTTGTCCATTGTAATGGCCATAAATAATGAATAAACGATTGCCAGTCTTGTGAATCGTATCTAACATTCTTAATTTTCATGTAACCACCAGACTCTGCCCGCCTGGCAATTCTCATTTTCTTTGTCAGCGTCTCGTCAAAAGGATGATTTCCACAAAAAACCATAGATACCCCCATGGAATCTACAATTTCATGTAAAAAATCAATCAACTTACTCTCCCCCCCGGTTCTTGAAAATTTAAGCCTCTGCATTTCATCAATAACAAGGATACCCAAAAATGATGATTTAATTCTTTGTGCAATCTGGCGAGCCAGAGCACCATTTCTAATCTCAGGTGCAGTTCGTTCAATACCAATTGCATCATCTAATTTTTGTAAAATCTCTTCACAAAGGTCTCTCACACTTGAATTGTATGGACAATTAATCTTTACCCATACGATTTGCTTACTGAAGCCGGGAAAAACTCCTTTATAGCTGCTGTGTTCTATAATCTGAGGGAAATGATCCATGACTTGCTCAATCATGGTAGTTTTTCCAGAACCACTCATTCCAACTATCGTAATGGTTTCAGCCTGGGATTTAAAATATCCACTGTCGGGTTCAATATCAGGACGCTCATTTCCATAGTAATGAAGATATTGAATTGTTCCGCTTTTTAAAGGATTACGAGCTGCATAGCTTTCCCTAAGTGCCCGTAAAATCATTTTATAAGCCTGGATAAGATTGGTTTGAGGGCAACGGAATTTCTTTATACGTTCGACATACTGCTCTCTAACATTCGCCGGGGCAGTCCAGCGGATTTTTTCGTCAATTTCGGGGAAATAACTCATTTCCAGAAGTACTTCATCTTCCGTAAGCGCTTCAGGAAGTGCTTCAATTAAGGGATTGCCACGATACTCAGGTAACTCCTGTTCTTTATATATCGCTGAAACGCTCCGTATAAGGTTCATTATTCTGCGTCCTCAGTCTTCTTCTTACCTTTTAACCATCTTTGTTTCTCCTCCCGGCCAGGCAAAAGCAGAACATTACTGGATGAAGGAAGTAGGGGTTCAGATCTTCCATTAGCAACATGAGTTCGCCCTAATGAATCAAGTTCATTTTTCCTGTTCTTTTTAATATCTTTACCATGTACCCGGCGAGATTCGTATATTTCATTTAATCTTTCGTTACCTTTCCTGTTAAATTCATCTTTATTATTGATATTGCTGAGCGAATCCAGAGTAAATAAATTAATTTCTTTTTGAGTATCTACCCAATCAGCCATTACATCTGTATCAAGATGAGTTTTTCCTTTAAATACATCTCTTTTCTTAAGTAGGTAATGTTTTTTGAAAATGCTATTTTTGTCAAATCTTACATATATATAATCTACGCAATTGTCATCTATTCTTGCTTCACAAGTGGTTCTTCCAAATACTCTGGCACCTGATGCAATTTCAGGATCACATTCATAAAAAAGATTATTGTACTGAATCCCACCGGCGGTAATGTTAGCGTTCACAGGGATTAACAATCGTGCGATCACTTCGTCGGCCCCAACGGCTCTTGCGCTGAATCTCCCGTGCTTTAAGCTTATCATCCAACTATTTTTTGGTGATATTACGAGATCATTTTCAATCAGTAAGGGATTGATATAAGCCAGTTCTTCATACGTTCTCTGATTATGTGCAAGTATCTCCCGAATCAGTAAAGACGTGACCTCCTGAATCGTTAAACAAGCCCTGGATTGCGGTGTTGGCTCTCCTTTAACAATCTTTCCCCTTCGTGTTGTTCCAATAAGCCTATGAATAACCTCATCATTCATAATGCCGAAACAGCGTTCAACAATGCTTTTTCTGTCGCCTCTACCGACTGGCGCAAACTCAAGTTTTGTCAGGGGGGTCATCTCTTCCTGAGGTTTAAGACCAATCATCTCCCCGTTGTCACACATCAATGTTAATGGAATATGAGAACAAGGCCAATCATCATCAGTAATAGAGATTCCAAATAATCTACAATATTCTTTTTTTGGCATAAAGCAATTTGCTAACGCTTGTCGGGCGGCTCGCCATGAAGCATGATATAAAGAAACATGAAGGCCAACAATCATTCTTGTTGCACGATCCACCACTGTATAAATAGTAGGACGCCCAATGACTTTTCGTCTGTTTAAACTCGAAATAAGATGTACATCAGCGACAGTTGAGTCTATTTCGAAAACATCACCCGGCAAAACAGTTGTATTAGCCACACTACCTAAAAGCGCCCGCATTTTGAGGTCTATTTCTTTTTTCGTGTTCTTCTTATTTATCGAGAAATCTTTAGTGAAGAGTTTTTTATTCCAGTATGAAAATTGTTTTAAAGAAGGAACATATGGAGCTCTATTTTCTAGGTTTGCTGTTTTAATTTCATCCCTAAAATACAAATCAATATGTCTCTCTAATGTTTTCTTTATCGTATCTCCGTTAACTTTATAATGATACGTAATGAGAGATTTTCTAATATTTTTTATATCTCTTTCATTAAGAATGAAAACACGTGATCGTTCATTAGGTAATGCTCTGTTTTTTTTGGAATTCCCAAGTTTAATTTCATGTTTGATTCTACTTTTCCCAGCGGCTCCACAGTTCGAGAATGCGGGTAGCAATGCATAAATATCCTGCCCATGTCGCCAGTACAACGCCAGAAGCGTTCTGATAGTATATTGTGATATTTTTTTATTTCTGGAGTAATCCATTAAAAGGTGAGACTTTTTATGTAATGCATAGTCGAACAGAAACATTCTGTCATCTACAAGATCTTTAATGATATTGTAATTTTCATCTCGCCTTCCTCTGTCTTCATCTGTTATTTCTTTCTCATCTACTAACATATATGAAGGGTATATATAATCTTTACAAGTTATGCTATTTGATTCAATATAATATTTAAACATTGAAAATGAGAAAGGGATTGGCTTACCCGTTCTTTCTGATTTTATTTTAAACAAAATTAACAAATCAACCTTTCTGTCAAAATCCAAAACACGGTAAAGTCCCTCTGCAAGCAAATAAGTGCCTTGAGAGAGCCAGACTGAATTCCTAATAATATCCATTTGCGTTCAGTCCTATATAGTGGTCATTGGAAATTATCTTTATCAGACCGGTTTCGAGTATTGGATATGATAAATCAACATTTATCATTTTTAATCCAATCATTGCCTGCAATAACATCATCGCTTCTTGTGCATCTACCCCAAAGATTGATGAAATCATTGCTCGTAGTCCTACTATGGGATAAACATCTGGTTTAAGCTTCCATAGGATTTTATCAAGAGGATATTTATCATAAAATTCAGAACCATCTCTTAATACAGAAGTAGCCCAGCAAATGTTTTTACCGACGACGTTATTGAGTTCCGAGCCAACATAAATTTGAAACTCAACATCAATCAACTGCCAAAACATCCTCTCTATTTCAAGTTTTTGGGCTTCGCGTTCAGGTATGCTCTCGTTATGTTTTACTGCTATAGCTTTGTATCGAAGTCCGCCTTCAGGAGTTCTCAAGGTCAGTAAAAAATCGGTTGTCATAACATTCAGAACTTCGACAGGTACTCCTCTTACTCCCCTCACCATAGGATGTTGAAAATGTAGATGATTTGCTATTTGTTGGGTAAGCCGGAGAGGAAAGAGTGGGAATTGTTCCCGGATATCAATCACCGAGTCATTAAACTCAGCCAGATAGAAAAAGTTACTTTCGACAGAAGAAAGGAGATGATGGTTTCGAAACGTCTTAAGGCCAAAGACTATCGAACGGTTTCCACGGGATTTAACGTCCTGAGCTCTAAGCCAGGGCTGATAACTTTGGCCATAGCCCACTCCTATGCCGTCACCTAGCGCATTTTCATAATCCAAATAGGATTTGAGACGCCTACCCCTACCCATGATCGTACCCAAAAAACGACATTGATACGTACCTATATGTGCATTTTATAGTCTCCAACCCTATAACCACACATTCAGTAAGTATACAACATTAGCGTCGTTTTTTGAGAATGGTTACAACTTTAGTGCTTTGTGTACAACTTTATTGTCCTCGGACAGCACTAAATCCTGCGCGCATGCCCAGGCGCTCGACCATGCCCACTGGAAGTTATAGCCGCCCAGCCAGCCGGTGACGTCCATCACTTCGCCGATGAAATAAAGACCCGGTACCTTACGGGCTTCCATCGTCCGCGATGACAGTTCGTTAGTGTCGACGCCGCCCAGCGTGACTTCCGCGGTACGATATCCTTCCGTGCCGTTTGGCTGCACGCGCCATTCGGTCAGCGTTTCCACCAGCGCTTGCTGATCGCGTAGGTTAAGCTGTTTCAACGTCACGTCCGGGATTTGCCCCAACTGCTGCAAGCACTCCACCAGTCGCTTCGGTAATTGCATCGCCAGCGTGTTCTTCAGACTCTGATTGGGGTGCGCGCTGCGTTGTTCATCGAGGAAACTGTCGAGGTCTACATCAGGCAACAAATTAATGCTGACAAATTCACCTGGCTGCCAAAAACTGGAAATTTGTAAAACGGCCGGCCCCGAAAGCCCACGGTGCGTAAAGAGCAGGTTTTCACGAAATACGGTGCCATCCTCGGCAGTAATGACGGAAGGAACAGAGACGCCGGAAAGCACCTGAAGCTGGTCCAGCAGTGGTTTATGCAGCGTAAAGGGTACAAGGCCAGCACGCGTTGGCAGAACATTCAGCCCAAACTGTTCGGCAATTTTATAACCAAACGGCGTCGCGCCCAGGCCCGGCATGGAAAGCCCGCCGCTGGCAATCACCAGTTTCGTCGCACCGACACTCGCGCCGTTGAGCTCCAGCGTGAAGCCCTCCTCCTCCCGTGTAACGCTCAGGACTTCGCTACGTAAGCGCATCGTAACGTTACCTTTTTCGCATTCGGCCACCAGCATATCGACAATTAGCTGAGCAGAGTCGTCGCAAAAAAGCTGGCCGAGCGTTTTTTCATGCCAGGCAATACCGTGTTTACCCACCAGATCAATAAAGTCCCACTGGGTATAGCGCGCCAGCGCTGACTTACAAAAATGGGGGTTTTGACTCAAATAGGCCGCAGGCTCGACATAAAGATTGGTAAAGTTACAACGCCCCCCGCCGGACATGAGGATCTTGCGCCCTGGCTTTTTACCATTATCAATAAGCAGTACGCGACTCCCTGCTTGTCCTGCCTGCGCGGCACAAAACATACCCGCTGCGCCAGCGCCTATAATAACGGTATCAAACCTTTCCACGTTGCGATCCTCTCTAAAAAGCGGGCGTGAATTGTAAAGATTCCTCAGTGGTCGCACCAGCACCAAACCACCAATAATAGGTATTCATCTGAATTATATAGGATAATTCTTTAGTGGGGTAAACCAAAGCAGGAGACAAATCAAAAAAACTCTATATTTCACTTTGCCCGCGCCGCCAAAGTCACTGATAATGCGCCGCGTTCATGTCCTCAAAATGGCGTAACGTCCTATGCTACATTTGTTTGCTGGCCTGGATTTACATACCGGGCTTTTACTCTTGCTTGCTCTGGCTTTTGTTCTGTTCTACGAAGCAATTAACGGCTTCCATGATACAGCCAATGCCGTCGCTACTGTGATCTATACCCGTGCAATGCGTTCGCAATTAGCGGTGATCATGGCTGCGGTGTTTAACTTCTTTGGTGTTTTGCTGGGTGGTCTCAGCGTAGCGTATGCCATCGTGCATATGTTGCCAACGGATCTGCTGCTAAACATGGGATCTGCACATGGCCTCGCCATGGTGTTCTCTATGCTGTTGGCGGCAATTATCTGGAACCTGGGTACCTGGTACTTTGGTTTGCCTGCATCCAGCTCCCACACGCTGATTGGCGCGATTATCGGTATTGGTTTGACCAATGCGTTGATGAACGGCACATCGGTCGTGGATGCACTTAACATCCCGAAAGTGATTAACATTTTCGGTTCACTGATTATTTCTCCTATTGTCGGCCTGGTGTTTGCAGGCGGTCTGATCTTTTTGCTGCGCCGTTACTGGAACGGCACCAAAAAGCGGGCGCGTATTCACCTGACACCTGCTGAGCGTGAAAAGAAAGACGGCAAGAAAAAGCCGCCATTCTGGACGCGTATCGCACTGATCCTCTCCGCTATCGGCGTGGCGTTCTCTCATGGCGCAAACGACGGACAGAAAGGCATTGGTCTGGTCATGCTGGTGCTGATCGGCGTAGCGCCTGCAGGTTTCGTGGTAAACATGAATGCTTCCGGTTACGAGATTACCCGTACTCGCGATGCCATCAACAACGTCGAAACCTTCTTCCAGCAACGCCCTGACCTGCTCAAGCAGGCGACCGGCGTAGACCAGCTGATTCCGTCACCGGAAGCCAGCGCTGCGACACCGACAGAGTTCCATTGTCACCCGGCTAACACCATTAACGCGCTGGAACGTGCGAAAGGTATGCTGGCGAATCTGGAAACCTACGACAAGTTAAGCGTTGATCAGCGCGGACAGTTGCGCCGTATTATGCTGTGCATTTCCGATACCACCGATAAGGTCGTGAAACTGCCTGGCGTAAGCAACGACGATCAGCGTCTGTTGAAGAAACTGAAAACCGACATGCTGAGCACCATTGAGTACGCTCCGGTGTGGATCATCATGGCCGTTGCGCTGGCTCTCGGCTGCGGTACGATGATTGGCTGGCGTCGCGTGGCAACCACTATCGGTGAGAAAATCGGTAAGAAAGGCATGACCTATGCTCAGGGGATGTCGGCGCAGATGACCGCCGCTGTCTCTATCGGTCTCGCCAGTTACACCGGTATGCCGGTTTCCACCACCCACGTACTCTCCTCTTCTGTTGCGGGGACGATGGTCGTTGACGGTGGCGGCTTACAGCGTAAAACAGTGACCAGCATTTTGATGGCCTGGGTCTTCACCTTGCCTGCAGCGATTATTCTTTCCGGGGTGCTGTACTGGCTCTCCCTGAAGCTGATCTAAGCGAATGCACAATAAAAAAGCGGGCCTGCAAACAGGTCCGCTTTTTTTTTAAACACTGCCATCAGATTCAGTGCCAGATAATCAGCGCAACCATACTGATTAATACCAGGCCACATAACGAACTGGTGAGAATGAACTGGCCGCGAACACGCTCACAGCGGCGAATAAACTCATCATCATGATGATCGCGGTAACGCTGAGCGTAGATATACCACACCAGACGCATCTGCTTGTTGGGCTGCCCATGCGAGGTAAAAAAGCCTCCGCCATCAACATACTGGTAAAGCAATGGATCGCAACCACGAAGTACCACTAACAGTGCGCGTAACGACGAAAAATAGCGCGCCATATTAACAATGCAAACGACACACAAAGCCCAGAATAACGCAATGGTGCTTATCATACCCCCTCCCCGGCGACCCGCCCACGGAGTTCCTCTCCGGGACTACCGCTCCCCGATACCCTACCAAACTATGCAGTGAAGAGTGCTACCGAAACCGCTCGTGTTAGTGTCACGCATCCGAACGCCTCTTTAGATAGTGTAGGAGATTAGTTAATTTTTTTGCCAGAAGGTTAATCACTATCAATACAATTAACTGAAAAATTTGTTTAACTACTTGGCAATCAAGGCGGATTGACGGATTATCCTGGTCGCTATAATGTAAGGATAGTCCCTATAGGGTACGTCTTTACGACTGGGCTAGCCCCGCGCATAAGGTCCGCAGGATGCGGATGACGCGGCGGCAAACGATCGCCAGAAGGCTAGTCATCGACAACTTATGGAAGGAGTAACACTATGGCTTATAAACACATTCTCATCGCGGTTGATCTTTCTCCGGAAAGCAAAGTTCTGGTTGAAAAAGCGGTCTCTATGGCACGGCCTTACAATGCAAAAGTTTCCCTTATCCACGTTGACGTAAACTATTCCGACCTGTACACCGGGTTAATCGACGTGAATCTGGGCGACATGCAGAAACGCATTTCTGAAGAAACTCACCACGCATTAACCGAGCTGTCCACCAATGCAGGCTACCCTATCACCGAAACCCTGAGCGGCAGCGGCGATCTGGGTCAGGTTCTGGTTGATGCCATTAAAAAATACGATATGGACCTGGTTGTTTGTGGTCATCACCAGGATTTCTGGAGCAAGCTGATGTCCTCTGCGCGTCAACTGATTAACACCGTTCACGTCGACATGTTAATTGTTCCGCTGCGAGATGACGAAGAAGCATAAAATGCTAGCATCCGGGGTATAACCCGCCCCGATGTAAACATTTAAGCCTGTAAGCGCCCGCCTGTGCGGGCGTTTTTGTTTTTGTGTCTTTCAAACAAATCATTACACCTCAGTACATCAATCCAACAAATAAATCATAATTAGTGTGATCAACTAATTGGATCGAAAACTATCTCTATAATACTCTACCCGCGCGGTCAATCACCGCAGTCTATAACAAAATAAGACTTTTTCGGCGCGTTTTAGAATACGCGTTCATACTTTTCGGGATGGCTTTGAAAGGCGAAGGAATATGAATACACGAGCACCTACGGGCTTGCTGCAGCAACCTCGTCCGTTCTTCATGATCTTTTTTGTAGAATTATGGGAACGATTTGGCTATTACGGCGTTCAGGGCATCCTGGCGGTATTTTTTGTTAAACAACTCGGCTTCTCTCAGGAACAGGCGTTTATCACCTTCGGTGCGTTTGCTGCGCTGGTGTACGGCCTGATCTCCATTGGCGGCTACGTCGGTGACCACCTGTTGGGCACCAAGCGCACGCTGGTTCTCGGTGCCATCGTGTTAGCCATTGGTTACTTCATGACTGGGATGTCGCTGCTGAAACCCGACCTGATCTTTATCGCGTTGGGTACTATCGCTGTGGGTAACGGGTTGTTTAAAGCCAACCCGGCAAGCCTGCTGTCAAAATGCTATCCGCCAAAAGACGCCCGACTGGACGGCGCCTTCACCCTGTTTTATATGTCGATTAACATCGGTTCCCTGCTGTCACTGTCCCTGGCGCCGGTCATTGCCGATAAATTTGGCTATGCCGTTACCTACAACCTGTGCGGCGCGGGGCTTATCGTTGCTCTGCTGGTCTATTTTGCCTGCCGCGGAATGGTGAAGGACATCGGTTCTGAGCCAGACCATAAACCACTGGTATTCCGCAACCTGCTGTGTGTTCTGGCCGGTACCGTGGTGATGATTTTCGTGTGCGCCTGGTTGATGCACAATGTGAAAGTTGCCAACCTGGTGCTGATCTTCCTGTCAATTATCGTCACCATTATTTTCTTCCGCCAGGCATTCAAACTGGATAAAACCGGGCGCAATAAGATGTTTGTGGCCTTTATCCTGATGCTGGAAGCGGTGGTGTTCTACGTGTTGTACGCACAGATGCCAACATCTCTGAACTTCTTTGCCATCAACAACGTACACCACGAAATCCTCGGCTTCGCCATCAACCCGGTGAGCTTCCAGGCGTTGAACCCATTCTGGGTCGTTCTTGCCAGCCCGGTATTGGCGGTGATTTATACCCGTCTGGGCAACAAAGGCAAAGACCTGACCATGCCGATGAAGTTTACGCTCGGAATGTTCCTGTGCTCACTGGGCTTCCTGACCGCTGCCGCCGCCGGTATGTGGTTTGCCGATGCGCAGGGACTGACCTCCCCGTGGTTTATCGTGCTGGTGTATCTGTTCCAGAGTCTGGGTGAGTTGCTGATTAGCGCCCTGGGGCTGGCCATGGTCGCCGCACTGGTGCCGCAGCATCTGATGGGCTTTATTCTTGGGATGTGGTTCCTGACCCAGGCTGCGGCGTTCCTGATGGGCGGCTACGTGGCAACGTTCACCGCTGTACCGGAAAACATCACCGATCCGCTACAAACGCTACCTATCTATACCAACGTCTTCAGTAAAATCGGGCTGGTTACGCTGGCAGTCACTGTGGTAATGGCGATTATGGTGCCCTGGCTGAACCGGATGATTAATACACCAAGTACCGAGCAATAACCCTTAGTGCCGGATGGCGACTCGCGTCTTCTCCGGCTCACATTTAACGTGCCCGAACAGCCTTGTGCTTTCGGGCATTTTTATCTGCTATCCTTTGCGCGCGTCGATCCATTCCTGCACTTCAACGACAAACGTATCCGGCGCTTTGCGGTACATCTTACGCGCCAAATCCAGGATCGTGTGCTGGCCAAGCGCCTCTTCCATGCGTTGTTGCGCCATGTCCATCACGGAGCGCACGCCGCAAATCCCTTCACAGGCCCACTCCGGCGGTTGCTCCTCAAAGACAGCTAAACGCTGGCGGATTTCACGGCATTCGAAGATGCGCTTGTCGCCGTCAATGGCGTTGACCACGTCCAGCACCGTGATGTGCTCTGCGGGCCTCGCAAGCTGAAAACCACCACCCTTTCCTTCAATGCTGCGCACCAGTCCGGCCTTCGACAGACGGGTAAAGATTTTGGCCAGATAGTCATACGGCACGCTTTGTAGCTCAGCAATTTCCCGTACGCTCATATCCCGCGCATCGCCTTTGCTGTCGACCATACACATCAGGCTATGAATACCGTACTCAACCCCGGAACTGTAGAATGCCATTCTCTTATCTCAGCCAAAATTAATCTGAGTTATTGTAACTTTTTCACTTTGTACATGCCAGATACTCAGACCCCACCTTTGTTCATTAAAAATATAATTCGTTAAATATCAAATAAATAATAAAAACCCCACGCACAAAATAGTCAATAGACAAGGAATCACATTGCAATCCTTAACTGCGACCAATAGAATCCGAGTAAATAATTCATGGTCACTAATGAGAAAACCAATGCGTAAACAAATTCTGATAGTAGGTGCCGGCTTTGCCGGTATGTGGGCAGCATTAAGCGCCGCACGACTGGCGGATAAACATCAGCAGCCCATTGATATTACTGTGATTGCGCCGCAGCCAGAGCTGCGCGTGCGCCCGCGTTTTTATGAGAATGATGTCCAGACGCTGGTTGCGCCTCTGCAGCCGCTGTTTAATGTCACCGGCGTGAACTTCCTGCGCGGCACGGTCACCCAGTTGCTACCGCAATCCAAAGAAGTGAGCTGGACGGACGCGACGGGCCAAAAACAACTTCTCAGCTACGACCGACTAATTCTGGCCAGCGGCAGTGAAGTTAATCGCAATAGGGTTGCCGGAGCTGCGCAGCACGCCTTCGATCTCGATCAGCTGGAAAGCGCAGCCGTACTGGAGCAGCATCTGAAAGATCTCGCACACAGGCCAGAAAGCGAGGCGCGCAATACCGTGGTAGTTTGCGGCGGCGGCTTTACCGGGATCGAAATGGCGCTGGAATTACCGGGTCGCCTGCGCGACATTCTCGGCACTGATGCTAAGACCAGAGTTGTCGTAGTTGAACGCGGTCCACAGCCGGGTGCACGCTGGAGCCAGCAGCTGCGCGATGTGATCGCCGAAGCCTCTGCTGAACTGGGCGTGGAATGGCAGGTCAATGCAGAAGTCGAAAGCGTGGATGCGTCCGGCGTGACGCTGAAAGACGGGCAGACGATTGCATCACAAACTGTTATCTGGACGGTTGGCGTGCAGGCGAATGGCTTGACGGCACAGATCGACGCCCCGCGCGATCGCCAGGGCCGCCTGCATGTGAATACGCATCTTCAGGTTGTAGGCTATGAGGATATCTACGCGACGGGTGATGTTGCCAGGGCCGCCACCGATGACAAAGGCAACCACGCCTTAATGACCTGTCAGCACGCGATTCTGTTGGGTAAATTTGCCGGGAACAACGCCGCCGCCAGCCTGTTGGATGTGATGCCGCTGCCCTACCGCCAGGAAAACTATGTCACTTGTTTGGATCTCGGCGCATGGGGCGCGGTGTATACCGAAGGCTGGGATCAGCAGGTGAAACTGACGCGCGCAGAGGCGAAGAAACTGAAGCTATCAATCGTCAGCGAGCTGATTTATCCACCGAAAGCGGACCGCGCAGTCGCTTTTGAGATTGCCGACCCGCTGGCACCGTTTGTTTAATGGGTAATGCCGGATGCGGCTAACGCCTTATCCGGCCTACAAACCACACGCTGTCGTAGGCCTGATAAGCGCAGCGCATCAGGCAGCACAGCGCACAGATCTACAAACTATGCTGTCCCAGCGTAGATATCAAACCGATGCCCTTTGGTCACTACCGCGTTTGGCGTGGCGACATCCGCCAGCGGCGGGGCATAGTCCGGACGCTTGACCACCACGCGTTTGATGGCTAACTGGCGCGCAGGCTCCAGCAGGCCATCAGCGTCTAAATCCGGCCCCACCAGCGACTGAAACACGCGCATCTCTTTTTTCACCAGCGCGCTTTTCTGCTTATGCGGGAACATCGGGTCGAGGTATACCACCTGCGGGCGTGGGGTGATATCGGTGAGCGCCGTCAGGCTGGACGCGTGGATCAGCTGTAAACGTTCCTGCAACCATGGGCCAATTTCCGCATCGGCATAACCGCGCGCCAGGCCATCGTCGAGCAGCGCGGCAACCACCGGGTTACGTTCCAGCATCCGCACACGGCAGCCTACCGACGCCAGCACGAATGCATCGCGTCCCAGCCCGGCCGTCGCGTCCACCACATCCGGCAGGTAATCGCCTTTAATGCCGACCGCCTTTGCCACTGCTTCACCGCGACCGCCGCCAAATTTACGCCGATGGGCCATCGCCCCGCCGACAAAATCAACGAAGATGCCGCCGAGCTTGGGTTCATCGCGCTTGCGCAGTTCCAGGTGCGCCGGTGTCATCACCAGCGCCATCAGATTGTCTTCATCATGTTCCAGGCCCCAGCGGGCAGCCAGAACAGATAAGGCGCCGTCTCCGGCGCCCGTTTCATCCAGTAAACAAATTTTCACGCCAGTTTTCAGCCCTTGATGCCGTAATGGTCCAGCATCGCATCCAGTTGCGGCTCACGGCCACGGAAGCGTTTGAACAGCTCCATAGGCTCTTCAGAACCGCCGCGGGTCAGGATGTTATCGAGGAACGACTGGCCGGTTTCACGGTTGAAAATCCCTTCGTCTTCAAAGCGGGAGAAGGCGTCCGCCGCCAGCACGTCAGCCCACAGGTAGCTGTAATAACCCGCCGCATAACCGCCGGCAAAAATATGGCTGAAAGCGTGCGGGAAGCGACCCCATGTTGGGCCCGGCACAACGGCAACCTGCTTTTTAATCTCCGCCAGGGTGTCGAGAATTTTCGCCCCTTGCTGCGGGTTAAACTCAGCGTGCAGACGGAAGTCGAACAGACCGAACTCCAGCTGACGCAGGATGAACAGCGCCGCCTGGTAGTTTTTCGCCGCCAGCATTTTATCCAGCAGTTCTTTTGGCAGCGGTTCACCGGTTTCATAATGACCAGAGATAAACGCCAGCGCTTGTGGCTCCCAGCACCAGTTTTCCATAAACTGGCTCGGCAGTTCGACGGCATCCCACGGCACACCGTTGATACCGGAAACACCGGCCGTTTCGATGCGGGTCAGCATATGATGCAGGCCGTGACCGAACTCGTGGAACAGGGTGATCACTTCGTCATGGGTAAACAGCGCCGGCTTGCCGCTGACCGGACGGTTAAAGTTACAGGTCAGGTAAGCGACCGGTTTTTGCAGCGTGCCGTCTGTTTTACGCATCTGGCCGACGCAGTCATCCATCCATGCCCCGCCACGTTTGTTTTCACGCGCATAGAGATCAAGATAGAAGCTGCCGCGCAGTTCGTTGTGCTCGTCATACAGCTCGAAGAAACGCACTTCCGGGTGCCAGACATCAACATCAGTGCGCTCTTTGGCGGTAATACCGTAAATACGTTTAACCACTTCAAACAGGCCGTTAACGGCTTTGTTTTCCGGGAAGTACGGTCGCAGCTGCTCGTCGCTGATGCTGTACAGGTGCTGTTTCTGTTTCTCGCTGTAGTAGGCGATATCCCACGGTTGCAGCTCATCAACGCCAAACTCCGCTTTCGCAAAGGCGCGCAGCTGGGCCAGCTCTTTTTCACCCTGCGGACGGGCGCGTTTCGCCAAATCGGTCAGGAAATCGAGCACCTGCTGCGGGTTCTCAGCCATTTTGGTGGCGAGAGATTTAAAGGCATAGCTTTCAAAGCCCAGCAACTGAGCCAGTTCGTGGCGCAGCGCGAGGATCTCTTCCATCACCGGACTGTTGTCCCATTTGCCCGCATTGGGCCCCTGATCGGACGCACGGGTGGAGTAGGCGCGGTACATCTCTTCACGCAATGCCTGGTTGTCGCAGTAGGTCATCACCGGCAGATAGCTCGGGATATCCAGCGTCAGCAGGTAACCTTCCTGTTCTTTGGCTTCGGCCTGGGCTTTTGCTGCCGCCAGCGCGCTTTCCGGCATACCGGCCAGCTCAGATTCGTCGGTGATCAGTTTGGTCCAGCCCATGGTGGCGTCGAGCACGTTGTTGCTGTACTGGTTGCCAAGTTCAGACAGGCGGGTTGCGATTTCGCCATAACGCTGCTGTTTCTCTTTCGGCAGGCCGATCCCGGAAAGCTCAAAGTCACGCAGCGCGTTATCGACCGCTTTTTTCTGCGCGGTATTCAGGGTGGCGTAATGATCGCCATCACGCAGATCGCGGTACGCCTGGTACAGACCTTCATGTTGCCCAACCCAGGTACTGTATTCAGACAGCAGCGGCAGCGTTTGTTCGTAGGCTTCGCGCAGTTCTGGGCTGTTTTTCACCGAGTTCAGGTGGCTGACCGGAGAAAATATACGCCCCAGGACATCGTCCACTTCCGCCAGCCGCTGGCAAAGATTTTCCCATGTGTACGGCGCACCCTGCGCAACCACGCGCTCGACGTTTTCACGGCAGTCGTTTAGCGCCTTAGTGACGGCGGGTACAACATGCTCCGGCTGAATTTTGGAAAACGGCGGCAGTTCGAAGGGAGTCAGCAATGGATTAGTCATTAGCGCAGTCCTGTTGAAAAGAGTGAATGAAGCGCGTATCCGGCGCTGTGCATATTATTTGTAGAATGGGGTTAAGTGTAGAGGATTTCAATGCCAGGCGTTGCGCTTTCGCGGCAGTGGCGACTTTTCTGTATACTGTGGCGATACGCTCTATTTTCGCCCGATGGCACACAGCTTATCGGGCCTACGTTTATAACCTGGAACACGTTTACCCATGCTCAGTTATCGCCACAGCTTTCACGCTGGCAACCACGCCGACGTCCTTAAACACACGGTTCAGAGCCTGATCATCGAGTCGCTCAAAGAGAAAGATAAACCGTTTCTCTATCTGGACACCCACGCCGGTGCGGGCCGTTATCAGCTGAGCAGTGAACGTGCTGAACGTACCGGCGAGTATCTGGAAGGCATCGCCCGCATCTGGCAGCAGGACGACCTGCCGGCAGAGCTGGAACCCTATATCAGCGTAGTGAACCATTTCAACCGGAGCGGCCAGTTGCGCTACTACCCGGGCTCACCGCTGATTGCCCGCCAGCTGCTGCGCGAGCAGGACAGCCTGCAGTTAACCGAACTGCACCCGAGCGATTTTCCGCTGCTGCGCTCCGAATTCCAGAAAGATGAGCGCGCGCGCGTGGCAAAAGCCGACGGCTATCAGCAGTTGAAATCGAAATTACCACCAGTCTCCCGCCGCGGGCTGATCCTCATCGATCCGCCATACGAAATTAAAACCGACTACCAGGCGGTAGTCGCCGGCATCCACGAAGGCTACAAGCGTTTCGCTACCGGCACCTATGCCCTGTGGTATCCGGTGGTCCTGCGCCAGCAAATCAAGCGTATGATCAAAGAGCTGGAAGCGACCGGCATTCGCCGCATCCTGCAAATTGAGCTGGCGGTTCGTCCGGACAGCGATCAGCGCGGCATGACGGCGTCCGGCATGATTGTGGTTAACCCACCGTGGAAGCTGGAACAGCAAATGAACAACGTGCTGCCATGGCTGCACCGCAAACTGGTTCCGGCGGGAACCGGTCATACATCGGTAAGCTGGATCGTGCCGGAGTAATCGCAGCCATCGGTGGAACCTTTTGATTTCAGGTATACAATCGCGAATATTTTGGCGGATGGCGTAACGCGTCTCCGCCCTACAATGAACATGAAGGAGCGGTCATGACCAAGCACTATGATTACATCGCTATTGGCGGCGGCAGCGGCGGTATTGCCTCCATTAACCGTGCAGCAATGTACGGCCAGAAATGCGCGTTGATTGAGGCCAAAGAACTGGGCGGCACCTGCGTCAACGTTGGCTGTGTACCGAAGAAAGTGATGTGGCATGCTGCACAGGTTCGTGAAGCAATCCATATGTACGGCCCGGACTACGGCTTCGATACCACCATCAATAAATTCGACTGGGACAAGCTGATCGCCACGCGTACCGCCTATATCGACCGCATTCACACCTCTTACGATAACGTGCTGGGTAAAAATAACGTCGACGTGATCAAAGGTTTTGCCCGCTTCGTTGATGCCAAAACCGTTGAAGTGAACGGTGAAACCATCACTGCCGATCATATTTTGATTGCCACCGGCGGTCGCCCAAGCCATCCGAACATTCCGGGTGTGGAATACGGTATCGACTCCGACGGTTTCTTTGAGCTGCCAGCCCTGCCGAAACGTGTAGCCGTTGTTGGTGCAGGCTACATCGCCGTAGAACTGGCGGGCGTGATTAATGGTCTGGGCGCAGAAACGCATCTGTTCGTGCGTAAACACGCGCCGCTGCGCAGCTTTGACCCGATGATCGTCGACACGCTGGTTGAGGTAATGAATGCCGAAGGCCCAACCCTGCATACGCACGCGATTCCAAAAGCGGTAGTTAAAAACGCTGATGGCAGCCTGACCCTGGAGCTGGAAGATGGCCGCAGTCAGACCGTGGATTGCCTGATTTGGGCGATCGGCCGTGAACCCGCCACCGACAACTTCAACCTGGCAGTTACTGGCGTGAAAACCAACGAAAAAGGCTACATCGTCGTTGATAAATTCCAGAACACTAACGTTCCAGGAATTTACGCCGTTGGCGACAATACCGGTGCCGTTGAATTAACACCCGTTGCCGTTGCCGCGGGCCGTCGCCTGTCCGAGCGTCTGTTTAACAACAAGCCAGACGAGCATCTGGATTACAGCAACATCCCGACCGTAGTCTTCAGCCACCCGCCAATTGGCACCGTAGGCTTAACCGAGCAGCAGGCTCGCGAACAACACGGCGATGACCAGGTGAAAGTGTATAAATCATCGTTTACCGCGATGTATACCGCTGTCACCACACACCGTCAGCCATGCCGTATGAAGCTAGTTTGCGTCGGTCCGGAAGAGAAGATTGTCGGTATTCATGGCATTGGTTTTGGGATGGATGAAATGCTGCAAGGCTTTGCGGTGGCACTGAAAATGGGCGCAACCAAGAAAGACTTCGACAACACAGTCGCCATTCACCCGACCGCGTCGGAAGAATTTGTGACCATGCGTTAAAACACCCCGGTTACCGGTGTCAGGAAATAAGTAATTCCCCGACGCCGGTACATTCTTCAAAAATAAACATCCTCCGATGTACATTCAGCAGACGCATCCCCGCCACATTACAACGCCGCAAAACCACAGGTTGAGTGATCATGCAGTACGAAAACCAAACATTTCGCATGGCACAATCTTCGAAAACGAGATTTTCGAGATAACAACGATTCAACGTTAAATTTTCGATAAGAATATTTTTGAAACTGCTTTTGATTAAATTACTGCGAAAGAAAATCGCTTTTACGGGTTGGTTCTGAATATGCTGGTCGATAAATTGCTGGTTTTCATGTAAGCCATTTACAACAAATTGAGTGGGTTTATTTTCTTGATATTGCAAAGTATTCTTCTCACGAGTATTTTGCAAATACAAAGGGATAACCCCCTGACGCTTAGCGTTAAGGTTCATAAAGGTTCCAATAATTATGATGTTATCTGGATGGATAACAAATAAGAGGGACCTTTAAATGACCTGTTTTACCATGTGAAAACAAGACCGTTTCTATCCAGTTATTTGCAGAGTTGCATAGCAAAATAAAAGTTCAAAAACATAGTCATTACACAAATATAAAACATCAATTTCACTTAGGTGTATATTTCATGCCAAAAAGTAAAAGCAGCAACTGTATTCTGGTCATCGAATCACCCTGGAAACTGGATGAGCATGACTCAAACCGAACGTCTGTCGTTCCCTTTATTCAAGGGATCGCCAGGCTCCAGGGCGATACTGAAGTCTATTTTCTAAATTTCTACAATAAAAAGAGCTTCGAAATAGCTCTTGAATGCCTTTGCATGCAGGTTTTTCGCAACACTGTCGTTTACGTAGCCGCTCATGGTAGCGAAACACACATCAGCGGCATTCTGTTAAAAGATATTCTGAAAGCAGTCAGTGAAAAAGCCGCAGAAAAGAACATCAGCGGTTTGATGCTGGGATCGTGTTTTGCTGGAACTAAAACACCATTACTGAAGGAGTACACCCAGGGAAGTGGTTTACGCTGGTGCGCAGGATACTCTTCATCATGCGACTGGCTGACCGGAACGATGATTGACTGCGCTATCATCAGTAACGCACTCAACATCAAAAAATCACATTACGGTAGTCGCGAAAAAATGGTTCAGGCTTTCGCCTCAGCAATTGCTCCTTTTGCACCTGGCGCAGTTATCGGCCAGAACAAAAAAGAAGACGGAGTCCCCCTTTCTCAATCGTTGAAGATTGTTATTCAACCTGAAGGTCAGGGACACCACGCTCTCGTTTCCTCCGAAGAAATATTTGCGCAAGCACAAGAAAGCTATGTGCGGGAAGAAGAGGAAGAAATTGCTTAACTCATCACTCAATATTCACACTCAACCGTAAACCTGCTCGTTGAGGGAAGAATCCAGCCTGCGAAACTCACAGGCTGGAAGGCGGGAATGATTATTTACCCTGCATATACGGCGTATACACGCCGTTCAGACTTTCGAGGAATGCCACGATATCGTCGATATCTTCCTGCGGCAGTTCTTTACCTACCTGATAACGTAGCATCAGTTTTACTGCACCATCGAGCGTAGGCACATCACCGCGATGGAAATAAGGCGCAGTCAGTGCAACGTTACGCAATCCAGGGACTTTCTGGCGCAGCTTGTCGCGTAATTCATTGGTGACGTTCATACGACCAATATCTGCAGCAGTGACCTCACCGAAATTAAAATCCTTTTTTAAACCCAAGGGCTCAAATGAGCGTCCGCCTAAAATAATACCGCCATGACAGGTCGCACATTTATTATCTTTAAACAACTGATAACCCTGTTTTTGCTGGGCCGTTAACGCCGCCTCGTCACCGCGTAGCCATTTATCAAACGGCGAATTTGGCGTGATCAGCGTTTTCTCAAACTCAGCAATCGCATCGGTAATATTGTCCCCGCTGAATCCCTGCGGATAAACCGCGATAAACTCTTGCTTGAGTTGCGGATCCTTATCCAGTTTCTGGATAATTTCATCCCAGGATTTAGACGCCATTTCGATGGGGTTCAATGGTGGACCGCCGGCCTGTACCTGCAATGTTGGCGCCCGACCATCCCAGAATTGTTCCACGTTAAAGACCGAGTTAAATACCGTTGGCGCATTGATAGGGCCAACCGCGCCGCCTACGCCGATTGACGTTTTCCGACCATCCACGCCGCCTGCGTTTAAGGCGTGGCAGTGCGCGCAAGAAATCGTGCTGTCACCGGAAATGCGTGGGTCGTGATAAAGCGTAAAGCCCAGCGCCACTTTGCGTGTATCGGTCGGGATGCTTTCCGGTATCGGCTGCACAGGTTCATTACGATGCTGCGTGGCGGTATCGTTACTGGCGTAGTACTGCTCACGCTGTTTCGCAATCCAGCCCAGGATCTCTGCTCGCTCCGTATCGCTAACCTTACCGGCCCAGTGCAGCGCGGTATAACGCGTTGGCGGCATGGTGTCGTATTGCATCACCCATTCAATTTTATTCAAATCACTTTGCGAAACGGGTTTATCCGTAACCAGAGCGGCGCGAACTGCTTCAAGATTGAATGATTTGTATCCCAATTGAATGTCGTAATTCATCAATTGTTTAGCGACAGGAAAGGAAGAATAGAAGGGTAATTCAGCTGAAGGTGTGTGACAATAATCGCATCCCTTTTCGCGTAAAAATCCTAAAACCTTATTATTGGCTTCCTGCGTAGAGGCCTGAACATCAGCCTGTTTGCTACGTTGATTATCGTGATACCACACATAACCGGATAATCCAAAATAACAAATTACGATGCCTGCTATGGCAATCGCGGTAAGACGGGTAATGATTTTCATTATTCTACCCTCACCGTTGTGAGTTATTGTGACCCAGAAATTAAAATAAATAATGCATAATCTTTGTCAGACTTAGCCATCATAGAAAATATGGGGGTTATTATTTTGATAAGTATCAATCAATTACATGGGCCAGAACTATCATTAGAATAGCCTGCACCTATTATCATACGTCGCGTGGGGTCATGCTGTTCACACCTCGTTGCAATCGAATGTTCTGAAAATGATATTCCCCCAGATCACGACGATCTAAATTTTATTGATGGTTATCATAGGGATATAATTTTCGTTAAGTTCTAAAAACCCTAAAAACGTGATCAATAGCACGCTTTACTCACCCGACACCGAAGCGAATGTCTACGCTTAACAGACAGCCGGGCAATAGCCGTTTCCTTTCAACATCTCTTTACCGGAGGTCTTTCTCATTATGCTCAACCAGAAACTACCCCACGCCCCTTCAGAAGAACTGACGATCGACCTCGATCTGCTTTATGAAATGGATCCGTGCGAGTTAAAGCTGGATGAAATGATTGAGGCGGAGCCTGAGCCTGAGATGATTGAAGGGCTACCCGCCTCAGATGCGCTAACACCCGCCGACCGCTATCTTGAACTGTTCGAGCATGTCCAGTCGTCAAAGCTGTTTGCCGACAGCAAAACCTTCCCCGACTGTGCGCCAAAAATGGACCCGCTGGACATTCTAATCCGCTATCGCAAGGTTAAGCGGCACCGGGACTTTGACCTGCAACGCTTTGTCGAGAACCATTTCTGGCTACCCGAGACCCCTTCGAGTGAGTACGTTTCCAACCCGGAGGACTCGCTGAAAGAACATATTGACCAGTTGTGGCCTGTGCTCACGCGCGAACCGCAGGATCATATTCCCTGGTCCTCGCTGCTGGCGCTGCCACAGTCGTATATTGTGCCGGGTGGACGATTTAGCGAAACCTATTACTGGGATTCCTACTTCACCATGCTCGGTCTGGCGGAGAGCGGTCGGGAAGATCTGTTGAAATGTATGGCGGATAACTTTGCCTGGATGATTGAAAACTATGGTCATATCCCGAACGGCAATCGGACCTACTACCTGAGCCGCTCTCAACCGCCGGTCTTTGCGCTGATGGTGGAACTGTTTGAAGAAGATGGCGTGCGCGGTGCACGTCGTTATCTGGATCATCTCAAAATGGAATACGCGTTCTGGATGGATGGCGCAGATTCCCTGGCGCTTAACCAGGCGTACCGCCATGTCATCCGAATGCCGGATGGCTCTCTACTCAACCGCTATTGGGACGATCGTGATACCCCGCGCGATGAGTCGTGGCTCGAAGACGTTGAAACAGCCAAACATTCGGGTCGCCCGCCCAATGAGGTCTATCGGGATCTGCGCGCAGGTGCGGCTTCCGGTTGGGATTACTCCTCACGCTGGCTACGCGATGCGGGCCGACTTGCCAGCATCCGCACCACCCAATTCATCCCCATTGACCTTAACGCTTTCCTGTACAAGCTGGAGAGCGCCATTGCTAACATTTCTGCACTGAAAGGCGAACGGGAAACGGAGGCCTTGTTTCGCCAGAAAGCCACCGACCGCCGCGCCGCCGTGGACCACTATCTGTGGGACGATGAGAACGGCTGTTATCGGGATTATGACTGGCGGCGAGAAGAAATGGCCCTCTTCTCCGCCGCCAGTATCGTACCGCTGTACGTCGGTATGGCGACCCATGCACAAGCCGACCGGCTCGCTAATGCTATACGCAGCCGCCTGTTAACCCCCGGTGGCATTATGGCGACGGAATATGAAACAGGTGAGCAGTGGGATAAACCCAACGGTTGGGCGCCGCTGCAGTGGATGGCGATTCAGGGCTTCAAGCTATACGGTGACGACCACCTGGGAGATGAGATTGCCCGCAACTGGTTGAAAACGGTTAATCTTTTTTATCTGGAACACCACAAACTGATCGAGAAGTACCATATCGCCGACGGCACGCCGCGTGAAGGCGGCGGCGGCGAGTACCCTTTACAGGATGGCTTTGGCTGGACCAACGGCGTCGTGCGTCGATTAATCGGCCTCTACGGCGAACCGTAACAGTCTGGCAGACTGATATCGCTGGCGATTCAGGCTGTCAGTTAATGGCGTCATACAGAGCAGTATGAATTTTCTGCCATTTTTTGTTTTCAGCGTTTGGCTCCGCGCGAGCACGCAGCTCAGCTTGTTCGGCATCATAGCGCTGGCGCGCGACAACATCCGGTTTGGAGCAAAAACTTTGCAGATAGCTTTTATGTAGCGATGTCAGCGATGCCCCATTAGACATCACATGACTTAGCGTACTCATAAACTGCTGGCAGGGCTGGGTTTCATCCATCTGCGAGGGATAGCGCAACAGCAGCTTCAGCACAGCGGTATGACCCGCAGAGAACGCCTGTTCTGTCCACGCCAGCTTCCAGTCCATCCCACCCTGCAAAAACAATGACGTAATGCGGGTATCGTTGCGATCGATAGCCGCCCGCATGGTAAACGCATCCCACGAAATGCCCATGCGGGTCACCGTGTCCCGCGCGGAGGGCGCGTCACGCCGCGGCTCCTCCTGTATAATGTCAACCGATTGACCAGCAGGCGCCGGCGGCGCAGGCGAGTTGAATAACCAGAACGCGCCCAGCGATATCATAAGCACCATCGCGCCAACGGCCCCCCACAGCACGCCGGAAATCAGCTGCTCACGTTCTTCAGCCGTACGCTGCGCCCGCTTTTCCGGCGGGTCAATGCTGTCGGCAATTTCTTGTTTATCATCCCCGATCTGTTCGGCCTTTTGCTTTGCCGTTTCCCAGAACTGGCGAACAAGACTCTCATCTGATTCCAGATACGATGCGGGATTGATGCGGACACGACGTTCTTCAAACGCCCGCTGTACAGGGTGCGTGATATGTCGGTACTGGTACTTTAATAGCATCAGCTGTACCGGGGTCAGCGGCTGCTGAGCAATAATACTATTACGTGCCAGCCGGCAATCATCAAGAAACATACGCAGCGTTAAGCGCGGTTCAACAAACAGCGTAAGTACCGAAGTGTCATTAAAAATCTGAGTAAAATGGCGCACGAACAGTTTCTTATCGACCACCATCAGCGCCAGTTCGCTAAACAACATGCCATCAAGCGCATCACGCCCCTCGCCAAGCTTAAGCCAGCGGCGCAGTCGATCGGCACCAAAGTGCTGTTTCAAGAAGCTGTTAAGCGGATGCTGGTCCGGCCATACCCTCGCCACGAGCGCTTTCAGCGTTAACTCTATTGCGCGGAGCTGGCGCTGAGCCTGCATCTGCGCCTCGGCACTCCCGGCGTCAATATCAGTTTGATAATTCAGCAGCGGTTGAAGTTGGCGCAACTGCTCCAGAGAAGCGACAAAACGCAGTGCAGAAATAAGCTGGTTTTCACTGACATCCTGACCACTTTCATATTGGGGAACGTTTTGCTGAAGATGGCGTAATCGCAAGGTAAATTGGCTTAATTGTGCATCGTTCATCTGCAATCGCCGGGCAACCACCCCCCAGCCACCCAGATTAAGGCGGGCCTGATCGAGCTGTTCCAAAAACCAGCGTGGATCTTTGCCTTCTGCAACATGCACGCCTAACAGCAGCAGGATTTCCACTGATGCCTGGCGGATAATCCCTAAACAATGTTCAAATGGCGTACATGTCGCCGGTAATGCGCTATTAGTCATTATCGTCCCTAAAAGGGCTGCACAAGTGCGGCCTCACGATGAACTTTATTGCTCTTTTTATAAACGCAGCACCCTGTAAAAACGTGCTGGTGTAAACTGAAACACATTCATATAACAAATAAATATGTTTTACAGTGATTACCTCGTAATCATTGAAAATTATTCAGGAGATAAGCCTGTGCCAGTGTTAAAAACACCACGTCTGACCTGCCGCCCGCTGACGGAAGCCGATTGGGATTTTTTCTTAGCATTACAGCAGAATCCTGGTGTAATGCACTATGTCTCCGATGCGCGCTCCGAACAAGACGTACGGGCAATATTCGACTCACGCTTAGCCGAATGGTCTCCTGGAAGCCCGCACTGGCTATGCCTGGTCATGTGCGATAACGACTCGGGATCGCCGCTCGGCGTCACTGGATATGTTCACGAAAATAATGAATGTGCCGAAGTGGGGTTTCTGCTCGCCCCCGAAGCGCAAGGTCAGGGTTATGGGGCTGAATCCTTGTATGCCTTGTGTGATTTCGCGTTTACCACCGGTGGGCTGCGCCGTATGACGGCCTGCGTCACCGCAGGCAATTATGCCTCACGACGTTTGCTCGAAAAAGCGGGATTCATTCTCGAAGGTACACTGCGCGAGAGCTACTGGCTGCAGCAAACCTGGCACGATGACTGGGTTTTCGGCCTGTTAAAGCAGGAATATCCCCCCCCACGTCATAAGCCGTTTTACTGAAAAAACGGGCTATATGGTAGGTGCCATAACGAGACATTTTCTCTAGAATGGACTTTTTGCAGAGAAATCAGTATGCACTGCCATTCATCATATTTTACCCCCGCCTGTATCGCCTTTATTAAACAGGGGCAAGGATTGTCACTGGAAAAATATCAGGATGAACACGGGGTCTGGGTCATTGGTTACGGGCATGAAATCACCGCAGGTGAAACCTTCAACAATCCAATTTCAGTGGCAAAGGCAGAAACACTGCTGTTCACGGATCTGTGCACCTGCGAGGAATTAATCCATGCAAAGCTGCCACACCTAAAAGATCTGTTTCAACTGGAAGCGTTAATTGCGTGGATGTTTAGCGTGGGGATATCCCGATGTTGTACATCAGAAATGTGGCCTGCTCATATTTCACAGCCAGAAATGTTCTGACTGTGAAATAAGCGTTGGTTAATGTGCTTCGTTCAACATCATTGCCGCCTGGGTACGGTTTTTAACCTCCAGGCGCTGATACAGCGACTCCAGATGCGCTTTTACCGTTCCGGTGCTGATATTTAACAGGCGACCAATTTGTTTATTGGACTCTCCAGCCGCCAGCATGGTCAGGATCTCACGCTGACGCGCACTTAATGTTTTAATATTTTGGCTACCACTCTCAGTTGGCGTTAAGCAATCTCTGGGATAAAACATCATGCCCATTGCCACACTATTGAGCGCCAGCGTGAACGTTTCTGCGTCGGCATCGCGTGGTACAATGGCCAGCACATTCAACTGCGTCACTTCCTGCAACCATTTTTTACGGCAATCCGTAGCGGTAATCAGCACTTTTACTCTCACGTAGCGCTGCGCAAGCTGTTGGAGCAATCCGCGGCAGAACTCACCATCAAGATCGCCATCAAGCATCACTAACGCATCCGGGCTTGCTTCCAGCTTTTGCCAAAGGTCATCTGCCTGACTGACACCCTGAACATCCACTCCTGGAATACTTTCTTGTAAACTTACATTCATTCCATGAATAAATATCGACTGCCTGTCAAACATTATTACCTGCATTATTTCTCTCCGTCTGAATAAGATATCGGCCTTAACACGCGGAAGGGTATTACCCATGGGGTAAAATAAGAACTCACCATTTGGCATGGGCCATTCTACCGATAGCAGAAGAATAAAAAAGCAGAAATTATGAATATTTACAGCTCAAATAAAAGGATTACACAAAGAGATAAAAACAAGGCTTTAATTTAAGGATTTCCTTATTTCCAGCACAAATCATTCATCAATTAAAATTAATTAATCCAAGTCTATTTTTTTTCGAAAAAAGAAGGAATCCAGAACATCAGGCGAATATGTTACAAAATATAATATAGCATAAAATGCTTATTTAACCTGAGGTTGCAGTCAAATAAGCACGTTACTGGTTTACAGGAACATCCCGCCCGAAACCTCAATGCGCTGTGCGGTCATCCAGCCTAGTTCATCGCTGAGCAGTGCGGCAATAGCATCCCCAATATCATCCGGCAGCCCGACACGTCCCAGGGCGGTTTGCGAGGCGATATACGCATTCAGCTGTGCATTGTCCCGCACGTTCCCGCCGCCAAAATCCGTTTCAATCGCGCCAGGCGCAATAATATTCGCCGTAATCCCGCGATCTCCCAATTCTTTCGCCTGATAGCGGGTGAGCACTTCCATCGCCCCTTTCATGGCGGCATAGGCGCTATAACCCGGCAAGGCAAAACGCGACAATCCGGTCGACACATTGAGGATCCTTCCGCCCTGCTTTATCAGCGGCAACAGGCTCTGCGTCAAGAAAAAGGGACCTTTAAACTGGATGTTCAACAGTTGGTCAAATTGCGTTTCGGTGAAGGCAGAATACGGCGCATTTATGCCGATCCCTGCATTGTTCAATAAATAATCAAACCTCTCACATTGCCACTGTGTCTGCAGCGTTTCCTGCATCTGCTCAACAAACAGTGGAAATGTCGAAATATCGCCGACGTTCAACGGCAATGCTGCTGCTTTTCCACCAAGTTGGCGAATATCACCCACAACCTTCTGGGCTTCTTTTTCATTACTGTGCCACGTCAGAATGATATCGATTCCTTTGCTCGCCAGCTTAAGCGCCGCGTTTTTACCCAGTCCACGACCGCCGCCGGTCACCAATGCGATACGCTGTGTCATAAAAAACCTCATTTTCGCTGTAGTGAAGATTGAGATTGAGCTTATTAGGTGTTAGAAAAACAATAAATATGTCTAATTACGCATTACTGTTTCACTGCGAACAACAATAGGGCATAGAAATGGATAAAATTCACGCAATGCAGTTGTTCATCCGCGTCGCAGAACTGGAGAGTTTTTCGCGCGCAGCCGACACTCTTGGACTGCCTAAGGGTAGCGTATCGCGCCAAATCCAGGCGCTGGAAAATCATCTGGGGACGCAACTGTTGCATCGCACCACCCGCCGCGTTCAACTTACCCAGGACGGGATGATCTATTACGAACGCGCGAAAGATCTGTTGAGCAATCTCGACGAACTGGACGGCCTGTTCCATCACGATCCCTCCAGCATCAGCGGTAAGTTGCGGGTCGATATGCCGGTTGGCGTAGCCAGAAATTTGGTGATGCCCCGCCTGCCCGCCTTTTTGCATCAGTACCCGGGTCTTGAACTCGAACTCAGCAGCAGCGACCGCCTGGTGGATTTAATTCGTGAAGGTTTCGACTGCGTGGTGCGCGTGGGTACGCTGAAAGATTCTGGACTGATTGCTCGTCCGCTGGGGAAACTGACGCAGATAAACTGTGCCAGCCCACAGTATCTGGCCCGTTTTGGCTATCCAGAAAACCTGGAGGATTTGGCCTCGCATGCAGTGGTGCATTACGCGGTGAATTTGGGCACGCGCTCGCAGGGCTTCGAAGTAGCGACCAACAGCGGGACTCGTTGGATAAAAACCGGCGGTATGCTGACGGTAAACAGTACCGAAACCTATCATGCGGCCTGTCTTGCCGGGTTGGGTATCATCCAGGTCCCGCGCGTAGGCGTCCGTGAGGCATTACGCGCGGGTACGCTGGTCGAAGTCTTACCACAGTATCGCGCTGAGCCGATGCCAGTTTCTCTACTTTATCCACATCGTCGCAATCTCTCCCGCCGGGTACACCTGTTTATGGAATGGCTGACCGGCGTGATGAAGGACTATGTGGACTGACACGCTATACTGTCCAGTGAATGCACAGAATAAGGACTACCGCCCTGATGACGCAGGAAAAAGACCTAAAACGCCCCATTCAGGAACTTGAGCACGCACCGATCGCCAAAATTGACACACCAGAGCGTGACCAGACAGAGACCAACAATAAGACCCATCAGGCGCTGAAAACGGCACTGACGCTGGCAGAACGCGTTCAGCGTCAGCCCATTATCGCCCATCTGATCCGCGCCGCAGAACGTTTTAATGACCGGATGGGGAACCAGTTTGGTGCGGCGATTACCTATTTCTCGTTCCTGTCGATGATCCCTATCCTGATGGTGTCGTTTGCCGCCGCTGGTTTTATTCTCGCCTCGCACCCCACGCTGTTGCAGGATATCTTCAGCAAAATCCTGAACAACGTCAGCGATCCGACGCTGGCATCCACGCTGAAAAACACCATTAATACCGCCGTTCAGCAACGTACCACGGTGGGCCTGGTAGGGCTGGGTATCGCCCTTTATTCCGGGGTTAACTGGATGGGAAACCTGCGCGAGGCCATTCGTGCTCAGTCGCGTGATGTTTGGGAACGCACGCCGCAGGATCAGGAGAAAATCTGGGTTAAATATCTGCGCGATTTTGTCTCACTGATTGGATTACTGATTGCGCTGATTGTCACCCTGTCAATTACCTCCATCGCCGGTTCCGCCCAGCAGATGATAATCTCGGCCCTGTACCTCGATGGTATCGACTGGCTGAAGCCCGCCTGGCGATTGATCGGCCTGGCAATCTCTATTTTCGCCAACTATCTGCTGTTCTTCTGGATTTTCTGGCGGCTCCCGCGTCATCGCCCACGTAAAAAGGCACTCATTCGCGGTACCTTTATTGCGGCCTTTGGCTTTGAAGCAATCAAAATTATTATGACTTACACGCTGCCGTCGCTGGTGCAATCCCCGTCAGGCGCGGCGTTTGGCTCGGTATTAGGTCTAATGGCATTCTTCTACTTCTTCGCCCGCCTGACCCTGTTCTGCGCCGCCTGGATAGCCACCGCGGAATACAAAGATGACCCACTGATGCCGGGGAAAACGCAATAGCCACCACCGGATTAGTTGTGAATTGCCGGATGGCGCTACGCTTATCCGGCAAGTATAATGCCACCCACTCTCACCGATTCAGTGAATAAATCCAACCCGTAACTTTTATTTAACCTAAAACCAGTTTTATCATCCAAGTTTTAAATTATGTGAAGCATTTCATAGAAGCGAAATCTCCGGCCTAAATATTATCCCCTTTTTGCCTTATTTTTGACCAAGCGCAACCTTTGTTACAGATTGAAATGTCTCTTTTGCTGTGCGTAATATGACCGTTCGTTCGACAAAAAATAAGAAAATATTATGCAAGCAACCGCCACAACGCTCGACAACGAACAGGAACATACCCCGGTCAATTCGCGCAATAAAGTCGTCGTCGCCTCACTCATCGGCACCGCCATTGAGTTCTTCGACTTCTATATTTACGCGACCGCCGCGGTGATCGTTTTCCCCCACATCTTCTTCCCGCAGGGCGACCCGGCAGCAGCCACGCTGCAGTCTCTCGCCACCTTTGCTATCGCCTTTGTGGCGCGGCCGATCGGCTCGGCAGTGTTTGGGCATTTCGGCGACCGCGTCGGGCGTAAGGTCACGCTGGTTGCCTCGCTGCTGACCATGGGGATCTCGACGGTGATCATCGGCCTGTTACCGGGTTACGCGACGATTGGGATTTTTGCCCCGATCCTGCTGGCGCTGGCGCGTTTTGGTCAGGGTTTGGGTCTCGGCGGTGAATGGGGCGGGGCTGCGCTGCTGGCCACAGAAAATGCTCCACCACGCAAGCGGGCGCTGTACGGGTCTTTCCCGCAGTTGGGCGCACCGATCGGCTTCTTCTTTGCCAACGGCACGTTTCTGCTGCTCTCCTGGCTGCTGACCGATGAGCAGTTTATGAGCTGGGGCTGGCGCGTACCGTTTATTGCCTCGGCGGTGCTGGTGATTATCGGCCTGTACGTTCGCGTCTCACTGCATGAGTCCCCGGTATTCGCCAAAGTCGCTGCGGCGAAAAAGCAGGTCAAGATTCCACTGGGTACCCTGCTGACAAAACACGTTCGCGTCACGATCCTCGGTACGTTTATCATGCTGGCGACCTATACGCTGTTCTATATCATGACCGTCTACTCAATGACCTTCAGTACTGCCGCCGCCCCTGTGGGCCTTGGCTTACCACGTAATGAAGTCCTGTGGATGCTGATGATGGCAGTAATTGGCTTTGGTGTGATGGTTCCGGTTGCCGGACTGCTGGCCGACGCGTTTGGTCGCCGCAAGAGTATGCTCATCATCACCACGCTTATTATTCTGTTTGCCCTGTTCGCCTTTAAACCATTGCTGGGTTCTGGCAGTCCGGCGCTGGTCTTTGTCTTCTTACTGCTGGGGCTGAGCCTGATGGGACTGACCTTCGGCCCGATGGGCGCGCTGCTGCCGGAGCTGTTCCCGACCGAGGTGCGCTACACGGGCGCGTCGTTCTCGTATAACGTTTCATCAATTCTCGGTGCATCTGTGGCCCCTTATATCGCCGCATGGCTACAGGGCAACTATGGCCTGCCGGCCGTCGGGATTTATCTGGCCTCGATGGCAGCATTAACGCTGATCGCGCTGCTGTTAACCCACGAGACGCGTCATCAGTCGTTGTGATTCTTTTGCCGGATGGCGGTGTAACCACCTTATCCGGCCTACGTTGAGCATGAAATCCAGGCCGGGTAAACATCCGGCCAGACATCACTTCTTCATTTGCGACAAAATCGTCCGGCACTGATTGGCCTCACCTTCTGACGGTGAGATCAGTGCCAGCAGGGCGGCAGCCGGTGTGACGAGCGTTGCCAGTGCCGCGGCAACGGCTCCACGCGCAATCAACGGCCCTGCTTTCACTCCGGCCTGCGGGTTTTTGAATGTTCCGCGAACATACAGCGGTGAACGCAGCGTAATAATACGAATGCCTTTACTCTCCGGATCGACGGTTAAATCCAGCTGTTCAGAGGCAAAACTTGCTGTTCCGGTAACATTGATGACCGCATTTTCGGTATCAAAAGCAAAAATTTGCGGGCGCGCAACGCCATTGACGATATCCAGATTCGCCGCCGCACAGTTCACTCGCACTTCGTCATCACCAAATATCTGTCCGACGATATAGTTGCCCAAATTCAGCCCCACTATTTCCATCAGGTTTCGACTGATCAACCCGTCGTTCATCAACAACTTCAGGTTGCCATTACTGTTTCCGAGCAGCGCAGCCACCGAATTCCCGCTCCCACGAAACTCAGCGTCACCGTTCATTTCACCAAGCGTTTTCTGCATCAGTTCCACATCCGGCATCAGTTCCTTCAGCTTCAAACGACGCGCCTGGATAGTCGCCCGGCCCTGCATAGGCTTTTTATCCCCTTCCAGATGAATACGGGAGACGATGCTGCCTCCCGCCAGGCCAAATTTCAGCGGCTTCAGTTGCAGGTCGGCATTGTTCAGGATGATATGAGCGGAGAGATCGCTTACCGGCAGGCTGCTACCGTGCTCAATGCGTTGCCCTTTGAAACGTACGTCAGCGTCCATAACGTTCCATTTATCGGTTTCGAAACGGTCGTAGGGCAAGACTTTATCCGCGGGCTGAACATTCTTCTCACCTTTGCGTTGTTCAGATTGTTTGGCCCGTTGTGCACCTTTTCCTGAATCCACGCCAATCAGCGGCCCTAAATCCGCCAGCCGCAGCTGGCGCGACTCAACGTCGCCCTCCAGTTTTGGGCGCGGCAGGTCTGTGGTGTAAGTAAGCGTGCCGTGAATATCGCTGTCGCCGATGCGGCCATTAAAATCACGATAAGTAAACACGGAAGATTTCCCGCTACCTATTTTGGCCACCAGTCGCCCGTCAGTTTCAAAGGGGGGTGTATCCGGCAGCAGAACGCCGGTCAAATCGTACAAATCCCCGAGCGAATCTCCCGAGAATTTAAGCCGCAGATCCGCCCCGCCCATATTCATCGGATCGTTTATCGTGCCGATAAACGCTACGCGCGTATTGCCCGAACGGAAATCAGCCTGAATCGGGAACGGTGTTCCTTCGCCTCGCAGCGCCAGCATTCCGCCTATTTTCCCGCTACCACTTAGCGGTTCACCGTTATATCGACCTTGCGCTTTCAAACCAAACACGTAGTCCTCGACGCGAGCGTTGCTTTCTTTACCTTTTGCGCCGGTCACTTCGCTAAAGGGCAACGGTTTACCCAGCGGATCAACCAGGATCTCAATCTCCGACTTCGTCACCTTATCGTTAATGGCGATGCGTCCCTGGTCGAACAGAATGTTATCAAGTCGAAATGACCAAGCAGACGGCGGAGCATTAGGATCGGGGTTTTCACTCCCCGCGAGGGTAAAGGTCCAATTGTTATTTTTCTCCGACAAGCGGATAAGCCGCGCATCCGGTTTCACCAACTTAACCCACGGTAACCAGACCGTTTTGGTCAGCAACGCCAGCGGCGCGAGTGTGGCTTCAACACGCGGGAGATGCACCATGGTGATGTCAGGGATATCCGGCGGGTTGCCGAGGATAATATCCTCCGCATGAATGTGCGGCCACGGAACCCAGCTTCGCCAGCCAGTTTCCTGCTTCTGGCGTTCCCAGACCACGCCCAAATCACCGCGTATCGCGAAGGGTCGGTTAAGTTCAGTAGAGACTTTCTGGTTGATGGTCGGTTTGAGCCGGTTCCAGTCAAATGTCGCAATCACAATGATGAGTACGACGATCAACAACAAGAAAACCCCTAGTATGGATAGGGTTATTTTGCCTGCTTTCGTCATCTTTTACCTCCTTACTTTCTTCCTTGCCTGTCCTAAAGATAGTCCAGCAGGGTTAAAAGGAGGCAGATAACACCAACATCAAAGCGACAGTATCACCTCTTCAAGTGTATCCAGGGGAACCGGACGAGAGAGAAAATAGCCCTGCGCGGCAAACGCCGGCGAGTTTTGCACGTCGCGCCACTCTTCCAGGGTTTCCACACCTTCAACGATCACCCCACGGCAATAGCGATTCATCAGCTGTAGCAGCAGCGTGAACAGATTCCGGCCCTCCGGCGTCTGGCGCAGCATAATAAACAGATCCCGCGCCACCTTAATGTAGTCGTAGCTGACTTCGCTCAGGGCGGAGAAATTTGCCATCCCGGTGCCAAAGTCATCCAGCCAAAGCGGACCAAACTCGCACATTGAGGCAAATGACGATCCCTTCGGTAAGCGAATATGCTCCACCAGTTCAAAGCGCAGCCACGGCAGGCATTCAATGATTTTCAGTATGTCGGGATCCTGGCGCATCGCCAGCAGCGTCGGACCATCGACGTTCACCGATGCCAGCAGGTCGTGGGCTCTGAAAAAGTCGCTTTTCAGCTGGAGCTGCTGAAGTTGCTCCTTCACGACTTCAATACGATGACGTACCGCTATTTCGGCAAAATAGCGGTCTGGCGCTAGACGTTGGGAAGGATTATCAGAATGGCTCACCACTGTCAGTAGTTCAACGGCCATCAGCCGCCCATTAGTCTGGTAAATCGGCTGGTAGGTGTAAGCACGCTCGCACTGCAGCCAATAGCGTCTCTCCAGCAAGCTTTCTATACTCGCATCAGGCGTAATGAGCTGCTGGGTAACCTGCTTTATCATCTGAGATGTCCTGTAAATAAGAGTGTGACTGACCGGACTCGTCAAAGGTTATCGGCGCTCAGGCGCAGAACTTTACGCTCAGCACATCGCAAAATAAAAACCAGGCAGCAAAAAATCGCGCAGAATACGCGTTGGCTCAAAAAATTAATGGAACGATGTTTTAATATAGTTGACCACTTAACACCCACAGCGCACACTACCGTTAATTTTTTCAGAGCAGGTTACGACTATGTCCAGCAAGATTGCCGTGATTGGCGAATGCATGATTGAACTGTCACAGAAAGGCGCAGACGTTCAGCGCGGTTTCGGTGGCGACACGTTGAATACATCCGTTTATATCGCCCGTCAGGTCGATTCTGCGGCCCTTTCTGTACATTATGTCACGGCGCTGGGCACGGACAGTTTCAGCCAACAGATGCTGGATTCCTGGCACGGTGAAAATGTCGATACCTCATTAACGCAGCGTATGGAAAACCGCCTTCCGGGTCTCTATTACATTGAGACAGACAGCACTGGCGAACGCACCTTCTACTACTGGCGTAATGAAGCTGCGGCCAAGTTTTGGCTGGAGAGTGAACAATCAGCCGCCATTTGCGAAGAGCTGGCGACATTCGACTACCTGTATCTGAGCGGCATAAGCCTGGCGATCTTAAGCCCGTCCAGCCGCGAGAAACTGATTTTGTTGCTACGCGAATGCCGTGCCAACGGTGGAAAAGTCATTTTTGATAACAACTACCGTCCGCGCCTGTGGAGCAGTAAAGAAGAGACTCAGCAGGTGTATCAGCAGATGCTGGAGTGCACCAATATCGCGTTCCTGACGCTGGATGATGAAGACGCGCTGTGGGGTGAAAAACCCGTTGCTGAAGTGATTGCTCGCACCCACGCGGCTGGCGTAGAGGAAGTGGTGGTGAAGCGCGGCGCAGACTCGTGCCTGGTGTCCATCAATGGCGAAGAGCTCATTGATGTACCGGCGGTAAAACTGCCGAAAGAGAAAGTGATAGATACCACCGCAGCGGGCGATTCGTTCAGCGCCGGGTATCTTGCCGTACGCTTAACCGGTGGTGATGCCGCAGAAGCCGCCAAACGCGGTCACCTGACGGCAAGCACAGTGATTCAGCATCGCGGGGCGATTATTCCGCGCGATGCCATGCCGCAGTAACTTATTGTTCTTGTAGGCCGGATAAGGCGTTAACGCCGCATCCGGCATTGGGTACGCCGGGGGCGCTTCGCTTGCCCGGCCTACAGGTTACGATACCCTCTACTGTACCGGCGGAATATCCGTCACTTCAGGATGAGTCTCATCGGTTTCAACCGACACTGCCGCAGCGGTAACAGGTGCCATGATGGCATCCCACGTCGCCTGCAGATCCTTCATATTGAATTCCGGCTCACCCTTCGGCTGCAGCAGAATGAGTGCCATTTCTTGCGACAGTTGCTGGCGCAGGTCCTGATTCAACATTTCTACGGTCAAACCGTTGAGGAAGTTCTGGCGTAAACGCTGGTACTGCTCCGGCGCGATATCCACCACCTGATTTTGCAGTGAGCGCAGACGCTGGCTGATCAAAATATCGGTATCGGTTCGGCCATAGGTAGCAAACAGCTTCTGCAGTTCAAGATTTTTTTGTGCCACCAGCGCGTTAAACTCGTCTTCCGGCAGGCCCTTATCACGCACTTTCGCCAGCTCACGCGCCACCGTACCCAGATTCGCATTCAGCTTATCATTCGGTGACTCCACGTTGATGGCGCACTGCGCACGCAGGAACAGTACCCGACAGTCAAAGCCCAGGCCGATGTCTTTCGCATTGTTCCTGGTTAGCGTCTGCTGAATGTGCCAGAACAGCGCTTCACGGGCTAAATCAGCACGCCAGTAGCGCAACAGCGCGGCAGATTCACGAATCGGTTGCCACGGCGTATCCCACATGATGGAGAGGCGATCCTGGCGTACCGCATCGGTCATAATGCTCACCGCTTCAGCGCGTAGTGGAGAGAGCGTCGGTACCGGGGCCGGTGTCTCACGCTTACCTTTTAATTCGCCAAAGGTTTTGTTGATTTGCTCAGCCACGCTGCGCGCGTCAACGTTACCGACGATAATCAGCGTCATCGCGTCCGGGGTATACCATTTCTGGTAAAACGACTGAATTTTCTCAGCATCGACCGGAGTTTTCAGTGGATCGGCGGGATCGTGACCTAACAGTGTCGATCCCTTCAGGCGATAGCGCCACCAGCCTTCTTTGGTATCCATCGGCCAGGTTGTCACCATATCTTCGCTGCTCAGCGCATGGTTGATGGTTTCTGGCGTGATAGTCAGCTTGCCGGAGATATTCGCCAGATAAGAGAGCGACTCTTTCAGCAGGTCGTTACGGTTATTGGGCAAGCTGAGGTTATATAGCGTGGAATCATAGGAAACAATAACAGGCGGCATGGGACGCTTGGGATCGAACCCCTGCTGCCACAGTGAACGGGCTTGCGTGGCATCAAGGCCACCGCTTTGCGTCAGCGCGATACGCGGGATCGCATGGCTGAAACCACTCTGTTGTGTACTCTCGGTGAGTGAACCGGTATTAACCAGCAGGCGAACCTCGATACGGTCGCTGGGGCGCTGGGGGGTGGCCAACACTTGCCACTGTAAACCGTTTGCCAGCGTACCCTGTTGCCACGCCGGGTCAGGCTGGAGCGCATCTGCCTGCACATAGCCGGCAGAGGCCATCATCAGCAAGCTGCCCGCTAAAAGTCGAATTTTTGTGCCCTGCATGTGAACCCCTGATCAACAATCCTGGTAATAAAAAGACAGCCCTGGAAAGGACTCTCTGAATATGACGTTAAAACACTTCGTGTTAGACCGCGAAAACATAAAAATGTCACGGAAGAAGTGAAAAAATCCCGAAGCCATCGGATCGACGGCTTCAGGTACAGGGGGTAATTATGCGCAGGTGCCCGTAGCCCTACAAGGGACTACGGGCATAAGTGACGAGATTAAGAGGATAAATCGTGCGTTTTGCCATCCGGCGCACGATTATTCAGCGTGTCATCCAGCTTTTTGCTATCCAACTCTTTCACCCATTTAGCAACAACAACTGTTGCCACGCCGTTACCAATCAGGTTGGTCAGCGCACGTGCTTCAGACATGAAGCGGTCAATACCAAGAATCAACGCCAGACCGGCAATCGGCAAATGACCCACGGCGGAGATCGTCGCCGCCAGTACAATAAAGCCGCTTCCGGTCACACCCGCAGCCCCTTTTGAAGAGAGCAGCAGCACCACCAACAAGGTTATCTGATGGAAGATATCCATATGGCTGTTTGTTGCCTGGGCGATAAACACCGCCGCCATCGTCAGATATATTGATGTGCCATCAAGATTAAACGAGTAACCGGTAGGGATAACCAACCCGACCACCGACTTCCGACAGCCCAGCTTTTCCATCTTATCGAGCATACGCGGCAGCGCGGACTCGGAAGAAGATGTGCCCAGAACAATCAGCAGTTCTTCACGGATATAGCGGATGAATTTGAAGATGCTAAAGCCGGTTGCACGGGCAATAGATCCCAGCACCACCACCACAAACAGAATACAGGTGATGTAGAAGCAGATAATCAACTGCCCCAGCTGTACTAGTGTACCGACGCCATATTTACCGATGGTAAAGGCCATGGCCCCGAAAGCACCGATTGGCGCCAGGCGCATGATCATGTTGATGATGCCGAAAATGACCTGCGAGAAGCTTTCAATCACGTTGAAAATCATTTGGCCTTTGCTGCCCAGACGGTGCAGCGCAAAACCAAACATCACCGCGAACAGCAATACCTGCAGGATGTTGCCGCTGGCGAACGCGCCAATGACGCTACCCGGGATAATATCCATCAGGAAGCCCACGATCCCCTGGTCTTTTGCCTGCTCAGCATAAATCGCTACTGCTTTGGCATCCAGCGTTGCCGGATCGACGTTCATCCCGGCACCGGGTTGCACCACGTTGACGATGATAAGACCGATGATCAGCGCAATCGTACTGACTACTTCAAAATAAAGCAGTGCAACCGCACCCGTGCGGCCTACTGCTTTCATACTTTCCATGCCTGCAATGCCGGTAACGACAGTACAGAAGATAACGGGAGCGATGACCATCTTAATGAGCTTAACGAACGCGTCGCCAAGCGGTTTCATTTGGGCGCCTAATTCAGGGTAGTAATGGCCAAGGAGAATACCGATGGCAATCGCTGTCAGGACCTGAAAGTAAAGGCTTTTAAATATTGAGGTTTTCATAGGGTGTCCTTAAAGTAAAAACCACAGGTCTTGTAAGGTTTTATTTAACCTGCGGCCCTAAAGTAACACCCACACAACATGACAGAAATGTACAAAGATCATAATTGATACAAAAATGTTAAAAATTTTGAGCTGGCTCGCACAAGCGCACCCTTTTTTAACTTTTGTAATCAGCTCATTACTTCGTTAAATAGCATTCTTCGAAGATATCTGCCGGAACTGGACGGGCAAATAAGAATCCCTGCGCCACTTCCACGCCCGCCTGCGCCAACCACTCACGTTGTGCTTCGGTTTCGACACCTTCGGCAATCATCTGCAGATCGAGGCTATGAGCCAACTGAATAATCGCCGTGATCATGCTGCAATCCTCAGGCACGCCATCGACAAACATCTTATCGATTTTGAGCACATCGACCGGCAGCGACTTCATGTGCTGCAACTGGCGTAAGCCAGCGTAGCCCATACCAAAGTCATCCAACGCAATACGCACTCCCGCATTACGCAGCGGGCGCAAAATAGCGACGGCCGCGTTGGGATCATCAATATGCCGGCTTTCGGTGACTTCAAGAATCAGCGTGCCGGGCTTCACACGATACCGGTTTAACAGTTCCAGCAGGTCCGACACCATATTAGGGTGCATTAACTGCAGTGCAGAAAGATTCACCGACAGCGGAAGCATCAGGCCGCGCTCCTGCCAGGCAGCAAGCTGGCGGCAGGATTCCTCCAGTACCCAGTACCCGACAGTAATCATCAGACCACAGGATTCAATCCTGTCGATTAACCCTTCCGGCAGTTCCCAGCTTCCATCCGGCTGCTGCATCCGTAACAGCGCTTCCGCACTCAGGACCTTGCCGCTGGTGATCTCCACCTGCGGCTGCATCCACAGCGCAAATTGCTGGTTGTCCAGCGCGGTAAGAATGTCGTTCTCTTCCGTCAAACGCTGTTGAGCTTCTTCCATTTGCTGCGGGTCAAAGAATTGAATCTGATTTTTACCTTTCCGCCGAGAGGTGAGTGCGGCAGAGAGTGCGCGGCTGTAAAGTTGTTCTGCGGTTAAGTCGCCATAAAACATCGCCACCCCAATATTGCAGTTGGGGCGCAGTTGGATGCCGTGAATAGGTAACCGCTCATTAATGATAGTGAGTACTTGCTGACCTAATGTAATGGCATGCCAGGGCTCCTTCACGCCATGCGCAATAATGGCGAAGTCGTAGCCGCTCACCTGGGTAAGCACCATTCTGGGCGCCAGCACCGACTTGAGTTTTTCAACCACTGTCAGCAACAGGATTTCCCGCTGGGTTTCGCTCAGTACGCCTGCGGTATCCCGCAGCGTTTCGCAGGTGACAATCATCAATGCCGTCGTTTGCTTACGGGATACAACCTGTTCCAACAACCCCATTAAAAACGTCTTATTGGGCAGATCGGAGACCGGATAACGCATTGAATAGTCGCTTTGTTCTTCACTGTGGCGCTGCACCAGTTGCTGATTCAGGTTGTAACTGCGCACCAGCATACCAATCTCATCATCCTGATGCAGGCGCGGCAGCGTTAGTTGGTAACCCATTAACGCCTGCTGAGGGATCTCATTCAGTTCTCGTGCAATTTTACGTAATGGGTGAATAATCAATCGGTTAATGCACCAGGAAATCGCCACCGTCAGGATCAGAGATAAAAGTAAGTAAATGGTCACTAACGTTGAGAGCGTACTCATCACGAATTTGTACATACGATACGAATCCGCCTGCAGCACCAGATAGGCCAGCGGCTGCGGGTTGGCTGAGCGCTCCAGGGAATAGACCGGCAGCGAGATCTGCACCGGCAACTCGAACAGGCGAGTCACCGTCACCGGGACCGAACGTTCGGGAATAAAGCTCATCCGCAGAGCCTGAAACTGATTCGGTAGCACCACATCGGCGCGACTGACTACGCCCGCAGGCTGAATGCGTCGTAAAATCGTCTCCGCTTCGGGGATATCCCCTTTCAGGATGGTGGCCGACAGGGGCTCACGGACAGAGCGAGCGATACTTTCCAGTTGCGTAGCCGTGTTATAGCGGTTCTGCTGTACCAGATGAAACAGCAAAACGGTGCAAAAAATAAAAACAAACACCATGACTACGGCCGCAACCATCGCCATCTGCTTAATTGTTAACGAGCGACTGACACGCAAACTGACTCTCCATGGATAGACAAAACTGCCGTCAGAGTATACCCGATCATAGCGTCATTAAGAGAGGCGCTATCTGAAAACTTCCCATCGCGTATTATCGCCGCAGGTTTGACGCCTGGCGTGGAAAGTTATCGACATAAAGACGAAAAAGGCCGCAAGGTTAACCCCTGCGGCCCGGTTCGGGCGCATGTTGCCATCACAGCAGCCAAACACCCACAAAGCGCATTACTTCCTGTTACGCAACCAGCCCACAATCAGGCTGGCAATAGTGCCAGCGATGATTGGAGCCGCTAAATCGTGCCAGAAAGCCACGCCTAACTGTGCGAGCGTCATATAGCCGCCTGTGTTGCAATGGCAACTGTTCACGGCTATTCTTGAGTTGTTGAGGTTCAAGTTAGCCCCCGTTTTGTTGCCAGGTTTTTACCGAACAACGTGCGGGGGTTTTCTCTTTCCAGCAACCGATGCCGCCGGGGATCAAGCCCCCGCAACATTGCGCCTCACCGGGTCATCCCGGCTTGTTTTTGATTCTACGGCAACACATCCACCCCATCACCCCAGCATAATCCAGTCTGCGTAAGGCCTCGCAATTAAGGCTTAATAAATCCGCTAACCGCTGGAAAGTTTTTTGCCAGCTGGCAACTTTTCTGACGCCCCCCTGAAACAAAAACAATCTAATTCATTGATATTTAAACCTTAATTTTCTGGCACAGCTATTGCTATTTGAGTGTGAGCTGTTCTGATCCGAATTAAAGGAGATATCATGTCTGACTGTCGTGCTTACGGATTCAATACCCAGATCGTTCATGCGGGCCAACAGCCCGACCCTTCCACTGGCGCGCTCAGTACGCCTATTTTCCAGACGTCAACCTTCGTTTTTGACAGTGCTGAACAGGGCGCCGCCCGCTTTGCGCTTGAAGAACCCGGCTACATCTATACCCGTCTGGGAAACCCCACCACCGACGCGCTGGAGAAAAAGCTGGCGGTGCTGGAAAAAGGCGACGCTGCGCTGGCAACTGCATCCGGTATTTCAGCCATCACCACCTCGTTGCTGACCCTGTGCCAGCAGGGCGACCATATCGTTTCCGCCAGCGCCATTTATGGCTGTACTCACGCTTTCCTGTCACACAGCTTGCCGAAGTTCGGCATTAACGTCAGCTTTGTTGACGCCGCCAAGCCGGAAGAAATCCGCGCGGCCATGCGCCCGGAAACCAAAGTGGTATATATCGAAACGCCAGCGAACCCAACGCTCTCGCTGGTTGATATTGAAACGGTCGCCGGGATCGCCCATCAACAGGGCGCATTGCTGGTCGTGGATAACACCTTTATGTCACCCTACTGCCAGCAACCTCTGCTGTTGGGTGCCGACATCGTGGTACACAGCGTGACCAAATACATCAATGGTCACGGGGACGTAATTGGCGGTGTGATTGTTGGCAAGCAGGAATTTATCGACCAGGCACGATTCGTCGGGCTGAAAGATATCACCGGCGGCTGCATGAGTCCGTTCAACGCCTGGCTGACGCTGCGCGGCGTTAAAACGCTGGGCGTCCGTATGGAGCGCCACTGTGAAAACGCGTTAAAAATTGCTCGTTTCCTGGAAGGACATCCGGCCATTACCCGCGTGTATTACCCTGGCCTGCCTTCACACCCGCAGTATGAGCTGGGTAAACGCCAGATGAGCCTACCGGGTGGAATTATCAGCTTCGAAATCGCCGGCGGCCTCGAGGCTGGCAGACGGATGATCAATTCTGTAGAATTGTGCCTCCTCGCGGTCAGTCTCGGTGATACCGAAACCCTCATTCAGCACCCAGCGTCTATGACACATTCGCCCGTTGCGCCAGAGGAACGGCTCAAAGCAGGTATTACCGACGGACTTATCCGTCTTTCTGTTGGTCTTGAAGATCCAGAAGATATTATTAACGACCTTGAACACTCCATCAGAAAGGCAACATTCTGACTATTACGGCCTGAACCGACGCAGATCGGCTCAGGCCGTTGAGAATCAAGGTACAACAGCCTGGCTATACGCGTAATTCCTTTCCCGGGAAAAGCGCGTATTTTCGGCAGGGGGTTCTATGCAGGACAACACATTACAATTAAGCAACACTACAGCAACCGCCGCATCCTTCTCAACAAAGCTACCTTTTACAAAATACGATTTTGGCTGGGTATTACTCTGCATCGGCATGGCGATTGGCGCCGGAACAGTGCTGATGCCAGTACAAATTGGCTTAACCGGTATTTGGGTATTTATTGTCGCCTTTATTATTGCCTATCCCGCCACCTATATTGTGCAGGATATTTATTTAAAAACGCTCTCTGAAAGTGAAACTTGTAATGACTATACCGATATTATTAGTCACTACTTAGGAAAGAACTGGGGCGTATTTCTCGGCGTCATCTATTTCCTGATGATTATCCACGGAATATTTATCTATTCATTATCCGTTGTTTTTGACAGTGCGTCCTATATCAAAACCTTCGGGCTCACCGATACCGACCTTTCACAGTCGATCATCTACAAAGTCGCGATCTTTGCGGTGCTGGTTGCCATTGCCTCCGGCGGGGAAAAGCTGCTATTCAAAATCTCCGGCCCGATGGTGGTGGTAAAAGTGGGTATCATCATCGTGTTTGGCTTTGCGATGGTTCCCCATTGGAACTTCAGCAATATCAGCGCATTTCCTGAGGCGGGGGTCTTCTTCCGCGATGTCTTGCTAACCATCCCGTTCTGTTTTTTCTCGGCGGTGTTTATTCAGGTGCTGAATCCTATGAATATCGCCTACCGCAAACGAGTATCAGACCGGGTATTAGCAACACGTATGGTCATTCGCACCCACCGCATCAGTTATATTACGTTGATTGCGGTGATCCTGTTCTTCTCATTTTCCTTTACCTTCTCCATTAGCCATGAAGAAGCGGTATCAGCCTTCGAACAAAATATTTCCGCGCTGGCACTGGCAGCTCAGGTGATCCCGGGGCAAATTATTCATATCACTTCCACAGTGTTGAATATTTTTGCCGTACTGACGGCATTTTTCGGTATTTATCTGGGATTCCACGAGGCCATGAAGGGTATTATTCTTAACGTAATGGGTCGTGTGATCAACGTTGAGAAAATTAACCCACTGGTGCTGACGCTGGGAATTTGCGCCTTTATCGTGACCACATTGGTGATTTGGGTATCATTCCGCGTATCAGTGCTGGTGTTCTTCCAGTTAGGAAGCCCACTTTACGGTATCGTCTCGTGCATTATTCCGTTCTTCCTGATTTATAAAGTCGCACAGCTAGAAAAACTGCGCGGAGTAAAAACATGGCTTATCCTGCTGTACGGAATTTTGCTGTGCCTGTCACCGTTGTTGAAGCTGATTGAGTAACGGATTGAATAACCCGATGACAGCGCCGTCACACCCCTGACGGCGCTTAATTCACACTCTCCAGCTGATAACTACGAATTTTATTCAGCACCGTTGTATGCGATACGCCCAGCGCTTTGGCAATATGCCGCGACGAGACATTCTCTTCTACCATCTGTTCAATCAACTGACGCTCAGCGCACTGAACCTGCTGTTTAAAAGGTCGCTCGGCATGAATCTGTTTACCTGACGACATCTCCACTATTCCCAAATCTTCTCGGGTAATCACATCAGATTCTGCCATCAACATCAGACGAATGATGGTGTTTTCCAATTCGCGCACGTTCCCCGGCCAGCCGTGATGATGCATAGCATCAAAGCAGGCTTTATCCAGGATTAACCGGCGCTGAAATTCTTTCGCGTATTTCTGCACAAAGTGGCGGATCAACAGGCTGAGGTCCTGCGGACGTTCCCGTAACGGAGGAATAGTAAGGGAGAGTACGTTAATTCGATAATAGAGGTCGGCGCGCAGCAGGCGTTGCTCGACCATATCTTCCAGATTGGCGTTGGTTGCCACAATAATACGCACGTTAACCGGAATAATCTGCGCCCCACCCACGCGGCGAATCCCACCATCCTGAAGTACACGCAATAATTTGGCCTGTAAATTCAGCGGCATCTCGCCAAATTCATCCAGAAAAAGGGTACCTTTATCGGCCATTTCAAACAGCCCTTTTTTACCTTTACCGTCCGCACCACTGAAAGCCCCTTTTTCATAGCCGAAAAATTCACTTTCCATCAGCGACTCGGGTAATGCGGAGCAGTTAACCGGAATAAAGGGATAAAAGCTGCGCTGGCCAGAATTATGGATTGCCCGGGCTAACAGTTCTTTACCGGTCCCGGTTTCGCCACGGATCAGGACGGTATATTTGCTGTCCGCAATTCTAATCGCCTTTTCAATCAGTGCCTGCATGCTCTGGCTGCTACAAATAATGTCCGAAAAATAGCGTGGACGTTCTGGTTCAGGCATCGACAGTTCGCTTATCTCTTCGCAAAGGTAAGCGACGTTAATAATATCGGCTCGCTGGCTTAAGCAGGATTGTACACAGGAAATATCCTGCAACTGACGGCACCAGGATTTAATCAGGATCCGGCCAGCCGTCACTTTCATTGAGATGATATTGATATCACAGCAGGAAAACTCCTTCAGGACATCCTCAACCATAGACAAGCGATCAATTGTTTTAATATCCCAGCGTATCGTGACCACATTTGCTCCAGGTAGTTAGCAACTGCGAAGTAGATATTTCTGTGACGCTCAATAATCTGACTACATTCTAGACGCTGTGGAATAATGTTCTGCCAATGGACTCACATTGTGGAAGTAAAAACGAAATATAAAAAAAACGGAGCACAAGGCTCCGGTTATTGGGTCATAACCCACGCTTATTGCTGCGGATTCTCATCCTGATCTACGGCAAAGCACGCCACCAACTGACCGCCGTAATCTTTAAGCTGTGGCTGTAGCTGGGTACAAGGACCAAAGCGACGACGGCAGCGGGCGTTGAACGCGCAGCCCGGCGGCGGATTCAGCGGGCTTGGCAGCTCGCCGGTCAGCTTGATACGCTCACGACGGTCGTCCGGGTTCAGACGCGGCGTCGCGGAGAGCAGCGCCTGGGTGTACGGATGACGCGGATTGTTGAAGATCTGATCTTTGGTGCCTTTCTCCACGCAGCGACCTAAATACATCACCATCACTTCATCGGCAATATGTTCCACCACCGACAGGTCGTGGGAGATAAAGACATAGGACAGACCCAGATCCTGCTGCAGATCCATCATCAGGTTCAGCACCTGTGCACGCACGGAAACGTCCAGCGCGGAGACCGGTTCGTCGGCAATCACCACGTCCGGGTCGAGCATCAGACCGCGGGCGATGGCAATACGCTGACGTTGGCCGCCGGAGAACATGTGCGGATAGCGATCGTAGTGCTCGGTTTTCAGGCCGACTTTCGCCATCATCGCCAGCGCTTTTTCACGTCGCTGCTCTTTGCTTAAGCTGGTGTTGATCTGCAACGGCTCCTCCAGAATCTGCCCCACTTTCTTACGCGGGTTCAGCGAACCGTACGGGTTCTGGAACACAATCTGGATTTTTTGCCGACGCAGCTTCTGCGCCTGCGGGTCATGCTTGAGCAAGTCCTGCCCCTGATAATACAGCTCACCGCCGGTAGGGGTTTCAATCATCGTCAGCAGGCGGCCCAGCGTTGACTTGCCGCAGCCAGATTCACCCACTACTGCCAGCGTTTTGCCACGCTCAAGGGTAAACGAGACGCCATCCAGTGCTTTCACTAGACGTTCCGGAGCGAATAGCCCTTTCTTCACCGGATAGTATTTTTTCAGATCGGTGGCCAGCAACAGAGGCTGTTGCGTGGTGGCCTCATGCGTACTCATAGTGTGGGCCTCCCGGCATCATCAAGTGGGTAGTGGCATTTCGACTGGCGACCATTGCCCAGAATGTTCAGCTCAGGTTCCACGCTACGGCATGTATCTGTGGCATACGGGCAGCGCGGGTTCAACAGACAACCGTTCGGACGGTCGTATTTACCCGGCACCACGCCCGGCAACGAGGCCAGACGCGCTTTATCCTGCGCAAACTCCGGCAACGCGCGCAACAATGCCTGGGTGTACGGATGGCGAGGCGCGCGGAAAATATCATGCGCGGCCCCGGTTTCCACTACCTGACCAGCATACATCACGATAATTTTGTGTGCTGCTTCCGCCACCAAAGCCAGGTCATGCGTAATCAACACCAACGCCATATTTTCTTTCTGCTGTAGCTCCAGCAGCAGTTCGATGATCTGCGCCTGAATAGTCACATCCAGCGCAGTTGTCGGTTCATCGGCAATCAACAGCTTCGGACGACAGGCTATCGCCATGGCGATCATCACGCGCTGGCTCATCCCGCCGGACAGCTGGTGCGGATACACATCGAGGCGTGAGGCCGGGTCGGGAATACCCACCTGCGTCAGCAGGTCAATTGCCCGCTGAATGCGGGTTTTCTTGTTGCCGCCCTGATGCACCTTAATGGCTTCCATAATCTGGTAGCCGACGGTATAGCACGGGTTGAGGCTGGTCATTGGGTCCTGGAAGATCATCGCCACTTCGGCACCCACCAGCTGCCGACGCTCTTTCTCAGAGATGCGTTTCAGGTCACGGCCATTAAACTCCAGGCTTTCCGCCATCACGCGGCCAGGGTAGTCAATCAACCCCATAATCGCCAGTGAACTGACAGACTTACCAGAGCCAGATTCCCCGACAATCCCCACCACTTCGCCCTGATTCACACTGTAGCTGATGCGGTCTACGGCTCGGAATTCGGCGCCAACGTCGCCGAAATGTACAGATAATTTGTCTACATTTAATAACGCCATCTCGAGCCTCTTACTGCTTCAGTTTGGGATCGAGCGCGTCACGCAGACCGTCACCCATCAGGTTAAATGCCAGCACCGTCAGCAGGATCGCCAGACCCGGGAAGGTCACGACCCACCAGGCACTTTGCGCGAACTGCAACACATCAGAGAGCATGGTGCCCCACTCCGGTGTTGGCGGCTGCGCACCCATACCCAGGAAGCCAAGCGCGGCCATATCGAGAATGGCGTTAGAGAAGCCAAGCGACGCCTGAACAATCAGCGGCGCAAGACAGTTAGGAAGAATGTTGACGAACATCTGGCGCATCGCCCCGGCCCCCGCCACGCGAGATGCGGTGACGTAGTCACGGTTCACTTCCACCAGCACGGCCGCGCGGGTCAGACGCACATAGTGCGGCAGTGCCACGAACGTCAGCGCCAGCGCAGCGTTACCAATCGACGGGCCAAATACGGCGACCAACACCAGAGCCAGCAACAGACTCGGCAGCGCCAGCATGATATCGACCACACGCATGATGATGTTATCAACAATACCGCCGAAATAACCGGCCACCAGGCCGAGGATAACCCCCATCACCAGCGACAGCACCACCACCAGACAGCCGACCAGCAGCGACAATCGTGCACCATACATCAAGCGCGATAACACATCGCGTCCCACGTCGTCAGTACCGAACAGATGCGCCCACGAGCCCCCTTCCTGCCACGCAGGAGGTGCCAGCAGCGTATCGCGAAACTGTTCCGCCGGGTTATAGGGCGCAATCCAGTTGGCGAAAATGGCAATAAACAGCACGATGACCACATAAACGAGGCCAACAACCGCACCTTTGTTGCGTTTAAAATAGTGCCAGAACTCCTGCAACGGGGTCATCGGCACCGGTGCAGCAATAACTTTATTTTCAGTAACCTGTGACATGATGGCCCCTTACTTCTTATGCCGAATACGCGGGTTCACCACGCCGTACAGCAGGTCTACCAGCAGGTTGACGAGAATAATCATCGTCGCTACCAGTAATACACCACCCTGCACTACCGGATAATCACGGCGTTGCAGCGCATCAATCAGCCAGCGCCCCAGACCCGGCCACGAGAAAATGGTTTCGGTCAGAATAGCCCCTGCCAGCAGCGTACCAACCTGCAGACCGATAACGGTCACCACGGGCAGCATGGCGTTGCGCAGAGCATGAATGACGATCACACGCATCCGTGTCAGCCCTTTGGCGCGCGCGGTACGAATGTAATCTTCGCCCAGCACTTCCAACATTGACGAACGGGTCATACGCACAATCACCGCCAGTGGAATGGTGCCCAGCACCATCGCGGGCAGGATCATATGCGCCACGGCATCAATGAAGTTGCCCTCCTCACCCCAGATGGCGGTATCGATCAGCATAAAGCCGGTCAGCGGGTTGGAATCATCAAGGAACACCATATCGCTCACCCGCCCGGAAACCGGCGTCAGGTTCCACTGCACGGAAACCAGCATGATCAGCATCATGCCCCACCAAAAGATAGGCATGGAGTAGCCGGTCAGCGCCAGACCCACAGCGGTGTGATCGAAAATGGAGCCACGCTTAACCGCAGCAAGTACGCCGACCGGAATGCCTACTGCAGTGGCAAACATCATGGCGCAGACGCCGAGTTCCAGTGTCGCTTTAAAGCGCGGCACGAACTCTTCCCACACTGGTAAGCGGCTTTTTAACGAAATGCCTAAGTCACCATGCATAACCCCCCAAATATAATGGAGGTACTGCTGCCACATCGGTTTATCCAGACCGAGTTCAGCCAGCAGTTGAGCATGACGCTCAGGGGAGATCCCACGCTCACCCGCCATGATCATTACCGGATCGCCGGGGATCATATGGACGAAAGCAAAGGTGAGAAGAGTGATACCGATAAACGTAGGGATGACGAGTCCCAAACGTCGGAGAATGAACTGCAACATAACCCGGATTCTCTCTAATGACGCACGGCCTGGAACCGTGAATCTGTATTGCTCACAAATCTTATCCCACGCATAAACAACTGTGGGTAAAGCACTACGCCGGATGGCGCTACGCTTATCCGGCCTACTCTCGTAGGCCTGCGCAAGCGTAGCGCCGCCAGGCATGGGGTGCATGAACACCCCTGAGTTTTAATTATTCGATAGAGACATTTTCGAAGTGGTGTTTGCCTAATGGATCAACCACATAGCCTTTGACTTCTTTACGCACTGGCTCATACACGGTGGAGTGAGCAATGATCAGCGCAGGCGCCTGGTCATGCATCACTACCTGAGCTTGTTTGTAGAGTTCAATACGCTTGTTGTGGTCGTCGGTCGCGCGTGCCGGTTGAATCAGGTCTTCAAACGGCTTGTAGCACCAGCGGGAGTAGTTGGAGCCATCTTTCGCCGCCGCACAGCTAAACAGGGTAGCGAAGAAGTTATCCGGATCCCCATTGTCACCAGTCCAGCCCATCATAACGGCCTGGTGCTCGCCTGCTTTAGCACGCTTGAGGTACTCGCCCCACTCGTAGGTTACGATTTTGGCCTGTACGCCAATCTTCGCCCAGTCAGCCTGAATCATCTCAGCCATACGGCGAGCGTTCGGGTTGTACGGACGTTGTACCGGCATTGCCCACAGCTCAACGGTAAAGCCTTTATCCTGACCCGCTTCTTTCAGCAGCGCCTTGGCTTTTTCCGGATCGTAGCTGTAGTCTTTAACGTCGTCGTTATAACCCCACATGGTTGGCGGGATCAGGTTCTTCGCGGCAACGCCAGCGCCCTGATAAACCGCTTTAATGATCGCTTCTTTGTTCACTGCGTAAGTCAGCGCCTGACGCACTTTCACATCATCAAATGGTTTCTTCTCGGTGTTGAAAGAGAGGTAGCCGACGTTCAGGCCCGCCTGCTCCAGCAGGTTGAGGTTTTTGTCCTGCTTCATACGCGCGATGTCAGCCGGGTTCGGGTACGGCATGACCTGGCACTCATTCTTCTGCAGCTTGGCGTAACGCACGGACGCGTCAGGCGTGATGGAGAAGACCAAACGATCGATCTGCGGCTTAGTACCCCAGTAACCGTCAAATGCTTTATACAGAATGCGCGAGTCTTTCTGGTACTGCTGCATCTGGAACGGACCGGTACCGATTGGGTTCAGATCCACTTTCTCCGGGGAGCCAGCTTTCAGCATGTTATCGGCATATTCTTTGGAAAGAATAGAAGCGAAGTCCATCGCCAGATCCGCAAGGAATGGCGCTTCCGGGCGAGTCAGCACGAACTGAACCGTGTTGTCGTCGACTTTCTTCACTTCACTAATCAGGTCTTGCAGACCCATGCCTTCAAAGTATTCGTAGCTGCCGCCAGAGACTTTATGGTACGGGTTTTGAGCATTTTTCTGACGGTCGAAGGAGAAAACAACGTCATCAGCGTTGAAAGTACGGGTCGGTTTAAATTCTTTATTGTCCTGCCACTTCACACCCTGACGCAGATGGAAGGTATAGGTTTTACCGTCTTCGCTGATTTCCCACTTATCAGCCAAGCCCGGAATCACTTCAGTGGTACCGGTTTTGAACTCAACCAGGCGGTTATAGATCGGTACTGAACTGGCATCATAGGTTGTGCCAGAAGTGAAAAGCTGTGGGTTAAAGCCTTCAGGAGATCCTTCTGAACAATAAACCAGAGTTTTAGCCTGTACGCTTGCGGCGCAGGTCATAGCCACCAGGCTCAGACCAAGCTTCAGCATCCCTGACTTCTTCAAGGAAATACTCATTCTTCTGCTCCAAATGTGATGTTTGTTGTTTTACCCTTTGCAGTGGGTTTGCACCGCCTGGCCTTTTTTGTTTTTTACCCGGCCGGGTCGGCGTTAAGAGGATGGGGATTCCGTTCACATAAGCGACTGAGTTGCAGTGCGGATTCTCCATGAAATGCCCCTCATGCCCTACAATCTGTCAACAGAATGTGAAAACGTCAATACAGGTAACCGTGATTTACGCCAACGGTGAGAATCCACAAACAAAGATTAAAAAAAGTGCAGAGGGGCATTTTCAGCAGGGAAATTTGTGCTACGCGGCCTATACCAGAATAAATATCTTCATATTTAGCAACATTTAGTGATTAACATTTATGCAAAATGTGAAAAATTTCTTAATAAATGCTGCATATCTGAGCGATTAATACCACGAACGTTAAAGCGCACAGCGTAAAATGCCAGGTTCAGCCATAAGTAGCGCAAAAAAAGTTTCAAGCAAATATAAAAAAAGACAATGGAATATGTCACAGAGTCGTTAACAAACAGTGGGAAGTGGTACACAATTTTTGCAGATAAAATGAAGGTCAAAATAGGGACGGGAAAACGCAAAATACGTCCTGCCAGCACCACACAGATAGGCCGGCGATACCGGCCCCCACGCGCTTTAATTGCCTGATGGCGCTGCGCTTATCAGGCCTACAAATCCTCTCTGCCTCAAATGCAAAAAACCCTGCTCGTTGAGCAGGGTTTTAAATTTGGTCGGTGATAGAGGATTACTCGCCACTACGTGGCTCACCCTGCGGGCCGTTGCTGCCGCAACGTTCTCTCACT
>NZ_JADABY010000013.1 GCF_015672735.1 Citrobacter sp. Res13-Sevr-PEB04-36 | reverse complement strand
CTGAGTCTTATTTTGGACTTACTAACCGTTAAATCTGATCCGTTATCACCATTAAAGGGAAGTGACGCCTACTTCTATATTGACAGCTTTCCGCAGGACACCCGGTTATTTGTGATGGGCATTTACAGTAACCCGACGAGTTTATTAACCAAGCGCTGTCTGCAGATTAGCCTGATTGACGCAGAAGGAACGGGTGTGCTGAACGAGTGTCAGGATATGGGTACAGCGCAGGCTGTTGCGCTGCCAGAGTCAAAAGACCCGGAGGTTACCGCGCGCTGGATTGAGCGCTGTGTGACAGGGAGCGAACCGCTCCCCCAGTCGCTGAGAATCCAGTTAGCCTGCTGTTTGGTGGCTGCCGGGGAAGCAATCACTCTGGGACAAGGGCTGGCAAAAGTGGCTGAGCACTGGTAATAATCGCCGCCATTGCGGGCGGCGCTGCTTTACTCAGTGATTTCCAGCGAAGTGAAATCGAACTTATTGCCATCAAAGAGTCCCTGGCTGGTTAGTTTGAGCGTTGGGATAACCGGTAGTGATAAAAACGCCATCTGGATAAAAGGTTCGTTGGGAAGAGTGCCGCAGAGTTTACCTGCGGCTTTGAGCAAACCTATTTGCTGCGCCAGTGTTTGTGCCGTTTCTGTGCTCATTAACCCGGCGACAGGTAGCGGCAAATGAGCCATGACCTGGTTACTATGGACGACGCACAATCCGCCGCCGGTTGAGATAACCTGATTTACCGCCGTGGCCATTTCTTGCGCGCTACGGCCAATAACAACGATGTTATGGCTGTCATGGCTGACGGTTGCCGCAAGTGCTCCTTCACGTAAACCAAAGCCGCTCAGTAGACCGCAGGCAGGCGGAGTTTGCTTGCCATAACGTTCCAGGACGCTGATAAAGCAGATATCTTCTCGATCAAATCCTTCCCCAGTATACAGGCTCTCTCCGTTGCCGGTGATCAGCTCGTTAGGAATGACTTCAATTACGCGATAGCGTCTGCCGGGAGTGAAATCGAAGGAAAAGTCGGCGGTGGATACCGGCTGGCGTGCAACCGTGTTACCTAAGGGGGGATGCGTTTTTGCTAACGTTGCAGACTCGGCGCGCAGTAATGCGTGTTCATCGACAGGCGTTCCCTTAATAAACACTTGCTGTACCTCAACTTGCTGAGGATTGCTAAGCAGGACGATATCCGCTTGTTTTCCCGGTGCCAGCAGTCCGAGATGCTTCAGGCCGAAATGGCGCGCGGCTGACCAACTGGCAATACGGTAAGCGACATGCAGCGGTACATTGTGTTGGTTAATAAGGCGGCGGATAAGCGCGTCGATATGGCCTTCATGGGAAATTTCCCAAGGGTTACGATCGTCGGTACAAAGCATACATTGTGGGCTGTTCATTTCATTGATTAACGGTGCGAGCGAATCGAGATTTCTCGCAGCGGATCCTTCGCGGATCATTAACCCCATTCCCGCCCGTAGCTTCTCACGGCCCTCTTGTTGAGAATAGCTTTCATGGCAGTTTTCGACGCCAGCAGCAACATATGCATTAAGTGCTTTACCGCTCAGCCCCGGGCAATGACCGTCTATCGTCAGAGTACGGAACGCGTCTATTTTATCCGCAATTTCGTGCTCTCCGGCGATAACGCCGGGATAGTCCATTACCTCCGCGAGCCCGGTGACCAGGGGATGGTCGCGCCAGCGGAGCATTTGTTCAAGGGTAAAATCGGCGCCGTTTAAATCGCAACCTTTTAGGGCAGGGACGCAGGAGCTAACCTGAATATACTGATTTTGTTGTGCCAGCTCGGCGCAGCGAATAAACCAGGCGAAACCGGATTCCCCCATCACATTGACGATTTCATGGGGATCGCAAACGATGGTTGTCAGGCCGCGCGGCAGAGTTGCCGTTTCAAAAGCAACTGGGGTCATCATGCTTGATTCAATATGCAAATGGGCATCAACAAAGCCAGGTACTGCTGTTGCTCCGTGGGCATCGACACGCTGGTGAGCTGGAGCATCGGTATACTCTGGGCCAATACCAGCAATATGCTGGTTTTTTATCACTATGGGACCTGCGAAACTCCCGCCATTAATTAAATCAAGTGCAGTGACATTATCAATAATATAATCTGCAACTCCCTCTCCACGTGATACGGCGAGCAATTCTTGTCTGTTTTGACGGCTAATTTGGTGATATTTAAAGTTAATTATATTTATCATTTTGTTTTCTCATTTTGATTTATCAAATTGATTCTTTAATTATCATTTTATCATCTGTGGTGGTTTTTTATTTTATCGATAAATAGATTTTTACGATGTGATAGGTATCACTGAATTCCGAGTTAGGTATGATTTAAAAAGAGAGAAAAGTAAGTGGATGTATCATAAAAATTATTATTCATCAGTGGATGGACAACATGAAAAATGAACACAGCGAAAGCATTCATCAGAGTGCAGGTAGTTTTTCCCGTTTTTTTAAACTACAGCAGCATAATACTTGTGTGCGCACCGAGGCGATAGCCGGGCTCACTACGTTTCTAACGATGGTTTATATCGTCTTTGTTAATCCGCAAATTTTAGCTGCAGCGCATATGGATGCGAAGGTCGTGTTTGTCACCACCTGTTTGATTGCCGGTATCGGTAGCATTGCCATGGGACTCATTGCAAACCTTCCGGTCGCCCTTGCTCCTGCGATGGGGTTAAACGCCTTTTTCGCCTTTGTGGTTGTCGGGGCGATGGGGATGAGTTGGCAGACCGCGATGGGAGCAATATTCTGGGGCGCTGTGGGGTTATTTTTATTAACGCTTTTTCGCATTCGTTACTGGATGATTGCAAACATCCCAATGAGTTTGCGCATAGGTATCACCAGTGGAATAGGATTGTTTATTGCAATGATGGGGCTGAAAAACTCAGGTGTCATTGTTGCGAATAAAGATACGTTAGTCGCCATTGGCGATTTGACTTCGCATGGTGTGTTATTAGGGATTGTTGGTTTTTTTATTATCGCAGTTCTCTCTTCACGAAATTTCCATGCCGCGGTGCTGGTCTCAATTGTCGTCACATCATGTTGTGGATTATTTTTTGGCGATGTTCATTTTAATGGTATTTATTCTGCACCGTCTGGTATCAGCGGAGTGATTGGCGAAGTGGATATACGCGGTGCCTTATCGCTGGACCTGGCTGGTATCATTTTCTCATTCATGTTGATTAATCTATTTGATTCTTCTGGGACGTTAATCGGCGTGACGGATAAAGCGGGTTTAATTGGCAAAGATGGTAAATTCCCTAATATGCATAAGGCGCTGTATGTTGACAGTTTGAGTTCAGTGGCCGGTGCTTTTATTGGTACTTCATCGGTGACCGCCTATATTGAAAGCACGGCCGGTGTGTCGGTAGGAGGCAGGACCGGTCTTACAGCGGTGGTTGTGGGCGTTTTGTTTTTGCTGGTGATGTTTTTTTCGCCGCTGGCTGAAATAGTACCGGGATATGCAACGGCTGGAGCCTTAATTTTCGTTGGCGTGTTGATGACATCCAGCCTCGCCCGTATTGACTGGGATGATTTTACCGAGTCCGTTCCGGCTTTTATCACGGCGGTAATGATGCCTTTCACGTTCTCTATCACCGAGGGGATTGCGCTTGGTTTTCTGGCTTACTGCATTATGAAGATCTTCTGTGGAAGATGGCGTGAGCTGAATCTGTGCGTCATTGCGGTTGCGTTGCTATTTGCGTTGAAAATTATACTAGTGGACTAAAAAGTTTGTTCCGTGGCATTTCTGCCGGGTGTCGGCTAGCGCCTTACTTAGTCTACAAATCATTAAATATCATCATGTTATGCATTCAGGGAAAGTTCATGTAAAGTGAATTTTTTGTTTAAAAATTAAGCTAACCTTGGAAAGTGGAGCAGAAGTTATAGGATATCTTACTTCTGACTATTTTTTCTGTTATCTCAGGAGCAGAGGGTTGGGAAGATATCGAGGATTTTGGTGATGCTCATATTGATTTTTTAAGACAGTATGGTGGTTTTGAAAATGGTATTCCTGTTCATGATACCGTTGCCAGAGTTATGTCCTGTATCAATTTTAATAAATTTCATGAATGTTTTATTAACTGGATGCGTGATTGCCATTCTTCAGATGATGGCAATATTATTGCGATTGATGGAAAAACACTGCGCCGTTCTTATTCTGCCGAATTATTGGCAGGGATAAGGCATATTGCGGTAAATACTCTGACGCAATACAAAGAGTTCAAGGCCGGAGTGAAGAGAAAGATGAGAAAAGCAGCGATGGACAGAAACTACTTCGCGTCAGTCTTTGCGGGCTGCGGGCTTTTGTAATCTTGCCCTGGTTCATTAAATAACCAGCAGGAAAACGCGAGATGTAGAGGGGTGTCGAGGGTGTGAGCGGTATACTTCTCCAGCATACCTGAAGGCTTATCATGCTCATCCAGCAAGATGACATGTCCCTGTCGCATAGTATCCACCAAGAATCTTAAGCACTCGCTATTACAAGCCTTCATACGACGGAATAATTAACACTTCGGACTATTTAACCGATAGGGGGAAGCAGTCCCGTAACAGAAACGGAACTGCTTGAAGTGAGATGCTTAGAAAAGAAGCAGAAAGTGAAACCGGCTTTCAATGCCTAACGCAATACCGTCAGAAACGGCAGGGATCGCCATCAGCATCAGTAAGAAAAGGCTAATAATACAGCGCAGTAAGATATTCATATCACTCCTCCCGCTGGCTCTTTTTTAGCTTTTGCAACAGCAACCACATGCGTACCGTACGGACTTTTCCACCCGAGGATGCCGTTTCTTGCGCCAGTTCTGTATGGTGGCGATAACCATTAAAGAAGAGGTTAAGCACCACGGCGCTAACGGTGGCCAGCATAATGCCGCTATGCAGCAGCGGCTGGAGTACGGCAGGTAGTTTAGAAAAGAAATCGTGTGACAATGTTGGCGTCATACCCACGCCGAGGCTGATCGCCACAATATAGAGGTTGTAGCGATTGGTGGTGTAGTTACAGCGCGACAGAATGCGAATCCCCGTCGCCAGTACCATGCCAAACATCACCAGACCGGCTCCGCCCAGTACAAACTGCGGGATCGACGCCACCAGCACCGCCATTTTGGGCACCATGCCAAACAGAATCAAAATAACCCCAGAGGCAATACACACCCAGCGGCTGTATACCCGGGTCACGCTGACCAGTCCGACGTTTTGTGAAAATGACGTATGGGGAAAGCTATTAAATAAGCCGCCAATCAGCGAGCCCACGCCATCAACGCGCAGTCCGCGGATAATATCCTGCGAAGACAGTTTGCGACCGACAATCTCCCCGAGGGCGAGGAACATGCCCATCGATTCGATAAAGACGATGATCAACACCGCTGTCATGGTCAGAATCGATACCGGATCAAACACCGGCATACCGAAGGCCATTGGCGTGACGATGGCAAACCACGAGGCGTCCTGCAGACCGGAGAGGTTAACCTCATTCATCATCCACGACAGCGCAAAGCCGAAAATAATGCCTAACAATACGGCAACGTTGGACAGAAAACCTTTGGCAAAGCGGGTGATTAATAAGATAAAAACGAGCACGGCAAATGAAATACCCAAATAAACCGGATCGCCATACTGCGGATTCCCTTTTCCCCCTGCAGCCCAGTCGATGCCGACTTGGATAATGCTCAGGCCGATAGAGGTAATCACCACACCGGTAACCAGCGGAGGAAACAGCGGGATTAAGCGCCCGATAAGCGGTGCCAGTAAGGTGGTGATGATGCCTGCGGCAATGGTTGCGCCAAAAATCCCCAGCAGGCCAATATCCGGATTCATCCCGATGGCGATCATCGGCGTTACGGCGGCAAACGTCACCGACATAATTACCGGCAGACGAATGCCCATAAAGCGACCGATCCCAATGCATTGCAGCAGCGTCACCACGCCGCAGCAAAACAGATCGGAGCTAATCAGCAGCGCGACGGCCTCTTTATTCAGCCCGAGCCGGTCGCCGATCATCAGCGGCACTGCCACTGCGCCCGCATACATCACCAGTACATGCTGTAGCCCGAGGACGACCATTTTTCCCGGCGATAAAATGCGGTCAACCTCGTCGATGGTGCCGCCGGGTTCGGCGGGAGGTGGAAGTTGAGAATCTATGGCGCTCATGTGTATTTCTCCTTGAACCCGGCACGCGCCAAAATCGGTTACCGGGCAGTAAAATGGCGAACCTTTCGACCCATCACATCTGGCGCTTAAATTGCCCATCCTCCGGCATAAAATGCCACCAGGGCGAGGGTGATAATCACGGTGCCGATATTCAGCTTTTGCCACTCGCGAGCGAAGACGCGCCCGACAACCAGGGTGACAAAACCCAGCATAATGCCGGTGACGATATTGCAGGTCAGGACGATAAATACCGCGCAGACCAGCCCGGACATTGCATCAATAAAGTCATCAAAATCGAGCTTCGAGACGTTACTTAGCATCAGTAACCCCACGTACATCAGCGCGGGCGCGGTGGCGTAGCCGGGAATCAAATACGACAGCGGCGATAAAAACAGAATCAACAGGAACAGGAGGCCGACGATGGTTGCCGTCAGGCCAGTTTTCCCTCCGGCGGCGGTTCCTGCGGCGGATTCAATATAGACCGCTGCAGGGGCGGCACCGACCAGACCGGAGAATACGGAGCTAATGGAGTCGCTGGTCAGCGCTTTGCCGCCGTTGATAATCTGGTTGTCTTTATCCAGCAGATTTGCCTGCCCGGCCACGGCGCGGATAGTGCCGGTGGCGTCGAATACGGCGGTCATCACCAGCGCCAGCACGCTGGGAAGAACGGCGGGCTGGAGCGCACCCATGATATCGAGACTAAAAATCAGTGATTTACCATCTTCACCGCTCAGGCTGGGCATCGCGACCAGGCCGTGATACTGAACGGCGGGATCGAAAATCAGGCCGATAATGGAAATGGCAATAATGACCAGCAGGATCCCCCCGGGGACGCGATTTTTTTCCAGACCAAAAATCACCGCCAGGCCCAACAGGCTCATGATCACCGGAAAGGAAGTAAACGATCCGAGCGCCACCGGCAGCCCTTCCAGTGGGTTTTTTATCACCATGCCGACACCGTTCGCTGCAATGAGCAGCAGAAACAGTCCAATACCGATGCCGGTACCGTGAGCGATCCCCATCGGCAGGTTACGCAAGATCCAGGTACGCACCCCGGTGACCGAAATGGCGGTGAAAATTACCCCCATCAGAAAAACCGCGCCCAAGGCGACGGGAATACTGATGTGCTGCCCCAGCACCAGGCTAAAGGCGGTAAAGGCGGTCAGGGAAATGGCGCAGCCGATGGCCATTGGCAGGTTTGCCCACAGCCCCATCAGCAGTGAACCGAAGCCCGCAACCAGGCAAGTGGCGACAAACACCGCCGCGGGCGGGAACCCCGCTTTTCCCAACATGCCGGGCACCACGATGACCGAATAGACCATCGCCAGAAAGGTGGTGAGTCCCGCCAGTACTTCCTGGCGAACCGTACTGCCGCGAGCCGAAATTTTGAAATAAGCGTCCAGTGCACCGTGGGGCTGTGATGCATCCGGGGTAGGCAGAGTATCTCCAGACATAGTTATGTCCTCAGCAGAATAGAAGGATTTCGTCAGGTGCGCTCATACACCAGGCGACCGTCAATATAGGTACGATAAATAGAACGATCGTCACCCAGCGTCATCATCACGAACAGCTTGTCGACCAGGGACACCGAGTTGTCGTAGCGTAGCTGCTGCAATGGCGTCGCCGTCGGCTCCAGCACCACAAAGTCGGCCTCTTTGCCCGGAGTGAAATTACCAATCAGGTGGTCAAGCCCCAGCGCTTTCGCGCCGCCGAGGGTTGCCAGGTAGAACGCCTCATAGGCCGAGAGTCGATATCCCTGCAACTGCACCACTTTGTAGGCTTCGTTTAGCGTTTGCAGCATGTTGAAGGTGGTGCCTGCGCCGATGTCAGTGCCCAGCCCGACCTTGATTTTCTTACGCCAGGCTTTTTGCAAATTGAACAGCCCGCTGCCGAGGTACAGGTTCGAGGTGGGGCAAAAAGCGATGCTGGAGTCGGTTTCGCTCAGGCGATCCCACTCTTTCTCTTCCAGATGTACGCAGTGGGCGAAAACGCAGTTTTTACCGGTCAAACCATACTGGTGATAGACGTCAAGGTAGCCATCATGATCGGGATAGAGCTCTTTAACCCAGGCAATTTCATCTTTGTTTTCACACAGATGCGTATGTACCCAGGTGTCGGGATACTCCTGGCGCAGACGTTGCGCCATCGCCAGCTGTTGCGGCGTTGAGGTTGGGGCGAAGCGCGGGGTGATGGCATACAGCAGGCGACCATTTTTGTGCCAGCGTTCAATCAGCGCTTTGCTTTGCTGGTAGCTGCTTTCGGCATCATCCAGCAGATACTCCGGCGCGTTGCGGTCCATCATCACTTTGCCCGCAATCATGCGCATGTTGATATGGCTGGCGGCTTCAAACAGGGCGTCTACCGACTGCGGATGCACGGTGCCAAAGACCAGCGCGGTGGTGGTGCCGTTACGCAGCAGCTGCTTGAGGAAAAAAGAGGACATTTCGCGCGCATATTCCAGGTCCTGATAGCGCCTCTCGGTGGGGAAGGTGTGCTTGTTCAGCCACTCCAACAGCTGCTCGCCATAGGCGCCAACCATCTCGCTCTGCGGGTAGTGAATATGGGTATCGACAAATCCCGGAATCACCAGCTTGCCGCGATAATCGCGGACCCGGATGGACTCAGGAACCCGATGTTTTCCCTTTTCCCATTCGCCAAACCATTCGACTTTGCCCTCGCGAATTAACAGCAATCCATCCTCGATAAACCGCAGCGCCGATTCGAGCTCCTCGGGATGTTCGATGGTGCGCGTGATATCGATAAAGCTACCACGCACGGCTTTTAGCGTGTGTTCTCCTGACATGTGAACTCCTTACAGTTAATCCGTTTCTTCCATTGAATCGACTGCGGGCAAGACGTCCTCTTGCCGATAGCCGCCCGGAAGAATGATATTCAACAGGATTGCGGTCAGTCCGCCTGCGCAGATGGGGTTTTCCACCAGCACATAAATTGAGGCGGGTAAGATTTTGAAAATTTCCGGATCGTAAGAGACGCCAAGCCCCAGCCCGAGAGAGGTGGCGACGATCAGCGTTTCACGGCGCTTCAGGCCATTGGAAATAATGATGCGGATCCCGGCGATAGCGATCATCGAGAACATCAGCGTCATCGCGCCGCCCAGTACCGCCGAGGGGATGGTGGTGAAGAAGCCGCCAATGGTCGGGAACAGGCCGAGGATCACCAGCATGACGGCGATGGTGCGCCCGATATAGCGCGAGGCGACGCCGGTCATCTGGATAACCCCGTTGTTTTGCGCAAAAGTGGTGAGCGGCAGGGAGCCAAGCGCGGAAGCGATGACCGAAACCAGCCCGTCCGCCAGCACGCCGCCTTTCAGGCGCGACTGGTACTCATCACCCTGGATTGGGCGTCTCGACACCATCGCCGTAGCGGTGATATCGCCAACCGCTTCCAGCACGCTCAGCAGGTAAATGGTGCCGACGACCAGAAAGTGATGCAGGCTGAAATGAAAACCGTATTTAAAGGGGATTGGGATAGTCACTAGCGGCAGGTTTTTCATGCCGCTGAAATCGACCATTCCCAGGCACAACGACACCACGTAGCCCACGCCCAGGCCGATGGCGATCCCCCCCATGCGCAGCAGCGGGCTACGACAGCAGTTGAAGCCAATCACCACCATCAGGACCAATAAACCCACACCGAGATTTTCGTAATTACCGTAGGTGCCGCTGCTCTTTGCCGCGAAGCCGCCGCCAAAATCAATAATGCCGACTTTAATCAGGCTCAGGCCAATCATCAGTACCACGATACCGCTGACGGTCGGGGTGATCACCCGGCGCAAATAGGGGAGGATAAACGAGGAGCCGACCACCAGAAACGCGCCGACAAACGACACGCCGAGCAGCGAGGACATTATCAGTTCTTCATGAAAACCGTCGCTTTTCATACCGCTGCCAAGGGCGATCATTACGGTGACAAACGAGAAGTTCACCGACTGTATCGACAGTAATCCGGAGCCGACGATGCCGTAGCGGTTCACCTGTAGCCAGGTGCCGATCCCGGAGGCGATCATCGCCATCGAAACCAGATAGGCGGTGGTTTCCGCAGAGAGTTGTAGCGTTGCCCCTACGATCAGGGCGGGGGTGACCATGGGAACGAAAATGGCCAACAGATGGGTAATCGCTCCCACAATCGTCTGGTGAAAAGGAGGGTGATCCTCCAGTTCATAAATCAGATCGGAACCTGCACGGTTTATATCAGACATCCCTTTACTCCCTTTATGGGTATAAGCAAATTTGATCATCTGATTCAGCAGATTAAAATTCTGCGAATTTTGGGCACAGGAGGCCCTGAGAAAGACGGTTCTCAATCCACAGACGGCATTTAATATTGATTGAATCACTTAAGTCTTCGGCGATCCTGTAGCCCGGGCAAGGCGCTGTGCGCCGCTCCCGGGAGCAAGACCGCAGAATCTTCCCGGAGGCGATGCTGCGCATCTGTCCGGGCGACAAGCTTTCAGTTGTCTGCGTTCCCGTAGCCCGGGCAAGGCGCTTTGCGCCGCCCCCGGGAGGAAGACCGCAGAATCCTCCTGGAGGCGATGCTGCGCATCTGTCCGGGCGACAAGCCTTCAGCCGTCTGCGATCCCGTAGCCCGGGCAAGGCGCTTTGCGCCGCCCCCGGGAGAAAGACCGCAGAATCCTCCTGGAGGCGATGCTGCGCATCTGTCCGGGCTACAGGCCTTCAGTCGTCTGCGTTCCCGTAGGCCGGATAAGGCGTTAGCCGCAATCCGGGGATTCCTCTGCGCCGTAGCGGCCCCTTGTGGTTACAGTTTTCCTAACGCGCTCAGTATTTTCTCTGGCGTGAAATGCCATTCGCGTAGCCAGACGCCGCAGGCATCGTGAATGGCGGTGGCAATCGCCGGAGCCGCGCCGTTGACGCCGATTTCGGAGATTGATTTCGCGCCAAACGGGCCGACCTTGTCATCGCTTGGCACCAGCACCGCGCGGAAATCATGCGGAATATCGCCGATTTTCGGCGCGCCATAGCTGCGCAGATCGCGGGTAAGCGGATGGCCCTGTGCGTCGTAAAGAATCTCCTCCGTCAGGCTATGACCAATGGCGCGCATCGACGCCCCGTAAATTTGCCCCAGCGCCAGCTCCGGGTTAACCGGCGTGCCGCAGTCCAGCAGCGCATAGAACTTGTCGAGGCGGATTTCACCGGTGCGGGTATTCACCGCCACTTCGGCGAAGTTGGCTCCATACGGGAAGGCGAAATCGGCAGTGATATAGCTGGCGGTGGCGACCAGCGTACCGAAGCCGGTACCGGTCTCGGCCTTGTGGGCGATATCGGCATAGCTCACTTCCCCCTGCTTACCGCGCACCACGCCTGGGGCTACCAGCTCAACGTCGCTTAGCTGTTCCCCGAGCATCTCTGCGCCGTGGAAGCGTATTTTTTCCCGCAGATTTTCTGCTGCCTTACGCGCCGCATTACCAGAGAAGCAGGTGCCGGATGAGGCGTAAGCGCCTTTGTCGAACAACGCATGATCGGTGTCGCCGGAAATGACATGCACCTCCTGCGGCGGGCAGTGCAGTACTTCTGCCGCCAGCTTGGTGACCACCGTATCCAGTCCGGTACCGATATCCGCGCCGCCGGAATGGACGATAAAGGTGCCATCGGATTCGAGCTTGATCATGCAGTTGGCCTGGTCGATGTCCGGGATCCCCGACTTCTGCATAATGATCGCCACGCCGCGACCTGTCCGCCAGTCGCCCGCGTGCAGTTTCGGTGACGACCATTGGATCATCTCGCGGCCCTGACGCAGGATCTCCTCCAGCGCACAGCTGGCAGCGGTAGGCACCGACGTTGGCGCTTTACCTTCGCCAATCGCGCCAAGGATCTTCAGCTCCTGCCCTTCATGCACGCGGTTGCGCTCGATAATCTCCAGTTGATCGATCTGCAACTGCTCCGCCAGTTCCGCCAGTGCCATAGTGATGGCGAAGTTGCCCTTCGGTGCGCCATAGCCCTGATAAGCGCCGGTTGGGCAGATATTGCTGTAGTAGGTCGTCACTTTGAAATCGACGTTATCGCAGGGATACAGCGGCAGCGACAGCGCCGGTCCGTTGGACGGTACGGTCAGCGAATGGTTGCCGTAGGGGCCGGTGTTGGCGCGGAAATCCATCTTCACCGCCGTCAGGCGACCATCTTTCTTCGCCCCCAGCTTCACCGTCACCTTGGCGACGTGGCGAGAGGTATTGGCGATAAACTCCTCTTCACGGGTATAGCGGAAATAGACCGGGCGTCCGGTGACGCAGGTGGCCCAGGCGCAGACCTCTTCCAACAGGATGTCCTGCTTGGAGCCGAAACCGCCGCCCACGCGCTCTTTAATCACGTGAACCTTGTGCTGCTTCATGCCGACCAGACGCGCCACCTGGCGGCGAAGGTGCCACGGAACCTGGGTAGAGGCGTGAATAACCAGACGATCGCCGTCCATGCGGGTAAAACAAAGATGCGGTTCCGTCGGGCACTGCTGGGCCTGAGTGGAGGAGTAGGTGCGCTCGATAACCACATCGGCTTCAGCGAAACCTTTCTCCATATCGCCAATATGGCCGTGAATGCTGGCGGCGATATTCTTGCGCGGGCGCGAGCCAATGGGGAAATTGATAATCATATGTTCGCCGCGCTGGGTGGCGTGGCGGTTATCTTCTTCCAGCGTATCCGGTGCGCCAGCGACGTACACCACCGGTTCATCGTGAACCACCGGCGCGTCATCGGCCATCGCCTCATCAATCGACATCACCGGCTTAAGCACCTCATATTTGACGTCGATAAGCTTCAGCGCGGCCAATGCAATATCTTCACTTTCTGCGACAACCGCCGCGACGCGATCGCCGACGTGGCGTAGCTTCTTACCGAACATCCGCCGGTCGAGCGGTGACGGCTCCGGTGCGCTCTGCCCGCCGGGGGTATAATAGATATCAGGGCAGTTAAGATGGGTGATCACGTGAATCACGCCGGGCAGCGCCTCGGCCTTGCTGACGTCAAGATGAGTAATTAGCGCGTGGGGATGCGGGCTGCGCAGCATTTTAATAATGCAGGCGTCCGGTGTGACGCGGTCCTCCACGTAGCAGGGCTTGGCCTGCACCATGGTTGCCGCATCGGTTTTCGGATACAGCTTGCCGACGATCGCCAGATCGTCGCGGAAGGTCGGGGCGCTATCGATAGCGATCTGCGGGTCGCCTTTACGCGCCACCGCCAGTTCGATCACCTGATAATATTGCTGCCAGCCCGCGTCGCGGCTAAATAATCCGGAGAGCGCGTCATCGATCTCATCGCGCGTCGGGGCGGCGATACGATCCAGCAGATCGCTGATAATCAGCGCGGCGGCGGGATCGTTATAGCCCGATTGCACCACGCCGACATCGACCATCGCCTGCTGCACCAGACTGAGCTGATTCCATTTGCCCAGCGATTCGCTGGTGCGGATCTCCGCCTGTTCAAGCTGAGCGGCGATCAGCAGGGAGGCGTTCACGATGCGGCCGTTAAACAGAATCGCGTCGGAGCCCGCGAAGCCGAAACCATCGTCGCTGTTGCGCACCGAGTGCATCCCGAGGCCGAAAAGCAGCGCCTGTACGTTAGCGCCGGGATTGACCTTCATCTCGCGCGCAGCGCCGTTCAAGGTAAAGTGAATCATCATACGACCTCCTCGCCCATCTGCTGGCAGTCGGCATACAGGTCTGCGACAACCACGCCAGTGATATAGCGTTTATAGGCCACGCTGCCCCGAACATCCTGCTGAGGGAAAATTGCGGCGGCGACGGCCTGCTCCAGCGCGCTGCCTTCCAGTTGCTGCGACTCCACGTCCCGCAGGCGCAGGGGACCATCGGCCACGCCGTCCAGCGCGATATGTACGCCGTCGTGTTCTGAGATGGCAACCGCCGCGGTGACGACGGTTAACCCCGCCTGTGAGCGGCTGATTTTGCGCGTGGCGCAGGGGCGGAAGGGGTCTTTAATGACAATTTCCGTGATCAGCCGCGCGCCGGGATCGGCGAGATAGCTCTCCAGCGACAGGCACTTGCCGTCGCCAAATACCAGATGCGCGTCCAGCGCCAGCAGAACGGGCAGCAGCACCGACTCTTCTTGTCGTGCGGCGATTTCGCCGCCGAGGGTTGACTGGTTGCGCAGGTGGCGGGAGTAGACGAAGCCCAGCGCGTCGTGTAGCGCGGCGGGAATGAAGTGCGCATCACGCAGGGTTTGCAGACGCGTCATTGCGCCAACGCGCAGCGCGCCGTTGTCCCAGTCCACCCATTCCAGCTCAAGGTCCTGTAACGAAATGGCGATTCGCTTATCCGGTCGTGTCGGAGTGGCATTGATCTTACTGCCTCCGGCAAACCAGACGGCATCATCCTGGTAGCGTGATTTGAGCTCCAGCGCCTGCTCTACAGAGTCTGGTTTGAAAAATTGCTCGATCATAATCTTTCCTCATCAATCCCCCTTTCAGCACGAAAGAGGGCGTGGGCTATGCCAGAGAGTCCATACGCCGCCACATATCTGCGGCGACTTTTCGGGCCTGGGCGTAAATCGAATCGCAATCAAAGGTGAACTGCCGGTCTTCGTAGACCATCACGCCGTTGACCATCACGCTATGAACGCTGACGGAACCGAGGCCAAAGGCGATATGTCCGGCGATATTGTCTGCCAGCAGCGGCGTCGGCGCGGCATAATCGCAAATGGTCAGGTCGGCTTTATAACCAGCCTCTAACTGCCCAAAGCGAGCGCTAAAGTTGCGGCTCAGCAGTTCGTTACCGCTGGCCAGCGCGCGGGCGAAGCTGTCTGGCCACAGCGGGCCACCGGCATCGCGATGCTTAAAGAAGGCAAACTTCATCTCTTCCAGCATGTCGGAGCCGATACCGTCGGTACCCAGCGCCAGGTTGCGGATATCGGTGAGGTGATGGTTGTAGCCCACATGGTTGTTCATGTTGGAACGGGCGTTGTGCACCAGAAAAGCATCCTGTTCGTTGAGCAGGGCGATATCGTCTGTCGACAAATACAGTCCGTGCGCCACCAGCGTTTTGCTGTTGATAAGGTCGTATTCCGCCAGCCTGACCAGCAGGTCTTTGCCATAAAGATGGTGGCTGTGGGAGACATCATAGAGATCTTCCGCCGCGTGGATATGCAGCCCGCGCCCGGTAACCTTGAGGGCCTCGCTGAGCATGGATAGCCCAGCATCCGGCACGGTAAAGGGGGCATGAGCGCCGATATGTGCTTCCACCAGATAGGGCTCCGTGCCCGTCGCCCGCGCTTGGTCTATCTGGCGGGCGAAGCGGATATTTTCCTCTACGCCTGCCTGCAATTCATCGACTCCACCGTTGCGGTCGGTGGTTTCAAAGCAGGTCATCCCGCGCAGGCCAATCTTCAAGAAGGCATTGCGCAGCGTAGAGAGCGAGCCGTCGATATACGCCGGAGAAGCGTGATGGTCGATGACCGCAGAGCATCCGCTCTTAATGGCTTCCATTGAGCAAATCAGCCCGCTGTAGTAGAGCGACTCTTCGTCCAGCGCGCGGTCCAGCCGCCACCACAGATTTTTCAGCGTCGAAATAAAATCCGGGCTGGGGGCGATATTGGCCATAATGCCGCGCGACAATCCGGAGTAGAAATGGTTGTGTGCGCATACCAGTCCGGGCATCACGATGCGTCCGTGCATCTCCTTCCAGTCAGCCTGTGGATAGCGTCGGGTCAGCGCATCGCCAACCTCAACAATAACGTCATTTTCGATAGCGATATCAACGTCTTCCTGCACTTTTGCCGGATAAAGTTGTACGGCGGTCACATTCTTTAGAATTAACATCGTTATACCTCCACCCGGCCCAGCAGATAGTGATGCTGCTGGTGGACATGGCTGATGATGCGACACATCTCATCCAGCCCCGGAGGGATGCTGGCGAACTGGCCGTCGTTGTCGATATTCAGTACCCAGCTTTGGCTGTCGAGACGCACGCGCACGCGGTCATCTTCCACCAGAAATCCAGGGTTGCTGCTGGAGTCAAAATCCTGTGCCAGGCTGAAGACGGTGATTTTGTCTTTGTAGGGTTTGCCCAGCCACGGGCAGAACTGGGCGCAGTTGCCGCATTCGTTGCAGTAAGCATCCAGATGCAACGTCTGGAAGCGATTCTGGAAGCCAGGGACCGCAATAGAGATGTTGGCGCGGTTCGGACAGACATCCACGCACTTGCTGCACACGTAGTTGCATTCAAGGCAGCGTTCGGCTTCCTGAGCGACGAAAGCATCGCGGTCGTCTTTATCGACTATCGCGACCGCTATTTCCCCCTTGCGCTGGTAGATTTCCGCCGGGCTGACGTTGTTCCAGCGTTTATCCGCGTGGTGGGAGCGGATATTTTCCCGATAGAGGATGGTATCGCTTGCCCGACGGGCTGAGCCGATAGCGGCGACGATGGAAGAGGGGCCACGCTGAACATCACCAATCATAAAGACGTTGGCAAGGCGGGTTTCGCCGCTAGCATTGACTTCTGGCCAGCCTTTTTCATCCAGCGGAATGCCCATGGCGCTCAGGGCGTCGGTATCCTGCTGCTCGCCGATGGCGGTGATCAGGCTGTCGGCATGCAGCGTTACGGTTTCATCGGTTTCGACCGGACGGCGGCGGCCTTTGGCGTCCGGTTCACCCAGCGACATCACCCGCAGGGTCAGCGTGCCGTCGGCATCAAAGCGCTGCGGATTATTGAGGAAGCGGAACTCAACGCCGTCGTGCAGCGCCTCTTCGTACTCTTCACGCCAGGCGGGCATTTCCTGAAGCGAACGGCGATACACGATAGTGGCTTTTTCTACGCCGGGTACGCGTAACGCCGCGCGGGCGCAGTCCATGGCGGTATTACCTGCACCCACCACCACCACGTGTTTACCCAGATTGAGCGTGGAACCCAGATTATATTCCCGCAGGAAAGGCAGTGATTTCCAGACGTGCGGGTTATCGCCGTGCAGCGTTACGCCGCTATTTTTATCGGTACCGGTAGCGACCAGCACATACTGATAGCCCTGATTTTTTAGCTGTTCGACCGTCAGATGCGCATCGCAGTCGTACTCAAATTTCACGCCGTGGTCGGCGACAAAATCAATATCGTGCTGGATGAGCTCCGCCGGAATGCGGAACTGCGGAATGATGTTTTTGACGACGCCGCCGGCGTTGGCTTCCCGCTCAAACACGGTAACCGGATGCCCCGCGCGCGCCAGAAAATAGCCTGCGGCAAGCCCCGCCGGGCCTGCGCCAATCACCGCAACCGGATGGCGTGAGCCGGAGCCCGCCGGTTTATGCCAACGCTGCTTGTACTCGTCCCAGCCTTTTTCCAGTGCGATTTTTTTGAGTTCACGGATGTTCAGCGCGCTGTCGTAGTCCAGGCGCGTACAGTTGTACTGGCACTGATGATCGCAGATATGCCCGGTAATAGCGGGCAGGGCATTGCGCTGATAGATCAGCTCCAGCGCGTCGGCGTAGCGCTGCTCGCCCATCAGGCGAATGTATTCCGGAATATCCTGTTTGATCGCGCAGGCCGTAATACAAGGTGCGACGTAGCAGTCGGTCAGCGGCAGGTCTTCAGCAACCTCAATGCGCTCTTCCGGTTTCCAGTGTTTCTGCGTATAGGCCATGGTGACGGCGTCTTCTGCCAGCCGGTTTAACCGCTCGACGTCGACGTGGGTCATTCCCCAGGCATCCGATGATTCCAGCTCGCGCATGCAGGCGCTCAGGCGCAGGTAACCGCCGGGCTTGAGCAGATCGGTCGCCATCGTAATGGGGCGGATCCCGGTGTCGAAAATGTCGCGAATGGTCAGCTGGCTGGCGCCGCCGGAATAAGAAATGGGTAATTTGCCGTCAAAAGCGCGGGACAGCACCGCCGCCACGTTGATGGCGAGCGGGAACAGCGCGCGGCCGGACATATACATCTCATCGCCGGGAAGCGCGCCTTTATTATTGATGGTGCCAAGGGTGTTGGTCAGCTTCACGCCGAAACCGAGCGATTTCTGTTTTGCCAGTGCCATCAGGCGTTGCAGCATTTCCAGCGCCTGGGCCAGTTTGAGATCGTGCTCGAACGACTCCTCTTTCAGGCCGATATAGGCAAAGCCGCAGCTATCCAGAATCTCGCGAACGCGCGCATAGCCCAGCAGCGTCGGGTTCAGCTTCACGAAGGTGTTCAGCGCTTTTTCTTCCAGCATGTACTGGCAGATAGCTTCGATTTCGTGCGGCGGGCAGCCGTGCATGGTGGAGAGCGTGACGCCGTGAACCAGGGTGGCTGGTATGCGCGCGGGCAGCGTGCGCAGGTTTTCCCGCTGCCCGCTCAGGCCGTGGCGCTCAAGGAAGGCGTCGTCGTGCAGCCAACGGCTAAGCGTGTCGCGATATTGCGCAAATTTCGGCTGCGTGGAGGCGTCTGTCATTGAGTCAATAAATTGCTGCATCGGCGGCTGCTTGATGCCGTCCAGGTTGTAGCCGACGCTCATATTGAAGATAAAAGACTTTTCTGCGCCCGAGGGCTGGAAAACCTGCTCTAACAGATGCAGAACGAACCACGCTTTCAGGTACTCATCCCACGCTTTTTGTAGGGTGAATTCGGTGGACCATTCGGTATTGAAGCACTCATCTTCGGCATCGATACAGGGTTTTTCCAGCTCCAGCCGGTCAAGGATTTGTACCGTTTTCAGCTCGATAAAGCGGCCGCCGGTGAGCCAGGAGGTGACAATATTTTGCGCCAGCTGGGTGTGTGGGCCAGCAGCGGGGCCAACGGGGGTAGCGCAGGTTTCACCAAAGACGCTGACCGATTTATCTTTGGCAGGTGAGTAAAATTGTTGCTCGGGAATACCAAAGATGGAGCGCTGCTGTTGGTATTCATCAAATATGCGCGTCAAGAGTTCCTCGAACGGAACGGGACGCATAATATCCCCCATAACCCTCTCCTTTATCATTAATTAGCCGGTACAAATAAACCGGTGGTATGGGAGAGATAGAGCAACATTCGCACCACTCTTGCTGGCGAGCGGCATAAATATAATTTTTTGTGAAGCGCTTCTAAAGTTATGTCTGCTTTGTGAAAGATCTCACATTGCGTAAATGAGAATTAAAATCAGTCCTGGTTGTTGATGAAGTCAGCGTTTCTCGAAAGTATCTTATTTTCTCAAAAAGGGTGAGTTTGTATCATTATGATAAGTGCGGAAGACGCCTGGTTTGATTATTTGAACGCAATCGTTTAACTCGGCAGATAAGCTATTTTATTGACGATGATGCAGGTTAATAAAATCTTCTGGCGTATCGATATCTAAAGTGATTTCGCGATTGTTTATTTCTACTCTATTATGCGCGCCCGCCAGCAATGCCTGACGCATATTTTTATGTGGCCGGGAGATAGCTTGCCGCAGGCACTCTCTGGTGAGCAAAATAGGGTGTCCAGGGACGCCGTGATAGTAAGGCATGAGCGCACCAGCGTTACGTAACGACCACATTTTATTGAATATTTCAACGGTGAGGCAGGGCATGTCGCCGTGGGTGATGAAGCAGTATTCGCTCTCAACGGCGGCGGCGGCAGCCTTCACGGAAGAGTATAAACCGTCAGCATAATCTGAGTTGTGGATAATAATAATATTACGCATATTGGCATAACGCTGATGCAGTTCATTGCCACGATATCCGGTGACTAAAATAACCCGGCTGCAAAAATGCAGGGCGTTTTTGATACTTGCATCAAGAATTGTCCCTCCTTGCCAGGGTAACATCATTTTCCATTCTCCCATCCGTGATGAAAGCCCTGCGGCGGTAATAATACAGTCGATAGCTGGCATTGCGCGTCCATTATTTAAGGTGATTGATGGTTACCAAGGAAAATATAAAGGATAACGCCGAATTGTTCTTTGACTTAGGTGCGCAGAGTCGTCCCTCGGTTATTTCAGTCGTGGGGGCCGGAGGCAAAACCAGCACCATTTTCTGGCTGGCTCAGTTATTCCATGCCAGCGGACGGCGCGTCGTGGTGACGACGACGACTCAAATGTTCCTGCCTGATGCTGCTTATCCGGTGATCTTTTGTCGGGAGGCTGCCGCTCTGCCTTCCCACTATCTCAAGCTGCCCATTTTAACCTGTTTTCACTCCTGGAAAGCGCAGGAGGGCAAAGCGCGAGGTTTTTCGGCGAGCGCCATTGATGCGCTGGCGGCGCGAGAGGAATGCGACGTTATTTTAGTGGAAGCTGATGGCGCTCACGGATTGCCGCTGAAAGCGCCGGATGAGCATGAACCTTGCATACCTGAAAGCAGCTGCTGCGTGATTGCCGTAACGGGCGGGCATATGTTGGGGGAGAAAACGGGAGCGGAAAATGTCCATCGCTGGCCGTTGTTTGCTGATATCACTGGCCTGACAGCGGATGAGCCGCTGACGTTCGGGCACCTTCTCCGGCTCATTCGCCATCCGCAGGGCGCGTTTAAAAATGTACCGCCGGGCAGCCGACGGATCTGGCTCCTCAACCAGTTTTCTCATTCTGAGAATCGCCTGGCTGAAGACGAACTGAACTCGCTCTTGCGCAATGGGGATATGGATGCCATCTGGCTGGGCGCGATACTGGAACGCCCGCCGATTATGCGCAGATTTGTGAGATAGCGACGCCGGGAGACCGGATCTACCGAACGGATATCCATTGAGGTTTTTATGAATATTTTCACAGAAGCTGCAAGACTCGAAGAACAGAACAGTCCATTTGCGCTGGCGCAAATTGTGGATAGCCGTGGCTCAACGCCGCGACATTCAGCAGAAATGCTTGTCCATCAGGATGGAACCATCGTCGGCACCATTGGCGGCGGTATGGTAGAGCGTAAGGTGATCGACGAGGCGCTACAGGCATTAGAGGAGCGAAAGCCGCGCCTGTTTCATGGGCGAATGGCGCGTAACGGCACCGATGCTGTAGGTTCAGATTGCGGCGGCGCGATGACGGTATTTATTAGCGTCCACGGGCTGCGGCCCCGGCTGGTGTTGATTGGCGCGGGGCATGTGAATCGGGCTATTGCCCAGAGCGCGGCGCTATTGGGTTTTGATATCGCCGTGGCAGATATCCATCGCGAAAGCTTAAATCCGGCCTCTTTTCCTCCTTCGGTACAGCTACTCTGTGCCGAGTCGTTTGCCGCGGCGGTGGATGCGCTGGAGATCCGCCCCGATAACTTTGTGCTGATCGCTACCAATAATCAGGATCGCGAGGCGCTGGATAAGCTGGTGGAACGCCCGGTGGCATGGCTGGGGTTGCTGGCGAGCCGCCGCAAGGTTCAGCTTTTTATGCGCCAGCTGCGGGAGAAGGGGGTTGATGAAGAGCATCTCGCGCGCCTGCATGCGCCGGTGGGCTATAACATTGGTGCCGAAACGCCGCAGGAGATTGCGGTGAGCGTGCTGGCTGAAATCTTACAGGTTAAAAACAATGCTCCCGGCGGCTTGATGATGCGAGCGGCGCACCCGTCCGGACACCAGCGCGTGGTGGTTCGCGGCGCGGGGGATATCGCCAGCGGCGTGGCGCTGCGTCTGTTTCATGCCGGATTCAAAGTGTTCATGCTGGAGGTTGAGAAACCGACGGTTATCCGCCGCAGCGTGGCTTTTGCCCAGGCCGCGTTTGACGGCGAAATGGTGGTCGAAGGCGTAACCGCCCGGCTGGCGAGCACGACGGCAGAGGCGATTGCGCTGGCTGAACGCGGTATTATCCCGATACTGGTCGACCCTTTCTGTTCATCGCTTGAGGCGCTGAAGCCTGTCTGCGTGGTCGATGCGATTCTGGCAAAACAGAATCTGGGCACTCATATTGAAATGGCACCGGTGACTATCGCGCTGGGGCCAGGGTTCCGTGCGGGTGAGGATTGCCGTGCGGTGATTGAGACCAATCGCGGTCACTGGTTGGGACAGGTGATTTACTCGGGCTGTGCGCAGGAAAATACCGGCGTTCCCGGCAATATTATGGGCCACACCGCGCGTCGGGTGATCCGCGCGCCAGCCGCAGGTATCATGCGTGCCAACGTGAAGCTAGGCGATCTGGTAGAAGAGGGTGATGTCGTGGCCTGGATTGGCGAAAGCGAAATTAAAGCGCCGCTATCGGGCATGGTGCGCGGCTTGTTAAGCGATGGTCTGGCTGTGGTCGGCGGCTTTAAGATTGGCGATATCGACCCGCGCGGCGAGACCGCTGATTTTACCAGCGTTTCTGATAAGGCGAGGGCGATTGGCGGCGGCGTGCTGGAAGCGCTGATGATGCTGATGCATCAGGGCGTGAAATCGACTAACGAGGTGCTGGAAGTTGCATAGAGTGGGCTACTCACCCTCAGACGACTGTGAACCTGTAGCCGGGAAGCTGATGCGCCGAACCATCAAGCCGGGCACCTCTCCCGGAGGCGGCGCCAGACGCGCCTTGTCCGGGCTACCAAACCGCATGCACTTGTAGCCCGGCTAAGCGCGAGCCGGGAAGCAGTTGCGCCGAACCATCAGGCCCGGCACCTCTCCCTGCACGCACTTGTAGCCCGGACAGATGCGTAGCATCGCCTCCGGGGAAAATACCAGCCCTCCCGACTAAGCGGCCAACGCCTTATCCGGCTACTGGCAAATCACGGTGCCGGTTTTACCTTCGATTCCTTCTTGCGCTTTGCTCAACACGGTAATCAGAGATTCGCGTCCTGGGCGGGAACGGGCGAACGAGGCGGCGGCTTCGACTTTCGGCAACATGGAACCTTTGGCGAAATGCCCTTCGTTGATAAAGCGCTCCGCATCGCTTAATGACAAGCGATCCAGCCACTGTTCGTTAGGTTTACCGAAGTTGATTGCCACTTTTTCCACCGCCGTCAGGATGATCAGCATATCCGCATCTATCATTTCGGCGAGCCGGGCGCTGGCCCAGTCCTTGTCGATCACCGCGCTGGCGCCGCGCAGATGGTTGCCTTCGCGGATCACCGGAATGCCGCCGCCGCCCACGGTAATTACTACCTGCCCGGCATCCAGCAGAGTTTTGACGGTCTCTTTCTCAATGATGTCTACCGGTTTAGGTGACGCGACGACGCGACGATAGCCGCGACCGGCATCTTCTTTCAGCGTATAGCCCTGTTTCTCCAGCTGTTCAGCCTCCTGCTGAGTGAAGAATGAACCGATAGGTTTGGTCGGATTAAGGAACGCGGGATCGTGGGCATCAACTTCCACCTGGGTCACCAGCGTCACTACCGGCTTATGCATCCCGCGCGACAGCAGCTCTTCGCGCAGCGCGTTTTGCAGATCGTAACCGATATAGCCCTGGCTCAACGCCACGCATACCGACATCGGCAGCATCGGCGTGTGGGCTTCGGTTTTCGCCGCCGCCTCAAAGGCCAGGTTGATCATCCCGACTTGCGGCCCGTTGCCGTGGGTGACCACTACCTGATGGCCCTGGGCGATTAAATCGACGATCGCCTGAGAGGTCATTTTGACGGCCTGCATCTGCCCGGCCAGATCCTCTCCCAGCGCATTTCCGCCGAGGGCGAGAACAATTTTCTTACTCATTTTTCCTCACTTATTCAGTATGCCAGGGATGGCTAAACGGTTTGCGTCTCAGGAAGCGGCCCCGGCCCGCTCTGGCGTTAAACTCCCCTTTGCAAAAGAGGGTTTCACCGCGCGAAAGGGTTCTGACGATCGCCCCGGTACAGCGAAAGCCCTCCCATGGGGAGTAGTCGGCGTTGTCATGCAGTTCGGCGTGACGAATTTCTGTCGTTTGATTCGGGTCGATAATCACCACATCGCCATCGGAGCCCGGGGCCAGCCGTCCTTTCTGCGGCCACAGACCGAACAGCCTGGACGGCATGGTGCTGGTCATATCGACAAAGCGTTCTGGCGTGATGCGCCCGCTCATCACGGCGCTGGAAAAGAGCAGCAGCAGGCGGTTTTCCACGCCGGGCAGACCGTTCGGGCAACGGTTGAAATCGCCGCCAGAGAGCTGCTGGCGCTGGGCTATCGAAAAGTTGCAGTGGTCGGTGGCGACCACGTCGATTGCACCGTCGCTGATGCCGCACCAGAGTTTGTCCTGCTCGCGGACGTTGCGCAGAGGCGGGCTGAGAATAAAATTCAGCCCGTCAGGTGCGTCATAACGGCGCTCATCCAGCAATAGATATTGCGGGCAGGTCTCTACCCACACCGGCTGGTGGTTAGCTCTTGCCAGGCGTAAATAATCCAGCCCCAGACCGTTGGAGAGATGGACGATATACAGCGGCGCATTCCCGGCAATCTGCGCCAGATTGATCATCCGGGCAATAGCTTCGGCCTCGCACTCCAGCGGGCGGCTCAGGGCGTGATAGCGCGGCGCGGTCAGCCCGGCGGTAAGAAACTCGGCGCGTTTACAGGCAATGGCGGCATCATTCTCCGGATGGACTGTCGTCAGCGCGCCGGAGATGTGCAGGCGGCGCAGCGCTTGCAGCACATCATCGTCGTTGAGCTTGTACTGATAGGTCAGGTAGAGCTTAAAGCTGCTGATCCCCTCTTCAACCATCATCGGAATTTCATCAAGAATGGCGTGATTGATATGCTGGATGACCCCGTGGAAGCTGTAATCGACCACCGCCTTATGCGCGGCGTAACCGTGGTAAACCTCCAGTTGATGGCGTAACCGGCAGCCTGTCGGGCCAAACCCCATATGGTCGATAATGGTTGTTGTACCGCCACACGCCGCCGCGCGGGTGCCGGTAAAAAAATCATCACAGCTACGGGCAATGCCGACGTCAATGTTGAAATGGGTGTGCACGTCCACGCCGCCGGGCATGACGTAGCAGCCGGCTGCATCGACGATCTCGCAAGGCAGCTGTGGCGTAATATTGTCGCCGAGCTGACGAACAATACCGTTTTCTATCAGCAAATCCTGTTTTGCCTGTCCGTCAGCGTTAACGACGATTCCGTTTTTAATCAGTACGCGCATAGCAGACTCCAGAAATCCCCCGGTAAGCCGGGGGATGCAGAGGGATGATTATTTTGTTGCCAGCCAGCTCAGCGGGATGGCGGCGTACATGGCGGCGCAGGTGACCAGATGCGATTTCCAGGTTTTCTCGTTTGGCGCATGGGCTTCCGGCTCTTTGCCCGGACCAAAGCCGATCACCGGAATGCCGTGGCGTCCCATAATCGAGACGCCGTTGGTGGAGAAGGTCCACTTATCGACCACCGGCGCTTTGCCGAACAGCCCTTCATAAGCATTGACCAGCGCTTTGACGGTGAAGTGATCCTCTTCGACTTTCCAGGTCGGGAAGTAGCATTCGGTCGGATAAACTAACCCGGTCCAGGATGGGCGGTCATAGTTGTACATTGACACCACCGCATTGGCTTTTTGTACGGCGGGCAGGGCGCGGATTTCGTCCAGCGCGCCTTCCCAGGTTTCGCCCCAGGTCAGACGGCGGTCGATGGAGACCGCACAGCTATCCGCCACCGCGCAGCGGCTCGGCGAGGTGAAGAAGATCTCGGAAACCGTCAACGTACCCTTGCCGAGGAATTCGTCGTAAGCCAGATGCTGCGACAAATCCTGCAATTCATTGAGAATCGGCCCCATCTTGAAGATCGCGTTATCGCCGCGCTCTGGTGCAGAGCCGTGACAGCTGACGCCCTGTACATCAACACGGATTTCCATACGCCCGCGCTGTCCGCGATACACCTGACAGTCGGTCGGCTCGGTGCTGACGACAAATTCCGGGCGAATGCCCGACTGCTCGATAATGTACTGCCAGCACAGGCCGTCGCAGTCTTCTTCCTGTACCGTACCGGTCACCAGCAGGGTGTACTCATCTTCCAGACCGAGGTCTTTGATGATCTTCCCGGCATACACCATCGATGCCATGCCACCTTCCTGATCGGAAGTGCCGCGTCCGCCGATCAGCTCATCGGTTTCCATGCCTTCATACGGATCAAATTCCCAGTTCTTAATATTGCCGATCCCCACGGTATCGATATGGGCGTCCATCGCTACCAGCCGCGGGCCATGACCGATATAACCGAGAATGTTGCCCATCGGGTCGATCTCGACTTTATCGAAGCCGACTTTTTCCATCTCCTGTTTGATGCGGTGAACCACGCGTTTTTCATCGCAGCTCTCGCTGGGGATAGCGACCATATCGCGCAGGAAGCGCGTCATGTCGGCCTGGTAGTTGTGTGCTTTTTCCAGAATCAGTTTAAAGGGAATATGCTTAGCCATTGTTGTTCTCCAGTTTTATACCCGTCGTCTTTCAGGCTGCTTCTTTGTTGGCTACGTTCGTTCACCCCAGTCACTTACTTGAGTAAGCTCCTGAGGATTCTCTCGCTTGCCGCCTCGAAGCAACTTGAAATCCATTGGGTATAGCTCCCGTATCTCTTGGGGAGCTATTTTCTAATAAGGGGATTACGGGGTGACCGGATGTTTGCCTTCCCAGACCACTTCGCGATAGTGCTTCACGTCGGTGTCGCCTTCGGTGCTGATAACCAGCACGATGGCGTCTTTATCCAGCGCCAGTTTTTCCATCAGGGCCTGACGCTGCGGGTGATGGTGTACGGCGGCCAGAACGCCCAGGCCTACGGCGCCGGACTCGCCGGAGATTACCCGCGGATCGTCGCCGTATGGGTTACCCAGCACGCGCATGCCCAGCGCGGCGACGCTGTCCTGGCAGGAGATAAACTGCGTGGCGCAGTTGCGCAGAATTTCCCAGCCGAGCGGGTTAGGTTCGCCACAGGCCAGACCGGCCATGATGGTCGCCATATCGCCGTCGACGTTGACGATGTCGCCCTTAACGCCCGAGCGATAAATGCAGTCGGCTTTATCCGGCTCGACGATAATGCTGCGCAGGTTTTGCGGGCCATAAACATCCACCAGGTAGCCCAGCACGCCGCCCGCCATCGCGCCGACGCCAGCCTGGAGCAGCACGTGAGTCGGGGCCATGCCCATTTCGCGCATCTGCTCTACTGCTTCATCGGCAAGCGTCGCGTAGCCCTGCATAATCCAGGTCGGAATTTTGGTGTAGCCTTCCCAGGCGGTATCCTGCACCACCTCCCAGCCGTTTTGCTGCGCATGTTGCATGGTCAGACGAACGGTGTCGTCATAGTTCATATCGGTAACGATGCATTCAGCGCCGAGGTTGAGAATGGCGTCGACGCGCTCCTGAGCGGAGCCTTTCGGCATATAAATCACCGCATGTTGCCCGAGCTGCTGCGCGGCCCAGGCGATGCCGCGACCGTGGTTGCCATCGGTAGTGGTGGCAAAGGTCATCTTTTCGCCGATAGCGTTTTTGAGCTGCGCGAACGAGAGCGTCTCGATATCAAGTTGATATTTCTCGCATAGCAAGCGGGCGATGGCATAGGCACCGCCGAGCATTTTGAAGGCGTTCAGCCCAAAGCGTTTTGATTCATCTTTGACGAGAATTTTTTTCACGCCAAACAGACTGGCCAGGCTGTCCAGCGCGCAGAGCGGCGTTGGGCGATAGCCCGCGATTTTTTGATGGAACTGGCGCGCCACTTTGGCCTGTTTTTGCGAAAAGAGGGGCGACGTTTCACCGTTATAAAAATGGTTGTCGGCAATATCGATCTTCAGTGTGAAAACGGACATATCCTATCCTTATTGGCCTCCGGAACGGAAAGCCGACCGGTGGGTCGGCTCGGGGGTTATTTCATGCGCTGTTGCGCTTCTTTCAACAGTTGTTCCAGCAGAACTCCGGGCTTCGGATATTTGCGGGCGAGGATCATCGCGGCGATGATGTAAGGCTTCCAGCTGGCCTCTTTATAAGTGGCGATGCGGTATTTTTCGAATACACCTTCGGTAACTTCGCCTTCTTTACAGGAGACGCCGCTTATATCGGCGGGCAGGCAGTGCATATACAGCGCTTCGCCGTCGCGGGTTAGCTCCATCATCTCTTCGGTGCAGTGCCAGTCTTTATGCTTCGAGTTCTGCTCCAGACACTGTCTTTCCAGTTCTTTCAGCGCGGCATGGTCGTTAGCGCGCAGTAACTCAGTACGCTCTTCCATCACTTTGTAAGGGGCCCATGACTTCGGATAGACGATGTCGGCATCCTTAAAGGCCTCTTCCATGCTGGTCACCTGGCGGAAGCTGCCGCCGGAGGCGTTGGCGTTGCTTTTCGCCACTTCGATAACATCGGGAATCAGGTCATAGCCTTCCGGATGAGCCAGCGTGACGTCCATACCGAAGCGGGTCATCAGGCCGATAATGCCCTGCGGCACGGAGAGCGGTTTGCCGTAGCTGGGGGAATACGCCCAGGTCATGGCGATTTTTTTGCCTTTGAGGTTTTCCAGCGAGCCAAAGTGTTCACGCAGCCAGGCCAGATCCGCCATCGCCTGCGTCGGGTGGTCGATATCACATTGCAGGTTAACTAACGCCGGACGCTGCGGCAGCACGCCCTGTTTGTAACCATCGTCAAGCGCCGCGCCGACTTCACGCATATAGGCGTTGCCCGCGCCGAGGTACATGTCGTCGCGAATACCGATCGCATCGGCGCAAAACGAGATCATATTGGCCGTTTCGCGGACGGTTTCGCCGTGGGCGATTTGCGATTTGCCTTCATCGAGATCCTGCTGGGCGAGGCCGAGCAGGTTGAGGGCCGAGGCATAAGAGAAGCGGGTACGGGTGGAGTTATCGCGGAAAACAGAAATCCCTAATCCGCTGTTGAAGACTTTGGTCGCGATGTTCTCAGCGCGTAGCATCTTCAGCGCGGCGGCGACGTCGAGGACTTGCTTCAGTTCATCCGGCGTCTGCTCCCACGTTAATAAAAAATCCTTCTCGTGAAGGTGCGAGGTCAGCGAATTGATATCCTTTATCAGCTCATTAACAGTTTTCATTGTAAGGTCCCGGTAGTGGAATGACGGCAAAGTGGCTTAACGGCTGTGACTGCGCGATATCACAGCGATACCATCAACTAACAATAAGTGTGCCAGGATTAATTCAAGGTGGCGTCAGTCCTATTTTAGGGCGGTTATTTGTGGCTGCGATCACAAATTAACAATGTTATTGGCGGAAATTAATCGACGTAAACGTTTGGCTTTTTAAATATCATTTTTCATCGCTATAAAGAGAATTGAAATAATATTAAGGGTCGGGGAGTAAATCGTCATATTGATAAATAAGCTGGGGTAATTCTCATATTGATATAGAAATGTGACACCTCTTGCATAATTATCATGACAAAATGATAAACACCCCGCTTTTTATCAAAGCCGTTTTTTTCTGAGTTAGTATCATAGTCCTCTTGCAGTCATCGATATCCTCAACGATCTACCGCTTAAGAGCCTATCCCAGTAGGCGTTATTGGCGCAGACAGTTTGAACACGGACAGCGCGGAAGAACCGGAGCGTACACGTAGTACGTGAGGATTCTGAGCACTGCCCAGGTTCAAAATGGCAAGCAAAATAGCCCTAATGAGATAGGCTCTAAGTGATGCCGGAAGGTAAGTCTATGGTCCTCGCAACAACGCAATCCGTTTTGATGCAGATTCAACCGACTATTCAGCGCTTTGCCAGAATGCTGGCCAGCGTTTTGCAACTTGAGGTAGAGATTGTCGACGAACACCTGTGCCGCGTGGCGGGTACCGGCGCCTACGGCAAGTTTCTGGGGCGTCCGCTAAGCAGCAATTCAAGGCTATTGCGCTTTGTTCTGGAAACCCAGCAGGAAAAGGTGGTCACCCATTCTCGCCACGATCCGCTCTGTGAAGGATGTGACAGTAAAGATAATTGCCGTGAGAAAGCCTTTTTGGGCACGCCGGTTATTTTACAAGACCGCTGCGTGGGGGTGATAAGTTTGATTGCCGTTACCCATGAACAGCAGGAGCATATTAACGATAATCTGCGCGAGTTCTCCGATTACGTTCGCCATATATCGACCATTTTTGTTTCGAAACTTCTGCAAGATCAGGACGGCAATGACAGCATCAGTAAAATATTCGCGACGATGATCGAGAATATGGATCAAGGGGTGCTGGTTATTGATGAAGATAATCGCGTGCAGTTTGCTAATCAAACGGCACTGAAAATACTCGGGGTGATGCAAAACACCATGATGGGTAAATCTGTGCGCTTCAGACCGCTCACCTTTGAGAGTAATTTTACGCACGGACATATGCAACATATTGTTTCGTGGGATGATAAAAGCGAACTCATTATTGGTCAGCTGCATAATGTTCAGGGGCGGCAATTATTCCTGATGGCCTTTCATCAGTCGCATACCAGTACCGTCGTGGCGTTAGCCGATAATGAACCGCATATTGAACAACTGGTCGGTGAGTGCCGGGGGATGCGCCAGCTTAAGCAGCTGATTGGTCGTATTGCCCCGAGCCCTTCCAGCGTGATGATTGTCGGCGAAAGCGGCACCGGAAAAGAGGTGGTCGCCCAGGCAATTCACAAGCTCAGCGATCGCAAAAATAAACCTTTTATCGCCATTAACTGCGCCGCCATTCCGGAGCAACTGCTGGAAAGCGAATTATTTGGCTATGTGAAAGGCGCATTTACCGGGGCATCAGCCAACGGTAAAACAGGTCTGATTCAGGCGGCTAATAGCGGGACGCTATTCCTTGATGAGATTGGCGATATGCCGCTGGTGCTCCAGGCTAAGCTGCTGCGGGCTATTGAAGCGCGGGAAATTCTGCCTCTCGGCGCCAGCAGTCCGGTGCCGGTGGATATCCGCATCATCTCCGCCACCAACCAAAATCTCGGGCAGTTTATTGCCGAGGGTAAATTCCGCGAAGACCTTTTCTACAGGCTTAACGTCATCCCGTTAACCCTGCCGCCACTGCGTGAACGTCAGGATGATATCGAGCTGCTGGTGCACTACTTTCTGCACCTGCATACCCGTCGGCTCGGCCTGGTTTACCCCGGCATCGCCCCGGATGTGGTGACGTTGCTGAAGTATCATCGCTGGCCGGGCAATCTGCGAGAATTGAGCAACCTGATGGAGTATCTGGTTAACGTTGTTCCCTCGGGAGAGGTGATTGATAGCACGCTGCTGCCACCGAATCTGCTCAATAACGGTAAAGCGCCCGAGCGTGATATCGCGCCCGCTGAGGTGCTGCACGCGCTGGCCGACGACGCCGGAGGCACCGCGCTTGAGGAGATGGAGAAACAGATGATCCGCGAAGCGCTGTCCCGGCATCACAATAAAAAACAGGCGGCGGACGAGCTGGGCATCGGTATTGCCACGCTCTATCGCAAGATTAAGAAATATGAATTGCTGAACGTCTGAACGGCACATTTCCCGGAGGCGATGCTGCGCATCTGTCCGGGCTACCAAACCCGCAGAACGCACAGACCCGTAGCCCGGGCAAGGCGCGTTGAGCGCCGCCCCCGGGATGAAGCCACGCAGAGGCATCAGATCTGGCACATTTCCCGGAGGCGATGCTGCGCATCTGTCCGGGCTACCAAACCCGCAGAGCGCACGAACCTGTATTTCCCGGAGGCGATATCCGACGCGCGTTATTCCTGCTTCTCGCAGGCCTGTACGGCCTGGAGGATCATCTGATAGCCGGTGCAGCGGCACAGGTTTCCCGCCAGCCCCCGGCGGATCTCCAACACGGTTAGCGGTTGGCTGCGCGGTTTGGCGAGCATGGCTGTGGTCGCCATAATCAACCCCGGCGTGCAGAACCCGCACTGAACGGCACCCGATTCTGCATAGGCTTTTTGCACCGGTGACAGTCGTCCGGCCTGCTGCTCTCCCTCCAGCGTGCGAATCTCCTTGCCTGCGGCCCAGACGGCGAGATACAGGCAGCTGTCTATCGGCGTTCCATCAATCAAAACGGTGCATGCGCCGCACTCCCCGACGCAGCAGCCGTGTTTCACGCTCAATAACCCCTGTTCGCGCAGCAGCTCGGAGAGCGGCATACCCGGCGAGACGCTTAGCTGAAAGGCCATTCCGTTGATTCGACATTCGATGGTGATTCTGTCGCTGTGATTCATTGCCATTCTCCTCCCGCCGCAATAACGGCTTCGCTGACCACTTTTTTTGTCATCGTCTGGATAAGGTGCAGACGAAATGCTTTGCTGGCGCGCCAGGAGGAGCGCGGGGTGACGTCCTGCAATACCGCTTCGCCGAGTGTCTCGAGAGTTTGCCGGGTTAATGGGGCGTTTTGCGCGCTCTGTTCAGCGTGTTGGCAGCGGATGGGCGTGGGGGCGGCGACTCCGAAGGCCAGCCGCAGCTCGCGAATGCGCCCTCCCTCCAGACAACAGCACGCAGCACAGCCGATGGTGGAAATATCCATGGCATCGCGCATGGCATATTTATAGTGTGCGCTGCCGGTAGATGAGGTGGGCTGGGCAGGAAAGTGAAACGCCACCACCAGCTCGTCGTGCTCAAGGGATACTTTGCCGGGGCCGGTGTGAAAGCCGTTGATCGGCGTAAAGCGCACGCCCCTCGACGAATGGATCTCCAGCGAGGCTTCGTAAATCAGCGTCGGGGTGGCAGAGTCGGCGCTGGTCGCTCCGTTGCAAATATTGCCGCCGTAGGTGGCGACGTTACGAATTTGCGGTCCGGCGATTGACGCAGAAGCCGCGCTGAGAGCGGGAAGATGGCGCTGGACTAAGGGATGGTCGATAAGCTCGCTAAAGGTGGTGGCGGAGCCGATGCGAATCCCGCCGTGCTCAGTGAGGGTAATGCCGCGCAGCTCCTCTAAGGCGTTGATGTCCACTATATGGCGATAACGAGCGTTGTGATGGTGAAGCTGAATTAAAACGTCAGTGCCGCCCGCGAGCAGTTTCGCCTGCGGATTGTTTGCCAGCAGCGCGATGGCCCCGGCAATATCCGGGGCGCGATGGTAGGTCGCGATATCAAACATAGTCTTATCCTTTAATCAAACCCGCTTCATGAAACGCCTCGAACAGCCGTTTTGGCGTCAGCGGCAGCGTATCGACAGCGACGCCCGTCGCCATTTTGACCGCGTTACGAATGGCGGCGGCAATGGGAATAATCGGCGGCTCGCCGAGCGATTTATGCCCGTAGGCGGATTGCGGCTCCAGCGTTTCAACGAACGCGCTCTCCAGTTCCGGGAGATCGAGCATGGTCGGCATTTTGTAATCCAGCAGGTTGGGATTACGCACCACGCCGCTGTCGGCATCGATAATCATCTCTTCAAACAGCGACCAGCCGATGCCCATCCCCATTCCGCCATGCACCTGACCTTCCGCCAGCTGTGGATTCAAAATATGACCAGAGTCGTGGACGTTAAGGATCCGGTTAATCGTGACTTTACACAGGGTAAGATCGACGCTCAGGTCAACAAACGTGCAGCCGAAGGCCGGGGGATTAGTGGTGGTTTTCACCGAGCTTTCCGCCGACAGCTGACCGCCGCGTTCCGGGTGATAAAACGCGTCCATGGCCAGGTCTTTCAACGACAGCAGCGGGCGTGTGGGGCGATCGATAAGGACGATATTGCCGCCGATAAGCGCCAGGCTCATGGCCGACTGATGCAGCATGACAGCGGCGTGCGTGAGGATTTTTTCTTTCAATTCCAGCGCCGCTTTGCGCAGAGCGGGCGCGGTGGTATAGCTTTGCCGCGAAGCAAACGCGCCGGGATCGAACGGGGTGACATCGGTATCCTGGGTCGAAATCACGTGGACATTGCTCACCGGGACGCCGACGGTTTCCGCCACCATCTGCGCAAATACGGTATCGGCCCCCTGACCAATTTCCGTCGCGCCGCTCTGGACGTTGATCGTCCCGTCCTGATTCATCAGCAGGCGAACCCCGGCGATCTCAACGCCGACCGGCCAGGTGTTGGAGGTATAGCTAAAGCAGGCGACGCCGACGCCGCGACGGATATCGCCCTGCTGATTCTGATATTCAGCGCGGCGTTTATCCCATTCAAACAGCTCGCGGCCCTTTTGCAGGCACTCCGGCAGCCCGGCGCTGTAGATAATTTTGCCGGTGAGCGGGTTGGCGTCCCCTTCGCGGGCGACGTTGAGTAAGCGGACATCTACCGGATCGAGCCCCAACGCGGTGGCGGCATCATCCATCATCGCTTCCACTGCAAAAACGACCTGCGGCGCGCCGTATCCGCGCATCGCGCCCGCCGAGGGCAGATTGGTATAGCAGGTGGTGGAGCGGTACCCGTAGGCGCTGCGTGGATAGAGATACGCCACTTTGTTGCCGCCCGCCGAGGCGATGGAGTGGCCGTGCGAAGCATACGCCCCGGTGTTAGACAGCACGTCGAGACTGTAGCCTTTTAAGATGCCGTCGCGATTGATGCCCATCCGTCCGTCGATGGTAAACGCATGTCGCGTGCGGGAGGCGAGAAAGCACTCTTCGCGGCTGAGCGAGACCTTCACCGGAATGCCGCCGAGCTTGCTGGTCAGGAAGGCCGCCATAGGTTCTTCCAGTACGTCCTGTTTATTACCAAAACCGCCTCCGACATAGGGCTTAATAACCCGCACGCAGGACCACGGAATGCCGATCGCCTGACCGACGACCCGGCGCACGATGTGGGGGATCTGGGTGCTGGTGACGATGGAGATGCGGGAATCCTCTTCCATCCAGGCAAATGAGGTGACGGTCTCCATATGGCAATGTTGGATGACCGGCGTTTGATAGTGCCCCTGAATCTGCAGGTCTGCGGTTTCAATCGCCCCGGCAACGTCTCCGGTGGCCATTTCACTCTGTTTGAGCAGGTTGCCGCCGGGATGGATTTCGACGGCTCCTTCAGCCAGCGCGGCCTCCGGGGTGGTTATCACCGGCAATGGCTGCCAGTCGACCTTAACCAGCAGCGCCGCTTTCTCTGCGGTCAGCTCATCCCTGGCCACCACAATCGCCACTGCGTCACCGTGATGACGGACGTGACGGGTCAGCAGATAGCGGTCGGCGGCATCGCGTTTACCCGCCTCCAGCGTCCAGGCGTGGCCTGCGGTGGCAAACGCAATATCCGGCACATCTTCCCAGGTAAATACCGCCAGCACGCCGGGCACATTTTTGGCATCGTCACAATTGATGCTGTTGGCAAAGCCATGCGCGATGGGGCTGCGAACATATTTGGCATAACACATGCCTGCCATCACGTAATCATCGGTGTATCTGGCCCGCCCGGTCACCTTGGCAATGGCATCCACGCGCATACATGACTCACCGGTAACGGTCGCTTCTCGCGATTCCATAGTCGTCCCCCTGAAATGAAGATTTGGCTCGCAAGCCAATACCTAAAACAGGCAAGAATTACGCCAGAAGCGGAAATTACGGTAGGTAAGTCAAGGAACTGTGATGACGTTAAAAGTTGTGGCCGGTATGGGGAGGGGAGGGAGAAAAAAAGCCGCGCGTCGCGTATCATTATGAGCTTAATCAAATCATTATGATACGCGACGCACTATGGGGGATGATAGGCCTGTCAGGCAATCAGCGTCGCCAATAAATGGCGAGCCCGAAGGGGAGGGTGTTCAGGCGGTATCCATCAGTAGACTAAGAGATAGTTGCGCCAGACGTCTTTTTGAATACGGACCAGGCAGCCGGTAGTTCTTCGCACCTATAGGCACCCAGCCTACCTAGGGAAAGGTATTTCAGTATCATCGATAAATACTGTTTGTCTCTGGCTTCCTGCAATGACATCAACGGATATTTACCTACCGTCAGCACCTTCTCTTTACCATCGAGCTTGTAACGCAGTTGCCAGACTTTCTTTCCGATAACAGGCTCATAAATGTACAGCCCGTTGCTGTCGAGCAGCCGGTACGGTTTATCTTTCGGCTTTGCCGCGTCGATCTGCTTGATGGTGAGCATGGGTAAAACTCCGGTGGGTAAAATTATTTACTCGTTTTTTACCCGCCTAAGTGTGCGGCTGTCAGCGTTCTATTGCGAACTATGACGAACTGGTATTTTATTGAGAGCTTGCTGTGTAAGGGATTTTGCGAACTATTGCGGAGGGTGGAGAACGGTGCAATGGTGTCCCTGCAGGAATCGAAAATGTGATTATTATGATGTTTTTTAAAGGTTTTTTTCAATGCTAGTTTTTCAATACCATCATTGATACCATCATACGATAAAAACGTCTCATTAAGACCATAGAGATCGGTCTATGTCATCAGTTCTTAACATGAACAGTTGAATGAGAGTACGATGGGGCAGGGGCTGGCAATTCTGCTATTTGGTTGAAAAATGCCCAATAAACTCATCATCCCCACGCATTATACAATGCTTCTTGCCAACCAGCGGCATTTCGCGAATTCAAGAGTATACCCCTCAATTTATGTTTTTCACGTTCTGTATACCAGAATGGCTTAAATCACTCGCTAGCAAGCGCTGTCACTGGATTAGTCGTGTATACCAATGAGCACTTAGACATTTTATTTCCGCCCCTTCTAAACTAACAGAGGCGGTGATTGAACTAAGAAGTTAATTGTATTTTATGGTATTAGAAAAGAGATTGTTGATTTCAAATCCATATTTTACAACTAAATCATATGCACCTGACTCTACGTAAGAGTTCTCAAAATCTTTTTTGTTACCATCACTGTAGTTTCCTGTGCTTATTAGAAACTCTTCCGTTTTCTTTAAACTTGTCGAGCTTTCTTTTCCCGCATTTAATAACGAGTTGTTGTCTTTAAAGTTAGCCTCGTATTTTTCATGTAATTTAGTAATCGAGGGCGTGAGGCTTTTAATCTTGTGGAGGATATCTTGCTGATCATTATCATTTAACTCTTTTACATAATGATTTTCATAGAATACCTTCTCAAAACAACCTGACAGATCCTTGTCTAGATGTTTTTTAAATTCGTTCATTATGACATTATGAGGTTTTCTGATGTCATCCTCTGATGGTTGGCGCATAAGTATTTCTGTAGGTGAACACTGAGATATTGCATCAATAACATATTTTCTTGAGTATTCTCTTCTTAAATTCAAATACAAAATCCTTTGTTTTTCTTTTAATTTTTCATATTCAAGCTCTTTTTTTGCAATGGATTCCTGCAAGTTTGCATTCTGATATATTGGGATTACTGTATAAAATATTGTGAAAGTAGTTAAGAAAAATAACCCAACTTGAGCAATATAACTTATTCTAACCAACCACAGGTCAAATTTATTGTTAGTATTCATGATGATAAGCCCAATGTTAATGTTCGTATTGAACGGTTTTTAAAAAGTCCATGGCGCGGGTGGTTGATTGTTTATTTATCGTAAAGATGTAAGATGATAGTTCTTTTTCTGCTTCATAATTCCTCATTATCCCATCCTGGTCAGTTTTTAAATTTGTGGATTCTATATCCTTTATCAACTTATTAATTTTATTATCAAATCCGATTGGTTTTCTCATTAATGTATTCTTGTTTTTTTCAATGGAAATTTGAATTTTCTTTAGTATTTTAGTTCGAATATTTTCTGGCACGTTTTCTGAGCTGGATATAAAATTTCGATTGCCATCTTTTAATGCTTGGCTAATCGCATTGTATGGGCTTAAATATAGACTGTCAGGGTCGCTGTATGCTGATTTTGAATCACCTGAAGTATTGTTCACGAAATGTGCATTCTTTGAAAGATAAACCACCGCGACAAGTCCGGAAAAATTCTCCCAAAAAACAGATTCAAGATTCTTATTGTTTGCATTAACCGCTCTTTTGGCTATCAACTTCTGTTGATTTAGTTCATTCAATGTTTGTTTTAATTCTAAATTTATTGAGTTTAGTTTTTCTTCTGATTTTTTGTGTTGTAAATCTAGCCTGGCAATGCTGCTCT
>NZ_JADABY010000012.1 GCF_015672735.1 Citrobacter sp. Res13-Sevr-PEB04-36 | reverse complement strand
TTATTGAGTAATTATCTATAAATTTTAAAATTGTAATGTCCATCACATAACAGCGTGTGGTAGCTAATTTATCCATGTATTTGCCGTTTCCAGCCTGACGTTCCTGGCAAAGGATCCCTTACTTTCAGTTTTATGTCTTACTCTGTTTCTGGCAGGAAAAAATGGTCTCAATTAATCATGATGCTGCTTTAGCGCCGCGTTCAATGCGTGACACGCGACGTATGAATCTGTTTGTCTCGGTTTCCGCAGCCGTCGCAGGATTATTATTTGGTCTGGATATTGGGGTGATTGCGGGTTCGCTGCCGTTTATCACTGAACACTTTGCGCTAAGCAGTCGTTTGCAGGAGTGGGTAGTTAGCAGCATGATGCTGGGTGCGGCGATTGGCGCACTGTTCAACGGTTGGCTCTCTTTCCGCCTCGGGCGAAAATACAGTCTGATGGTTGGGGCAATCCTCTTTGTTCTTGGATCGTTGGGATCGGCATTCGCGACTAGCGTTGAACTCCTGATCGCCGCCCGCGTGGTGCTGGGCGTAGCCGTCGGTATTGCATCCTATACCGCGCCGCTTTATCTCTCCGAAATGGCCAGTGAAAACGTGCGCGGCAAAATGATCAGCATGTACCAGCTGATGGTGACGCTGGGCATTGTGTTGGCCTTTTTATCCGATACGGCGTTCAGCTACACCGGCAACTGGCGGGCTATGCTCGGCGTGCTGGCCCTGCCTGCGGTGGTATTGATTGTGCTGGTGGTCTTTTTACCAAACAGCCCGCGTTGGCTGGCACAAAAGGGGCGCCATATTGAAGCCGAAGAAGTGCTGCGTATGCTGCGAGACACTTCAGAAAAAGCCCGCGATGAACTGAATGAAATCCGTGAAAGCCTGAAGCTTAAGCAGGGTGGATGGGCGCTGTTTAAGATTAACAGTAACGTTCGTCGTGCGGTTTTCCTCGGTATGTTGCTACAGGCGATGCAGCAGTTCACCGGGATGAACATCATCATGTACTACGCGCCGCGCATTTTTAAAATGGCGGGCTTTACCACCACAGAACAACAGATGATTGCCACGCTGGTGGTTGGCTTAACTTTTATGTTTGCTACGTTTATCGCCGTCTTTACGGTCGATAAAGCCGGGCGTAAACCGGCGCTGAAAATTGGTTTTACCGTGATGGCGCTGGGAACATTGGTGCTGGGCTACTGCCTGATGCAGTTTGATAACGGTACGGCATCTCGCGGATTATCATGGCTGTCAGTCGGGATGACCATGATGTGTATTGCGGGTTATGCGATGAGCGCCGCGCCGGTGGTGTGGATCCTGTGCTCGGAAATTCAGCCGCTGAAATGCCGTGACTTCGGTATCACCTGTTCAACCACCACCAACTGGGTGTCGAATATGATCATCGGAGCAACCTTCCTGACGCTGCTCGACAGCATTGGCGCCGCTGGTACTTTCTGGCTTTATACCGCACTGAATGTCGTATTCATTGGTATTACGTTCTGGCTTATTCCTGAAACCAAAAACGTCACCCTGGAGCATATTGAACGCAAGCTGATGGCGGGAGAGAAACTAAGAAATATTGGGGTATAGTGGTTGCATCAACGTGCCGGATGGCGGTGTAAATGCCTTATCCGGCCTTCAGTTCGAGCACATTGTAGGCCGGGTAAGCATCACCCGGCTTTTTTTATTTAACACATTACGCTTTCAGAAAATCTTCGCGTACTGGCGTGAAGGTATCAAGTAATGTTCCCGGCTTTAAACATACGCAGCCATGCAAAATATTAGGCTGTTTATACAGCGTGTCACCGGCACGGACGACATGCTTTTCTTCGCCAATGGTAAATTCAAATTCGCCGGATAGCACATAGGTCAGCTGCTCGTGCGGGTGGCTGTGTAGTGGCCCAATAGCCCCTTGCTCGAAATTAACTTCCACAGCCATCATTTTGCCATCGTGAGCCAGAATGCGGCGGGTAACGCCATTGCCCAGATCATCAAGGGTGGTTTCTTTATGAAAAATAAACATCCGGCCGTCCTGTATAGTATTGGAACAATGTTTCATTAAATTTATATCAGAAATAATAAAAAAGAAACGATGGCTCACAGATGTGGAAAGTTGATCACATCTTTGGTTCACTGGCGTAACGGTAACCAACGCGGGAAAAATGATGAAAACGATCGGTCTGTTAGGTGGTATGAGCTGGGAATCGACCATTCCTTATTATCGACTCATTAATGAAGGTGTGAAGCAGCGTTTGGGCGGCCTGCATTCAGCGCAGATCCTGTTGCACAGCGTGGATTTCCATGAGATTGAGTTGTGTCAGAGTCGCGGCGAGTGGGATAAAGCGGGCGACATTCTGGCGCAGGCTGCTATGGGGCTTCAGCAAGCCGGTGCCGAGGGCATTGTGCTGTGTACCAACACCATGCACAAAGTAGCGGGGGCAATAGAAACCGCCTGCGACGTGCCGTTTCTGCACATTGCTGATGCAACCGGGCGCGCTATCAGCCAGCAGAAGATGCGCAATGTGGCACTGCTCGGTACGCGCTACACCATGGAGCAGGATTTCTATCGCGGACGCTTACAGGATGAATTTGGCATCAGTACATCAATCCCTGAACAGGATGACCGGCAGAAGATTAATCAGATAATCTTTGATGAGCTATGTCTCGGTGAATTCAGCGACGCCTCGCGCGATTATTACCTGGGTGTGATTGATGCGTTGGCGCGTCAGGGGGCGCAGGGGGTTATCTTTGGCTGTACCGAGATTGGCCTGCTGGTCCCGGCGCAGTTAAGCCCGATCCCGGTGTTCAATACCGCAGCGATTCATGCGGCAGATGCGGTGGAGTTTATGTTGTCGTAGGTTGGTCTAAAATAGCATCCAGCGGTTCGAGCAGGCGCGGAAGATGGGTTTGCAGGTGCGTTGTGAACGCATCGACCAGCGCAGATGCAGGTCGATGCAATGGGCGAATCAGACTAACGGTAAAAGGTACGTCGATACTGAAACGTCGGACGACAACGCCGCTGGCGGCATAATCCAGAGCAGTGAGAGGATTAACCACAGAGATCCCCGCTCCGGCACGCACCATCGCACAAACGGAGGCGGCGCTATGCGTTTCTACGACCATCCGCCGTTTAACCTCATGCTCGTGGAACAGAGCATCCAACAGCTGGCGGTAGCTATCCGTTCGCGACAGACTGATATAGTTTTCGCCCTGAAAATCCTGCGGCGTTAAGACTGATTTTTCAGCCAGCGGATGCCCTTGCGGCAGTACGCAGACTTCATCCAATGAGAGAAGCTCTGTGCGTTGGGTTCCCGCTGGGGTATGCAGTGTTTCCGTTATGCCTAAATCGTGACGTTGTGCTGATAGCCACTCCTCCAGCAGCGGTGACTCCTGCGGGATAATCTGAATATTGACCTGCGGATAGCGCGCCAGGAACGGATGCAGCAGCGAGGGCAAAAAGGATTGTGAAAACACAGGTAAACATACAATTGACAGCTCGCCCTGGCGGAACTCGCGCAGGCTTTCGGCGGCGCTGACGATACGGTCCAGACCGTACCAGGAACGCTGTACTTCTTCGAATAATCGCAGTCCTTGCACCGTTGGATGTAGACGCCCGCGGCTGCGCTCAAACAGCTTCAACCCCAGCACCTGCTCAAATCGCGCCAGCTCGCGGCTGACTGTCGGCTGCGAGGTATTCAGCATCCGCGCGGCTTCCGTCAGATTACCTGCCGTCATGATGGCGTGAAAAATTTCGATATGGCGCAGGTTAACGGCAGGCATGGGTATTCCTCGGATCAGTTATTCCATATCATTTTTGCATAGACTCACGATAAAACGATATTTTTTATTCTCTTTGGGTTGTGGCGTAATCATAGAAAAGATGATGACTGGAGTCTGCTATGCCACGCCCGCTCAACAATACCGACACCGACCTGACCGCCGATAACCTGCTGCGCCTGCCTGCCGAGTTCGGCTGTCCGGTGTGGGTTTATGATGCGCAAATCATTCGCGCGCAGATTGCTAAACTGAGCCAGTTTGACGTGGTGCGTTTTGCTCAGAAGGCCTGCTCAAATATTCATATCCTGCGTCTGATGCGCGAGCAGGGCGTGAAGGTGGACTCGGTGTCGCTCGGCGAAATTGAACGTGCGCTGGCGGCGGGTTTTATGCCAGGTAACGATGAGATCGTCTTTACTGCCGATATGATAGATGAAGCGACGCTGGCACGGGTGCACGAGCTGCAGATCCCGGTTAACGCGGGGTCGGTGGATATGCTTGAGCAACTGGGCCTGGTGTCGCCGGGGCATCGCGTGTGGCTGCGCGTGAATCCAGGCTTTGGTCACGGGCACAGCCAGAAAACCAATACTGGTGGCGAGAACAGCAAACACGGTATCTGGTACAGTGACCTTCCGATAGCGCTGGAGGTGATCCAGCGCTATCAGCTGAAGCTGGTCGGTATTCATATGCATATCGGTTCTGGCGTGGACTACGGTCACCTGGAGCAGGTCTGCGGTGCGATGGTACGTCAGGTGGTGGAGTTTGGTCAGGATCTGGAGGCGATCTCGGCGGGCGGTGGGTTATCGATCCCGTATCGTGAAGGGGAGGAGGCGATCAATACCGATCACTACTTTGGTTTGTGGAATGCCGCGCGTGAGCAAATTGCGAAACATCTGGGGCATCCAGTAAAGCTTGAGATCGAACCGGGACGTTTCCTGGTGGCGGAAGCAGGCGTACTAGTGGCACAGGTGCGCAGCGTAAAAGCCATGGGTAGTCGCCACTTTGTGTTGATCGACGCCGGCTTTAACGATCTGATGCGCCCGGCAATGTACGGCAGCTACCACCATATTTCAGCGCTGGCGGGAGATGGCCGCTCACTGCAACAGGCTCCTCAACTGGAGACCGTGGTTGCCGGGCCACTGTGCGAGTCGGGTGACGTGTTTACCCAACAAGAGGGCGGCAAAGTCGAAACGCGCCTGCTGCCAGCGGTTATGCCGGGGGATTATCTGGTGCTACACGATACCGGGGCGTACGGTGCGTCAATGTCGTCGAACTACAATAGCCGTCCGCTGCTGCCGGAAGTGATGTTTGACAACGGCGTGGCGCGGCTGATTCGCCGTCGCCAGACAATTGATGAGCTGTTAGCGCTGGAACTGTTTTAAGTGAATGCCCGATAGCGAAACGCAATCGGGCCTACGCTGCATTGTGGTATCTGGTTAATCGTTTGACGACGAATTCCCTGATTCTGTCAGCGTCGAAACGGAGTGTCGACGGACCAGGGTGGGGTTAAATACGTGGGTAATTTCCGGCACCGGACGGTTGTCTGCCAGCGCCAGAGCCAGTTCGGCGGCCTGGGTTGCCATCGTCACGATAGGATAACGTACCGTTGTCAGCCGTGGACGCACGTAGCGGGATACCAGCACATCATCAAAGCCAATCAGAGAAATCTCGTTCGGCACATCAATGCCATTGTCATTTAATACGCCCATGGCACCCGCCGCCATCGAGTCGTTATAGCAGGCGACAGCGGTGAAGTTTTTGCCGCGTCCCAGTAATTCCGTCATTGCCTGTTCGCCGCCGCTTTCATCAGGTTCACCGAAGGTCACCAGTCGATCGTTAACCGGGATGTTGCTTTCCGCCAGCGCATCGTAATAGCCCTGCAGACGATCTTCTGCATCCGAAATGCTGTGATTGGAACACAGGTAGCCGATGCGTGTATGGCCCTGCTGGATGAGATGGCGGGTGGCCAGCCATGCGCCGTAACGGTCATCCAGGGCAACGCAGCGCTGTTCGAAACCGGGTAATATGCGGTTGATCAGCACCATGCCTGGGATTTGCTTCATTAATGATGCCAGTTCTTCGTCCGGGATAATTTTTGCGTGAACTACCAGCGCTGCGCAGCGGTGGCGAATAAGCTGCTCAATCGCCTGGCGTTCTTTCAGTTCATTATGGTAGCCGTTGCCAATCAGTAAAAAGTTACCCGTGTTATAGGCCACCTGCTCGACAGCTTTAACCATTGCCCCAAAGAATGGATCGGATACATCACCTACCACCAGGCCGACGGTCTCGGTGGATTGTTGCGCCAGTGCACGCGCATTGGCGTTGGGGTGGTAGCTGAGTGATTCCATTGCACTCGTGACAGCCAGGCGTGATGCTTCGCTGGCTTTGGGGGAATGATTGATCACTCGAGAAACGGTGGCGACTGATACACCAGCTAGTCGGGCTACGTCCTTTATGGTCGCCATGATAGTACCTGTTGTGGGTAAACGCTTACATTCCGTCAGTGTTACGGAAAACGGCTGGTTGTTCAAGCAGATTGCCCGTCAGGGCATCGCAAATGTGAGCGCGCGCGAATGAATTAAGACAGAAAAAGAGAATGCAAATTTTTGCTTACACTTTGCGATGACCTGTTGCGATTGTTCGCTGGCGAGGGGAAAGAGAGGATTGCTAGAGTTGGGATCCCAGAGGTATTGATAGGTGAAATCAGCTTTCGAGTTGATCACAAGATTTACACCAACCTGCGCAGATGCGCAGGTTTTTTTTTGCCCTTACGCGTATCTGTAACAGTAAGCGATAATTTACACAACTGGTTGCACTTGGGTTTATTCCTTTGCGTTTTCGGGCTGGCGTATCGGCCCGGTGGCGACCACAATCAAGATCCCAGAGGTATTGATTGGTGAGATTATTCGGTACGCACTTCGTACCTGTCTCTTGCACCAACCTGCGCGGATGCGCAGGTTTTTTTTCGCCTCTTATTTCGGATTCCATTTACCTGTCGCGCCTATCACCCAACTCGTATAATCTGCCACCATTCATCTTGAGATAATTGATGGTACAGGGAGTTGAAATGCTATTAGGTTTTTTTCGTAATGTGTTTCGCGTGCTTTTCCGCGTTCGCGTTACGGGCGATGTCAGTGCGCTACAGGGAGAACGCGTCTTAATCACTCCTAATCATGTCTCCTTTATTGATGGCATGCTGCTGGCGCTGTTCCTACCGATTCGACCGGTCTTTGCGGTGTACACCTCGATCAGTCAACAATGGTACATGCGCTGGCTCACCCCGCTGATTGATTTTGTGCCGTTAGACCCTACCAAACCGATGTCAATTAAACATCTGGTACGCCTGGTAGAACAGGGACGCCCGGTAGTTATCTTCCCGGAAGGCCGTATTTCGACTACCGGTTCATTGATGAAAATCTATGATGGTGCCGGATTTGTTGCTGCGAAATCGGGCGCGACGGTGGTCCCTGTACGCATTGAGGGAGCTGAGCTGAGCTACTTCAGCCGTCTGAAAGGTCTGGTTAAACAGCGTTTCTTCCCGCGCATTCAACTGCACATTCTGCCGCCCACGCAGTTACCGATGCCGGAAGCGCCGCGCGCGCGCGATCGCCGCAAGATGGCCGGTGAAATGCTGCACCAGATTATGATGGAAGCGCGCATGGCCGTGCGACCGCGTGAAACGTTGTATGAATCTCTGTTGGCGGCGAAGTACCGCTTTGGCGCAGGCAAAAACTGCATCGAAGACGTTAACTTTAATCCGGACAGCTACCGTAAACTGCTGACCAAAACGCTGTTTGTCGCCCGTATTCTGGAAAAATACAGCGTAGAAGGTGAGAAGATTGGTCTGATGCTCCCCAATGCGGGGATCAGCGCTGCTGTGATTTTTGGCGCTATTGCTCGTCGACGTATTCCGGCCATGATGAACTACACGGCGGGCGTCAAAGGGCTGACCAGCGCCATTACCGCCTCCGAAATCAAAACGATTTTTACCTCCCGCCAGTTTCTCGACAAAGGCAAACTCTGGCATTTACCGGAACAGCTTACCCAGGTGCACTGGGTGTACCTGGAAGATTTAAAAGCCGATATCACCTTTAACGATAAGCTGTGGATTTTCTCTCATCTGCTGATACCACATCTGGCACAGGTGAAGCAGCAACCTGAAGATGCCGCGGTGATCCTCTTTACCTCTGGCTCTGAGGGCCATCCGAAAGGCGTGGTACACAGCCACAAAAGCATTCTGGCGAATGTCGAGCAAATTAAAACCATTGCCGACTTCACCGCTGACGATCGTTTCATGTCGGCGCTACCGCTGTTTCACTCATTTGGCCTGACGGTGGGGCTTTTTACCCCGCTCCTGACCGGTGCAGAAGTGTTTCTTTATCCCAGTCCGCTGCATTACCGCATCGTGCCGGAGCTGGTTTATGACCGTAATTGCACCGTACTGTTTGGCACCTCGACGTTCCTCGGCAACTACGCGCGCTTTGCCCATCCTTATGATTTCCACCGTTTACGCTACGTGGTAGCGGGAGCTGAAAAGCTGCAGGACACCACAAAGCAACTGTGGCAGGAGAAGTTTGGACTGCGCGTGCTTGAAGGCTATGGTGTGACGGAATGTGCGCCGGTGGTGTCGATTAACGTGCCGATGGCGGCAAAATCGGGCACGGTAGGGCGTATTCTGCCCGGTATGGATGCCCGACTGCTGGCGGTTCCTGGCATTGAAGACGGCGGACGTTTGCAACTGAAGGGCCCGAATATTATGAGCGGCTATCTGCGTGTCGAAAAACCAGGCGTGCTGGAAGTGCCGATGGCAGAAAACGCGCAGGGAGAGGTTGAGCGCGGTTGGTATGACACCGGTGACATTGTGCGCTTTGACGAGAACGGCTTCGTGCAGATTCAGGGGCGCGCCAAGCGTTTTGCGAAAATTGCCGGCGAGATGGTGTCGCTGGAAATGGTCGAGCAGCTGGCGCTGGCAGTCTCCGCTGACAAAATGCACGCCACGGCTATCAAGAGCGATGCCAGCAAAGGTGAGGCGCTGGTGCTGTTCACCACTGACAGCGAGCTGACGCGTGAAAAACTGCTGCAGCATGCGCGGACCCACGGTATCCCGGAACTCGCCGTGCCGCGTGATATTCGCCATCTGAAGCAACTCCCTCTCCTCGGCAGCGGTAAGCCGGACTTTGTAACGCTGAAAAGCTGGGTTGATGAACCGGAACAACAACATGCGTGAGTCAGTACACTCGAACACTTCAATCTGGTCCAAAGGGATGATGTCCGTTATCGCCGCGCAGTTTCTGTCGGCGTTTGGCGATAACGCGCTGCTGTTTGCCACCCTGGCGTTGCTGAAGGAGCAATTCTATCCGGACTGGAGCCAGCCGATCCTGCAAATGGTGTTTGTAGGTGCTTACATTCTTTTTGCCCCTTTTGTTGGGCAGGTGGCGGACAGCTTTGCCAAAGGCAGAGTGATGATGTTCGCCAACGGTCTCAAACTGCTGGGTGCAGCAAGTATCTGCTTCGGTATTAACCCTTTTCTGGGGTATACGCTGGTCGGGGTCGGCGCGGCGGCGTATTCACCGGCCAAGTATGGCATTCTCGGTGAACTGACCACCGGCGATAAGCTGGTGAAAGCCAACGGTCTGATGGAAGCCTCAACCATCGCCGCTATTCTGCTGGGCTCGGTGGCTGGCGGCGTGCTGGCTGACTGGCATGTGATAGCCGCGCTCTCAGTTTGCGCGCTGGCCTATGCGGGTGCGGTGGTGGCGAACCTGTCTATCCCGAAGCTTGCCGCCGCGCGTCCTGGTCAGTCGTGGCATCTGGGGAAAATGACGCGCAGCTTCTTCTGCGCGGCGTCTTCGCTGTGGCGCAACGGTGAAACGCGTTTCTCGTTGGTGGGAACCAGCCTGTTTTGGGGCGCGGGGGTGACGCTGCGTTTTCTGCTGGTACTGTGGGTGCCGGTAGCGTTGGGGATTACCGATAACGCCACACCGACCTATCTCAACGCCATGGTGGCAATTGGGATTGTTGTTGGCGCGGGTGCGGCGGCGAAGCTGGTCACGCTGGAGACGGTGTCTCGCTGCATGCCTGCGGGGATCCTGATTGGCGTCGGCGTACTGTTCTTATCTCTGCAGCATGCGCTGTTGCCGTCCTATGGGCTGCTAATGCTTATCGGTGTACTGGGCGGTTTCTTTGTTGTGCCGCTGAATGCGCTCCTGCAAGAACGAGGCAAAAAAAGCGTTGGTGCGGGCAATGCCATCGCGGTGCAAAATCTGGGTGAAAACAGCGCCATGCTGCTGATGCTCGGTATTTACTCGCTGGCGGTGCTGGTGGGCATTCCGGCAGTTGCTATCGGAATTGGCTTTGGCGGGCTGTTCGCGCTGGCGATTACGGCGCTGTGGATTTGGCAACGTCGCCATTAGTCTGTTATGTGCTGTTGCCGGATAGCAACGTTGCCTTATCCGGCCTACAGTACGGCTTGTTTTTGTAGGCCGGATAAGGCGTTTACGCCGTCATCCGGCAAGAAAACCACATACCAAAATCACGGTGCAGGATAGGTATAAACCTGATGCACCGCTTCAATCTCTGCCAGTACCTCTTCGCTTAACGTCAGATGCAAACTTTCGACGTTGGTTTTTAGCTGATCCATGGTCGTCGCCCCCAGCAGGGTGCTGGCGACAAACGGCTGGCGACGCACAAAGGCCAGTGCCATCTGCGCCGGGTCCAGGTTATGGCGTTTGGCGATATCTACGTAGGCGGCGACAGCTTTTTGCGTCTGCTCGCTGCTGTAGCGCGTGAAGCGGCTAAACAGCGTATTGCGCGCACCGGCAGGCTTCGCGCCGTTCAGGTATTTACCGGTTAACGTCCCAAAACCCAGGCATGAATAGGCCAGCAGTTCAATGCCTTCGTACTGGCTGACTTCCGCCAGTCCTACTTCAAAGCTGCGGTTCAGCAGGCTGTAGGGGTTCTGGATGGTGACAATGCGCGGCAGATCGTGTTTATCTGCAAGGTGTAAGTAGCGCATCACGCCAAATGCGGTTTCGTTGGACACGCCGATATAGCGAATTTTCCCGGCGCGCTGAAATTCGGTCAGCGCTTCCAGCGTTTCCAGAAGGGTGACTACCGGAGCGGAGTCTGTCCAGCTGTAGCCTAACTTGCCAAAGCAGTTGGTTGGGCGCTGTGGCCAGTGAACCTGATACAGGTCCAGATAATCGGTTTGCAGGCGTTTGAGGCTGTCGTTCAACGCCTGACGAATGTTTTTGCGGTCCAGCGCCTGATTAGGACGAATACCGCTGTCATTGTTACGCGATGGACCGCTGACCTTCGAGGCGACGATCAGTTTTTCACGGTTGCCGTGTTTAGCGAGCCAGTTACCGACGTAGGTTTCCGTGAGGCCCTGGGTTTCCGGGCGTGGCGGGACCGGATACATCTCGGCAACGTCGATTAAATTGATGCCTTGTGCAACGGCATAGTCAAGCTGTGCATGTGCGTCGGCTTCGCTGTTTTGTTCACCAAACGTCATTGTGCCCAGCCCCAGTGTACTGACTTCCAGCGAGCTGTGGGGTATACGGTGATATTGCATAGCCGTTTCCTTTTTATAATCACAACATAAGGATTATAAAAATGGCTGAGGGAAGGGAAAAAGGGAAGCAAAATTGTTAAGGCCAGCAGCGTGGCTGACCTCAACCATCAACGCTCAATGATTTGAGATACGTCGTCGCGGTTAATCTGCATCGCATTGCCTTGCTGATCGTGGTAACTCACCAGACCGGTATCGTCATCAATTTCGGGTTTGCCGTCGGTCAGGATCATACGACCGTCTTTCGTCGCCATCACATAATCACTGCTGCAACCAGAAACGGCAAAAGCCAATCCTACGGCGGAAATTAAAACTGCCCATTTTTTCATCTATTTATCCTCACATGGCCTGCGTCTGACACTAGTTTAGTAATAACGCGAAGTTATGCTGGACGAAAGCAGTAAAATCTTAATCTGTGAGAAGAAAAGGTGACGCGGGTCATCGCTCCCCTTGCGGGGAGCGACAAAAGCGTTAGAGCGGATTCTTTTTATTGCGCAACAAGTTCAGGGTCTCTACACCAATAGAGAAGAACATGGCGAAATAAATGTACCCTTTCGGCACATGCACATCGAAACTTTCCAGAATCAGCGTGAAGCCGACCAGAATCAGGAAAGAGAGTGCCAGCATTTTTACCGAGGGGTGACGATCGACAAACTCGCCTATTGGGCGTGCTGCAAACATCATTACCCCGACGGCAATAACCACCGCCGCCATCATGATAAACAAATGATCGGACAAGCCTACAGCGGTGATGACGGAATCCAGGCTGAAGATAATGTCTAACAACATGATCTGCACAATCGCCCCGAGGAACGAGGATACGCGCGTTTTCAGCCCTTCTTCTTCACCTTCAATCGATTCATGGATCTCTTTACTGGCTTTCCAGATTAAGAACAATCCACCGAGCAGAAGGATCAGGTCACGCGCTGAAATTGCCTCACCAAACACCTCAAACAGCGGGTTGGTCAGACGTGTTACCCAGGCGATAGACGCCAGCAGTGCCAGACGCATGATCATCGCTGCCGCCAGCCCGATACGTCGGGCATGACTGCGTTGCGCGGTCGGGAGTTTGGCAACTACCAAGGAAAGGAAAATAATATTGTCGATCCCCAGAACGATCTCCAGCAGCGTCAGCGTACCGAGCGCCAGCCAGGCGTTAGGATCGGTTATCCATGCAAATAACATCGAACAAAGTCCTGCCAAAAAAAAGAAGCGGTAATTATAGGCCCGTAATGCGGCGGGTGAAAGGCCAGACGGTGTCTATTACGCCTGGAACAAGAAATGTCGCTCAAGCAATGCGCGCGTGAAGTTCTTTTTTAGATAAAAACCGCGCGGCAGGGTCAGGATGGGTTCGCCGTGGGCGCCAATGGCTTCGGTAAGTGCTTTCGCATTGGCGGCTTTTGGGCGCAGCTGTAACACTTCCCCATGGCGGGCGGTGATGCGCTCGACGTGGCCTAACACAATCATGTCCATCAATTCTTCCCAGTCCAGGCGCAATTGATAGTCTTCTTCTTCATTCGGACTCCACAGTAGCGGAGAACCTACGCGCCGTTGTGCTAACGGGATGCTGCGTTCCCCTTCAACTGGCACCCAGAGTACGCGTTTAAGCTTGTGGCGGACATGGCTGGTCTCCCACGTTACGCCTGTATTACCGGTTAAGGGAGCCACGCAAACGAAGGTGGTTTCCAGCGGTCTGCCAAGGTTGTCCACAGGGATCGTTTTCAGCTCTACGCCCAGTGAGGCAAAATCCTGTTCCGGCTTGCTGCCCGCGCTGGCCCCGAGCCAAATTTCCAGCAGCACGCCGATCCAGCCTTTGTCTCGCTTTAAATCGTTGGGCGTCACTATTCCCGCCATTGCCGCCAGTTCCCCTAACGTGTAACCCGAGAGCTGTCGTGCCTGGGCAAGCAGCTGGGCTTCTGATTCAGGGGGGGACAGCAGTGGCTGGAGCTCTGGCATTGAGTTAACCTTTAGGTGAAAAAATGAACAATGATCTTATACCGAGTGGACAGAGTTTATCTTTTTCCACAGGCTTTATTCAATTGGCTGATTTTTATTGGTTTTTAGATTCCGCTACGCAGAGTTGCGCAACAGCCGATTGGGTTTTCCAATTCTGGTCACTGACAATGAACAGGATCTTACACCATGTTATCCACAGAAAGATGGGATAACTGTGAAAAACCCCCACTACTGTTTCAATTTACAGCCTTGACGTGCGACGAAAATCGAATTTTCACACAAATTGTGCCTAACTTATTGGCACAATCTGTGGATAAAACCAACGCTGGTTGATCTTTCATCAGCTCGAGGATCGCATGCGTGACGCACATCACATTTCTGGGCGTTTATTCGCTGCAATTGCTTTTAACTCAATGAATATAGAAGACTAATTTTTATATGTGACGGTGGTCTTATTCAGACTGTTCCGGGTTTTCCCATAGTAATTCCGTACTTCTTCACAACTATATCCACAGAAAAGGTGAATAAAATCGCCTAACTCAGCCTACCTCTGTTTATAACTCAGTCCTTTGCTGTGAGTTATTCAATTGTTATTAGAGTCTCGTGCGCTTCACAGAGTGGTTTACCGCCTCTCTGGAGTGTGAAACAATCGTTTATATATGAGGTTTATGTTGAGGTAGTCCGGTGATTGATGACGATGGCTACCGCCCGAATGTAGGGATAGTAATTTGTAACCGCCAGGGGCAGGTCATGTGGGCCCGGCGATTTGGTCAGCACTCCTGGCAATTCCCACAAGGTGGGATTAACGCAGGAGAGACGGCAGAGCAGGCGATGTACCGGGAACTGTTTGAAGAAGTGGGCCTCAGTCGTAAAGATGTCCGGATCCTTGCTTCTACTCGTAACTGGTTGCGTTACAAGTTACCGAAACGTTTGGTGCGTTGGGACACGAAGCCGGTTTGTATCGGCCAGAAACAAAAATGGTTTCTTCTGCAATTGATAAGCAGCGATGCTGAGATCAATATGCAAACCAGCAGCACGCCCGAATTCGATGGTTGGCGTTGGGTGAGTTACTGGTATCCGGTTCGACAGGTAGTGTCATTTAAACGCGATGTCTATCGCAGGGTGATGAAAGAATTCGCAAGTGTTGTGATGGCGCTTCAGGAGAGTACTCCTAAGCCGCAAAGCGCACCGGCGTACAGACGTAAAAGAGGTTAAGCTACGCAAATTATGCTCACCCGCCTGCGCGAAATAGTCGAAAAGGTGGCCAGTGCTCCGCGTCTCAATGAGGCGCTGAATATTCTGGTTACCGACATCTGTCTTGCGATGGATACAGAGGTCTGCTCGGTTTATCTGGCCGATCACGACCGACGTTGTTATTACCTGATGGCGACCCGGGGACTCAAAAAACCACGCGGCCGCACTGTTGCACTCGCGTTTGATGAAGGTATCGTTGGCCTGGTTGGCAGGCTGGCGGAACCTATCAACCTCGCCGATGCGCAAAAACACCCCAGCTTCAAATACATTCCTTCGGTAAAAGAAGAGCGGTTCCGCGCCTTTTTAGGTGTGCCAATCATTCAGCGCCGCCAGCTATTGGGTGTGCTAGTGGTCCAGCAGCGTGAACTGCGCCAGTACGATGAAAGCGAAGAATCATTCCTCGTGACGCTCGCCACGCAAATGGCCGCCATTCTTTCTCAGTCGCAGCTCACCGCGTTGTTTGGTCAGTACAGGCAAACGCGCATTCGTGCGTTGCCTGCAGCACCCGGCGTGGCGATTGCCGAAGGCTGGCAGGATGCCACGCTACCGCTGATGGAGCAGGTGTATCAGGCGTCAACGCTGGATCCCGCGTTGGAACGCGAACGGCTGACCGGGGCACTGGAAGAAGCCGCGAACGAATTCCGTCGTTACAGCAAGCGCTTTGCCGCAGGAGCACAGAAAGAAACGGCGGCGATCTTCGATCTCTACTCGCACCTGCTTTCTGATACCCGCCTGCGCCGCGAACTGTTTGCGGAAGTGGATAACGGTTCGGTGGCGGAATGGGCGGTTAAGACCATTATTGAGAAGTTCGCTGAACAGTTTGCCGCCCTGAGTGATAACTATCTCAAAGAGCGGGCCGGGGATTTACGTGCGCTCGGCCAGCGTCTGCTGTTCCATCTTGACGATTCGATCCAGGGGCCGAATGCATGGCCGGAACGCTTCGTACTGGTGGCTGATGAGCTTTCTGCGACCACGCTGGCCGAACTACCCCAGGACCGACTGGTTGGCGTGGTGGTCAGAGATGGTGCCGCCAACTCCCACGCGGCGATTATGGTGCGCGCGCTGGGCATTCCTACCGTGATGGGGGCTGATATTCAGCCATCGGTATTACACCGCCGCACGCTGGTGGTGGACGGTTATCGCGGTGAGGTGCTGGTTGATCCTGAACCGGTATTGATCCAGGAATATCAGCGACTCATCAGTGAAGAGATTGAACTGAGCCGTCTGGCAGAAGATGACGTTAATCAGCCTGCCCAGTTGAAAAGCGGCGAGCGCGTTAAGGTTATGCTTAACGCTGGATTAAGCCCGGAACACGAGCAAAAACTGGGAAGCCGGATCGACGGCATCGGGCTGTATCGCACCGAAATACCGTTCATGCTGCAAAGCGGTTTTCCTTCGGAAGAAGAACAGGTTGCCCAGTATCAAGGCATGCTGCAGATGTTTAACGACAAGCCGGTGACTCTGCGTACGCTTGATGTTGGGGCTGATAAACAGTTGCCTTACATGCCAATCAGTGAAGAGAATCCGTGTCTTGGCTGGCGTGGGATCCGCATTACGCTCGATCAGCCGGAGATCTTTTTGATCCAGGTCCGCGCAATGCTGCGTGCCAACGCGGCAACCGGCAACCTGAGTATTTTGCTACCGATGGTCACCAGTATTGATGAAGTGGACGAGGCACGACGTCTGATTGAGCGCGCCGGACGCGAAGTGGAAGAGATGATCGGTTATGCGATCCCAAAACCGCGCATCGGCATCATGCTAGAAGTTCCGTCGATGGTCTTTATGCTGCCGCATCTGGCGAACAGAGTTGATTTTATCTCGGTCGGGACCAACGACCTGACCCAGTATATTCTGGCGGTCGATCGAAACAACACGCGGGTCGCCAGCATCTATGACAGTCTGCATCCGGGGATGTTACGCGCGTTGGCGATGATTGCTCAGGAAGCAGAGCGAAGCGGTATTGATTTACGCTTGTGCGGTGAAATGGCGGGTGACCCGATGTGTGTGACCATTTTAATCGGTCTGGGTTTTCGCCACTTGTCGATGAACGGTCGTTCCGTTGCGCGCGTGAAATACCTGCTACGCCACATCGATTTTGACGAGGCACAAACGTTGGCACAGCGCAGCCTGGAAGCGCAACTGGCAACAGAAGTGCGCCATCAGGTGGCGGCATTTATGGAACGCCGCGGTATGGGCGGTTTGATTCGCGGGGGGCTGTAAGTCTGAATTGTCCGCCTGATAAGCACTGTGCTATCAGGCATCCCTGGTGGTGTCTGGCTTGCCTATACAGATCTTTTACATCTTCCCGGCATCCGCTGTGATCCCCTTGTGCTATCATTCGCACCTTCGGAGCGCCTGTATCATACAGGCGCGCTTATCAATTGCTGTCTGACTTCAGCGAAATAACAAGAACTTGTGGTGACAGATGACCAGTAGCTATCTGCATTTTCCGGAATTCGATCCGGTCATTTTCTCAATTGGACCCGTCGCACTTCACTGGTACGGCATGATGTATTTGGTGGGGTTTATTTTCGCGATGTGGCTGGCGACGCGCCGCGCGAATCGCCCGGGAAGTGGCTGGACCAAAAACGAAGTTGAAAACTTACTCTATGCAGGCTTCCTCGGGGTGTTCCTCGGTGGGCGTATCGGTTACGTGCTGTTCTATAACTTCCCGCTGTTCCTCGATAATCCGCTGTATCTGTTCCGCGTCTGGGATGGAGGAATGTCCTTCCACGGTGGTCTTATCGGTGTGATTCTGGTGATGATTATCTTCGCCAAACGCACCAAACGTTCGTTCTTCCAGGTGTCTGATTTCATTGCTCCGTTGATTCCGTTTGGTCTGGGTGCAGGGCGACTGGGCAACTTTATCAACGGCGAACTGTGGGGACGCGTTGACCCGAACTTCTCATATAGCATGTTGTTCCCGGGCTCGCGTACCGAAGACATCTTACTGCTGCAAACCAACCCACAGTGGCAATCTATTTTCGATACCTACGGTTCGCTGCCTCGCCACGCATCTCAGCTTTATGAGATGGCGTTGGAAGGCGTGGTGCTGTTTATCATTCTTAACCTGTTCATTCGTAAACCGCGTCCGATGGGCTCGGTCTCCGGTCTGTTCCTGATTGGCTACGGCGCGTTTCGTATCATCGTTGAATTTTTCCGCCAGCCGGATCAGCAGTTTACCGGCGAATGGGTACAGTACATCAGCATGGGGCAGATCTTGTCTATCCCGATGATTGTCGCTGGTATCATTATGATGGTTTGGGCGTACCGCCGCAGCCCACAGCAACACGCTTCCTGAGGAATCATGAAACAGTATTTAGAACTGATGCAAAAAGTGCTGGATGAAGGCACTCAGAAAAACGACCGTACCGGAACCGGAACGCTTTCCATTTTTGGACATCAGATGCGTTTTAATCTGCAGGAAGGGTTCCCGCTGGTTACCACTAAACGCTGCCATTTGCGCTCTATTATTCATGAACTGCTGTGGTTTTTGCAGGGCGACACTAACGTGGCCTATCTGCACGAAAACAACGTTTCTATCTGGGATGAGTGGGCAGATGAAAACGGCAATCTGGGCCCGGTCTATGGTAAACAGTGGCGCGCGTGGCCAACGCCAGATGGCCGCCATATTGATCAGATCACCACGGTGCTTAACCAACTGAAGAATGACCCGGACTCTCGCCGTATCATCGTTTCTGCGTGGAACGTAGGCGAACTGGATAAGATGGCGCTGGCACCGTGCCATGCGTTCTTCCAGTTCTATGTGGCAGACGGTAAGCTCTCCTGTCAGCTGTATCAGCGTTCGTGCGATGTGTTCCTCGGCCTGCCGTTCAACATTGCCAGCTACGCTTTGCTGGTACACATGATGGCGCAGCAGTGCAATCTTGAAGTTGGTGATTTTGTCTGGACAGGCGGCGACACGCACCTGTACAGCAATCATATGGATCAAACTCACCTACAGCTTAGCCGCGAACCGCGCGCCTTGCCGAAGCTGGTCATCAAGCGTAAGCCTGACTCTATCTTCGACTATCGTTTCGATGATTTCGAGATTGAAGGTTACGATCCGCACCCTGGTATTAAAGCGCCGGTTGCTATCTAATCGACCGCGATCCTGCCACGACCGACGCCCTTGCGCGTCGGTTTTTTTTGCCCAAAATTCAGTTTTTCGATGCTGGTTCCTGTAATTTAGTAATGCGCTGCAACGAAGTAAATATTCCCCGAAGCTCGCCGAACAACCCGAATTTCCCGCTCGCGATTATTATCCTCGACGCCATACTGGCGGCATGAAAAAACAACAAGGCTATACGCTGATTGAAACGCTGGTGGTCATGCTCATCATCGTCACGCTCAGCGCGTCAGGGCTGTATGGCTGGCAACGCTGGCAGCAACAGCAACGCTTGTGGCAAACCGCCAGTCAGGTGCGGGACTACTTGCTGCAACTGCGTGAGGATGCTAATTGGCACAACCGCGATCATGTCATTGGCGTTATCAGAGAGGGAACCTCATGGTGTTTGGTCAGCTCTGCTGCGGCTCAAAATACCTGTAAACCCGCCTCTACGCTGGTGTTAACCCCGCGTTGGGACGATGTCGAGATGACAGACATGACGCCATCACTGGCCTTTTTTGGCCTGCGCAACACCGCGTGGGCCGGGCATATTGGCCTGAAAAATGCGGCGGGCGAATGGTGGGTGGTGATATCGGGCTGGGGGCGAATCCGGCTTTGTGAGCGTGATGAGGCAAATGTATGTCGGTAAATGAGCGTGGTTTTTCACTGCTGGAGGTGCTGATAGCAATGGCCATCAGCAGCGTTTTGCTACTGGGGGCAACGCGCTTTTTACCGGCGCTTCAGCGCGATATTTTGCTTAACACGCGCCAGTTAGCTCTTGAAGATGAACTCTGGCAGCGAGTCTATACGGTGGCGAAACATCTCCAGCGGGCGGGGTACTGTCCTGGAAACTGTAGCGGTGAAGGGCTGGTGATATCGGGTCACGGTGATTGCGTGATTGCGCGTTGGGATGCCAACGGCAACGGCGTTTGGGAGGTCACCCCGGCAAAAGACGCAGACCTGATCGGCTTTCGTTTACAAGAACAGGTGCTGGAAACCTTGCGTGGTGCGACATCCTGCGACGGAAAGGGCTGGGATAAAATGACCGATCCTGACGCGATACTGATTGAGACATTTCAGGTTGAACGCCAGAACATCAGCGGATTTGCGCCTGTTCTGACCTTACGTCTACGCGGAATCAGCAAAATTGAGCCACAAAAAGTTGTTGAAGCGCGCTATAGCGTGACGGGGTTTAATCTGTGAACCGGGAGCGCGGCGTATCGTCCCTGGCGATGGTGCTTTTGCTTCTGCTACTCGGTGGTTTGCTGCTGCAGGGACTTAGCCAACAGGAGGCCAGTTTTGCTTCGCGCGTTGCCATAGAAAGTCAGGCTTTGCAGCGCCAGGCTGTGGTGCAATCCGCCATGGAATGGGGACGTATGCAGTCCTGGTTATCACAGTCCGCCGTGCAATGTCGGCGTGATTTAACAGCGAATGCAGCGGTTTGCCTGCGATTGCATGGCGATAATAACGTGTTGCTTATTGCACATTATGAAGGGATATCACTATGGCGGCAGGGCGAAGTAATCGACGGTAATATCGTCTTCTCCGCACACGGCTGGAGCGATTTCTGCCCACTAAGGGAGGCAGCGCTATGTCTGCTACCCTGAACCGGCAACGCGGTTTTAGCCTGCCAGAAGTGATGTTGGCAATGGTACTTATGATAATGATTGTGACGGCATTGTCGGGGTATCAACGTGTGTTGATGAACAGTTTCCTCATCAGAAGTCAGTATCAGCAGCTATGGCGTCATGCGTGGATGCAAACCCAGATGACGGCATTTTCGCCGCCGTTAAACTGGCAGGTAAACCGAATGCAGACAACGCGGGCGGGATGTGTCAGCATCAACGTCAAACTTTCTTCACCCCTAGGCAGGCAAGGTCAAATGACGCGTCTGCACTGCCCGAACAGTCAGTAGTCAGGAGCCGCTATGTTAAGGGTCTACCACTCCAATCGTCTGGATGTGCTGGAAGCGTTAATGGAATATATCGTTGAGCGCGACCGGCTCGACGATCCCTTTGAACCCGAAATGATCCTGGTTCAAAGTACCGGCATGGCGCAATGGCTACAAATGACTCTGGCACAGAAGTTCGGCATTGCCGCCAATATTGACTTCCCGCTACCTGCGAGTTTTATCTGGGATATGTTTGTGCGGGTACTGCCGGATATCCCAAAAGAAAGTGCGTTCAGCAAGCAGAGTATGAGCTGGAAGCTGATGACGCTGCTGCCGCAGTTGCTGGACGACGAGGCATTCACGCTACTGCGCCAGTATCTGACGGACGATACCGACAAACGTAAGCTGTTTCAGCTCTCCTCACGTGCCGCTGACCTGTTTGACCAGTACTTAGTCTATCGTCCTGACTGGCTGACGCAGTGGGAGGCGGGGAAACAGGTTGAAGGATTGGGAGAGTCTCAGGCCTGGCAGGCACCGTTGTGGAAAGCGCTGGTGGAATACACCGCTGAGCTGGGGCAAGAGCGCTGGCACCGCGCTAATTTATATCAGCGATTTATTCAGACCCTGGAAAATGCCTCAAGCTGCCCGCAGGGGCTGCCCGCTCGCGTCTTTATTTGCGGTATTTCCGCACTGCCGCCCGTGTATCTTCAGGCGCTGCAGGCGCTGGGTAAGCACATTGAAATTCATCTGTTGTTTACTAATCCATGTCGTTACTACTGGGGCGATATTAAAGATCCCGCGTATCTGGCAAAGCTGCTGGCACGCCAGCGTCGGCATAGCTTTGAAGAACGTCATCTGCCGCTGTTTCGTGATAGCCAGAATGCTGAAGAGTTGTTTAACAGCGACGGCGAACAGGATGTCAGTAACCCGCTGCTGGCCTCGTGGGGCAAACTGGGGCGGGACTATATTTACCTGCTTTCAGAGCTGGAAAACACTCAGGAGCTGGATGCGTTTGTGGATATCACGCCCGACAATCTGTTGCATAACATTCAGTCGGATATCCTCGAACTGGAAAGCCGGGCCGTGGCGGGTGTTAATCTGGAGGAGTATTCGCATAGCGATAATAAGCGCTTACTTGAGCCGACTGACACCAGCGTAACGTTTCATGTCTGCCACAGCCCGCAGCGAGAGGTGGAAATTCTCCATGATCGCCTGCTGGCGATGCTTGCAGCGGACCCAACGCTGACGCCGCGCGATATCATCGTCATGGTGGCGGATATCGACAGCTACAGCCCCTTTATCCAGGCTGTTTTTGGCAGCGCACCGGCCGATTGCTATTTACCGTATGCCATTTCTGACCGTCGCGCGCGGCAGTCCCATCCTGTTTTACAGGCGTTTATTAGCCTGCTGTCGTTGCCGGACAGCCGCTTTGTCTCCGAGGATGTGCTGGCCTTACTGGATGTTCCTGTGCTGGCGGCGCGCTTCAATATCAACGAAGAAGGGCTGCGCTACCTCCGCTTGTGGGTGAATGAGTCTGGCATTCGCTGGGGCATTGATGATGACAACGTGCGTGAACTGGCACTGCCGCCGACAGGCCAACACACCTGGCAATTTGGTTTGACGCGCATGCTGCTGGGCTATGCGATGGAAAGTGCGCAGGGGGAGTGGCAATCCGTACTGCCGTATGATGAGTCCAGCGGTTTGATCGCCGAACTGGTGGGGCACCTGGCTTCGTTGTTGATGAAACTGAATCTCTGGCGTCGGGGTCTGGCGCAGGAACGTCCGCTGGAAGAGTGGTTGCCTGTCTGCAACGACATGCTCAATGATTTCTTCCTGCCGGATGTGGATACCGAAGCGGCAATGACGCTGATTAAAGATCAGTGGCAGGACATTATTGCTGAAGGTCTGGGGGCTAAATACGGTGAGGCCGTGCCGCTTTCGCTGTTACGCGATGAGCTGGCGCAACGGCTCGACCAGGAACGCATTAGCCAGCGCTTCCTTGCGGGGCCGGTCAATATCTGTACCTTGATGCCGATGCGATCGATTCCTTTCAAAGTAGTGTGTCTGCTGGGCATGAACGACGGCGTTTATCCGCGCCAGCTTGCGCCTTTAGGTTTTGATCTGATGAGTCAAAAGCCGATGCGTGGCGACCGAAGCCGCCGCGATGATGACCGCTATTTGTTTCTGGAAGCTCTGATCTCGGCGCAGCAAACGCTCTACATCAGCTACATTGGCCGTTCAATCCAGGACAACAGCGAGCGCTTCCCGTCGGTGCTGGTGCAGGAGTTGCTGGACTACATTGGACAAAGCCACTATTTGCCGGGTGATGAAGCGCTCACCTGTGATGAAAGCGAAGCCCGGGTAAAAGCGCACATTACTCGTTTGCATACCCGTATGCCTTTTGACGCACAAAACTATCTACCGGGCGAACAGCAAAGCTATGCCCGGGAGTGGCTGCCGGCGGCGAGCTTGACAGGCAAAGCGCACACTGATTTTGTGCAGCCACTGCCATATGTCATGCCTGAAACCCTGACGCTGGAGACGCTGCAGAGATTCTGGGCACACCCGGTGCGGGCTTTTTTCCAGATGCGGCTACAGGTGAACTTCCGCTCTGAAGAGAGTGAAATCCCGGAGACGGAACCCTTTATCCTTGAAGGATTAACCCGCTATCAGCTTAATCAGCAATTGCTTAACACGCTGGTTGAAGAGCATGACGCAGAGCGTTTGTTCCGTCATTTCCGTGCGGCGGGCTCACTGCCTTATGGGGCATTTGGCGAAATTCTGTGGGATACCCAGCGCCAGGAAATGCAGTCGCTGGCCGAGCGTATTATCGCCTGCCGCCAGCCGGGTCAGAGCATGGAAATCGATCTCAACTGCAATGGCGTGCATATCACCGGGTGGCTACCGCAGGTTCAGCAGGACGGCTTGTTGCGCTGGCGCCCATCTTTGATAAGCGTTTCTCAGGGCGTGCAACTTTGGCTGGAACATCTTGTCTATTGTGCCAGTGGCGGAACGGGAGAGAGTCGACTGTTCCTGCGTAAAGACGCAGAGTGGCGTTTCCCGCCACTGGATGCCGAACAGGCAATGCTTTACCTGGCGCAGCTTATTGACGGGTATCGCGAGGGCATGTCATCGCCGTTGCTGGTGCTACCGGAAAGCGGTGGGGCGTGGATAAAAACCTGTTATGACGCCGCAAATGATGCCATGTTAGAGGACGATGATACGCGGCAAAAAGCGCGTAGTAAGTTTTTGCAGGCTTACGAAGGCAACATGATGGTACGCGGTGAGGGCGATGATATCTGGTATCAACGCCTGTGGCGTCAGCTGGAGCAGGATACACTAGAGGCCATCGTGTCGCAGTCTCAACGCTTTTTGTTACCATTATTTCGCTTTAATCAGTCATGATGATTGTATAAAAATTGCGCAGCTGGATGGCTTCCTCTATGATGCGCTTTCTGTCACGGACTGATTCTTACACATAAGATGCTGACTCGTTCAGCACAAAGTCTTGCCCTGTTCAGACCCCGCCTTTCAGCGTGGTTTGCTGTGAACAGGTGAATACGTTAATGATGAGGTTTGTGAATGCCCCGCAGCACCTGGTTTTGCGCAATACTGTTGTTCGTCGCCCTTTGGGCGCCCGTAAGTCAGGCAGATACCGGTTGGCAGCCCTTAGCTGAAACCATCCGTAAAAGCGATAAAGATACCCGCCAGTATCAGGCTGTGCGCCTGGATAACGGCATGGTCGTCTTGCTGGTATCCGATCCTCAGGCCGTGAAATCCCTTTCCGCACTGGTGGTGCCGGTTGGGTCTCTGGAAGATCCCGACGAGCATCAGGGGCTGGCGCATTACCTCGAACATATGTGTCTGATGGGCTCGAAAAAATACCCGCAGCCGGACAGCTTAGCGGAATTCCTTAAAATGCACGGCGGCAGTCACAATGCCAGCACGGCGCCTTATCGCACGGCTTTCTACCTTGAAGTTGAAAACGACGCGCTGGTCGGGGCGGTAGATCGTCTGGCGGACGCCATTGCCGAACCGTTGCTGGATAAAAAATATGCCGATCGCGAGCGCAATGCTGTCAACTCTGAGCTGACGCTGGCGCGTACCCGTGACGGTATGCGTATGGCGCAGGTGAGTGCCGAGACCATTAACCCGGCGCACCCGGGCTCGCGCTTCTCCGGCGGTAACTTGCAAACGCTGAGCGACAAGCCGGGTAATCCGGTGCTGCAGGCTTTACAGACGTTTCATGAAAAGTACTACTCGGCAAACGTGATGAAGGCGGTAATTTACAGCAATAAACCGCTGCCAGAACTGGCGCGGATAGCCGCTGATACCTTCGGACGGGTGCCGAACAAAAATATCGAAAAGCCGGAAATCACCGTCCCGGTAGTTACCGACGCGCAAAAAGGCATCATAATCCACTATGTCCCGGCGATGCCGCGTAAAGTGCTGCGCATTGAGTTTCGTATTGATAACAATAGCGCACAGTTTCGCAGTAAAACGGATGAGCTGGTGACGTACCTGATTGGCAACCGCAGCCCTGGTACCTTGTCTGACTGGCTGCAAAAACAGGGGTTAGTGGAAGGCATCCGTGCGGACTCTGATCCGGTGGTCAACGGTAACAGCGGTGTATTAGCTATTTCCGCGACCTTAACCGACAAAGGCCTGGCGAATCGCGATGAAGTGGTCGCGGCCATCTTCAGCTATCTCAACCTGTTACGCGATAAAGGCGTCGATAAACGTTATTTCGACGAGCTGGCGCACGTGCTGGATCTCGACTTCCGCTATCCGTCCATCACCCGTGATATGGACTATGTGGAATGGCTGGCAGATACCATGATCCGCGTTCCGGTAGAGCATACGCTGGATGCGGTAAATATTGCCGACCAGTACGATGCGAAAGCCGTGCAGCAGCGTCTGGCGATGATGACGCCGCAAAACGCGCGTATCTGGTACATCAGCCCGAAAGAGCCGCACAACAAAACCGCATACTTTGTTGATGCGCCTTATCAGGTCGATAAAATAAGCGACAAAACCTTCGCTGACTGGCAGCAAAAAGCGCAGGGCATTGCGCTGTCTTTGCCAGAGTTGAACCCCTATATTCCTGATGATTTCACACTGATTAAAGCGGATAAAAAATATGCGCATCCGGATCTGATCGTCGATGAGCCGGATTTACGCGTGGTCTATGCGCCGAGCCAGTATTTTGCCACTGAGCCGAAGGCCGACGTCAGCGTGATCCTGCGTAACCCGAAGGCGATGGACAGCGCCAAAAACCAGGTGTTATTCGCGCTTAACGATTACCTGGCAGGCATTGCGCTTGACCAGTTGAGTAACCAGGCTGCGGTGGGCGGTATTGGCTTCTCGACCAACGCCAACAACGGTTTGATGCTCAACGCCAACGGCTATACACAACGTTTACCGCAGCTTTTTCAGGCGCTGCTGAGCGGCTATTTCAGCTATACCTCTACGGACGAACAGCTGGAACAGGCGAAGTCCTGGTACGCGCAGATGATGGACTCCGCAGAAAAAGGCAAAGCCTACGACCAGGCGATTATGCCGGTACAGATGCTTTCTCAGGTGCCGTACTTCTCGCGTGATGAGCGCCGTAAGCTGCTGCCTTCCATTACCTTAAATGAGGTGATGACCTACCGTGACACGTTAAAAGCCGGGGCGCGACCTGAATTCCTCGTGATTGGTAATATGAGCGAGGCGCAGGCGAAGACCATGGCGCGGGACATCCAGAAACAGCTGGGTGCTAACGGCTCGGAGTGGTGTCGTAACAAAGATGTGGTGGTGGACAAAAAGCAGTCCGTTATCTTTGAAAAAGCGGGCAGCAGCACAGACTCCGCGCTGGCGGCAGTATTTGTCCCCACCGGCTACGATGAATACACCAGCTCTGCCTACAGCGCCATGTTAGGGCAGATTGTGCAGCCGTGGTTCTACAATCAGCTGCGCACCGAAGAGCAGTTGGGCTATGCCGTATTTGCCTTCCCGATGAGTGTGGGCCGTCAGTGGGGGATGGGCTTCCTTCTGCAAAGCAGTGACAAGCAGCCGTCTTATCTGTGGGACCGCTACAAAGCATTTTTCCCCACGGCGGAAGCGAAGCTGCGGGCGATGAAAGCCGATGAGTTCGCGCAAATTCAGCAGGCTATCATTGCGCAAATGCTGCAGGCGCCGCAAACGTTGGGGGCAGAAGCTTCGCAGTTAAGCAAAGATTTCGATCGGGGTAATATGCGCTTCGATTCACGTGATAAAATCGTGGCTCAGATTAAACTGCTGACGCCGCAAAAGCTTGCCGATTTCTTCCATCAGGCGGTGGTTGAGCCGCAAGGCATGGCGATACTGTCACAGGTTTCCGGCAGTCAGAACGGGAAGGCAGACTATGTGCGCCCGGAAGGCTGGAAAGTGTGGCAGACTGTCAGCGCGTTGCAGCAAACCTTACCCCTGATGAGTGAAAAGAATGAATGATGCCGCTGAGTCCCTTGATCCTCTCCGCTTGCCCCTGACGGGCGAGCGTCTGATTGAAGCCTCCGCAGGCACCGGTAAAACCTTTACCATCGCCGCCCTGTATTTACGTTTACTACTTGGACTGGGCGGCTCTGCCGCCTTTCCCCGCCCGCTGACCGTCGAAGAGCTGTTAGTGGTCACCTTTACGGAGGCGGCCACTGAAGAACTGCGTGGACGTATTCGTAGCAACATCCATGAACTGCGTATTGCCTGCCTGCGTGAAACCACCGAAAACCCGCTGTACGCCCGTCTGTTAGATGAAATTGCCGATAAAAAGCAGGCCGCGCAGTGGCTGCTGCTGGCTGAACGACAGATGGATGAAGCGGCGGTGTTTACCATTCACGGTTTTTGTCAGCGCATGCTCAGTCTCAATGCCTTTGAGTCCGGCATGTTGTTTGAACAACAGCTGATTGAAGATGAATCACTGCTACGTTATCAGGCCTGCGCGGACTTTTGGCGTCGGCATTGCTACCCGCTGTCTCGCGACATTGCGAAGGTGGTTTTTGAAACGTGGAAAGGGCCGCAGGCGCTGCTGAGGGATATCGATCGCTACTTGCAAGGGGAAGCGCCGGTCATTAAAGCGCCGCCGTCAGCTGATGAAACGCTGGCATCCCGACACGAAAAAATCCTCGCGTGCATCAATCAAATCAAGCAGCAATGGTGCGATTCGGTTGATGAGCTGGACGGATTGCTGGAGGCCTCCGGGATCGACCGACGTAAGTTTAACCGGGGTAATCAGGGCAAATGGATCGAGAAGATAAGCGCCTGGGCGCAGGAAGAAACGCAAAGTTATCAACTGCCGGATGCTCTGGAAAAATTCTCCCAGCGTTTTCTGGAGGATCGCACCAAAGCGGGCGGCGTCACGCCACAGCATCCGCTCTTTGTTGCCATTGATGAACTGCTCGCTGAGCCGCTGACCATTCGCGATTTGGTGATCACACGGGCACTGGCGGAGATCCGCGAAACGGTGGCTGCAGAAAAACGTCGACGCGGTGAGCTGGGTTTTGACGATATGCTCAGTCGTCTCGATGCGGCGCTGCGCAGCGAAAGCGGCGACGCACTGGCGACAGCCATCCGCAGCCGTTTTCCGGTGGCAATGATTGATGAATTCCAGGACACCGATCCGCAGCAATATCGCATTTTCCGCCGTATTTGGCAGCATCAGCCGGATACGGCCCTGCTGCTGATTGGCGACCCGAAACAGGCGATTTACGCGTTTCGCGGCGCGGATATTTTTACCTATATGAAGGCGCGCAGCGAAGTGAGCGCGCACTATACGCTCGACACCAACTGGCGCTCGGCGCCTGGCATGGTTAATGGTGTGAATACGCTGTTTAGCCAGATGACCGACGCCTTTATGTTCCGCGAAATCCCCTTTAGTCCGGTGAAATCCGCCGAAAAAAATCAGTCGTTGCGGTTTGTCCTGAACGGTGAAACACAGCCAGCGATCAACATGTGGTTAATGGACGGGGAAAGTTGCGGTGTCGGTGACTATCAGAATTACATGGCCCGGGTTTGTGCGACGCAAATTCGCGACTGGCTGAAAGCCGGACACGCGGGCGAGGCACTTCTGACGAGCGCTAAAACATCACGACCGGTGCGCGCGTCGGATATCAGCGTGCTGGTGCGCAGTCGCCAGGAGGCGGCGCTTATCCGCGATGCGCTGACGCAACTGGCGATCCCGTCGGTCTATCTTTCCAACCGTGACAGCGTCTTTGAAACCCTCGAAGCGCAGGAACTACTGTGGGTATTGCAGGCGGTGATGACGCCGGAGCGTGAAAATACGCTGCGTAGCGCGCTGGCAACGTCGATGATGGGGCTGAATGCGCAGGATATCGAAACGCTCAATAATGATGAGCATGCCTGGGATGCGGTAGTCGAGGAGTTTGACGGATACCGTCAGCTCTGGCACAAGCGCGGCGTGATGCCGATGCTGCGCGCGCTGATGTCGGCGCGCCAGATTGCGGAAAACCTGCTGGCAACGGCGGGAGGTGAGCGTCGCCTGACCGATATTTTGCACATTAGCGAGCTGCTACAGGAGGCAGGTTCGCAGTTGGAAAGCGAGCATGCGTTGGTGCGCTGGTTATCCCAGCATATTCTTGAGCCAGACAGCAACGCGTCCAGCCAGCAGCTCAGGCTGGAAAGCGATAAGCACCTGGTCAAAATCGTTACCATTCACAAATCGAAAGGGCTGGAATACCCGCTGGTCTGGCTGCCTTTCATTACCCATTTTCGCGTGCAGGATCAGGCGTTCTATCACGATCGCCGTTCGTTTGAAGCGGTGCTGGATCTCAGCCAGGCCGATGAGAGCGTCGAGCTGGCTGAGGTTGAACGTCTGGCGGAAGACCTGCGTTTGCTCTACGTCGCGTTGACCCGTTCGGTATGGCACTGCAGCCTTGGCGTTGCGCCGCTGGTACGCCGCCGGGGAGATAAAAAAGGTGACACCGATGTGCATCAAAGCGCGCTGGGCCGTCTGTTGCAAAAAGGCGAGCCGATGGACGCTGCCGGACTGCGCGCCGCCATTGACGCGCTTTGTAGTGATGATATTGCCTGTCGGGTCCCTGATGAACCGGACACCGAACGCTGGCTTTCTGCTGAAGAAAGCCGCGAGCCGTTGAGTGCGCGGACGCTACCGCGCCTGCCAGGCGATAACTGGCGCGTTACCAGTTATTCCGGCCTGCAACAGCGCGGGCACGGTATCGCGCAGGATCTGATCCCCCGGCTGGACGTTGATGCGGCGGGCGTCGGCGAAGCGATTGTGGAGTCCGGACTCACGCCGCACCAGTTTCCGCGTGGGGCGTCGCCGGGAACATTTCTGCATAGCCTGTTTGAAGTGCTTGATTTTACCCAGCCGGTGGACCCGCTTTGGGTGCAGGAACAACTCGCGCTTGGCGGGTATGACGCACATTGGGCGCCGGTTCTGACCCCGTGGCTGGAGGCCATTTTGCATGCGCCGCTCAACGAAACTGGCGTGAGCCTGAGCGCACTTTCAGCGCATGAAAAACAGGTGGAGATGGAGTTTTATCTGCCGATTTCGCAGCCGCTGATTGCCAGCCAACTGGATGCGTTGATCCGCCAGTATGACCCGCTCTCGGCGGGCTGTCCTCCGCTGGACTTTATGCAGGTACGCGGCATGCTGAAAGGGTTTATCGACCTGGTGTTTCGTCATCAGGGGCGTTATTACCTGCTCGACTACAAGTCTAACTGGTTGGGTGAAGACAGTACGGCGTACACCCAGCAGGCGATGGCCGCTGCCATGCAGGCGCATCGCTATGATCTGCAATATCAGCTTTATACCCTGGCGCTGCACCGCTATTTACGTCATCGCATCGCAGACTACGACTATGAACGTCATTTTGGCGGCGTCATCTACCTCTTCCTGCGCGGCGTTGACAGCGAACAACCGCAGCAGGGTATTTACGCGACCCGACCTGACGCAGAATTGGTTGCCTTGATGGACGAGATGTTTGCCGGTGCGACACTGGAGGAGACGTTATGACAATCCAAACGCGATTACTGGAGGCGGTAGAGCAAAAGCAGCTCCGGGCGCTGGATGCCCAGTTTGCGCTGGCGGTTGCCGGTAACGATAACCCTGCGGTCACGCTGGCAGCGGCGCTACTCAGTCGTGAAGCGGGTGAGGGACACGTCTGTTTACCGCTTTCCCGTTTATCCTTAAGCGAAGACGCCCATCCTCTGCTGAGCGCCTGGCTGGGCGAAGCGGGTGAGCCAGCAGACTGGACTGAATGCCTGCTGGCCTCCGTGGCGGTGAGTCGCGGCGAGCGTCCCACTCCGTTGGTGCTGTACGGCGATCGCCTGTACCTGAATCGGATGTGGAATAACGAACGTACGGTCGCCCGCTTTTTCAGTGAAGTTAACCAGGCAATCGACGTCGATGAGTCGCGGCTGGCCCAGACGCTGGAGACGCTTTTTCCGCGAACAGAAGAGGGCGTTAACTGGCAAAAGGTGGCGGCGGCCGTGGCGCTGACTCGCCGTATATCGGTGATCTCCGGCGGTCCGGGAACCGGTAAAACCACCACGGTTGCGAGGCTGCTGGCGGCATTGATTCAGATAACCGACGGCGAGCGCTGTCGTATTCGCCTGGCGGCACCGACGGGAAAAGCGGCGGCGCGTCTGACCGCATCGCTGGGCGCGGCACTGCGTGAGCTGCCGCTGACCGATGAGCAAAAGAAACGCATTCCGGATGATGCCAGTACGTTGCATCGGCTGTTGGGTGCGCAGCCCGGCAGCCAGCGCCTGCGCCATCATGCGGGCAACCCCCTGCATCTTGATGTGCTGGTGGTGGATGAAGCCTCGATGATTGATTTGCCCATGATGTCACGCCTGATTGATGCGCTACCGCCGCACGGGCGGGTGATTTTTCTTGGCGATCGCGACCAACTGGCGTCCGTTGAGGCGGGCGCGGTGCTGGGAGATATCTGTGCCTTTGTGAATGCGGGGTTTACTCCCGAACGTGCAAAACAGCTGAGTCGGTTGACCGGCAGCACCATTCCTGCGGGCGTGGGCACCCTGGCCGCCTCTTTGCGGGACAGCCTCTGTCTGCTGCAAAAAAGCTACCGTTTCGGCAGTGATTCCGGTATCGGCCAGCTGGCGTCGGCGATTAATCGCGGTGATAAAGCCGCGCTGAAAACGGTATTCCAGCAGGGATTTAGCGATATCGAAAAACGTACCCTGCACAGCGGGGAAGACTATGCCGCTATGCTTGAAGAGGCGTTAGCCGGATATGGTCGCTACCTGGATTTGCTGCGCGAAGGCGCAGAGCCAGGGGCTGTCATTCAGGCATTCAATGAATATCAGCTGCTGTGCGCCTTGCGAGAAGGGCCATTCGGCGTAATCGGACTGAATGAACGCCTTGAACAGGTGATGGTGCAAAAACGTAAAATCCAGCGTTCCGCGCATACCCGCTGGTACGAGGGGCGACCGGTGATGATTGCGCGTAATGACAGTTCGCTGGGGCTGTTTAACGGAGATATCGGTATTGCGCTCGATCGCGGGCAGGGGCTGCGGGTATGGTTCGCTTTGCCGGATGGGTCCATCAAGTCGGTGCAGCCCAGCCGTTTGCCGGAACATGAAACCACCTGGGCGATGACGGTGCACAAATCGCAAGGGTCTGAATTTGATCATGCGGCGTTGATTTTGCCCAGCCAGCACTCGCCCGTTGTCACCCGCGAACTGGTATATACCGCAATTACCCGCGCACGTCGCCGCCTGTCGCTGTACGCCGATGAGCGGATATTAAGTGCGGCTGTCGCTATTCGCACAGAACGCCGCAGCGGGCTGTCGGCGTTATTTAATGACGGTATTACAGAGTAAGTTTGTAGGCCGGATAAGGCATTTATGCCGCATCCGGCTGCGGTGTGCCTGATGGCGGCGCTAACGCGTCTTATCAGGCCTACGATCTGCCTACCAAAGATGTGCCAGTGATGTAGGCCGGATAAGGCATTTATGCCGCATCCGGCAACGACCACTACCCTAAATCTGCCATCAGCACTTTTGACCGCCGCTGATAGTTGTACATCTCTTTCTTGCTTTCCGGCAGCAGGTCGATATCCACCGGGGTGAAGCCGCGCTCCTGGAACCAGTGGATGCTGCGCGTGGTCAACACGAACAGCTTGCTGAGCCCCATTTGTCGGGCTTGCACGGCGATCCGCTCCAGCAAAACCTCGCCACGCGATGAACTACGATAGTCTGGATGCACCGCCACGCAGGCCATTTCGCCAATTCTTTCTTCCGGGAAAGGGTACAGGGCGGCACAGGCGATGGTCAGGTTATCACGCTGAATAATGGTGAACTTGTCGATCTCCATTTCCAGTTGCTCGCGGGAGCGGCGTACCAGAATACCTTGCTGCTCCAGCGGGCGGATCAGCTCCAGAATCCCGCCGATATCATTGATGGTCGCGCGACGGATCTGCTCGGCGCTCTCCATCACAATTTGCGTCCCGATGCCGTCGCGTGAGAACAGTTCCTGCAACAGCGTGCCGTCTTCCTGATAGCTAATCAGGTGGCAGCGGCGTACCCCGCTACGACAGGCTTTGACCGCACCCCGTAGGAAGCGTACGGTACCGGAGCTGTAGTCACCGATCGCTTCCTGGGCTTCAACGCGCGCCTGGGCCTCGTTGGGGAACAGTTCGGACACAATATCGCCATCATCGTTAATCACCCCTTGCGAGGAGCAAAAGCCGATCATCTTTTCCGCTTTCAGTTTGATGGCTAACTGAGTGGCGACCTCTTCAGACGTCAGGTTAAAGCTCTCGCCGGTCACGGAAACGGCGACAGGTCCCATCAGAACAATGGCGCCGCTGTCCAGTTGGCGGTGAATCGCCTCTTCATCAATACGACGAATGCGCCCGCTGTGGCAGTAATCGACGCCGTCATCCACGCCCAACGGCTGGGAGATAATAAAATTCCCGCTGACCACGTTGATGTGCGCACCCTGTAAGGGCGTATTGTTCAGGCTCATTGACAGGCGTGCAGTAATATCAAGCTGGAGCAGACCAGCTGCCTGTTTGACCAGCTCCAGCGTTTTGGCGTCAGTCACGCGCGTATTTTTGTGGTACACCGGCTCATGCTGATGCGCAGCAAGGTTGGCATCAATCTGTGGTCGCGCGCCATACACCACAACCAGGCGAATGCCGAGGCTATGAAGGAGGCCAATGTCATTGACGATACTGGAAAAGTTTTCGTGCTCGATGGCTTCGCCGCCCAGCATAATGACAAACGTTTTTCCCCGATGGGTATTGATATAGGGAACAGAATGGCGGAATCCCTGTACCAGCTCGGTTCTACGCTCCTTCACCACGGCACACCTCTATTGCATGATTATTCGTAATTTGTGTATTTTTATTCTGTTTTTGCGTTGTGCGCAAGCGTAATTTTTATTCCTGCTAAAGATTTTTCCCAGTAATGCCGTGAATATAAAAAGAATGTTTACCCTTTTGTAGATGACAGATTATGCGTCATTCGTTAAAGTTTCCGGTCAATTCGGACGTTTTACGTATTACCTCTACTAAAGATTTCTTTTGCTCGGGAGAAGCATGTCGGGATCCAATTCAGCAATCAGTCGCCGCCGTTTACTGAAAGGTGCGGGTGCTATGTGGCTTTTGAGCGTCAGTCAGGTTGGTTTGGCTGCCGTGAGTCAGGTCGTTGCGGTGCGCGTCTGGCCAGCGTCCAGCTATACTCGCGTCACCGTAGAATCCAATCGTCTGCTGAAATACAAACAGTTTGCCCTGAGTAATCCTGAGCGTGTGGTGGTAGATATTGAAGGCGTCAATTTGAACTCGGTGCTCAAGGGCATTGGGACGCAGATCCGCCCGGACGACCCGTACATCAAGTCGGCAAGAGTCGGGCAGTTTGACCCGCAGACCGTGCGTATGGTGTTTGAGCTGAAGCAAAACGTGAAGCCACAGCTTTTTGCACTGGCACCGGTAGCGGGCTTTAAAGAACGTCTGGTGATGGATCTCTATCCGGCCAATGCCCAGGATGTACAGGATCCTCTGCTGGCGTTGCTTGAAGATTACAATAAGGGCGATCTGGATAAGCAGGTGCCGCCTGCGCAAAGTGGTCCGCAGCCGGGTAAAGCGGGGCGCGATCGTCCGATTGTCATTATGCTCGATCCCGGTCACGGCGGAGAAGACTCCGGTGCCGTGGGGAAATACAAGACACGTGAAAAAGACGTGGTGCTACAAATTGCCCGCCGTTTGCGTGCGCTGATCGAGAAAGAAGGCAACATGAAGGTCTTTATGACGCGAAATGAAGATATCTTCATTCCGCTGAAGGTACGCGTGGCCAAAGCCCAGAAACAGCGTGCCGATCTGTTTGTCTCTATTCACGCCGATGCGTTTACCAGCCGACAGCCCAGCGGTTCGTCGGTGTTCGCACTCTCCACCAAAGGCGCGACCAGTACGGCCGCAAAATTTCTGGCGCAAACCCAGAACGCCTCGGATCTCATTGGTGGCGTCAGCAAGAGTGGTGACCGCTACGTCGACCACACTATGTTCGATATGGTGCAATCACTGACTATCGCCGACAGCCTGAAGTTTGGTAAAGCGGTGCTGAATAAGCTCGGTAAGGTGAATAATCTGCATAAGAATCAGGTTGAACAGGCCGGGTTTGCGGTACTGAAGGCACTGGATATTCCGTCTATCCTCGTGGAAACAGCGTTTATCAGTAACGTTGAAGAAGAGCGTAAGCTCAAAACAGCGACGTTCCAGCAGGAAGTGGCGGAGTCCATTCTGGCAGGGATCAAAGCGTATTTTGCCGATGGGGCGACGTTGGCAAGAAGGGGATAACAAAAAAGCGCTGAAAAGCGCTTTTTTTACGGGCCGTAGAAACAAAAAAACACCCGTCAGGGTGCTTAATGTATTGGTTGCGGGGGCCGGATTTGAACCGACGACCTTCGGGTTATGAGCCCGACGAGCTACCAGGCTGCTCCACCCCGCGTCACCGTACTGCTTTCTATTTTATCAAATTTGATTGGTTGCGGGGGCCGGATTTGAACCGACGACCTTCGGGTTATGAGCCCGACGAGCTACCAGGCTGCTCCACCCCGCGTCCGTCTTTTTGCTTTGTATTTCAAACCACATCGGCGTTGGCTTTCCTCGTTCACCTCAGTCACTTACTGGAGTAAGCTCCTAAGGATTCACTGCGTTGCCGCCTTGCTGTGATTCGAACTACTTCGCAAAAATCTTACATCAAATTTTAATTGGTTGCGGGGGCCAGATTTGAACTGACGACCTTCGGGTTATGAGCCCGACGAGCTACCAGGCTGCTCCACCCCGCGTCCGTGGATGCGCACTATACTCTGCTAACGATTTCATGCAACCTTTTTTTACGTGGATCACTGTTTTAGGATGAAAATGAACAAAAACAACGCATTTCGGTCTATTTTTTGTTCAAAATTTGCCTTGAGGTATGTATTCGCATTTCATTAGGTTCAGGGGTTTGTTATCTTCATCTCGCATTCAGGCAACTTAAGACGAGAACAATGAAAGGACGTTGGGCAAAATATCTTCTGGCGGGGGCGGTAGTCGTGATGCTCGCCGCGTGTTCCTCTAAACCCACCGATCGTGGGCAGCAGTATAAAGACGGGAAATTGACCCAGCCTTTCTCACTGGTGAATCAGCCCGATGCGGTTGGCGCACCGATCAATGCCGGTGATTTTGCCGAGCAGGTAAATCAGATCCGCAGTTCCTCACCGCGTTTATATGGCAATCAAAGCAACGTTTACAACGCTATTCAGGAATGGTTACGCGCGGGCGGTGATACGCGCAGTATGCGCCAGTTCGGTATTGATGCCTGGCAAATGGAAGGGGCGGATAACTATGGTAACGTCCAGTTCACCGGCTATTACACGCCGGTCATCCAGGCGCGCCATACGCGTCAGGGGGAATTTCAGTACCCTATCTACCGCATGCCGCCAAAACGCGGACGCTTACCAACGCGTGCTGAAATCTACGCCGGGGCGCTGAGTGACAACTATATTCTTGCCTACAGCAACTCCCTGATGGATAACTTCATTATGGATGTGCAGGGTAGCGGCTATATTGACTTCGGCGATGGCAGCCCACTTAACTTCTTTAGCTATGCTGGTAAAAACGGCCATGCCTACCGCAGTATTGGTAAAGTACTGATCGACCGTGGTGAAGTGAAGAAAGAAGATATGTCGATGCAGGCGATCCGCCACTGGGGCGAAACGCACAGCGAAGCCGAAGTGCGTGAGCTGCTGGAGCAAAACCCGTCGTTCGTCTTCTTTAAACCACAATCTTATGCCCCAGTTAAAGGCGCCAGCGCAGTGCCGCTGATTGGCCGCGCTTCGGTTGCTTCCGATCGCAGCATTATTCCAGCTGGTACGACGTTACTGGCCGAAGTCCCGCTACTGGATAATAACGGCAAGTTTACCGGTCAGTATGAACTGCGCTTGATGGTGGCACTGGATGTCGGTGGCGCTATCAAAGGCCAGCACTTTGATATCTACCAGGGTATTGGTGCCGATGCCGGACATCGCGCAGGTTGGTATAATCACTATGGTCGCGTCTGGGTGCTGAAGTCATCCGGCAGCGCGGGTAACGTATTTAGCGGCTAGTTGCCTGATGGCGGCTAGCCTTATCAGGCCTACAAATTAGCGCGTAGGCCGGATAAGCGAAGCGCCATCCGGCTATGAAACGACACTCAGGGCGGCATTGTCCGCTCTTTTTGTTTTCTATATCTGAGGTTCTATGTCAGTGGTAATAAGCGACGCCTGGCGTCAGCGTTTTGGCGGCACCGCGCGTCTGTATGGTGAAAATGCCCTGCAATTGTTTGCCGGGGCGCACGTTTGCGTGGTCGGGATTGGTGGCGTGGGCTCGTGGGCGGCAGAAGCACTGGCGCGTACCGGGATTGGCGCGATTACGCTCATCGATATGGATGATGTGTGCGTCACCAATACTAACCGTCAGATCCATGCCCTGCGAGATACCGTCGGGCAGGCGAAAGCCGAGGTGATGGCCGAGCGGATACGCCAGATTAACCCGGAGTGTCGGGTTAATGTTGTCGACGATTTTGTCACGCCAGATAATGTTGCTGAGTATATGAACGCGGGCTTTTCGTATGTCATTGATGCTATCGACAGCGTGCGCCCGAAAGCAGCGCTGATTGCTTACTGTCGACGCAATAAAATTCCGCTGGTCACCACCGGTGGCGCGGGGGGGCAGATCGACCCCACGCAGATTCAGGTCGTTGATCTGGCAAAAACCATTCAGGATCCGCTGGCGGCAAAGTTACGTGAGCGTCTAAAAAGCGATTTTGGCGTGGTGAAGAACAGTAAAGGCAAGCTGGGCGTGGACTGCGTGTTCTCGACCGAGGCGCTGGTGTACCCGCAGGCAGACGGCTCCGTGTGTGCCATGAAGGCGACGGCGGAAGGGCCGAAACGTATGGATTGTGCATCCGGATTTGGCGCGGCCACCATGGTGACCGCAACCTTTGGCTTTGTTGCCGTGTCTCACGCACTGAAGAAGATGATGGCGAAAGCCGCGCGTCAACCCTGATTGTGTCGGGTGGCGCTACGCTTATCTGGCCTACGGTTTGTGTGGCGTTGTAGGCCGGATAAGACGCATCAGCGTTGCCATCCGGCACCCTGAACTGCCCCAACGAGCGCATCCAACCCCTGGCTGCGCGAGGCGCTAAGCTGCGCGCGTAACCCCAATTCATCAAAGAACGCCATTGGCGAATGTGTCTGTAACTCGGCGGCGGTTTTGCCCTCGACGGCGGTGAGTAAAACCGCCAGCAGACCGCGCACGATACGTCCTTCACTGTCACCGAAGAAATGCAGGATGCCATTATCCTGCAGGGTATACCCCAGCCAGACGCGGTTTTCACATCCGGCAATCTCTCTGGCCTGTGCCTTCAACGCATCCGGCAGGGCCGGGAGCTGCTTACCGAGCAGGATCAACTGACGATATTTATCTTCCCATTGGTTGAGCGGGAGAAAGGTATTGCGTAACGTCTCTTCGGTTACGGTTGTGCCAAACGGGTGTCCGGCGAGCAGAGGAGTTGTCATTAATCCACCAATATTTCCAGCGCGCGGTCAACGGCTGTGACCAACGCATCCACATCACTTTGGCTATTATAAGGTGCAAATGAGGCGCGCAGGGTGCCTGATACGCCAAGTTCTGCCAACAGCGGCTGTGCGCAGTGCTGTCCTGCACGCAGCGCAATGCCATATTCGGCCAGCAGCGTGACCATATCGCTGTGGTGCACCCCGGCGAAGTCAAAGGCTAACAGGCTGGAATCCTGACAGCGGAAGGAGCGGAATCCAGGGCGTTTTGCCAGCGCATCCTCCGCCAGCGTCGCCAGGCCACGGCTCCAGCTCTCGGCCTGAACAATGTCGATATCCGCCAGCCATTCCAGCGCCGCGCTCAGGCCGATGACTCCGGCCACGTTAGGCGTACCTGCTTCCAGCTTCCACGGTGCTGCCTGAGTGGTGAACCCCTCAAAGCTGACCTCGCTAATCATTTTGCCGCCGCCAAGCCAGGGTGACATGGCGTCCAGTAGCTCAGGCTTACCGTACAGTGCGCCAATGCCGGTTGGACCGTACAGCTTGTGGCCCGAGAATGCATAGAAATCAATGTCTAACTGCTGAACGTCGGCGGGAAAATGCACCACACCCTGGGCGCCGTCTACCATCACCACCATTCCTGCCGCGTGGGCAAGTGTAATGGCGCGTGCTAAATCCGGGCAGCCGCCGGTGACGTTAGACATCTGTCCCAGCGCCAGTATGCGACTGCGCGGGGTGATGAGCTCGGGCAAACGCTCAACGTCAGGAAGTAACTGCGCATTGAGCGGCAGCCTGACGACCCTGGCCCCGGTTTGCTGGGCGACCATCAGCCAGGGAACGAGGTTGGCGTGATGTTCTGCCACGCTAACGATGATCTCATCACCCGGCTGCAAACGTGGGCGCGCGTAGCTTTGCGCCACCATGTTGATGGCTTCCGTCGTGCCGCGGGTCCAGACGATGGTTTTGTCATCCGACGCGTTGATCAGACGGGCGACTTTTTCCCGTGCGGCCTCATAGCGGGCGGTCAGGCGTTGGGCTTCGGCAAACTGGCTGCGATGGACGTTCCCGGCGCTCAGGTTATAAAACTGATGCGTAGCTTCAATAACCGTCTGCGGCTTGAGCGCTGTGGCGGCGCTGTCGAGATAGACGCCAGCATCATTGAGTGCGGGAAACTGTGCGCGAAACTGCGCGGGGTTAAAAGCGTTCATGGGATTCCTCAGTTCAATACACCGATCGTGGCGCAAAAAGGGCGCTGGCACAAGGGTAACCCTAAGCATCGGAATCCTCTGGATATCCTGGTGAAATCAGACCAGTGTCTTATGCTAGATAATGTTAGGCGAATATTTTTGCCTGTTATGGAATTCGTTTTATTTAGCATAAATCGCTTTAAGGAGAAGAATATGAAAAAGACTGCCGCCATTATCTCTGCCTGTATGCTGACTTTTTCCCTGAGCGCCTGTTCTGGTCCGAACTATGTAATGCACACCAACGATGGTCGGACAATCGTGTCTGATGGTAAGCCAAAGACCGATGATGAAACGGGAATGATTTCGTATAAGGACGCTAACGGCAACAAACAGCAGATTAACCGCACTGACGTGAAAGAGATGGTAGAACTGGAGAACTAGCCGCTCGGCCATCGATAAAACGCAGACAAAAAAAAGCACCGCAAGTTGGCGGTGCTACATTAATCACTATGGACAGACAGGGTAAATGTACAGGAAGTGAAAAAGGGTAGCTTTGCTACCATGGTCTGAATTGCAGACCAATTGCAAACACAACAACACAACATCACAACCGTAAGCCAAAAGCCCACCAGAACACGCATTCCGATAAAACTTTTCGTTCCGGCTTCAGGAAGTGCCGCCACTATAGGTATTTGCTGGTAGAACCTCAACGGACAATTTATAATGGCTCAGATTAAAAAAACTAATAGGTTACAGCCTGTTAGATTACTGTTAAATTCATTTAACATCAAAGCCTAAAAGTCATGTCAAAACGATTACCACCCTTAAATGCGTTACGTGTTTTTGATGCCGCGGCGCGTCATTTGAGCTTTACTCGCGCGGCAGAAGAGCTTTTTGTGACGCAGGCCGCAGTAAGTCACCAAATCAAGTCACTTGAGGATTTCCTTGGGCTGAAGCTGTTCCGTCGACGCAATCGATCTCTTCTGCTGACGGAAGAAGGCCAAAGCTACTTCCTCGACATCAAAGAGATTTTTTCGCAATTAACCGATGCGACGCGTAAACTTCAGGCACGCAGTGCAAAAGGCGCGCTTACGGTCAGTTTATTGCCCAGTTTTGCCATTCAATGGCTGGTGCCCAGACTCTCTAGCTTTAACTCAGCTTATCCGGGAATCGATGTCAGGATCCAGGCAGTAGACCGTCAGGAAGATAAACTGGCTGACGATGTTGACGTGGCGATTTTTTATGGCCGCGGCAACTGGCCTGGCCTGCGTGTAGAAAAATTGTACGCAGAATATCTGTTGCCGGTCTGCTCTCCTTTATTACTCACCGGCGATAAACCGCTGAAGACGCCAGAGGATCTGGCAAAGCACACGTTATTGCACGATGCTTCTCGCCGCGACTGGCAGGCCTATACGCGTCAGCTTGGCCTGAATCATATTAACGTTCAGCAGGGACCTATCTTCAGTCATAGCGCCATGGTGCTACAGGCTGCTATCCATGGACAGGGTGTTGCGCTGGCCAATAACGTGATGTCGCAATCAGAAATTGAAGCGGGCCGTCTGGTCTGCCCGTTTAATGATGTGCTGGTCAGCAAGAACGCGTTTTATCTGGTTTGTCATGACAGTCAGGCAGAACTGGGTAAAATAGCCGCCTTCCGTCAGTGGATTCTGGCGAAAGCGGCCACTGAACAAGAAAAATTCCGCTTTCGTTACGAACAATAATTTACGTAGGGTATTAACATGACCAGCCGTTTTATGCTGATTTTTGCCGCCATAAGTGGCTTTATCTTTGTTGCTCTGGGCGCGTTTGGGGCTCATGTTCTGAGCAAAACGCTTGGCGTTGTTGAAATGGGTTGGATCCAGACCGGTCTTGAGTATCAGGCGTTTCATACGCTGGCTATTTTTGGTCTGGCCGTCGCCATGCAGCGACGTATCAGCATTTGGTTTTACTGGAGTAGCGTGTTCATGGCATTAGGTACCGTGCTGTTTAGCGGTAGCTTGTATTGCCTCGCGCTCTCTCATTTACGCCTGTGGGCGTTTGTTACCCCGGTCGGCGGTTTCAGCTTCCTGGTAGGCTGGGCGCTGATGTTAGTGGGTGCTATTCGATTGAAACGTAAGGGCGTTAGCCATGAATAAGGTTGTATTGTTGTGTCGCCCGGGTTTTGAGAAAGAGTGCGCCGCAGAAATTACGGATAAAGCAACGCGCCGGGAAGTGTTCGGCTTTGCCCGCGTGAAAGACAATGCGGGGTATGTGACTTTTGAGTGCTATCAGCAGGGGGATGCTGAAAAGCTCGTAAAAGAGTTGCCGTTTAGCTCGCTGATTTTTGCTCGCCAGATGTTTGTTGTCGGCGAGTTGCTGCAATATTTACCGCCGGAAGACCGTATTACGCCGATTGTTGGCATGTTGCAGGGCGTGGTGGAGAAGGGCGGCGATCTGCGCGTAGAAGTGGCCGACACCAACGAAAGCAAAGAGCTAGTGAAGTTTTGCCGCAAATTTACCGTACCGCTGCGTGCAGCGCTGCGCGAAGCGGGAGTGCTGGCAAAGTATGAGACACCAAAGCGCCCGGTAGTCCATGTGTTCTTTATTGCGCCGGGCTGCTGTTACACCGGCTATTCCTGGCCTGACAACAACTCGCCGTTTTACATGGGGATCCCACGTCTGAAGTTCCCGGCCGATGCGCCAAGCCGCTCAACGCTGAAGCTGGAAGAGGCGCTGCATGTCTTTATTCCGGCCGATGAGTGGGATGAGCGCCTGGCAAACGGTATGTATGCGGTGGATTTAGGCGCATGTCCTGGCGGCTGGACCTATCAGCTGGTCAAACGCAATATGTGGGTTTACTCCGTGGACAATGGTCCGATGGCGCAAAGCCTGATGGATACCGGACAGGTTACCTGGCTGCGTGAAGACGGATTTAAGTACCGTCCGAATCGTAGCAACATTTCGTGGATGGTTTGCGATATGGTGGAGAAGCCGGCGAAAGTTGCCGCGCTGATGGCACAGTGGCTGGTCAATGGCTGGTGTCGTGAGACGATTTTCAATCTCAAACTGCCGATGAAAAAACGCTACGAAGAAGTGTCGCAAAACCTGGCCTATATTCAGGCGCAGCTGGATGAACATAACATCAATGCTCAGATTCAGGCGCGTCAGCTGTACCATGACCGCGAAGAAGTGACCGTGCACGTGCGCCGTCTGTGGGCTGCCGTAGGCGGTCGTCGCGACGAGCGATAGGGCTGCATTGTAGGCCGGATGGCGGCGTAATCGCCCTATTCGGCCTGGGTTATTTCAATCAACTGTGTATCTGAAATAATATGCGTCACATCATCCAGATGCCCAATTCTGGTTTCTCCCGAACGATTAAATTTACTTTTATCGATCAGCAATAAAGACTGCGATGCACGCTTAAGCAGAATGGATTTGAAATCTGCGTTGGTCGCATTTGAGTCCCAAAGCGCACCGTCGCTGTCGATCCCTTCGCAGGAAAAAATAAACAGGTCGATCTCGAGTGGTTTTAGCTGCGAGATAAGCGAGGGATTAACGTAGCAACCGTATTTGCGCTCAAGGCGGCCGCCCGAGCTGATGAGCTGAATGTGTTCGCGTTTAGCCAATTCCTGGCAAATGGGTTGGCTGTTGGTAAATACCTGGATGTTGATATCCGGTAATTGTCGGGCCAGATACCAGCAGGTTGAGCTGGCGTCTAAGGCGATCACCATACCTTCTTCGATCCATGCCAGCGCTTCTCGGGCGATATCCGCTTTGTGTGCATAGTGGCTTTTGAGTCGAATATGAAACGGGTCGCCGCTGTCCTGATTTTCACGATGAATAACTTTAGCCCGACCGTGATTGCGTAACACTTTACCCTGGGCCTGTAACTCGCTGAGATCGCGGCGGATGGTCTCTTTGCTGACGTTAAGCTGCAAAGACAAGGCTTCGGTTGTCAGGCTTTTGTGATTAGTAAGCAGATCTACGATTGCCTGCTGGCGCGCCGCTTTCATGTTCTGATCCTCATCTTATGATGAATGCCCGTACCAGACGGGCATTCTGACCAGAGATTACGGCGTTACCCCTTTTTTTAAAAGGATATTCCCGTACTTTGCCCGCTCTCCTGTGATAACGACAGCAAATGCCTTTTGTGCTCGTTCGTAAAAGGCATAGCGGTCAATACGCGTGATGTCGGGGCAGGGGGTCTGCAATGAAAGCGCCTGACGATAGCGAGCCTCAACGTCAGGATCGAGAGTGTCGCCTTCAACAGCGGCCATCATCACCAGCGGTGGGGCGTAGCTGTCGAGTTCAAATAGCGGAATAATCGCCTGTAGAAGGTCGCTGACCAGCAGACCGTCAGCGCGGATGACCTGTGGCCCCATGCTGTGCGCGGGGAAATGGGCATCGGAAAAGATAATTTCATCGCCGTGACCCATTTCAGCCAGCACTTTCAGCAGGTCGGGGGAAATTAAAGGGGAAATCGTTTTTAGCATGTCACTCGACTCCTGTGAGTTCGGGTTCAGTTTGCGGATAGAAATAACGGTACTGGTAGTGCACCTGGGCGCGAGCCTGTTCCGGAGAGGTAAATTCCCCAATGCCTGACCAGGCAAACATTGCGGCACCCGCCACGGTGGTTTCGGCATCATCCAGCACTTTTACAGGAATACCCAGAACGTTGGCTTTAATCTGATTCCACAGCGCGTTACGACTTCCACCGCCAACCAGCAACAGCTCTGTCGCCTGGAAGTGACCGATGGTCTCCAGTGTCTGTAGATTTTGCCGCAGCCGGTGGGTGAGTCCCTCCAGTGCCGCACGGTATAAATGTCCCCGGGTACTGTTGAGCGTGACGCCGTGCCAGCCCGCGTTCGCGCCGGTGAGCAGATCGCACTGCATTTTTACCCCATCAGCCCCAGCTGGAATGGCGTTGGCTTCATCGATAAGCGTTTGCCACGGCGTATCGGCAGTCCACAGCAGTTTACGTACCCATTCGAGCACGCCTGAAGCCAGCCACTGCATACCGGGATTGTTTAGTCCTGCCTGACTATCCAGCTCACAGGTGGAGCCCGCATAATGGCTAAGCAGGGAGGTGTTTACCTGCGCACTGCGTACCATCAGAATTTCCCATGTGCCGGAGGAGAGCACCGGTTCATCCTGTTGGGCTCCTGCGCCAAATAGCGCAAACTGTGTGTCGTGTCCGGCAGAGATGACCGGAATACCCTCTGGAAGTCCGAGCTGGTTAGCGGCCTCGTGTTGCAGTACTCCAATTTGTTCGCCTGCTTCAACCAGGCGCGGAAACAAGCGACGCGGTATACCCGTTGCCTGCAAAATGTCATGGCTGAAATCTCGCTGCTGGATGTCCAGCATCTGGCTGGTGCCCGCCATGGTGGTATCTGTGGTGAACTCGCCAGTCAAACGGTGGTTGATAAGTGATGAGATAAACAGCCAGGCGTGCGCCTGTTCCAGTAATTGCGGATGGTTTTCTTTCAGCCACACAAGTTTGTACAGCGTATTGAAGCTAAACGCGCCAACGCCGGAAACGTCCTGCAGCTGCTGCGGCGACATGTAACGATGGATATTTTCCATTACCGCTGCGGTACGTGGGCATTTCCAACTGATGACCGGATACAGTTGCTTGCCGTTCTTATCAACCAGCGCGCCGTCCACGCCAAAGGTGGTGACGGCGATCCCGCGAATATGACAGGCGGCCAGTTGAGTGGAGAGCCGCTGACAGCAGTCGGCAAAGCGTTGCAGAATGGCCTCCAGCGACCATTGGTGCCAGGCACTGTTTTCTGCGGCGATGTCACTGGCGTTCGGAGTCGCAGCACGAGCGACAATCTTTCCCTGTCGGTCAACGGCAATGGCCCGTACGTTGGTCGCACCACAGTCGAGAACCAGGATAACATCTTGTTTCATAACAACTCCTGAAACGTTGCCGGATGGCGCTACGCTTATCCGGTCTACAATTCGGTATTTTGTAGACCCGGTAACTTTCGCCACCGGGCAAAGACGCCGTGATTAACGTTTGTACAGCGGACCGTAGTTCTGGCAAGCGCGGTAATCCTGACCTTCCGTATCCATGCCATGGGCTGCCCAGGAGGAAGGACGATAGATTTTCTCTTCTTCCACATTGTGCATACACACTGGAATACGCAGCATAGCGGCAAGAGTAATAAAGTCTGCACCCACGTGACCAATGGTCAGCACACCGTGGTTCGCACCCCAGTTCGCCATCACCGAGTAAACGTCGCTGAACGGACCTTTACCGGTTAAGCGCGGAGCAAACCAGGTGGTTGGCCAGGTGGAGTTGGTTCGGGCATCGAGCTGGTCGTGCATGTCTTTCGGCAATTCCACGCTCCAGCCTTCGGCTATCTGCAGCACCGGTCCCAGACCTTTGATGATATTGATACGGGTCATGGTGAACGGCACGCCACCTTCGGTCAGAAAGCGAGATGAGTAACCGCCCCCGCGGAAGTATTCATGAATAGCCGGACACCACTCGGTTGCCGCCAGGCAATCATCCGCCTCTTTCTGCGAGATTTCCCAGTACGGTTTCATAGTCGGTTTACCATCGCTGTCGCGCTGTTTGCAGGAGCCGTCCAGTGCCGCAGAACCGGAGTTAATCAGGTGAATGATGCCGTGCTCAGCAAGGCCGGTTAGCGGTTTACCCGTGACGCGTTGCACCGCTTCCGGTGACCAGTAGGTGCGTACATCGGCAAAGACCTGTGCCGTGCCGGTGAGTTGATGACCGAACAGCATTGCCACGCCGTTCAGACTGTCGTTTTCGGTCGCGACAACGAACGGTTCACGTACGCCATTCCAGTCAAAGGAGCTGTTCAGCAATGCCTCGGCGGTATCGCCATTTGGGTATTGATCCGTCCAGTGACGCTGGCCCTGGAAGCCTGCAGCGATCGCGTTATAGCCCAGGGATTCTTCGACCAGACCTTTGTCTGCCAGCTTTTTGTTACCCTGCATCATGTCGCGAATGCACATAGCCATCAGCAGGCTTTCTTTCAGCACTGCGCGGCTTTGCTCTTCGTTACGTTTGTACTGCTGGGCATTCTGATCTTCACCGTAGCGGAAGTTATTGTCCGCCCACGCTAGCGCCATTTCCAGTTCTGCTTCGTCATAGATTTTCTGGTCAATACGACGACGCAGTTCGGTCATATCAACTGGCTGAACCTTCATGCCCAGCCAGGATTCAAAGAAGTTATGATCGACGATGGATCCTGCGATCCCCATTGAAACGCCACCCACGGACAGATAGCTTTTGCCTTTCATGCTGGCAACGGCCAGGCCCGCACGGCTAAAGCGCAGCAGTTTTTCTTCAACATCGGCAGGGATGGTAGTGTCACCCTCATCCTGCACGTCATGACCGTAAATTGAGAAAGCAGGAAGTCCTTTTTGGTTATGCGCAGCCAGTGCGGCTGCCAGATAGACGGCACCAGGACGTTCCGTGCCGTTGAAGCCCCAGATGGCTTTTGGACGCATGGGGTCCATGTCGATGGTTTCGCTGCCGTAGCACCAGCACGGGGTCACGGTGATTGTCACGCCCACATTTTGGCTACTGAATTTTTCTTCGCAGGCGGCGGATTCAGCCATCCCGGCAATGCAGGTGTCAGCGATCACGCATTCAATTTGTGCTCCGCAGGCGTGGCGAAGTTTTTCCGTGATAAGCACGGCAGTGGCTTTCGCCATATTCATGGTTTGTTCTTCGAGCGACTCGCGTACACCCATACGACGTCCGTCAATTACTGGACGAATACCGATTTTCGGTAAACTCATTTTGTTCATTCGAGGTTCCTCATCTCACTTTATGCCGTGCTGCTGAAGCGGATGGAGGACACCACTGCCGCAGTTGGCTGAATTTCTCATTTTTGCTAACTCGAGTTAGCTTAGGTATCAGAGAGTTTTTTGCACAACTTTTTTGTTGTGGAACTGTGAGAAGCCTCACGAGAAGTGGTTAAAATTCGATCTGCGTCAAATAAATAAATGGATGTATTCTAGTTAATTCCCTTTTTAATTAATAAGATACAATAAATTGTCTGCCCGGCATCACAATTTTAAATCAAATGATTTGGTTATTTTTTGCAGCTAAAATAGCTTTAAAAGGCAATCGCTAACTCGAGTTAGCAAAATTGATAAAACGCATCTACGATTTTAGGCAGTATTCGCATTAACGGTGACGATGGCTCCCTGGCAACGCTGTTTTCGCCTGATTTACCGACTGTAGTTTCTGTATATTGAGGAAAGCAGCAATGTCCGAAACATTTTTACAGATGAGCCATATAACAAAACGTTTTCCCGGCGTATTAGCGTTGAGTAATGTGGATTTTTCTTTACGTAAAGGGGAAGTTCACGCGCTGCTTGGTGAAAATGGCGCGGGAAAGTCCACCTTGATGAAAATTTTATCCGGCGTTTATCAACCGGATGAAGGCAGTATTATTTTTGAAGATCAATCTGTTTCATTTACGAACCCATTGAGTGCGCAAAAAGCTGGGATCACGATTATTCATCAGGAATTTAATCTTTTTCCTGAGTTAACAGTTGAAGACAATATCTTCATTGGCAGGGAATTTTGCAAAAATAACCGCTGGCGTCTCGACGAGAAACAACAGCGCCAGGCTGCTATCGATATTTTGCAAAAATTGAACCTGAACATTGCGCCAGATACGCTGGTTGCCGATCTTACCGTCGCTCAACAACAAATGGTTGAGATTGCTAAAGCCATATCGGTGAATGCCAAAATTCTGATTATGGATGAACCAACGGCTGCGTTGACGGAAACGGAGATCGACAGTTTATTTCAGGTTACCCGATTGTTGAAAGAGCAGGGTACCGGCATTGTTTATATCTCGCACCGTCTGGAAGAGCTGGCATTGATTGCCGACCGCGCGACCGTAATGCGAGATGGCCAGTTTATTGCCACCGTTGATTATGACGCGGTGAAAATCAGCGATCTGATTGCCATGATGGTTGGGCGTGACCTTGGGAATATCTATCCGCGTCGTGCCCCCCTGTCTCAGCATAAACCGGTGCTGGAGGTGAGTGGCCTGACGCGTAAAGGGGTGTTGAACAACATCGACTTCACCTTGCATCAGGGGGAGATTCTGGGTTTTGCCGGTCTGATGGGGGCAGGTCGTACCGAACTGGCGCGTGCTATTTTCGGCGCAGACCCTATTGATAGCGGCACCATTAAACTTAATGGCAATGTTACGGTGGTCAAAGATATCCCTGATGCAATTAAACAGGGGATCAGCTATTTAACCGAGGACAGAAAAAAAGAAGGGCTGGCATTAGGGTTGTCCGTTGAACGCAATATTATGCTGGGGAATTACCCGGAGTATTCCGATCGCTACGGTAATGTGGATAGCAAACGCTGTCAGCAAACCAGCCAGGAGCAGGTGAAAGCCCTGCGAATTAAAACGCCACACCTTGAGCAGGCCGCATTAAATTTAAGTGGTGGTAATCAGCAGAAAATAATTATTGCCAGATGGGTGTGTAAAGACACCGATATTCTCATCTTTGATGAGCCTACGCGCGGCATTGACGTGGGGGCCAAACTTGAAATTTATGAATTAATGAATCGACTGGTGGCAAAAGGGAAATCAATCATCATGATTTCTTCTGAATTACCGGAAGTACTGGGTATGTGCGATCGCATTTTAGTGATGCGTAGTGGTCGTATTACCGGT
>NZ_JADABY010000011.1 GCF_015672735.1 Citrobacter sp. Res13-Sevr-PEB04-36 | reverse complement strand
GCTGTTGATGGCATTGCGCCGCCTTCCGCAGATTTTGCGGCAAAAAGCTATCAGGAATATACCATCCAGCCCGGATTCACTTATAAAGTATGGTGGAAACGGGAAGAGCGCAGCATGTATGGTATCGACCTGGGACAAACCTATTCAGGTTCGTTCCACGCGAATCAAGGACATACCTACGAAATTAGTAATGACAATAACGAAGTTCGAATTGTTGATCTGAGTAAAGACGCTTCTCCAAACATGAAATCTTTGCCGGAATGCAACTACAATCGAGACCTGTTAGGGAAAAAACAGTATCTCTGACATACTTAATTTTGTATGGGTCGGATGCGGCGCTTGCGCCGCTGTCAGGCAAAGAGATGGCGGCGACTAACAATGTCTGATGCGTGGGCACGGATTTTAACTACCGGGTTTATTGGTATGTCCGCAATAAACCCGCATTGGGCAGTTACTTATTGTCTGCCTGCAACTCTAATTATTTAGCTTAGTGGATTTGAAATAAACTGATTATTTATTTAGTCTGTTACTATTATACCGTGCTGTAATAAAATACAGTCATTTAAATATGATGAGATTTACAAAATGTGAAGCGGTTTCAGAAAGTATAGCAGATATATATAACGTATTACCGTCAATAAAACAGATCGCTAACGGTGAAATAAGAATGCTATCATTCGCACCAGACGCTGCGGACAACCGCTGGCATACGCATTTACCCCGGAGCAATTGATGAACAACGACATTCCGTTAAAATATTATGATATCGCCGACGAGTACGCGACCGAGGCTGCGAAATCGGTCAGCGACGCTGAACGCGACGCGCTGGCACACTACTTCCAGTTGCTGATCACTCGTTTAATGAACAACGAGGAGATCAGCGAAGAAGCGCAGCAGGAGATGGCAACGGTCGCCGGGATCGACGCACAGCGTATCGATGATATCGCCGAGTTCCTCAATCGCTGGGGTAATGAGTAGTATCAGCGAAATCCAAAGACGTAGTCTGCGCAGGTATTGTGTTTTACACTGCGCACAGCAACAATTCAGTAGATTAACGATTAACCAGGCGGTAAAGCAATGAACGGAACAATCACAACGTGGTTTAAAGATAAAGGCTTTGGATTTATCAAAGATGAAAACGGTGAGAATCGCTATTTTCATGTGATTAAGGTTGCGAACCCTGAGCTGATCAAGAAAGACGCGGCGGTGACCTTCGAACCGACCACCAATAACAAGGGCTTGTCAGCCTATGCGGTGAAAGTGGTACCTGACAGCAAATACATCTATATCGCGGGTGAGCGCCTGAAGCTCACGGCGATCAAGTCCTGGGTGGTTTACAGCGAAGAAGTGCCGGTTGAAACCCGCATTGATAAAGAAAATGCGGTGTTGTCCGTGGGTGCGCTGATGAACAGCATCAAGCCAAAGTCAGACGTCAAGCCTGGTGAAATGCGCTCGCTGAAAAAGCTGGCCATCACCACCTTCCAGGGTACGACGCTAATCTTCTCAGAAGATGAGATAGACATCGAGGAAACGGTGAAGTTGCTGAAAGTCTAAAACTCTTCAGGCTGAACGTGTGCCGAAATTCTGCTCGTTTCATGAGCAGAATTTCGGTTTTTTTTTGCCTGAATGGTACCAGGCGGACATTGCCTGGGCTTTTAATCAATATAAAAATAGAGCGATAGTTAACCTTTTGATTTTGATGAACTAAAATATAAATGAGTTTATTACACCAATAATATCCAGGCAGCATATGTAAATAGCATGATAACTAAATTATAATTCGTTTACATCCGGTCGGCAGGCGAGGTTAAAATGCGGTTAATTGTCATGTTGT
>NZ_JADABY010000010.1 GCF_015672735.1 Citrobacter sp. Res13-Sevr-PEB04-36 | reverse complement strand
ATCAACTCAATAACACACATAAATGCACGGATTGATATGAGTCTTTCATCATCAGTTTGATCAGGGGTGGCTTCTTGCGCTTTCTTCCTTTCTTTAGTGCTGTTAGAACCATTTCGATAAGGAAACTTATTTTTTACTTCAATATTAACTAAGAAAAGATCATATTGACGTAGTAAATCAATGGCCTTTACTGCAATATCGCAATAGTCGCTGACATTATCAGGACTGTCAGAATTCTCATGATGCCGCTCCATCGCTGCATGAATAATATCGGAAGTCAGATACATTGGGTGCGTTTGACTTGTTTTATTTACCATTTCCCAATACCAGCGCTTCATCACCTGTAATGGTTTGTCTAGTGTAGAACCTGATGGTAATCCGCCAGTGATACACACCAGATGCATGTGATAAGCTCGCATAAAATCCTGAAATTCCAAAGAAATATTCATTTGTGAGAGCCCCTTAACACGACTAGAAACTTCGTCCCACTTAAAGCCGCGATCTTTTGTTTCTTTAAGCCATGCAACACCTTTCTCACCAAAATGCCAGGAGCCGGCATTCCACTCCAGTTGTCCAACAGCATTGTAGGCAACAAGACGCTCTTCAAATTTTGCTTTATATTTCTCTATATAAATAAGAAGATTATCCGCCTGTTTATTAAGTATTGTTATTTGCGTAGTCATCGTTTAGATAGCCCTCCGTAAGTTTGCTATTTCAATGCGAGCCATAACCTGATTTACATGCTGTTTCCGCCGTACTAATTCCTTGAGAAGTGGATGATTTAAAAATCCAGCATCATCGGCAACATCACGGACATTTTTGATTTCATCATTCAGCGAAAGAAATACTTTTTTGTGGTCTCCATCTATAAATGGTTTGAAATACAGGCAACCGTAACATCCACGACCCTGTGCAAAGGGGCACATGTCTTCTTCATAATTACATCCACCGAGATGGTAGTGAAGTTGCCCACCAATTGACCCTGCAACACTGCGGCCTTCCCATTCGCTGCTGTGAACCAAATTCCCAGTCAACATGAGTGCCATCATGTTCTTAAACACAGGGTTGCGACCCAAAGCTGCCTCACGAATATCAGCCAGCTCAGGGGTGGCTGCAATGTATCGATCTGCAACAACATAAGAGGATTGACCCAATATATAAGCTATCTCAGGAGCACTGGCACCACTCATTGCCATTGAGTGACCAACGTTGTGACGAAAGAGGCTTGCGGTATATACAGGTAGTTGATAATCATAGTTTTTTACTGCCTCCTGAATCTCCTGTGGTGAAAATCTGAAAAGCATTTTCTTTAATGACGCTTCCACCATCTTCATTGAAGATACTGTGATGGAAAACATTGGGTCGGTATCACCAATTCCAACTAGGTACTTATACAGTAAGATTAACTTTCCAAGTTCTTCCGGAATTGCGACTCGAACTCGATCGATAGTTAGTTTTGACTTTTTGGCATATGGCACAAGTACTGAATAACGCATCCCGTACTTATTCTCGGTATCAACGATAAAATCGCCTCCGGAAAGTTTACCGATCTGTACAGGTCTGGCCCCAATGTAATAAACTATGCCAATAATAATGCAGTCCCGTAATGTATCAATTTTAATGGTTTTCTTTACAGTTTCCAGATGAATGTTTTTATTTTCTTCAACATCAATTTTTGGACATAGCTTAGATGCCCAACGTTGAATGCCATTTTCTATCATTAGGCATACTTCTTCTGGTATAACGAGGTCTAGGTTTTGGTAGCGAGCCCAGTTATTGTTCCTAGGGCGTGGCACTTCCAGCAATAGATCTTCCAGCTCATTACTGTCATCCTTACTTTCGAAGAATCCACTACGATCAAGTTTTCGTAACGCATAGAGGGTGTAATAGAACTGACTGCAGTCTGAGTGATTTCGCTCAGTCTTCGCAACCAGCATTTGCATTTTTTCAATAAGGCTTTCGCGAGTGATAACCTCAATTTGTTTGAAAGTTGTTGCAACAAACTGAGCAAATTTATCAGCAACACTTGCCGAGTTCTCATTAATGTACGCGATTGTTAAGTATTTCAAGAGCTTGAGTGAAACTGGTGATAAATCACAAAAGCATTTACCATTAGAGAATAATATAGCCACATTATTACCTGAGAATCTGTATCGCCAATCATCATGTAGATATAAATATCGGTCATCAAATTCTGTTGCACTTATTAAAAACAATCGTTTAGGGATCTGAATATTTTCAATCCATTCAAGCTGTTCTTTTGTAAAGTGAAGGGGAGGGGTTTTAAATAAACCACCCCCGGTGATACCGCTCTCAGTTGAATAGATCTTTGAATGAGAAGTCTTCGTCATAAATATTATCTTCTAGCAAGTTGTAGGTTTTTCTTTGCGAAATGTTTGTTTCTGGGGAAGCTAAATGCATATCTGAATGTTTCGTACGCTTATAGTTGCTCTGGTTACTCACCACTTCAATAAACCGCTTGGCATATCTTAATGGAACTTTACTGGTCAGTGACCAGCCGCCTAAAGCACGAAGTTGTTCAATAGCTGGTTCAAGTACTCCATTCATCCTTGCTCGAATACCATAGTCTTGCGCCAGTATAAGTGATTCACTCAGGAGACTATTGTAAATAAACTCAAGAGTAATATTAGCCCAAGTATGCCGCCCAACGTGTGGTGTTATGTTAACCATATTATTAATAATTTTATTACTTTTCGTACGATAATGAGGGAATAGGGCAATGAATGCCGGATCAATTTTTTCCTTATAAAATGTTCGAATTGCATCGTAAGTTAATGGAGTTAACCTACCTGAGCCTTTAATAAAAACAAATTCATGGTCATCAATTTTTTTCTCTTCAAATAATGGGGACCGATATTGCTCCATATAAATGGTAAAAATAATGAAGTCATCTTCGGTCAGTTCGATTTGTCGCTGTGAATGCTCAGTCTTGAGTGAAGGTTGTTGTTTCCTTGGATCAACTACATCATCTGGTAGATTTTGTACAATCAGGATGAAACGAATGTTACCTCGTGAGTCTGGAAGGGTTGGCCCCACGCAATCCTTCAACAACAATTGAACTTCACCAACACGTAAGCCATAGTTAAACATTAACCGGTGGATAAGGTAGTTACGGTATTGTTGAAATCCTGAATCGAATGGGTTTTGGGGATTAACCACAGCCGTGAATAATTCGCCGGTCTCGATATCTGAAAATTCAGGAGTGGAGGGGATTAACATGTTCGTTAGTTCGACACTTTGCTGACTGGTGATACTTTTGTATCGGTGTGCGGGTTCGTTCCTGGATACATCAACTCTGTTGAAGACCTTAATTCTGTCAGCGAGATCTCTGTGGTTCGCCTGGTTAATCTGGTGAGCTTCAACAGGTGACATATCCTGGTATGCCAGATTCATATATCTATAGTTGAGATACTTAAGGAATCGGCCAACGTTTCTGACGTGGTTACCATAGGTGGACTTGTTGGTTCTGGAGAGTGCAGAATGTAAAAACCCGGTAGAGATTATGTCGGTCTCGTCACTCAGGTGCTGCTTCCCGAGCAGGTAAGTAAAGAAGCCATCAAGCTCCCTGATAAAACAGGAGATATTGTAGACAGACCGATAGAAATCGTAGTCAAATGTTCGTTTGTGCTTCTTAAAGTAATAGACGTAAAAGAAGCGCAGCGAACACAGAATGTTTTCTTGAGTCCCCAGATGTTTCTTGCTCAGTTCATTCATTCCATAAATTGTGGCGAACATGACCGGTAGGGTAGTCACATCATCAACTATGAGATGAGTTCTCTGGTTGTTCCTCGATAAATGTAAGATGGAATATGCCATGAACTTAGCGGATGCCCCGTAATTTTTGCGTTATGAAGTCATCGTAAGTCCACAACTAAACTTTGGCAACTGACTGATTCATCGGTAAGTTCCTGAAAGAGAGGAACTCATGAACCTAAGAACAAACCCACCATATTTAACTTATGTTTAGTAAAAATCCAGTTCATGAGGTGATGACTCATATCAAATTGTTTTAATTGTTTTTTTTTAGAAAAAAATGAATTAATCTCCAAAAGCATTTATGAACTAACAGGGAATGCGCGTCTTATGAGCATTTCCTAGCAGCTTACTCGGCTTCACCATTTTCCACCTTAATCGCGTAACCAAGCACATGAGTATTTAGGGGGCATCTGATTGTATACTTGAGTAATTTATGATTTTCTGTAACATTTAGATGCACCACAAAAGCTAATCAGAACTAATTCATCTGAGGGCGGTAGCGTTGTCAAGGTTGGTTCGCCTTGTCTGAGGCGTTTTAGTCCAGCAAGATAGTTCTATCTATTTGAATGAGATCTAAGTAGACCGAGTTGTGTGAAGCGAGCGCCAATTCAATTTATCTATAAAGAACTTAGACATTGTGATGAAACTTTTCATCTCAAAATAGGGGTTAATATAAGAGGCTAACAATTACCTTGTTAAATGAGATTTTCAATCTTCTGCCTGGCCAATAAAACATAAAGGTATAAATAATGGATGCAGTAGAGTTAATATTCTGTAAATCAATTAATTACTTTGATTATACTTCAGTTAACCCAAAGAAAACCAATTACATATTAATATCGCCAAGTGACGATAATTTTAATGACTTTGGGAAAATCACCTCGGTTTTAATACGTGCACAATTTGAAGATGATAAGGTTGAGTTCCGTACAAAACTAGCAATTCTCGACGTAAAAGGAAGCAATCAAGAACTTACTCTAGTAGAGTATTTTAACAAAACAAATAATAATGACACTCTAATATATCCAAATGATGACGTGCTTTATTTTTCGCAATGCCAGTCCCTAGAGACTTACAGATATTTGCATCGATGTGTTGGAAAAGAAAAGTCAGACATTATTCTGACTAAAATTAATGACCTGAGCACTATACGGAATAAGAAAAAGTATCTAAATAAATTTAGGCTATTTATTAAAAGCAAAATATTTCAAACGTCCTTAATAAGGACCTCGGAGAGTTATTACGCCTTCAAAAACTCAAATTTTATAAGTGGTGAAATAGAATCACAAGAAATAAAAAATAATGAATTAGAATTCTCGGTTGATATTGATGACGGAGAGTTAAACAGGATAAATCTTGGCTTTAATTTTTCTTATAAAAAAAAACACCCTCGAAACATAATAACTATTATTGGCAGTAATGGTAACGGGAAAAGTAGGACGTTAAGTAATATTGCAAAAATGGCTCTGAGTGGCTCTAAATCTTATGGAGATAGAATAGAAGTAAACCGGATTTTATTATTCGCACCTAGACATGAGTTGCGCTCATTCCCATCCGAACATTGGAAAAATCCGGCAACGTACTATAGAACATTTCCAACAACAAGATCATATCAAACGCGAAGTAAAAAAACCACAACTGAAACCATTTTAGACATTGTCCGAAGCGAAGAAACTATTGCTGGCAGGTCACGATGGGAAATTTTCTCTGAATCTTTGAATGGGCTAACTAATCACGGTGAAATTTATCTAAAAGGAAGTTCACCCAAGGAGTATTATTCTCTTAAATTCTTAAACGATCAAAAAGAAAATAATAGCCTCCTGGGTTGGGGTACTGTTCAAGAAGATCTTGAACCAATTCGACTTATTCAAGGTAATGAGTTTAAATTAAGTAGTGGTGAGATTAGCTTTCTAAAAATAATCACCAATATGACGATGCACATCGAGAATGGGAGTCTCTTACTGATAGATGAGCCTGAAACTCATTTACATCCTAACTTCATATCGCTAATAATATCTGCTTTACATAAAATATTGACAGCCACAGGTTCATATTCAATAATATCAACACACTCTGTTTATATTGTACGAGAGGTCCCTCAAGACCAAGTGATTATTCTAGAGAGGGATGAAAAAAACAATGTTGTCCAAAAAACAACAGGAATGACTACATTAGGTGCAAACTTAGGTTCATTATCATCATTTATATTTGGAGAAAATAGTCGCTCTAAGCTTGTTAATGAAATAGCCAAAAAGGTAATTAGAGAACACAGATCTTTTGAAGAAATTGAGGGCTTATATAGAGATTCTTTTTCAATTGAAATGCTTTCACTTATAAGAGGCATGATGAAATGAAGTATTTCAATCAACCTCTTGAAAATGATATAGATAAAATCACAAAAATTGCGAATGCAAATTATTCCGGTTCAAAGCTGATTGAAAATAATCTGAACATTTTCATCGAGAGATATAAAGAATATTATTCATGCAAAGGCGCTGCGCTAAGTATTAATGGTATGCTTGGACTAAATGACGCAAGAGAAAGCATAAAAAAGTTATACAAGAGCAAAGGAGAACAATTATCTTTCATAAAAGAATTGCGAAATAAAAATACAGGAAAATGTTGTTCAATGTGTGGGGCTAATTTAAGTACCCAAATAGATCATTTTCTTCCCCAAGAATTTTTTCCGGAATATTCTATATTAAGTGCTAATTTAATTCCGATTTGCAAATGCAATCAAAAAAAAGGAAAATTTACTATAGGGGGTAATATTGACGAAATATTATTACATCCTAGATATGAAAAAAAACTTTCCAAACGGATTATCACGGCTAAAATAAGAAATCATGATGGTGCAATTGAAATACATCTTGAATTCAATCCTCCAAAGAAAATATCGAATGCTAAAGGCTTAGCTTTTCATTATGAAAAGATTGTTGACTCTGATTTATTGATTACTACTATCAGAGAGCGGTTTTATGAAATGAAGCGCGCACCAAGTTCGGTAGTATATACTCTTGCAGAACGAATCAATAGTCCGCAAGAACTGAGGAATATTCTATTTTCCCACCTACGGTCATTTGATAAGCGGCATCAAAGTCAAAATAATTGGGAGTCCATATTTATTCATGCATTGCTTGAGAAAAGAACTTTTAATTGGATATGGGGGAAAATATCAGCGCCCGACCGAAAGTATGATGAATCTTTTTAAAAAGCTCTTTCGCGTCAATAGTGGCAATATTGTTTTTTTATCATTGTTCTCTTTCTACTGACATAATGATTGTCCGACAGTGGAGCCAATCGAAATTGTTGACAGCTAAATAACTGATCCTAATACCGCTACACTTTAGCCAGCCCATGTTTCCCACCGGGGAATGGGCTGACAGTATCCATAAAGTGACGAACCTTTTTCAACAGTTGCCACATTGAACGGCATTGGTGATTTCGGGTTACTGTCTCATGAAGCGCCTGCCATAACCGTTCGACATGATTGACCTAATCGTTTTTGCCCGCCGGTATGTCGCTTTCAGGTGTTTTAACAGACTGATAAATAAGGACGAACCTTTACTGTTCCCACCAACGTAGCTGACTTTTCCCGTACCGCTGTGCAGCGCACCGGCAAGATAGTACTTTTCATTCTGACCCGGCGTGACAACGCGCTTTTGCTGCCCACGTAGCTGCCAGTCTGCACCAATTTTGGGATTGAGGTGAATATCCACTTCATCTTCGTAAAACACGGGGTTTTTCGCACAGCATTTCGCCAGTGCTTCATGAATAGCAACCATTTTTTCTTCTTTGTGTGGGTCACGGATACGCAGTGTCGGCGCGGCTCTCCGCCATACCAGTCCGGCAGTAGGCAACCATCGACGGATGGTTGAAGCATGTAGCGGACAACCGGTGACATCACGGATTTTTATCGCCAGCAGTTCGGTACTCCAGCGGGAACGCTGATAACCGAAATCACCGGGAGAATGCTTAACAAGCTCACGCAGCAATGCGCAAATATGTTCGAACGGCCAGCGTCTCCCACGTCCTGACGGTAATGATTTCAGACCTTCTGCGCCAGACTGCGTGAACCAGTTAATCTAGCGACCAATGGATGAGCGGGCGCAGCAGAGCGTTCTGGCAACATGACAGACGGTGTCACCACGATGCAGCATCAGCATGGCGGTGAGTCGCCGGGCGTGGTTTTTGTCCTTTGTTTTATGGATAGTTTTCTGCATCAGACGTCGTTCGGTTCTGGGTATTGGTGCTATGATCGGCATTGCTCAGTCCGGCTGGTGATTTGGGATATTCAGCGATTGATCAGATCGCATGAACCGGGCTGAGTTCCCCCTGAGTGATCTACTATTCCGAGCAGTTAATTAGCAGTAAGAAACCTATTAATTTCCGCTAAAGTGCGGGCAAGGTACAGCGAGACAACGACTCAGGAGTTTCTAGATTATCCGTGACGATTCAATTCAAGGAGTGTTTTCGAGTCTTATGAAAGTTAAAAATTCTGCGATTATCTATACAGGTTATGATTATCAGACTCTGCAGGGAGTAAAGCTACTTGCTGAATGGCTTCATAGTCCGACTCAGTATGATAGGGTGGCATTTGAAGCCGACATGGATAGTAATGAAACGCCTGAAGGTATAGACGATATTGTCTGTGAACGACCAGATGGTGTTAGAGATTATTGGCAAGTAAAATTCACCCCCTCCCCGGAGAAGGATGAAAACCGCCTCACGTGGGAATGGTTGTTGAAGATCTCAGGTAAAACAGCAAGGTCTCGTTCCATTCTTAAAAAGCTCTATGATGCTATTAGTGCTGTGTCTGCTGAAAAACTCGGGGATGTTATTCTTTTGACCAACAAACGGCCGGACAGATCTATGGAATCCTGCCTGCTCGGTTCGAAAATAGACTTTAGTCAAATTGATGATAACTCACAGCTTGAGATTACTCGCCAACTAGGAAATAAAGAAGCTGCCATTTTTCTTTTTTCGAAATTGACTGTCCAGCATAGTGATGGTGACTATCTTGCGATAAAACGTAGTCTTCGGGCTGAGCTTCTGAAATTTTCCGACGATACAGGCGTCGAACGGCTTGTAGCAAGAGCACGTGAATGGGCAATGTTTAAGGACAATCCACCAGAGCAAGGTTGGATTTATCTTCATCATGTTAGAGAGGTCTTATCACCCAAAAGACCAGAGCCTATACCTGAAATTTTTTCTGTGCCCGAAGACTACTGCCTCCCCGATTCAGACTTTCACAAACATCTACTTGCTCAAATTAACCGCTCAAATGGGGAAGTCATTACTCTAACAGGTAAACCTGGTGTAGGAAAAAGTACATATCTATCGTACTTGTGTCAAAAGCTGGAAGAGCATGGAGTCCCGTTAATACGTCACCACTATTTTTTATCTCTTGGAGACGCAACTGAAGACAGATTAAGCCCAAGAGTTGTTGCGGAGTCCCTGTTGCATCAAATCAATAGCTTTCATAAAGAGTCAAATGCCAACACATCTCAACCGGAAAATTTACGTGATGCACTCATAACCTGCGCAAATTACTACAAAGGTAAGGGGAAACCATTTGTTGTGTTGATTGATGGGCTGGATCATGTTTGGCGAGATAATGCTAAAAATAAAAAACCATTGGATGAAACTTTTAGGCAATTACTTCCTGCAACAGACAACTTAGTGGTGCTTGTCGGAACGCAACCAGTTGATAATGAATTGCTTCCTTGCACACTGCTTACTCACTCTCCTAAGAATGAATGGCATTGGTTGCCTGAAATGTCTGGAAATTCAATATACGAATTTTTAAAACTTCATATTGAATCTGGTCGGTTGTACTTAAATTGTCATGAAAATCAAGTTGATGAAGAGATTCAGAACAGTGCTGGCGCTTTATTAGAAATTACAAATGGCTACCCTTTGCATGTAATTTACTCATCTGAGTATCTGTCTCATCATGGATTAGCACTTTCTTCTTGGCAAATTGAAAAGCTTCCTCCGTGCTCCGATGGCAATATTACTACTTACTATTCTGAACTTTGGCGTAACCTCAATTATAGACAAAAAGATGTCCTTCACCTATGCAGTGGCTTTCAGTTTGCGTGGCCGAGACAGGCGATCGGTGTCGTTGTAAAAGACAATCATGAATATGCACCGAGTGTAGATGCGGTTGCACATATGCTCTCGGAGGGAATTTGTGGCGTAAGACCTTTCCACGAAAGCCTAGTAGTATTTGTTCGAAATCAGGAAGAGCACCAAGAGCGAATAAATGCTTTGTTAACACCTGTATGTGAATGGCTTAGTTTTAGCGCCCCAACACATCTCAAGGATAATTGGCTTTGGTCTAGTTTGGCTCGAGGTGGCGACTCTTCCAAGTTGCGACAGGGGGTTACTCGAGATTGGGTGCTTGATAGGCTTATAATTGGCATGCCTGTTAGATCATGTATTCGACTGTTATCTGAGGCTGAAACTTATGCTTTCCAGGCGCTTGATTATGCGGAGGCATATCGACATAGAGCTCTAAAAACTAGGCTTATCAATGGCCCTGAATTTCAGACATGGGACTCCATTAACTTGGAGATGCTCTCGCTACTGATCGCTGATGAGCAGTCTCTGAACGAAATAATCTCAGGACAAAACGAGTATTCACCAACCAAGTTATCTATATT
>NZ_JADABY010000001.1 GCF_015672735.1 Citrobacter sp. Res13-Sevr-PEB04-36 | reverse complement strand
AATATGCTGCTGGCTTACGGGAAAAATTACGTCCGTCAACAGTAAACCGTATCCTCGCAATATTGTCCAAAATATGCTCTCTGGCAGTACGTGCTGGATGGATCACACATTCCCCGATGTCACATGTCCGCTATCTGAAAGAAAATAACATTCGCTATCGCACGCTGTCAGCGACAGAAATCCCGCGCTTTATTGACGCGGCAACAGCGCTGCAAACACCGGCAGCTGATTCTATATTGCTTGCTCTTTATACGGGGATGCGTATTGGTGAGGTATGTACCCTGAAATGGGAGTACTGGCACCCGGATATGCATCAACTCATACTGCCTGATACAAAGTCCGGACACCCTTTCACCTGCCCACTTGCACCTCCAGCCATTGCAGTTGTCCAGTGCCAGCAGGACCTGATGCTCAGCAAAACTTACATTTTTCCACAACTAACCGACAATGCCCGCCCTCTGGCATATCCGCGTGCAACCTTTGCCCGTATTTGTCGGGATGCCAACATTGATAACCTGCGGATGCATGACCTGCGCCGTACCTTTGCCACCCGGGTACTACAGGCGACCGGGGATATTGCAATCGCTTCCCATCAGCTAAATCACCATTCACTCACGGCGACCCGTCGCTACGCTTTTCACAATGCAGCGACATCACACGCAGTGGTTTCTCAGGTCATAGAAAGTTATGACACAAAAATGAACCTATGATCTGTGATTCGTGATTGATGCAACACTCGTTTAAGGACGGTATTGTCATTGCATGCTTCTGCAGGGCCCTGCATTAAGTCATCACAGAATGTGGATTGATATTAAATCCGCGTGGCTTCTTATTCTCTGAAACCGGAGGTTTATGTATTTAACCATTAAGCAGTTCGCAGAAAGATTTAATCTTTCTGCATCTACGGTTGCGTCAGATATATCGCGCAACCCCGGAAAACTCCCGCCCTTCATCAGAATTGGGCGGGCTATACGATTCTCTCTTGACGATATTGTTGAGTGGGAAAATGCACATCGTCAAAACAAACTTAAAGGTGATATAAATGGTTACTAAGAACACGGAAAATAACGCTAATAATGCACTGAACATTATTCCCGAATCAGCAAGCACAGCTGTAGACAACGATGAAAAATATCTGTCTTTTGCATTAGTTCTCGCTATCACGATTATGGGCAACTTAGTAAAGCTCATCGGCACAGATGGCTTCGTACTTTATACCTACACCCTGCAGGACACGGCTACTGCTCGTGCTGTTTTTAATGAATTAGCCAGGCGTCTCAAAAATTTCAGTTGTCAGGAGGAGATCTACACCACCGACGCCCTCACCTTTCGAATGAAATACATTTACGGTGTTACCTTGTTCGAACATGATGGTAAATCTATCCTCAGCCTTTTTGATAAGAAGGGCTATCCGGTATTGAGTGAATCAGGAGAACCCGGTTCTCTTGATGATATGTATAATGAAATTAAAGCCCGACTGCATGGCGGCTACGCCTCAAAAAAGTTTCTTCAGTTACATGAAAATTGTCTGTTATCTGCACGCGTTACCCCATCTGTGGAAAAGACGCAACGTGGCATCCTGATTAAAGCAGGCAGGAACCTCGTTTCATTTATCCATGCAGATGATGAATCACGCAAAACCGATATTTTCAAATCTGTAGTAAATGTTATTAAATCTTGATTCTTTATGCCGGGACACAGCTCCCGGCATTTTTTCGGAGTTAACTATGAGCCATAATTTGCAGGATATCCTCGCTGCCGCCTCGGGGTATCAGTCCGTGACTTCAGAGCCAGCGCTCAATCGTAAAAGACCTAAAACGCTTGATGATTATCCTGTGATGCCACCTGCATCAAAAAACGTGTCTGTGATTTCAAACGACCTGACGCTCCATATCGGTTTTGATACCGAATATGTTTTCAACCCTGAAACACGACAGAATGATATTCTGTCATATCAGAGTTATGTTGTCTTACCCGATAATACAGGTATATCGAACATTATCTATCCACCTGACTCACAGAAAAAATCCCGGCTGTCTTTTAAGGAATTTCTCTGTCAAACGATTACACCGCTTCTTGAAACGGGTGTGATTACAAAATGGCCCGGTATTATTAATATATATGCGCATTTCATTCGTGCGGATATCGCCTCCTTTGCCAATTTCTGGTCAGACTACAAAATTCTTCTGAAAGGAATACGCGGTACTGTCAGCAGCTTCAAAAATCGTTACGGTATCGATTTTGATGAACAGCAGGAACGTCGCGTAAAGACTGAACAGATAATGTTTGACAAACGAACTTCCCCTCCGCGTTGCAGTAACGTAGCTTTCATCGATACACTGCTTATCACTCCCGGGGGTATGGGTCTGGCTGAATGTGGTGAATTACTGGGTCTTCCCAAACTCACCATTCCTGCACCTTATTCCATAACCAATATGCGTGAATATCTTCTGGGCGACAGAGCAGGGTTTGAAGCCTATGCTCTGCGGGATGCCGAGATTGCGGTTCGTTATGCTTTACAGGTTCGCAATTTTTGCGCCCGGGAGCTGATGATTGATCGTGTCCCCGCCACCATCGGGGCGATGGCAGTTTCACGGTTCACCAAAACACTTAAAGAAAACAATATGTCTCCTGAAGTCTGCCTTGGGACACACATTAAAACCCGTGAACTCTGGCTCACGGAAAAACAGGCATTCCGGACGATTAAAAACCCCGCCAGTGTTCCTTCAAGAGAGTTGTTTGAAACGTTCCCGATCAACTGTTACCACGGCGGACGCAATGAGTGTTTTATGATGGGGGTTACACCGTCTGATCACTGGTATGACTACGATCTGGCTGGAGCGTATACCACCGGGCTATTAGATATCCTCACACCCGATTACGGGAACATCCGCCTCAGTAAAAATCCGGACGATTACTGTGGGCATGTAATGGGATTTGCGCTTGTCACATTTCGGTTCCCGGAATCAGTTCCCTATCCCAGCCTGCCGGTTCGGACCGATCAATATGGGTTATTCTTTCCATTAAGTGGCGAATCATGGGCAACGGCACCTGAAATCGAACTTGCTCTGTCGCTCGGGGCAGAGATGACGATCCATAATGGGATCATCGTCCCCTGGATCTGTGACACCTCCCCACATAACAGCGAATCAACATCGGTGTTTCTTCCCTTTGTTCAACAGGTCCGTGAGAACCGTAATCGCCATATTAAAGGTTCTCTGGAGGAGAAATTCTGGAAAGAAATTGGCAACTCGCTTTATGGCAAACTTGCTCAGGGCCTTCGCGCCAAAACCGCCTTTGATACTGCCCGTGGATTAAACAGATCCCTCCCACCATCATCGGTTACTCAGCCATTCTTTGCTGCGCATGTAACGGGATTTATCCGCGCCGTTGCCGGGGAACTCATGAATGCTTTGCCTTCTGATTCATCGGTTGTCAGCGTCACAACCGATGGCTTTTTGACAAATTGCCCACTTAACAAGATAAACATGAGCGGTCCACTGTCTTCCCGCTTCCAGTCGCTGTGCGATATTGTTGATCCGGGTTCATCAATGTTGACATGTAAGCATGAAGTCAGCCAGCTTATCGCCATGAAAACCCGGGGGCAGTTAACCTATAGAGCTATTCAGGGAAAACCTGTTGTTCATGCCAGGGCTGGCGTCAAACCTCCTGCCGATATTCCACGCAGTGACTATAACGACTATATGGTAGATCTTTACCTTAATCGTTTACCCGGTCAGACGTTATCCCGAAGTACGTTGATATCAACGCGTGAGATGTGGCTGTCGGAAAGCGATCTGGTATCCCGGGAACAGGATATCCGTCTTAATCTGGAATTCGATTTCAAACGCCAGCCCGTACAGCCCGCCATGAATGAAGGGCATTTACTGATGTTTTCCCGCCCATGGGATAATATGGAAGAGGCTCTGCAGCAGCGCTCTCTTTTCGACGACTGGCGGCAAACGCATACACTGAAGACCCTGGCTGACTGGGATGACTGGTGTGATTTTCTCTATTGCCGGACGGTGTTTTCTGATATGAAACTAAAAGTCGGAAGCAAACGTAGTGATGATATTTTAGTCAGACTATTTCTCCGGGCGCTGACTCAGTGCCAATGGGGGCTGATGCTGAAAGATAAAAAAAGTTATTCCTGTAAAGAGGTTGCTGAATGGCTGACGTCAGAAGGCTATTCAGTAACGGTGACTGATGTAAAAAATGCGGTAAGAGCAAAAATACCCCAAATGAAATTTAGTTCTGTAACACCGCGAATGAAGTCACTGATGGATATCATAGCCCGTAAATATCCGACATTCTGTCTTCCAGTCTGATAACCGTTAAATCTCCCCCAACTCCTTTAACAGAAGTTGGGGGCTTAATCACAGGCAATCGGCATCAAAACAGTGAAATAACTGCCGCGCGTCAGGATGGCCATTTACATGATAGATCCGCATGGCATGACAGGTGATACTCTGGAGATTAGCCGCCAGCCTTTTCCCCATATTCACCAGTATGCCGTGTGGTATTTTACTGCTTGTACTGTTTACTGTCAGAGTAAAACAATTTGTTTCAACGCTGACCTCAATAAAATCATTTCCAAATAATGTACCGACAACCTGCCTGATTGTTTCTTCATAATCTGTCAGATCAATGACATCACGCCATCTCGCATTTACGAGTTGATACTTTCTGATATGTAAATACATAGAACCACCTTTATGTTATTTCAACTAAAATGATGTTCTCCGACATTATGTAAATATTAGTGACCATTGTAATTGCTGATAACCTCTCATCACAGGCAGCAACCTTCGTCTCTTACGGTGCCCCTGTCTCTCTGACTTGATGGCAAAAGTGCATGGCCAAATATGCAGCAAAAACAGGTAATGACTCCAACTTACTGATAGTGTTTTATGTTCAGATAATGCCCGATGACCTTGTCATGCAGCTCCACCGATTTTGAGAACGACAGTGACTTCCGTCCCAGCCTTGCCAGATGTTGTCTCAGATTCAGATTATGTCGCTCAATGCGCTGAGTGTAACGCTTGCTGATAACGTGCAGCTTTCCCTTCAGGCGTGATTCATACAGCGGCCAGCCATCCGTCATCCATACCATGACCTCAAAGGCCGACAGCAGGCTCAGAAGACGCTCCAGTGTGGCCAGAGTGCGTTCACCAAAGACGTGCGCCACAACCGTCCTCCGTATCCTGTCATAAGCGTAAAACAGCCAGCGCTGACGTGATTTAGCACCGACGTAGCCCCACTGTTCGTCCATTTCAGCGCAGACAATCACATCACTGCCCGGTTGTATGCGCGAGGTTACCGACTGCGGCCTGAGTTTTTTAAGTGACGTAAAACCGTGTTGAGGCCAACGCCCATAATGCGTGCACTGGCGCGACATCCGACGCCATTCATGGCCATATCAATGATTTTCTGGTGCGTACCGGGCTGAGAGTCGGTGTAAGTGAACTGTAGTTGCCATGTTTTACGGCAATGAGAGCAGAGATAGCGCTGATGTCCGGCAGTGCTTTTGCCGTTACGCACCACGCCTTCAGTAGCGGAGCAGGATGAATCGCCAGAAGTACCCATTTATCACTGTTTTCCCTGTGCATGCCTTGTCACTGGCTCGCGATGGATCCGTGCATGCTTGCCTCATTGGGTGATAACCGCGACCAGTTTAACAGCGTTGAAAAACTCAAAACTATACAGGCATTGAACCAGTAACCGAGCGAAGCGGCCAAAATCCAGGGGACACTGGCGTTGGCAGTATGCGAAGTTCGTCTGACAGACATTTGTGGAATGGACTGCGAAGACGTGTAACTCATCATACTGGGCCAGACTTTATTACTCGAGCCAGCGTGAGCGTGAAAAAGGGAAATCGCATCAATCAGCTATCCGGGCTCTGGCGTTTAAATGGATAAGGATCCTTTACCGCTGCAGGAAGACCAAACCCGGTACGACGAAGTGAAATATTTGCTGGCACTGAAACTCTTACTGAAACCATAAAATGCTTGTCGAATGTCTCAGGCCGTGATCGGACATTGATGATAGAATGTTTGCACCAGTTGGCGCTATCTCCAATAAAGGTGACGCCGTTGGGCTGGTCATTGACCATGATTTTAGTCGTTTCGTTGCAGTGACGTAGGGCAAAGCTGAGGCCCTCGGTTCAGACCAGAATCCCGCTCCCTGTTTATCAATATATTATGGTTGTCTAGCCGAAGCTAACCGTCACAACGATGCTCCTGAAACGTTCAGTATCGTTCAACGGTTAGCACGGTGAGCTGCGTTTTCGCACAGCCTTAGCGTCGCGGTTCAGAGATGCCGTAAAGGCATCTCTGAAGGGCATGATGATTAGTGCTGATGCTCCGTATCGGGCGCTCTACCCTCCGCCATTTCGTTTATTTCCTCGACAAAATGTACGTAGTGAATGTAGTCATTTACATATTCGCGTCCCTGCTTAACCGATTGATTCGCCTGCTGCTTACTGAGTTCGGCTTTGGTAAATTTTTCCCGGATAGCATGCTCAATGTTAGCGGTCACCTTTGCCACCAGGCTATCAACACTGTTGGTGCGAAGTGCGGCATCAGCCTCTTGTACAATAACAGGAATATGACCTGCCGATTTTACACCGGTAAACGATGCACCTTCCGCTTCACGGTGAATACGTACCAGGGTGGTAAAAAGCTTTTGCTGGGCCTTTTCCTGAGAGGTTTGACTGCTGCCTTGTTTACTCATTGTTTCGTCAAACGCCTTTCTGACGTCATCTTCACGGTTTTCTGGTACCCATTTTAATAATGGGGTAACATCACGCGCCTGAAGGGCGCTTTTAGCCTCGGTGATCACCGGCCCATCCATGCTGTCGCAGTGGGCAAACGCCGTTGTGCTTACGGTCATTCCCGCAAGGAACATAATGCTTGCGCACAGGGATGTTCTGGTCTTTTTCTGCTTTTTCATATTAATACTCCCGGGTCTCTTTCGACCTGTTCATCTGCTTTTTTGTGTTTAAAGGAGGCAGAATTTCAGTCCTCTGCCGATTTGGTTGCAGAGTACTGGCGAGTAACCCGGGAGTCGTTCGAATTGATAAATTCGAACGTATGAAACGTAAAGTCGAACGTTCTGCTGACACGAAGCGTGTGTGGCGTCCGTTTCTCATATCTCGTTTTAAATTGTTGGTGCTCGTGCATGCTGAATGATCTATCTGTTTTTCTTCTGGCAGCAGGAATGATGCAGGCTGCATTGCTCTCTGTTTTTCTTCTTTTGCCGTCTAACATCATACAAGTCAGCAACCGGCTATTGGTGATCGTTCTGCTGACCCTTGCCGCCGGTTTTGGTGAACTTTTCCTCTATGGTAGCGGCGTGAGTTTTTTACACCCGAACTACGCCTATATCGGTACGCTTATCTCTCTGCTTCAGCCACCGGCCATCTATCTGTATACCCGTTCGCTGATGTATCGCCATTTTCGAATCCGGCCAGCTCATGCTGTACACTTAATCCCGTTTGCTACTGGCCTTATTGTGTTTTTCACGCTGTACGTTCCGTTATCTGACTCAGCAAAAATAACGCTCTTACAGCAGCAGGATTTACCGGGCATGCCAGTATCACTGCCCCTTGCATTGGCCTATCACGGGGTATTTCTCGGCTGGCTTGGCTATTCCCTCAGACGTTTGCGGTCATTTAATTCGGATATTCAGCATCTTTATTCCGATATTGCCCGCCAGCAAATGCTCTGGCTCCGCTTCCTGCTGTCAGGTTATTCGGGACTTTGGATAGTCAGTATTATTTGCTGCCTGTTTTTCTATCTGTTCAGGCTAACCGATAAAACGAGTTGGGTACTGCCCGTTGTCAGCATAGCGGGGTTTGCATTTATTAATACGTTATTAGTTTGTGCGCTGCGGCAACCCGCTGCGTTTATGGGGCTAACGCAGGCAGATGAAATCCTGCTGGAGAATATTCAGCCGGTTAAAGCACCGCAGTTACGGGGGGCTGAACAGGTGGATAAGGTGGCAGAATTTATGCACCGGAATCAGCCGTTTCTGGATTCCACCCTGTCCTTAAGCCAGCTTGCGCATCAGTTAAAACTCTCGCCGCACGATCTGTCAGCCATTATCAACAACGGGTTTCAGCAGAATTTTTTTACGTTTATCAGCGAGTACCGAATAGAGCACGCTAAAAAACTCCTGGCAATGCCGGAAGATAAGCGGACCATTCTTGATATTATGTATTCCTCAGGCTTTAACTCTAAATCGGTCTTTAATACCGCGTTTAAGAAGCAAACGGGTTTAACGCCTTCAGAATATCGGCGGCAATACTTATAATATCTATTGATGTGTGGTTAGTCCAGGCCGTGACTTACTAAGTTGTCAGAACTTTTTGAGCAAGGCTATATAGTGAAAAAATGATGAGTAATTCTCTTCCAAATATATTTACATCCTTTTT